>DATJFE010000082.1:0-214014 GCA_035495955.1 Vicinamibacterales bacterium | reverse complement strand
GGCATGCCGAAGAACGGAAGCATCCACGCCAGCCAGCCGGCCAGCAGCACGACAAATCGGACGAGATCCATCCTCGAGGCGTTCCTGCTTTTCGGTGCCGCACGGACTATACATCGCCAGGCTGAGCTGCTGACGGGCGCGGCAACCGCCCGCGATCACGAACAGCGAACCTCCGCGCCTGCACACACTGGGACGAGTGGTGGTATGAGTGGCGAAGGATCGATCCACACCACCGTCGCCCGTCACCACGCGATTGGATTCCAACACATGCGAAACAGCGACCGAGTATGGGATCGCGCCGCTTTCATCGGCTCGCGATTGAAGGGACCGTCGTGGCAGGCCGAGTGCAGCTGATCTCGTGTTTCACGTCAGGAGAGATTCTGTATGACACGGCTATTCGGAACCATGGCGCTGCTGGTCGCGTTCAGCGCCGGCAGCTTCGCGCAAGGGGTCCAGACGGGCACGATCCGCGGCACGGTCAAGGATCAGCAGGGCCTGGCCCTCCCGGGCACCACGATCACCGCAACGTCGCCCGCTCTTCAGGGGGATCGGACAGTCGTCACGGACACGGACGGCGGCTTTCTGTTCCGCGCGATCCCGCCCGGGACATATCACCTGAAATTCGAGATGAGCGGCATGTCGCCCACCGAGAAGACGGCCGAGGTCCCGCTCGGCGGCGTCGCGGAGATCGATGTCACGATGTCGATCTCGCAGGTGCAGGAGACCGTCACCGTTGCCGGCGAGACGCCGACCATCCTCAGCACGCCCGTCGTGGGCGCAAATATCAAGCACGAAGAAGTGGAGGCGCTCGCGACACGGCGCGACCTCGAGGGTATCGCGAATCTCTCGCCGGCGGTCACCGAAAGCACGGCGCCAAACGTGCGGCAGCTGAACATCAACGGCGCGTTCGCCTACGACAACCTGTTCATGATCAACGGCATCGACGTGAACGACAATCTCTTCGGCTCGCCGCAGAACGTGTTCATCGAAGATGCGATCCAGGAGACGCAGGTCCTCACGTCGGGCATCTCCGCCGAGTATGGGCGCTTCTCGGGCGGCGTCGTCAACGCCATTACGAAGAGCGGCGGGAACAAGTTCTCGGGCAGCTTTCGCGTGAGCCTCGCAAACCCGACCTGGAGCGCGATCACGCCGTACGAGCAGGCCCACAACACCACGCGCACCAGCGTCCTCAACAAGACTTACGAGGCCACGGCGGGCGGACCGATTCTGATCGACAAACTCTGGTTCTTCACCGCCGGCCGCTTCGCGAAACAGACGACGTCGAATTCCTTTCCGGCGACCGGGATCAAGTACGACGCGCTCAGCGACAACAAGCGCGGCGAAGTGAAGTTCACCTCGACGCCGTTCGCGAATCACACCTTCCAGGGGAACTTCACGACCAATCCGACGACGGAAACCGTCCCGGCCATCGGCGGCTACGAAATCGATCCCGCCACGCTGGTCACGCGCAACACCCCCAACAACGTGTTCGGCGCGAACTGGCGGGGCGTGCTCGGCGCGAAAGTGTTCGCGGAGGCCGCGTACTCGCAGCGGCACTTCTCGTTCCTCAATGCGGGCGGCACCAGCACGACGATGGCCGACTCGCCGATCTTCACCCTGACGCAGAACGGCGGCAACTGGGAGTACAACGCGCCGTACTTCGACGCCACCGATCCCGAGGACCGGAACAACCGTCAGTTGACGGCCAACCTCTCCTACAGCCTGACGAAGGCCGGCCGCCACGACTTCAAGGGCGGCTGGGAGTGGTACCGCAGCTCGCGGACCGGCGGCAATTCACAATCGGCCACCAGCTACGTGTTCGTCTCCGACTTCGTCGAGGACGCCAGCGGCAATCCGGTGTTCGACGCGAACCACCGCATCATCCCGACGTTCGTGCCGGGCGACACGCAGGTGCAGCACTGGATTGCGACGCGCGGGGCCGAGCTGAACACCGACAACAACTCGTTCTTCCTGCAGGATCACTGGGTCGCCACGAGCGCGCTGTCGTTCGATCTGGGCGTGCGTTTCGAGAAAGTGAAAAGCAACTCCACTGGCGGCATCGTCGGCATCGACACCAGCACGGTGGTCCCGCGCCTCGCGGCGGCCTTCGACCCGAAGGGCGACGGCAGGACGGTGTTCCACGCCACCTACGGGTGGTACTCCGGCCGCTACAACGACACGCAGGTCGGCGCCAACAGCGCCGTCGGCAATCCGGCGTTGACGATCGGGATCTATGACGGGCCGGCGGGTCAGGGACGCAACTTCGCGCCGGGCTTCGATCCGGCCAACTACCAGACCGTCTTCGGCAGCTTCCCGACGGCAAACGTCTCGATGGCGCCCGGGCTGACATCGCCGGTGACGAAGGAATTCACCGTCTCCGCCGGAACGCAGCTCGGCAGGAGGGGCTCGACGCAGGTCACCTATGTGCTGCGCCACACGAGCGACTTCATCGAGGACTTCATCGACATCGCCAACGGCACGACGCACGTCGTGCAGAACGGGGTCGACTTCGGCACGTTCACCAACATCCAGTTCAGGAATTCGAGCGTGCCGAAACGCGATTACCAGGCGATGGTGCTCCAGGGCGATTACCGGCTGATGCCGAACTGGCAGGTCGCCGGGAACTACACGCTGCAGATCAAGAACGACGGCACGTTCACGGGCGAGGCACAGAACCAGCCGGGGATCTCCTCGGCGTACGGCGACTTCCCGGTTGCGGGGCTGCCCACGATCTACACGCGCGGCCTCCCCGACGGGCATCTGTACGATTTCCAGCGCTCGAAGTTGCGCGCCTGGACGATCTATACGATGAACCTGCGGAACGCCGGCCGGCTCTCGTTGTCGGGGCTGCTGCGCGCCGATTCCGGCCTGACCTACAGTCTGGTCGCATCGAGCGTGCCGCTCAGCGCCATCCAGACGAACCTGCTGAATGCCGCCGGGTATCCGGATGCGCCCTCATCGCAGAACGTGTATTTCGGAGATCGCGGATCCCAGTTCTTCCCGGGCGTCGCACTCTTCGACAGCTCGATCAATTACGAGCTGCCCGTGTACAAGACCGCGCGCCCGTGGTTGAAGTTCGACGTCTACAACGTGTTCAACGACCTGAAGGTGATCCGGTACAACACGACGGTCAATCCGGATCCGAACAGCGCGCTGGACTCGATGGGCCTGCCGACGGGCTACATCAAGGGATCGCTCTTCGGCCAGGCGACGTCGACGGCGGCGTATCCGGTGCCGTTCCAGGGCCAGCGCGGCGGCCGCACGTTCCGGGTGGCGTTCGGCTTCCGATTCTAGTTTTATCCGAGGGGCTTTGCCCCTCGGACTCCCCTACACCGTCGCTCGCTCGGCGCTTCGCCGCCTCGCTTCCGCTCCGGTGGCTCGCTTCGCTGCGCTCGCTCGCGTTGCTGGCGACGGTCGACGCACAAAGTGGGGTGTGAAATAGTGTGTAGTGTCCGGTCAAATGCGCTCTCGGTGCGACAGTTTGGTCACCGGTTGAGGCGGGCGCGCGATCGGAGTAGCCTATCGGAACAGCCATCTTTGACGCCGATGAACACCGCTTCCCGGTCATCGACCGTCCTCCTCATGGAGCCCCACGCCGACAGCTCCGGCATGTTCGCGGCCGCGCTGGAGCATGCGGGCTTTCGCGTCGAGGAACTGCCGTTCGCCGACGATCGCGCCGCCGTTCACGCGACGCCCGACGTCGTCGTCATCGGGACGATTCGGTGCGAACGGCCGCATATGCGCGTCTTTGCGCGCGGCCGCGAGGTGCCCGCCATCGCCATCACCTCGGACCCGCACGATGTCGAGCAGGGAGACACGTTCGGGTACGCCGGCATCCTGCTGCGGCCGGTGGATCTCGACCTCTTCATCGCCGAAGTACGCCGCGTCCTGGCGGATTCGCAGCACCACCACCGGAACGTGATCCGGGCGGGCGAACGCTTCATGCGCGGAGCGCGCAAGAAATAACGTGATCGCGGCCGGCGGCCGGCTGGCGGTCATCGCCGCCGACGGCGTTTTTTCCCACCAGGATCTCGCGGACGCGGCGACGCGAGTCGCGGGCGGCCTCCTCGAATCGCGCTGCGATCTCGACGACGCGCGCGTCGCGTTCCTCGTCCCCCCCAGCTTCGCGCACCTCGTCGTCGCGCGCGGCATCCGGCTCGCCGGCGGAGTCGCGGTCCCGCTCGCCGTCTCGCATCCTCCCGCGGAGCTCGAATACGTCGTGCGCGATAGCGGCGCGTCGATCGTCGTCGGGAGCGGACGGCTGGCCGAGGCGCTCGAACGGATCGCCGTTGCGGCCGGCGCGCGCTTCATCCGGACGCCGGACCTGCTCGCGAGCGATCCGCCGGGGGCGCTGCCGCCGCCGGTGGATCCGTCGCGACGTGCCCTCATCGTGTACACGAGCGGTACGACTGGCAAGCCGAAAGGCGTGGTGGCGACGCATGCGAACGTGGCGGCCCAGATCGCGTCGGTACGAGACGCCTGGGGCTGGACGTCCGGCGATCGCGCGCTGCTCGTGCTGCCCCTCCATCACATCCACGGAATCAGTTTCGTCGGCTGCGCGCTCGCGGCCGGCGCGAGCTGCGAGATTCTTCCGCAGTTCGACGTCGACGCGGCCTGGGGGCGCCTCGGATCCGGCGAAGTCACCGTGTTCACCGCCGTCCCCACGATCTATTACAAGCTGATCGAATCGTGGGAGGCGGCGCCTCCGGCGATCCAGCGCGCGCGGTCCGCGGGCGCGCGGCGCGTGCGCCTCATGATGTCGGGATCGTCGCCGCTGCCCGTCCAGACGCTCGAGCGGTGGCGCGAGATCACCGGCCACACGCTGCTCGAACGATACGGGATGACAGAGCTCGGGATGGTGCTGTCGAATCCGCTGCGCGGCCCGAGACGGCCGGGCTTCGTCGGATCGCCGCTGCCCGGCGTCGAAGTCCGTCTCGTTGAGGACGAGATCGAAGTCCGCGGACCGGGTGTCTTTCTCGAGTACTGGCGCCGGCCGGCGGAGACTCGCGAGGCCTTCCGGAACGGGTGGTTTCGCACCGGCGACGTCGCGGTCGTCGAGGACGGCGCGTATCGGCTGCTCGGGCGGACGAGCGTCGACATCATCAAAACAGGCGGTTACAAGGTGTCGGCGCTCGAAATCGAGGAAACGCTCCGTCAGCATCCCGCCGTCGCCGACTGCGCCGTCGTCGGAACAGAGGATGCGGTTTGGGGCGAACGCGTATCTGCCGCTGTCGAGCTTCGCGAAGGCGCGACCCTGACGCTGGACGCGCTTCAGGCGTGGGCCGCGGAACGACTGGCGCCCTACAAGATTCCAAGGGATCTCAGAACGGTCCCCGCGTTCCCGCGTAACGCGATGGGGAAGGTCGTCAAGCCGCAGATCGCGCGGCTGTTCACAGGATAAGTTTTACCCGTCTGTTTCATCGAGGAACACCTTCCAATACACATATGTGAGGATTGCATCGGGTGAAGGTGAACGGTACCGTTCGTGCTTGGCGATCCACGATCGGTACTGCAATGAGCGAATGGAAAAACGAGGACGACATAAAGGCTGAGCTGCGCGTCCTGACGAAAGACTTGAAGCACCTGCGGGAAGAGCTCCGCGACATGGTCACGCCGCCGAAGCAGCGGTCATCCCGCGCGCTTTGGCATCGACAATCGTGGCCGCCTCCACCGCCGGCAATCGCCGTCCCAGCCGAAGCAGCCGCTGACAAGCCCCGGAAGAGGAAGCCGCGGAAACGGCGCTGACGGCGTCACATATATAGAATGGCGGCGTGAACCGCCGCGACTTCCTTGCCCGTGCGGCCGGACTTGCGGGCACCCTGCCGCTGAGGTTGCGCGCCCGCCCCTCCGCGCACGGTCCCACGCCCCTCGGCTCGCGTCTGATCCTCCTCGGAACGGCGGGCGGACCCACGCCGAAGACGACGCGCGCGTACCCCGGTCAGATCATCGTCGTGGGCGATCGCGGATACGTGATCGACTGCGGCAACGGGATCGCCCGTCAATTGCAGCTTGCCGGCGTATTCCGCGCCGTGCGTCACATCTTCATCACGCACCATCATTCGGATCACAACGCGGATCTCGGCAATCTCATTCTGCTGCGATGGGGCGACGACCTGACGACGCCGATCGACGCCTGGGGGCCGCCGCCGCTGACGCGCATGATGACGCTCTTTTTCGAGATGAACGCGGAAGATCTGAATGTGCGGCAGGCGGACGAAGACCGTCCGGCGCTGCCGCCGCTCGTACACACGCACGAGCTCAGCCATGCCGGCGGCGTCATGAAGGACGATCGCGTCACCGTCACCTGCGCCATCGTCCCGCACCCGCTCATCCCGATCGCGCTGGCCTATCGGTTCGACTGCCCCGATCGGTCGATCGTGATTTCCGGCGACACGCACCAGTCGGCCGCCACAATCGCGCTGGCGCGGGGCGCCGACGTGCTCGTCCACGAAGCGCTGTACGTGCCCGCCGCGCCGGGCGCTCCAGGAACGCCGCTCCGTCGACACATCATGGACAGCCACACCGCCGTCGAGGACGCCGCGCGGGTCGCCGCGGCGGCCGGCGTCAAGACCCTGGTCCTCTCGCATCTCGTGCCGGGAGAGACGACGGCCGTCAGCGATGAGCAATGGCTCGCCGCCGCGCGGCCCTACTTCAGCGGTCGTATCGTGGTCGGCCGCGATCTGATGGAGATGTGAAAACGTGGCTTGCAGTCGATAGAATGAACGGATGAGCGATAGAGCCGCCGTCCTGAACGCGTCCATCCGGAAATGGGTCGACGACATCGCCGCGATGACCAGACCGGATCGCATCCTCATCTGCGACGGCTCCCACGCCGAGAAGGACGCGCTCATCAGCGAATCGGTCGCGACGGGCGAGCTGATCGAGCTGAACCAGCAGAAGATGCCAGGCTGCTATCTGCACCGCAGCGCTCCCCACGACGTCGCGCGCACCGAGCACCTGACCTACGTCTGCACCTCCGAAAAAGACGACGCAGGCCCGAACAACAACTGGATGGCGCCCGCGGCGGCAATGGCGAAGCTGACGGCGCTCTTCAACGGATCGATGAAGGGACGGACGATGTACGTCGTCCCTTTTCTGATGGGCCCGGTCGGATCGCGGTTCTCGAAGGTCGGGGTCGAGATCACCGACAGCAAATACGTTGTCCTGAGCATGCGGGTCATGACGAGGATGGGAAAACCCGCGCTCGATCATCTCGGGGGCTCCGACGACTTCACGCGATGCCTGCACTCGCTCGGAGATCTCAGCCCGGATCGCCGCTTCATCATGCATTTCCCCGAGCAGAACACGGTCTGGTCGATCGGCTCGGGCTACGGCGGCAACGCGCTACTCGGCAAGAAGTGTCTCGCGCTCCGGCTCGCGAGCTGGCTGGGCCGGAAGGAAGGCTGGATGGCCGAGCACATGCTGATCCTCGGCCTGGAGGATCCGCAGAAGCGGACGTACTATGTCTGCGGGGCGTTCCCGTCCGCCTGCGGCAAGACGAATCTCGCGATGCTGGTACCGCCGAAAACGATGCCGGGCTGGACGGCGACAACGGTCGGCGACGATATCGCGTGGCTGCGCCCCGGCAGCGACGGCCGGTTATGGGCCGTCAACCCTGAAGCGGGTTTTTTCGGAGTCGTCCCCGGCACCAGCCGGAGGACGAATCCGACGGCGTTCGACATGATCCAGCGCAACACGATCTTCACGAACGTGGCCCTCAGGCCCGACGGCACGCCGTGGTGGGAAGGGCACGACGATCCGCCGCCGGCGCAGGCGCTCGACTGGCAGGGACGACCGTGGACGCCGTCCTCGACGGAGAAGGCGGCTCACGCCAACAGCCGGTTCACGGCGCCCGCGACGCAGTGCGCGTCGCTCTCGCCGGAGTTCGACAACCCGAACGGCGTGCCGATCGACGCGATCATCTTCGGCGCCCGCCGCCAGCGGCGCATCCCCCTCGTCTATCAGGCGCGGAACTGGCAGCACGGCGTGTTCCTCGGTGCCACGCTCTCGTCGGAGACGACCGCGGCCGCGACGGGCAAGGTCGGGGTGCTCCGGCGCGATCCGATGGCGATGTGGCCGTTCTGCGGCTACAACATGGGCGACTACTTCCAGCACTGGCTCGACATGGGCGCCGCCATCGCGAATCCCCCGAAGATCTTTCGCGTGAACTGGTTCCGCACCGCGGAATCGGGGCGCTTCCTGTGGCCGGGCTTCGGCGACAACCTCCGCGTGCTGAAGTGGATCCTCGATCGCTCGGAGGGCCAGGGCAACGCCGTCGACACCGCGATCGGCGCCGTGCCCACGCTCGATGCCATCGATCGGTCCGCGCTGAACATCTCGGACGCCGACATGGCCGAACTACTGAAGGTCGATCCGGCCGAGTGGGTCGAGGCCATCGCCGGACAGGAGGAACTGATTCAGATGTTCGGCAGCCATATGCCGAAGCCGCTCGTCGAGGAACACGATCAGCTCGCGCGCCGCGTCAACGCCGCCATCACGCCGCCGGATCTGGTCGGGCGGGACAGTGGGACGTAGAAAGAATTCACCAACTCACCGATTCACCAATTGCACGATCTGTATGGGCGGCCCCCGGCGTTGCGGCGTGGGGTTGATCTGGAACACGACCGGTCCGGCATTGAGGTAGTCCTCGTACTGCGTCAGGTCTGTCGCGCTGATCAACAGGTAGTCGACGCGCGAGCGATACCAGGCGATGTCGTGCTCGCGCAGCAGCTCGACGTCAGTGACCTGGAAGCCGGCCGCGCCGAGATAAGTGGGCCCGCTGTTGTCGACCGCCAGCCGCGCGCCGCGAGGCGCGCTCGTCTTCAGCCATTCCGCCGCAATCGCGCGCGTATCCGGCCGCCGCTGCAGCTTCAGCCATCCGATCGTCGACGCGGCCGGTGGGTATAGGAGCGCGAGGACGATGACGGCCAGCAGGATGCGTTGCGCGGACGGCCGCGCGAGCGCGGGGACCCGGCGCGCCTGATTCACGAGCTCGACGACCGCGACGGCGGCGAAGAGGGACAGCATCGGGATCAGCGGCAGCGCGTACCGTGCGAACACGTGCGCGTGCGTCGAGAGCATGTAGAAGTACGTCACGGCAAAGACGATCGGCGGCGCCCAGCGCACGCGTGCGCCCGGACGCCAGAGCAGCAGCGCCATTCCCGCAGCCGCAAGCGGCAGCCAGGCGACCCCGCCGGCCTGCGACAGGTGTTTCACGTACAGAAGCCCGGCCGGATCGCCGGCCGGGGGAGAACCCGCCAATCGTGTGAATTGCGCCGCGAATCCGTCGAGAAACGCCGGCATGTCCAGCCAGGTATACGGCGAGCCGATTGAGTAGGCCAGCAGCGCGGCGCCGCAGGCGGCGAGCGCCTTCTTCGCGCGATCGGGCGACGACCGGTCGTTCAGCAGCCACGCGGCCGCGAGGGCGCTCAGCACGACCCCGCCGTTATATTTCGCGGCGGCCGCCAGACCGCACGCGGCGCCCGCCCAGGCATACGCGCGAACGGTGCGCACCCGCGCCGCGCGCACCGACAGCCACACTGCGAGCGTCGCAAGCGTCGTCATCGGGACGTCGGTGAGGATGAAGTGCGATTCGCGCACGTGGCCGGGCTGCACCGCCATCTGAGCCGCCGCGATGAGCGCCACGCGGCGCGAGGCGAGCTCCGTGCCGAGGCGGTACGTGATCCAGACCGCCGCCGCGCCGATGAATGCGGCGACGAATCTGCCGGTCGTGTAGATCGCCTCGACGCTGAACCCGTCCAGCGAGATCCACTCGCCTTTCACCGCGCCCCAGAGGAACCGCGCGATGGCCACCAGGGCCTGCAGATAGATGACGAGCGTCGGGTCATCGAAGATATGCGGATTCCAGTCGCCGGTACGCAGGATGCGGATCGCGCGATCGACGACCTGCGGCTCGCCGATGTCGACGGCGTGGGGAACGCCGGCCTTCAGGTCCCAGAGCCGCACGGCGGCGCCGACCGCGACAATCGCGCTTATCGCGAGCAGGCCGGCGAGGCGGCGGCGGGAAAAGGGGCCGGCCGAAGACATGCGGGGATGCACCCGTAAGATATCATTCGGGGATGGCGCACGCCTTCACCATCGGCGTCGAAGAGGAATTCCAGATCGTCGACCCCGACACGTGGGCGCTGCGCTCGCACGTCTCGGAACTCTTGACGGCCAGCGCCCCCTCCCTCGGCGACCAGATCAAGCGCGAGCTGCACCAGTCGATCGTCGAAGTCGGCACGAAGATCTGCGCGGACGTGACCGAGCTCGAGGACGAGGTGTGCCGGATCCGCCGGGAGCTGTCACAGAGCGCGGAAAGCGTCGGCCTGCGCATCGCGGCCGCCGGCACGCATCCCTTCTCGAACTGGAAGGATCAGATCCTGTCGCCAGGCGAGCGGTATGAGAACATCGTGGAGGAGCTGCAGCAGCTCGCGCGATCGCTGCTCATCTTCGGCCTGCACATCCACGTCGCGGTGCCGGACAAGGCGAGCACGATCGAGCTGCTCAACGAGGCGCGGTATTTCCTTCCGCATCTGCTCGCGCTGTCCACGAGCTCCCCGTTCTGGCAGGGACGCGACACCGGGCTGAAATCGTACCGGACGACCGTCTTCCGCCGCTTTCCGCGCAGCGGCATCCCCGAGCACTTCGACTCGTGGACGGAGTACGAGGCGTATCTGGACATGCTCGTCGAGCTGCACTGCATCGACAACGGCAAGAAGATCTGGTGGGACCTGCGGCCGCATCCCGTTTTCGGGACGCTCGAATTCCGCATCTGCGACGTGCCGACGTCGCCTCGCGTCTCGGTCGCGCTCGCGGCGCTCGCGCAGGCGCTTGTCGTCAAGCTGTACCGCCTCCGCCGGAGCAACCTGGGTTTCCGCATCTATCCGAGGGCGCTCGTCGAGGAAAACAAGTGGCGCGCCGCCCGCTACGGCATGGACGGACGCCTGATCGACTTCGGCAAGCGGACGGAAGTCCCGATGCGCGACCTCGCCCTGGAGCTCCTCGCATTCGTCGACGATGTCGCCGACGAGCTGGGAAGCCGGAAGGCGCTCGACTACGTGCACACGATCGTCAAGGAGGGCACGAGCGCCGACCGTCAGTTGCAGGTGTATCGCGAAACGGGCGATCTTCGCGCGGTCGTCCGATGGCTCGTAGACGAGACCCGCGCGGGCCATGAGGAGGCAGCGTGAAAGTCGGACTGCTGTGCGGACGGGAGTACGCGTTTCCTCCGGCCTTTCTCGATCGCGTCAACACGCTCGGACGGCCGCACGGCATCACGGCGGAGTTCGTGAAGCTGACGGGAACCAGGATGGGCGAGCCTTCCGGCTACCGCGTGATCGTCGATCGCATCTCCCATGAGGTGGAGTACTACCGCGCGTTCCTGAAGCATGCGGTGCTCACGGGCACGTACGTGATCAACAACCCCTTCTGGTGGACGGCCGACGACAAGTTCTTCAACTACGCGGTCGCGCAGAAAGTCGGCGTCGCCGTGCCGAAGACGATCGTCCTGCCGCAGAAGTCGTATCCGCCGGAGATCGATCTGACCGCCGAATCGCTGCACAATCTGGGCTATCCCATCGACTGGGACGGCCTGCTCGACTACGTCGGCCGGCCCGCGATCCTCAAGCCGTTCTCGGGCGGCGGGTGGAAGCACGTCTACAAGGTCAACAACCGGGAGGAGCTGATCGCGGCTTACGACGTCACCGGCCCCTACTGCATGACGCTGCAGCAGTTCGTCCACTTCGATCAGTACGTCCGCTGCTTCACGTTCGGCAAGACCGACATCATTCCGGTCCGCTACGATCCGCACGAGCGCCGCTATCTGGTCGAGCACGAATACCTGACGCCGGAGCTTGGCGCCCGGATCGTCCGCGACGCGCAGACGCTGAACACCGCGCTCGGATATGAAATGAACACGATCGAGTTCGCCGTCGAGAACGGCGTGCCGTACGCGATCGACTTCCTCAATCCGGCGCCCGACTTCGAGCGCGATCGCATCACCGCGCACTACTTCGACATTGTCGTCGAGAAGATGGCGGCGCTGGCGATCGATCGCGCGCTGAGCGGCCAGCCGTCGCAGTCGTGGCCGCGCTGGGCGGAGATGGTGGGCCTCAGCGCCGGCGCCACGGGTCCTGTTTGAGGCGCTCAGTGCCCCGGCGCGAGACGATGAGAGGCCGCGTTGGTTGAGCCGATAGCGGTCTGGCACGCCCTGGTCCGCGACGAGGCCGCGGGCGATCTCTGCGGGACGCTGGCGGCGCGGATGCGGGAGCGGCGCCTCACGTTCGGTGGACGGCTGCTCTGCCCTTTCCTGCGGCCGTTCTTCCTCCACGCCGCCGAAGAGGCGCGGGTGACGCGCGCGGCTGAAGCGCTGTGGCGGCTCGGTGAGCGGCTCGCGCTGGCGGCGCCGCACGATCAGCCGCTGATGCGGGCCCTCGGGATGAGCGAGGCGGAGATGGCGCTCGCGCGCATCGATCCGGGCGCCGGGCCCGCGAGCACCGCCGCGAGAGCGGACTCGTTCATCCTCCCCGACTCGCTCGAGTTCGCCGAGTACAACGCCGAGAGCCCAGCGGGGCCCGCCTACAGCCAGCGTCTCGCCGAGCTGTTCGATCAGGGATCGCTGATGACGCGCTTCAGGAGCCGCTTCGACGTCCGGTACTACAGGCCGGTCGAGCAGCTCCTCGACGCGCTGCTGCGAACCTACCGCGAGTGGGGCGGCTCGGCGACGGCGCCGCTGACCGCCATCGTGGACTGGCGCGACGTGCCGACGTGGAGCGAGTTCGAGATCCTGCGGGATGCGTTCGTCGCCGCGGGCATCCCGACCGTGATTCACGATCCGCGCGAGCTCGCGTTCGACGGGACGCACCTCTCCGCCGACGGCCGCCGCATCGATCTCGTGTACCGGCGCGTCCTGATCAACGACATCGTCGCGCGCATGGAGGAGTGCCGCGCGCTCGTCGCCGCGTACGAGAGGGGCGCCGTCTGCGTGGCGAACAACCTCCGCTGCAAGATCCCGCACAAGAAAGCGTTCTTCGCGGTCCTCACCGATCACGCGTACCGGCACATCTTCGACGCAGCGGACCTCGACGCCGTCCGGCCGCACGTTCCGTGGACGCGGATGGTCACCGATGCGGTCGCCGAGCGTGTCCGGCGGGAGCGCGAGCGCTTCGTGCTCAAGCCCAACGACGAGTACGGCGGCAGCGGCGTGACGCTGGGATGGGAGACGGACGAGGGCCCGTGGGACGCCGCGCTCAATCGCGCGGTGAGCGAGGGCAACTGGATTGCCCAGGAGCGGATCCAGATTCGGCGCGAGGTTTTCCCGGTATGCGACGACGGCCGCATCTTCGAACGCGACATGCTCGTCGACTTCGCGCCGTATCTGTTCCACGGGCGCGTCTCGGGCTTCCTCACCCGCCTGAGCGCGACCGGGCTGGCCAATGTCACGTCTGGAGGCGGCCAGGTGCCTGCCTTTGTCGTCGAAGGGAAAAAGACGGAAGAATGAAGACGGAAGAAGGAAGGTGTTTCGGCCCATTCTCGCCTGAGCTTGCGCCTGGCGCGCGCAACGCCGTCGACGTCTGCCTGGCCATCCAGCCCGGCGAACGCGTCGCGCTCATCGCGGACGAAGCGAGCTGCGAAGTGGCCGCGAGCCTCGCGGCCGCCCTCGACGCCGCGGGTGCAGCCGCGGACGCGATCCTGATCGAGCAGATCGCCTCGCGTCCGCTGAACGGCGCCCCGTCTCGCGTGCTCGACGCGCTCGAGCGCTGCGATTCCGGCATCCTCTGCGTGCAGCCGCAGCAGGGGGAGCTGGGCGCGCGGATGGCGATCGTCGCCGCCGTCGAGCGCCGCCGGATCCGGTACGCGCACATGGTCGGCGTGACGTCGCGGATCATGAAGGAAGGGATGCGCGCCGACTACCGGCTCGTCGATCGTCTGAGCGCGGCCCTGTGCGAGCGCATGCGGACCGCGTCCACCCTGCGCGTCGAAACCGCCCACGGGACGTCGCTGACCGCGACCTTCGATCCCGCGCTGCACTGGATCAAGACGAGCGGTCTCATCAGCCCCCCCTACTGGTCCAACCTGCCGGCCGGCGAAGTCTTCACGACGCCCGCCTCCGTCGACGGCGTGTTCGTCTGCAACGGCACGGCCGGCGACTACTTCGGACCGAAATACGGCGATCTGTCGCGCACGCCGATGACGCTGGAGATCGCGCGCGGACGGCTGGTCGGCGTCCACTGCGCGCGCAAGGCGCTCGAGCGCGAGTTCCACGAGTACTGCCATACCGACGCGTTCAGCGATCGCGTCGGCGAGCTCGCGTTCGGCACCAACCTCGCGCTGCGCGACATGATCGGCATCCTGCTCCAGGACGAGAAAGTGCCCGGCGTCCACCTCGCGTTCGGCGATCCCTACGGCAGCCAGACCGGCGCCGACTGGAAATCGACGACGCACGTCGACGTCCTGACGCGCGAGTGCGACGCCTGGATAGACGACCAGCAGGTGATCGCGCGCGGCGCATACCTGCTGAACACGCTCGGCCTCTGAGCTCTGACCTGGGGACTGGGGACCGGAGACTGGGGACGGGGCACTGGGGACCGGGGACCGTTACACCTGCGCCAGATACTCCCAGATCTGATGACGCCAGTACGGCCAGTCGTGGCCGCCCTGCGGACCCCAGTCGTCGAGATGGTGCCGAATGCCTCGCGACGCGAGGACGCGCGAGAACCGGTACGCCTCGTCAGCATGTTCCCACGGGCCCGTGCCGGTCGCGAGATGGATGTCGCAGCTCGCCAGGTGGTGCAGCGCCCACGGATCCGACAGGTTCGCGGCATAGTCGACCGGATTGTTGAAGTAGAAGTTGTCGTCGTAGTCGCCGTCCATGAAGCGCTTCATGTCGTAGACGCCCGACAGCGCGTAGCACCGCTTCACGATGTCGGGATGCTTCAGCAGCGTGTTGGCCGCGTGGTAGCCGCCAAGCGACGCTCCCATTGTCCAGATGGGGACGTCCTGGCTGCGGCAGTGGCTGCGGACGAACGGCACGACCTCGTGCACAATGTAGTCGTCGTATTGCACCTGCATCCAGCTGCGATGCCGCGGATGGGCGCCGGCGTTGCCGAAGGCGTCGCCATGGTTCGTGTTGACCGCGAAGACTTTGACGCGGCCGGCGTCGATGAATCCGGCGATCGCGCCGACCACGCCCTGGCGTTCGTACTCCCACTCGTCGCCGCCGGTCGTCGGAAAGGCGATCATCGGCGGACCCCAGTGGCCGTAGACGACGACGCCCATTTCGCGGCCCAGGCGGGGCGAGTACCAATAATGAGATTCCCGGTGCACGACGCGACGTTACCAGTTAGCAGCCGCCGGTTTCCAGCATGGAAAAGCATTCGTACGAAATCTGGTCGCCGCAGCTGCGGAATCGCCGCCTCGTCGACGTCTACCTTCCCCTCACGTACGGCGAGCAGCGCCGCCGCCATCCCGTGGTCTACATGCAGGATGGGCAGAACCTGTCGGACCCCGCGATCGCGTTCGGCGGCAGGACGTGGCGGATGGGCGACGGCCTGGCGTGGCTGGCCTCACGGCACATAGAGCCCATCATCGTCGGCATCCATCACGCCGGCGAGCGCCGTCTCGCGGAGTACAGCCCGTTTCCCGATCGCAGGCACGGCGGCGGCGAGGGCGATCGCTACGTCAGGTTCCTGGCCGAAACGCTCAAGCCGCGCATCGACCTCGCGTACCGCACCCGCCGCGATCGTGATGCGACCGCGATTGCCGGATCGTCGATGGGCGGACTGATCGGACTGTATGCGTTCTTCCGGCGCCCCTCCCCCTTCGGTCTGGTGGCGGCGCTGAGCCCGTCGCTCTGGTTCGCGGGACGCGAGATCCTTGCCTTCGTGGCGCGCGCGCGGCCGACGCGGGGACGAATCTATCTCGACGCCGGGACGGCGGAGGGCGCCGCCACTGCGCGCGACCTGCGCGGCCTCGCGCGGCTGCTGCGCCGCAAGGGCTATCGTCGTGACTCCCTGAGAGTCGTGCTGGCGCAGGGGGGACGCCACACCGAAGACGACTGGGCGTGGCGGTTTCCATCCGCGCTGGAATTTCTGATGCGGGAGCGGTAACCTTCCAGGCACCATGAAGCTCGATCGACGTCAGTTCTTCGTGCTCTCGTCCGGCGCCCTTGCCGCCGCTCCGCTCGCGCGCGTGTTCGCCCAGACACAGGCTCCCGCGCCCGTGCAGGCGCCCGCCGCCCCGCCGGTGACGGCGTTCACCGACGTGCGCCGGAACGTCGGCATCTTCACAGGCCGAGGCGGCACGATCGGATACCTCGTGAACAAGGACGCCGTGACCGTCATCGATACGCAGTATCCCGATACGGCGAAGATCTGCCTCGACGGCGTCAAGCAGAAGAGCGGCGGCCGCGCGATCGACGTGGTCTTCAACACGCATCATCACGCCGACCACACGCTTGGCAACCCGGTGTTCCGCGCCGACGCGAAAAGGATCGTGGCGCAGGCCGGCGTGCCGCCGCTGCAGCGAACCGTCGCCGCCGCCACGCCCAACAGCGCGCCGGTGGTGGTCGCCGACGTGACGTTCGACACGACGTGGTCGCAGAAGTTCGGCGACGAAACGATTGCGGCGCAGTTCAACGGACCCGGACACACGGGAGCCGACGCGCTGTTCCATTTCGAGCGCGCCAACGTCGTCCACATGGGCGATCTGCTGTTCCTGGAGCGGCATCCGCGGGTCGATCGCGCGGCCGGCGCGTCGATTCAAAACTGGATCAAGATTCTCGAAAAGGTCGCCAAGAACATGCGCGGCGACACGATCTACATCGCCGGCCACGCGAAGGACGGACAGTCGCCGACGGCCGATCGCGCCGCGCTGCTGCGCTTCCGCGATTATTTCGATGCGGTGTTGGCGCTCACGAAGAAGGGCGTCGCCGCGGGCCAGTCGAAGGACGCGATTGCCGCGACCCCGACGCTGCCAGGCTTCGAGAATTATCAGGGCGGCGGCGCGCTCACCTTGAAGGGCGTTCTCGAGGTCGCCTACGACGAGCTGACAGCCAAGGCGTAGCGGTCCGAGCGGCTCTCAGCGTTTCCGTTTCTCGCGCGCGAACGACGGGAGCTTCCGGTCCGGCTCCTCGGGATTGAGCAGGCTCCAGATCTCGAGCCGCCACAGCCGTTCGCACGCCGGACACCACGTCAGATACCACGCGTCCATCGTGCCGCGCAGTTCCGTTTCGCCCTGGCACCGGGGACAGATCAACATCACAGCCATGGCCGTTTTGTACGGATTCCCAACGCGGATCGGGGCCGGGCCGGGCAACCGCGGTGTTGTCCGCACGAGACGTGCCGTCCGCTGGTCTCATCCGTGGCACGGTACTCGCAGGCGATTTGTCCTTGTACCCCCGACTCTGCCGCTATGACCAAGACACGCTTCGCACATGTTCGGACGCAGCAGCGGACTGACAGCCACGAGGAAGCGCGTCAGACGCTCGCCCTGCTGCAGGGATGCAGCCAGACCATCCATGTCGTACTTGTCGCGCTCAGCGACGGTGTGGAGCTGGAAGTGTGGGCGGACGGCGCGCTGCGCCGCCGCGCGCGTTTCCTGCGCGACACTCAGGCGCGCAAGTATTCCGAGCGTCTTGCGGGACGGCTGACCCGCCGCGGCTATCGCCTGGAAACGGACATGAGATGAGGCCGCGACGTTCGCAGCCGCTCGTGCTGCTCGCCGAGGATTTCGAGGATGCGCGCGAGCTCTATCGCGACTATCTCGAGTTCTCCGGATTCGCTGTGGAGACGGCGACCAACGGCCGCGAAGCCATCGATCAGGCGATCGCCCGGCAGCCCGACCTGATCCTCATGGACGCCAGCATGCCGGTCCTCGACGGCTGGCAGGCCACGCGCGAGCTGAAAGCCAATCCCGCCACGAGGCACATCCCCATCCTCGCATTGACCGCGCACGCTTTCGATGATGCGCGGCGCGAGGCGAAGACGGTCGGCTGCGACGGCTTCGTCACGAAGCCCTGTCTGCCCGACGATCTGGTCGACCGCGTCCGCGCGATGCTCGACGGGGGCAGGAAGAAGGCACGGCGATAACCTGGTGTAAGCTACCCCGCGCATGACTTCACTGCTCGCGGGACTGGCCAACCCGATCAACGCGCTTCTCGCCGCGCTCGTCGCGCTCACCGGCGGATACGTCGTCGGCTGGTCGCGCTTCGAGAACGGTCCGACATTGGGCGCCATGGGTGTCGGCTGGATTACGAATTTTCTTGACCAGCTCGGCATCGGGTCGTTCGCAACGACGACGTCGCTGTTTCGAGCGTTCAAGATGGTGCCCGATCGGATCATCCCCGGAACGCTCAACGTCGGCCACACGCTGCCAACCGTTGTCGAGGCCCTGGTCACGGTCGCCATTATTCCCGTCGACACCCTCACGCTGTTCTCGATGATCGCCGCGTCCGTGCTCGGCGCCTGGCTCGGCGCGGGCATCGTCGCGAAGTGGCCGAAGCGCTACGTGCAGATCGGGATGGGGTGCGCCCTGCTGGTCGCGGCGACGCTGTTTTTCATGTCCGCCATGCAGCTGTTCCCCGGCGGCGGCACGGCGCTCGGCGTGCGCGGCATCAAGCTGGTGGTCGCGATCGGCGGCAATTTTATTCTCGGCGCGCTGATGTCGCTCGGGATCGGCCTGTACGCGCCGTGCATGATTCTCATCAGCCTGCTCGGCATGAGTCCGCGCTCGGCGTACCCGATCATGATGGGATCGTGTGCGTTCCTGATGCCGGTCGGCAGCGTGAAATTCATCAAAGAGCGCGCCTACAGTCTGCCGGTCGCGATGGGCCTCGCAATCGGCGGCATTCCTGGCGTGCTGATCGCCGCCTACATCATCAAGTCGATACCGATCGAGTACGTGCGCTGGCTCGTGATCGTCGTCGTCGTCTACACGGCGCTGACGATGCTCTATTCGGCGATGACCGAGAAGCAGTCCGCTAGCGCGCAATGACGCGCGCGGTTTTGATGAAGTCGAGGAGCGGAAAGTTCCTTTCCAGATACTTGTTCCCCCCCTCGAAGACGGGATCCTGCTTGCCGGCGCGGATTCCGCCGCCCGCCGCCTCGCCGTAGTCGGCATACAGCGCGTCGGCGACCTCCATCCCCCGGATCACTTCGCCGAACACCACGAACGGCTCCTTGTCGTGCGTCGCCGAGTTGTCCTTCAGGTTGATGAAGACCTGTGTAGACCGTCCGTCCGGATCTTTGAACGCAAAGGCGATGGTTCCGCGCGTGTTCGATATCCCCTTCGATGGATCGTCGGGAATCGTCTTCGTGCGCCAAAGCTGCGCGGTCTTCGGATCCCCGGCAATCCCGAACTGGGCCCATGTGCCCTTCCGGATGCGGAAGAATCGCGCGGCGTCGTAGTAGCCGCTCGTGACGAGCTCGTAGAACCGCGACGCGCCGAGCGGCGCCCATTCGCGATGAACGGCGATCACGATGACGCCCTTCGACGTGTCGAGCCGGACCTTGTATTCCGCGGGGGCCGGCTGCGGCTGGACGGCGAGCATGGCGAGGAGCAGCGCGAGCGAGCCCATGACGCTCGTCATTCTCCCATGCGGCATTTGAGGGGACCAGCAGGAGTTTGTGGCAAAATGCGCCCATGAAAACGTTTACGGCGGCCCTGGCGGTCGCGGGCGCAGCGCTCGCGGCGCCCGGTCCGGCGCCCGGGTCCGCGCGCATCCCCCGGTGGACGCCGCAGACCAGCGGGGTCGCCGCGCGGCTGCGCGGCGTGAGCGCGGCAAACGCGACCGTCGCGTGGGCCAGCGGCGCCGGCGGCACGCTGCTAAGGACCGCCGACGGCGGCGCGACATGGAACAAACTCACGATTCCTGGCGCCGACACGCTCGACTTCCGCGACATCGACGCCGTCAGCGACCGCGCGGCCTACGCGCTCAGCATCGGACCCGGCCAGGCCTCGCGCATCTACAAGACCGTCGACGCCGGCGCGCGATGGGATCTGCAGTTCACCAATCCCGAGCCGAAGGCGTTTTTCGACGCGATGGCGTTCTGGGACGCGCAGCGCGGCCTGGCCGTCAGCGATTCGATCGACGGCGCGTTCGTGATCATCAGAACGGGCGACGGCGGACGGACGTGGACGCGCGTGCCGGCATCGAAACTGCCGCCGGCGCTGCCGAACGAAGGCGCGTTTGCAGCCAGTGGCACCAACATCGCCGTCACGGGAAGGGATCGCGCGTGGATCGGCACCGGAGCATCCACGCGATCGCGCGTGCTCCGCACCGAAGACGGCGGCGAGACCTGGGCGATCGCCGAGACGCCGCTCGCCTCGTCCGCGTCGGCCGGCATCTTTTCCATCGCTTTTCGCGATCCGCGCCGCGGCGTGGCCGTCGGAGGGGATTACAGAAGGGAAAAGGACGCGGCCGCCAGTGCCGCTTCAACCTCCGACGGGGGGACCACGTGGACGCCGGTCACAGGGCTCGGCGGCTTCCGGTCGGTCGTGGCGTTCGCGCCCGGATCCGCCGGCGCGTGGATTGCCGTGGGACCGTCGGGCGCGGACTGGTCGGCCGATGACGGACGGACGTGGACGCCGATCGCGGGCGACGGATACCACGCCTTCGCGTTCGCGCCGCGCGGCCGCGCAGGCTGGGGCGTCGGCGAGTCGGGGCGGGTCGGCAGGCTGAGTTGGTGAGTTGGTGAATTGGTGAAATGGCAGGTCAACGGAGGAAACAGATGAAGGGCTTCGGCTTGATCGGGGCGCTCTGCATCGGGATCGCGGCACCGACGTTCGCGCAGGGGACGCAGGCGGATTACGAGCGCGCCCTCGGGCTGCGCAAGCGCTACGAGGCGCTCGTCGGCAATGCCGCCGAGGCGCCGCGCTGGATCGGCCGGACGCATCGGCTGTACTACCGCCGCACGGTCAAGGGCGGACACGACTTCATCCTCGTCGATGCCGACACGAAAGCCAAAGGACCGGCGTTCGATCACGCGAAGGTCGCGGCATCGCTGTCGGCCGTGTTGAGCAAGCCCTACACGCCGCTCGAGCTGCCGTTCAATGCCTTCGAGTTCGTCGACAGCGAGAAGGCGATCCAGTTCGTCGCGGAAAACGCGGCGTGGCGCTGCACGATCGCGGATTCGTCGTGCCGCAAGGCGACGCCTGCTGAAGCACAGCAGGGATCCGGCGGCCGCGGCGGGCGCGGCGGTGGCCAGGGCGCGGGCGCCGTCGGCGGACGCGGCGGCCAGGGGGACCCCGCGGCGCAGGTGCGTGTATCGCCTGACGGCAGAAAAGAGGCGGCGATCTGGAACTATAACCTCGTCGTGCGCGACGCCGGCACGCAGAAGAACGAAGCCGTGCTGAGCACGGACGGCTCCGAAGGCAACGCTTACGAGCTCAACACCATCGCCTGGTCGCCGGACTCGAGGAAAATTGCCGCCAACCGGGTGCGTCCCGGCTACCGGCGCGAGGTCCACTACGTCGAGTCGTCGCCGGCCGACCAGCTCCAGCCGAAGCACTCCGTCAACGTGTACGCAAAGCCAGGCGACGCCCTGGCCGTCCCGCAGCCGGTGATCTTCGACGTCGAGTCGAAGAGATCGATCGTCGTCGACAACGCGCTCTTTCCGAATCCCTTCGAGCTGTCGCGGTTTCAGTGGAGAAAGGACAGTCGCGCCGTCACGTTCGAGTACAACCAGCGCGGACATCAGGTCTATCGCGTGATCGAAGTCGATGCGGCGACCGGGATGCCGCGCGCGGTCATCTCCGAGGAACCGAAGACGTTCTTCAATTACCGGCAGGCCAACGGCGGCCTGACGGATTCGGGCAAGAAATACCGATTCGATCTCGCCGACGGACGCGAGGTGATCTGGATGTCGGAGCGCGACGGCTGGAATCACCTGTACCTGTACGACGGCGCCTCCGGCCGCGTGAAGAACCAGATCACGAAGGGCGAATGGGCGGTGCGGAACGTCATCAAAGTGGACGAAGAGAAGCGGCAGGTCCTCTTCAGCGCCGGCGGGATGTATCCAGGCAAGGATCCGTACTTTGCGTACTACTACCGCATCAATCTCGATGGCACCGGACTGGCGCCGCTCACCACCGCCGATGGGAACCACAACCTGGTGTTCTCGGACGATCAGGCGTTCTACGTCGACATGTACTCGCGCGTCGACATGCCGCCGATCGCGGAGCTGCATCGGACGGCCGACGCGGGCCTCGTCGAGACGCTCGAGAAAGGAGACATCACGGAGCTGCAGGCGTCCGGCTGGCAGCCGCCCGAGGTGTTCGTGGCGAAGGGCCGCGACGACAAGACTGACATCTGGGGCCTGATCTACCGGCCGTCGAATCTCAGCGCCTCGAAGAAATACCCGGTCGTCGAAAACATCTACGCCGGCCCGCAGGGGTCGTTCGTCCCGAAGTCCTTCGGCGCCTACAACGCGATGCAATCCATCGCCGAGCTCGGTTTCATCGTCGTCCAGATCGACGGGATGGGGACGTCGAATCGATCCAAGGCGTTCCATGACGTCGCATGGAAGAACCTCGGCGACGCGGGGTTCCCGGATCGCATCCTGTGGCACAAAGCCGTCGCGCGGAAATATCCGTATTACGACATCTCGCGCGTCGGCATCTACGGCACGTCGGCGGGCGGCCAGAGCGCGCTGGGGGCGCTGCTCTTCCACGGCGACTTCTACAAGGCGGCGGTGTCGGCATCGGGCTGCCACGACAACCGGATGGACAAGATCTGGTGGAACGAGCAGTGGATGGGATGGCCGATCGGTCCAGAATACGCCGCGGCGTCGAACGTCGACAACGCGAAGAATCTCACGGGCGATCTGCTGCTGATTTACGGCGAGCTGGACACCAACGTCGATCCCTCGTCCACGATGCAGGTGGTCAACCAGTTGATCAAGCACGACAAGAACTTCGATCTGCTCGCCATCCCCGGCGCCAATCACACGTCAGGGGGGCCGTACGGCGATCACAAACGGTGGGATTTCTTCGTGCAGCACTTGCTCGGCATCACGCCGCCGCGCTGGACGACGGCGATGAAAGCGGCGGAGACGCAGGCCGAGGAGGAACTCGAGAATTGGGAGATTTGGGAATCTGGGAATTGAGGTTCGACTACCGCATCCGAATCGCCAGCAAGTGCCGCTCCGTCGAGCCGGATGCGGCGGCCGTCAGCTCGAACAGGTAGTCGCCGTGCGGCAACCCTGAAAGCGACATGTCCAGGACGATGGCCTTGCGGGCGGTGTCCTCTGACAGCGGCAGATCGACCGGCAGCGCTGTGCCGGCATGATCCAGCAATCGAGCCTCGCGGCGATCGAGCGGCGCCAGCACTGGCCACTCGAGAGTGAGGCGCTCGTTTCGCGCGAATTCGAACGCGGCAACGGGCCGTTTCGCAACGCGCGACGCCGAGCGATAGGCGATCGGGTCTCCGACGAGCCTCGATGCCGACGGCAGCACGTTGAGCCAATCGTCGGCCGGCCGTTCGTTCGGGCCGACCAGCCGCACGGCAACGCGCGCCGGCCTGACGCCGGAGAGGGGCACCGGAATCGCGACGGCGTACGATCCAGCGTCGATCTTCCCTCGTGCGGCTCCAGCGGGCTCGCCGTTCGGCCCTGACGCCTCCACTTCAACGTCGGCGCCGCTCTTCCAGCGCCCGAGCTGGATCGACGAGGATGACAGCTCCGCAATCACGGTGAGCGTCGTGCCGCTCGCCGCGGCGTAGGCGGCAAACGGCCGCGACGCGCGCTCGAGCACCCCGAGGGCCGTCTCGCGCGCCGCTGCTTCCGACGACGGTACCGGACTCGGCGCGCGGCCGCCCGCCGCGGCCCTGGCGCTGAGCGCGTCGATTTCGGCCTGGGTCGGCGCGCGATACTGGCGCCGCGCGCGCACGGCCTCGCCCGCCGGCTTCAGCTTCACCCTGATCGTGCGAATCCCTCCGTCCCACGTCGTGTTCGTGGTGTAGTACCCGAGCAGATAATAGGCGGCGAGATCGTCGGCGATCTTCGTCATGCCGCCCGCGAGGTCGTTCGTGTTGACGATGGGAATGCCGTCGGTTTCGCGCGCCAGCGTGATCAGATCGTCGTTCGCCTGCTGCACCGCGCGAGCCTCCGGCAGCGTGGCGGGCGCCTGGAGTCCGGCCGGCGTCACCGGAAAGAAGCTCACATTCTGCTGCTGCGCCTCACGAAGCAGTTGCCGGTAGCGTGTATCGAAATCCATCAGCGCGAGCCGCTGGATCTCGCTGGCGCACATCGAATCGTTCGCGCCGTAATCGCTGCGATCCCCGATGCCGACCCGTCCGCCGACGATTCCGGCCTTCGGCAATACCGGCCCGCGGGCCGAGAGAATCTTCCGGTCTTCCCGCGGGCGGTCGAGCCTGTTCGCCACGAAAATGATGTTCTTGCGCTCCTGGCGAAGCGAGCCGAGCTGGACGACGAGGGTCTCGAGCGACGTGTACATCCGATCGAGGAGGAACCTGCCTCGAATTGCCTCCCCCGCCGGTCCGCACCGCAGAAGCGCATCAGCGTCCTCGTCGCGATCGACCGCCGACGCCCGCCACATGTCGGCGATCTGCGCCTCGACGCTGGAGGTCTTCTGCCCCAGCACGAGGTCCTTCGCCGACTGCGCCGTCGTCAGAAACCCATAGACATCCTTGGGACCGAGCACGCGGTCGAGAAAGCGGATCAGCGGCTGCTGGATGTACCCGATGCTGCTGTTGACCGCGGCGCTCATGGACTGTCCCGGTGCCGCGTACTCGACGTTGACGACAATCACGAACACTCGATAGCGCGGGTCCGCGGCCATGTCGTATCCGCCGCGCTGCGACGACGGATCGCGCCGCTCGGCGTCCGGCGTGAATGTCGGGTACTTGATGAAGTCGAACGATTCGATCTTCTGGGGCTTGCCGTCTTCGGTGATCTCGAAGTCGGCGGAAGTCAGTCCTTCGACGATCTTGCCGTTGCGGGACGGATACGCGTCGACGCGGACGAAGTGCGTCCCGCCCCGGAAAACGGGCCGCTGCTGCGCCGCCGTGGGCGGCTGCGGCTGCTGGCCGGCAACGGCCGCGATTGTCAGGATCGCGACGATGAAGCCGGATAGATGCTGCCGCATGAAGATCAACAGGAGATCAGGAGATCTGGAGTAATCAGGAAACAATGCCTCCTGAACTCCTGATCTCCTGTTCAGGGTTTATTGTTTTCCGCCGCCCTTCGACAGCGACCGATAGTACTGCTCCACCAGTTTCCGATACTGCTCCGGCACGTCGTCCGTGCCCGAGAGGAACACCTGGCTCGCATTGGCGTCGAGCCGACGGCGGAGCGTGTACTCGAACCGCTTGATATTGTCGGTCACCGACTGTTCGAGCTTCGCGAGGCCATCGGCATTGTTGTACGCGCTCTCGGTGTCGAGCTGGCGAAGCCCCTGGATGATCTGATCGAGCTCCTTCGTCTCGATCTTCTGTTGTCCGAGGAGGCGTCGCAGCTGCTCCGCGTCGGTGATGCGCTGGCGCGCTTCGCCGCGGAACTGACGGACCTGCTCGCCGGTGAATCGTCCGGGCCGCGCGTCGCCGATCGAGCTTGGCGATCCGGTCGGCGCGATCATGCCTCCCCGCGTGTTGCCTTCGCCGTTGCGTCCACCCTGCGTCGGCTGGCCCTGATTGCGGCCGCCGTTGCCGCCTTGTTGTCCCTGTTGTCCCTGTTGTCCCTGTTGTCCCTGTTGTCCCTGCTGGCCCTGCTGGCCCTGCTGGCCCTGCTGTCCCTGCTGGCCCTGCTGCTGTTGCTGCGTTTGCTGCTGTTGCGAACCCTGGGAACTTCTGGAACCCTCGGAACCCTGGGAACCCTGCCGCATCCGCTCACCGAGCGACTGCATGCCTTCGGCGAGCTGCCGCGCCTTCTCGAGCGCCTGCGTGCTGGCGTCGCCCTTCGAGTTGCCGACGGCGGACGCGGCCTCGCCGATCTTCTTCTTCAGATCGTCCAGGTTGTTCTGGATGTCGCGGTCGAACGCCGCCACGTCGGAGGTCTGGCTGCCGCCGCGGAGCATCTGATCCGAATAGCGGATCTTGTCGCGGATCCGTTTGTCGCGGATGGCGTTGGCCGCTTCGGTGAGCTTGCGTGAGGCGTCCCGCTCGTTCTTGAACATGTCGCCCGCGGTCCGATCGAGCTGCTTCTCGAGCTGATCGACCCTGCCGGCGAGTTGCTGCTTGCGCTCGCTCAACTGCTGCGCCTTGTCGCCGCGGCCCGCGCCCTGCTGATCGAGCTTCGAGACGTCGTCCTGAATGTCCTGCTGCTCGCGCGCCATCGCTTCGGCCTGCCTGAGCGCGTCCTGCACGTCGCGCGCGCTCCGGCCGCCCTGCGCCTGCTGCAACTGGCGCGACGCTTCCTTCAATTGCTCCATCGCGCGCGACGCGGCGGAGGCCGCGTTGGGATCGCCGTTCGCCGCCGCTTGACGCATGGCGTCGGCGGCCTGCTGGAGCTGGCGCGCCGTCTGTTGAAGCTGCGGCCGGTTTTCCTCGCGCGCGAGCTTCTCGAGCTGCCGGGCCGCTTCCTCGGCCTGCTCCGCGAGCTGGCGCTGCGAGTCGCCGCCGCCGCTGCCCTGCTGCGCCGCGGCGCGGTGCCGCTGCCGCTCGGCTTCCTGCTCCTGGCGCTTCGCGAGCTCCTTCAGCTTCTCCGCGAGCTCATCGATCTTCTGATCGGCCTGCTGCTGCGACGCGCGCTGCGCGGCTTCGTACTGGTTGGCCATCTTGTCGGCTTCGAGCTCGAACAGATCGGCCAGCTCCTCGGCCATCTTCTGCTGTCCGCCGCCACCGCCGCCGCCCTGCTGCTGGTTCATGCTGACCTGCAGCTCGTACTCTTCCTCCGCCTTCTGCAGGTACTCGAGCGCCTTGTGTTCCGGCGGCAGCGCGTTCTCGGGGCTGGCGGCCTGCAGTTTGCCCTCAGCCGTCTGCATCTCCGGCACGCTCTGCTTCAGGAAGTCGGTGATCTTCTTGAAGCGCTCCGCCTGATCGCCGACGCGCGTGGCGAAATTCGTGAGCAGCTCGTTGACCTGCTCGCGCAGCCGCTTCTGCATCAGCCCGACGACGACGGAGCCTTCGCGAGTCTTGTCGGCGCCCGCCTTCCTCCGATCCCGCTGGAGATTGAAGCTGGCGGCGATGATCTGCCGTTCCTGCTCGGACAGGGCGTTGACCTGGTTCTGCTGCTGGCCGCCGGCGCCGCCCGCCTGCGACTGCGCCTTACGGAAGTCCTTCTGCAGCGCGCGTATGCGAAGAAAGTACATGTCGCTCAGCGCTTTCTGCGGTCCGCTGACGGTGTTGTTGTCGGTCGCGCGCGCGTAATACGAGACCGAGTCGCCCGGCTTGACCGAGAGCTCCTCGAGATACAGCGTGTGGCCGGCGGACACGCTCGGCATCCGCGTGGTGCCGTCGAACAGCTTCACCGTCTTCTCTGCGCCGCCGTTGACGCTGTAGATCAGCTCGAGCGACTTGATGCCGTAGTCGTCGTCCGCCTTGGCCTCGAGGAAGACCTCCTCGATCGGCGAGGCCGATCCGTCGCGGCCGGGCTTCGTGAACGAGACGACCGGCGGCCGGTCGTCGAGGACGTCGATCGAGTATTTCGGCGAGCCGCCCACCCGCGGCCCACCGGGCGCCTCGAGATCGATGCGATAGAAGCCATCGTGGTCCGCGACGAACCGCGCCGTCAGCGCGCCGTCGGCTTCGACGGTCATCGGCACCTGCAATTTGTCGTCGATGGCGATTCCGCCGGCCGCGGCGTGCATGGTCGGCGTCGCGCGGACGCGGATCTCGGTCCCCTTCAGGACGGCGATGTCGCCGCCGTCTTCGATCTTGCGCACCGGCAGCCCCGTGTACGCGGGAAAGTGATACTCGAGCTGAAGCTTCTGGACGTAGGGCATGTCCGCGACGTTGAGCGTGTACATCGGCGAGCGGACGCCGACGGCTTCGACGAAGTATTCGATCGGCGCGGCCACGTCGAACAGCGTGCCTTCGTATTTCTCGTCCGTCCGCGCCAGCGGTACGCGCTCGAACGCGGCCGTCGGCGACTTCCGGATCATCAGCACCGCCTGATCGGCCTGGAAGCCGATCAGCTTCGCGCTGATCGCTTGATCCGCGCCGCGCGGAATCGTCGCGTGGCCGGGCGTCACGTCGATGCGGTACGGCGCCGCCGCTTCGACGCTTCGCGAGATCACGAGCAGCGCGGACAGGGCGTGCCGCATGTAGGCGGGCCCGAGCAGGAAAATCGCGGCCGCCAGCGCGACGACGCCCCCGAGCGCGCCCGAATAGCGGCGGACGGGCGCGCGCTCGAGGCGGCGTCCATCGTCGATGGCGTGGGACCTGGCGACGGCGGTTTCGACGAGCTTGCGGACGAGCGCCGGCGACTGGACCGACAATCCGGCCCGCTCCGCTTCGAGCGCGCTGATGATTGCCGCCTCGAGCGACGGTTCGTGCTCCTCGAGATACAGCGCGACCTGCTCGTCGCTCACGCGCCGCAGCAGCGGACGAAGGAGGAACGCGTACGCCAGCACGGCGACGACGACCGCCATCGCGATGCGGAAGAGCAGAATCGACTGCGGCGTGAATCGGTTCCACTGCAGCCCGAGGGCCGACAGCACGAGCGCCGACGCCGCAAATCCCGCCGCGAGCGCGGCGCCGCGCAGGGCGAGCTTCATCCGCCATCGCCGTCGCACGTCGTGAATGACCGCGATCAGTTCCGATCGGTCTCCGTGCTGGTTCGTCATGAAACCCTCGTGCCGTTCTTCGACAGACGATTTGAGAGCAATGTCTCGGCCGCCAGCAGCAGCCCGCCCGCGACGAGCAGGTACCACCACAGCCGCTGCGCCTGAGCCTGCGCTTCCGCGCTCGGCCGAGCGGCGCCGGATCCCGCCGCAGCGCCCTGCGCGCCGCCCGCCACCGCCGCCGACAGCTCGCGGGGGTCCATCGGCGTCAGATCCGATTCCGTCAGATCGACGTTGCTTGCGAGCGTCATCGCCGAATCGGCGCCGCCGCCCTGCGTACGCACGTCGTAGAAGCCCTGCTCGGTCAGTTCGAGCGCACCGTCTTCGGTATTGATGGAGACGCGCGCGCCCGACGGCGCCAGTACCACCGTGCCGCCGCGGCTGGCCGACGCGCCGTGTCCTCCGCCGCGGTGCGGAGCCGGAACGACCTGCCCTACAGTCAATGATGCAGGCGGTTCGGCGTAATCCGCGAGATATTTCGTGATGGTATGGATGAACGGGAGGAACACCGGCTTGACCGGCAAATCGTTCCATTCCAGGTCGAGGGTGGAGCTCCAGAGCAGGGTTCGGCCCGCTCCGGCTTTCCGTTCCATCAGCGCCGGCGTCCCATCGTCGAACCGGGCGAGCACCTGGCCAGACGGCTGAGTTGCGGCGCGGTATCCGTAGAAGCGCGCCGCCGAGAAATCTCCGCTTCGCGGGGCGCGAAACAGCTCGAAGACCGGATGGCTGTATTCGAGCCCGCCCAGCCGCGACGGCGCGACGGTGGTCCGATCGATGGGATCGCCAGGAAGAGCGGGCACGACGTCGGCCGCGTGCGACGGCCATGTCGCGTTCGGCCCCGCGGCGATCAGCAATCCGCCGCCGGCGGCCACGAATCGCGACAACTTGTCGGCAAGCGCGTCCGGCACCTGGATGTCGTTCAGGATGACGACGGCGGCCGTGCGTGCCTCCGCGTCTGAAAACGACTGCGGCGTTCGCGCGGTCAGCTCGACGCGCGGCGCGTCGCCGATCGCCAGGGCGCGAGACAGGTACAGGTTCTCGCGCTCGGCGCCGGGGCGATTGATCGCGACCACGCGCACCGGCTCCGACGGCGACACGACGAAATCGAACAGATTGTCGCGCGCCAGGCC
The DNA here is from genome assembly GCA_035495955.1 of Vicinamibacterales bacterium. Lineage (GTDB taxonomy): Bacteria > Acidobacteriota > Vicinamibacteria > Vicinamibacterales > 2-12-FULL-66-21 > JAICSD01. The sequence continues at coordinate 184,147 of DATJFE010000082.1, read as the reverse complement.
GTCCGCGGGCAGCCTGACGCTGCAGCGCATGTTGCGAGACGCCACCGTGAACGGCGCGAACGTCGCGCTGCTCGATCCGTTGGCGGCCACGTCGATCGGCAGCGACTGGATCGACTGGCCGTCGACCTCGAGCGTCAGCACCGCCCGGGCGGGCGTGGCGCTGCGATTCGTCACGCCCGCCGTCACGGCCACGCGATCGTGATTCTCGAAGCGCGTGCGCTGCAGCGACACCGGAGTGACCGCCAGATTGGCGGTGTCGCCGGCCGCGACGGTCACGGGCGTCAACGCCGTTCGTTCGGGCAGCTTCACGTCCTCATGCCCGGGCGACTGCTCCCAGCCCCGCCGCTGAAAATCGCTGATGAGAATCACTTCGCGCCGCGGCAGGGCCGATTCGCCGAGAAGGCTGCCGGCCAGCTTGAGCGCCGGCGCATAGCGCGTCGCGCCCGGTCCCGTCTTCGCCGCGGCAAGCGCGGCCTCCAAGCGGCCCCTGTCGGCGGCCGATCGCACGGCCACGTCCGCGCCGGTCGAAAACACGACGAGCGACGTGCGATCGCCCGGTCCCATCGCGCGGATGGCGTCGCGCGCGGCGGCCTTCGCCTTGTCCCACCGATCGCCGTAATCCATGCTGTACGACGCGTCGAGGAGGATGACCGCCTCGCGCGCGCCGTTCTGGGTCGCCGCCGCGAGCGACGCCCGCCGGAAGAAGGGGCGCGCAAAGGCGAGCACGATCAGCGCAAGCGCCGCGAGCCGCATCATCAGAAGCGCCCAGTCGCGAATCCGCCGGCGGCGCACCGACTGATACGGGATCCGCCGCAGGAACATCAGCGACGGGAATTCCACCACGCGCTTCCGCTCCCGCTGAATCAGATGAATCAGCACGGGGATGGCAAGGGCCGCGAGCCCCACGAGCATCAGAGGGGCTACCAGGCCCATACGTCACTTCCGATTGGCGATTGCAGAGGGGCGATTGAATGGACGATTGACGATCGCCGATCGACGGGGTGCCGATTGCCGATTGAGGGATCGACGATTGACGATCGCCGATCGACGGGGTGCCGATTGTCGATGGAGGGATCGACGATTGACGATCGCCGACCGACGGGGTGCCGATTGCCGATCGAGCGATCGACGATTGACGATCGCCGATCGACACTTGCCAATTGCAGATTGGCGAGTAGGCAATCGCCAATCCAATCGGCAATGGGACAATCGGCAATTCGTCGATCGCCAATCGTCAATCCGTCAATCGGCAATCGACCAATCGACAATACAATCGCCAATCTGCCCTCGCCAATCATCAATGGCTTCACCTAGCCCTGTTGAGTTGCTCGCGCATGGACAGGTACTTGAACAAGGCGTGATCGAGCGGCGTCGCGGTATTGATCAGCGCGTAGTCGATCCGCAGCTCCGACAGTCTGGATCGCAGGGCTTCGGTATGCTCGCGGATGAGCGCGCGATAGGTTTCCGCGAGCGCCTCCGGCACGATCGGAATCTGCTCGCCGCTCTCCAGGTCCTCGAACGCCGACGCCTGGTCGTAGTCGAATTCGATCTCCGCCGGGTCGAGGACGTGGAACACGATCATGTCGTGGCCGCGGGATCGCAGCGGCGCCACGGCCTCGAGCACCGCGTCGGGATCCTCGTACAGATCGGAGATGACCACGAGCACCCCGCGGCGCGCGAAATGCTCCGCCAGCTTCTTGAGCGGCGGCCCCAGACGCCCGGGTCTCGACGGCGTCAGCCGGTCCAGCACGTGGAGCGTCACGTCCATGTGCTTCGCCGAAGGCGGCACGTACTCGACGACGTCCTCGTCGAACGCGACGAAGCCGACGCGATCGCGCTGGCGGTGGACCATATAGGTCAGGCACCCGGCGAGCATCCGCCCGTAATCGAGTTTCGTGATGCCGCGGCTGCCGAAGCCCATGGACTTCGACACGTCCAGCATCACGGCGAAGTTTGAATTCGAATCCGCCTCGTACTCCTTCACGTAGAACCGATCCGTCCGCGCGAACAATTTCCAGTCGACGCGCCGGATGTCATCGCCCGGCGTATACCCGCGATGCTCGGCAAAATCGACCGACGCGCCGAAGTACGGCGACCGGTGCATCCCGTTGATGAAGCCGTCGACGACCGCGCGCGCGACCAGCTCGAGATTGCCGATCCGCGCGAGGACGACGGGATCGACGAACCGCGCCCCTGGAAGCGCCGTGACGTGAGCCATCGCCATCGTTTACATCCCGCTCCGCGGCATCGGCACGGCTTCGAGGAGCTTGTCCACCAGCGCGTCGCTCGTCACGCCTTCCGACTGCGCGTGGAAGTTCGTCAGCACCCGGTGGCGCAGCACCGGATGCGCCAGCGCCCGGATGTCCTCGAAGCTGACGTGGTAGCGTCCGCTCGTCAGCGCCCGGGCCTTGCCGCCGAGGACGAGGTACTGCGCGGCGCGGACGCTCGCGCCGAAGGCCGCCCATTTCCTGATCGCGTCGGGCGCGGTGGGAGACTTCGGCCGCGTCGCGCGCGCGAGGTCCAGCGCGTAGCGGATCACGGGCTCCGCGGCCGGCACGCGCCGCACCAGCCGCTGGAAGGCCACGAGATCGGAGCCGCTTACGGGGCGATCGAACGACAGATCCTGGATCGACGTCGTCGAGCGTACGACTTCGAACTCCTCTTCGACCGGCGGATGGTCGATGACGATGTGGAACATGAAGCGATCGAGCTGCGCCTCGGGGAGCGGATACGTGCCTTCGAGCTCGATCGGGTTCTGCGTCGCGAAGACGTAGAAGGGCTCCTCGAGCGTGTAGGTGCGCCCCTGAATCGTGACGCGATGCTCCTGCATCGCCTCGAGCAGCGCGGACTGGGTCTTGGGCGGCGTGCGGTTGATTTCGTCCGCGAGGAGGATGTTGGCGAAGATCGGTCCGGGCGCGAACACCATCTGCCTCCGTCCGGTCGAGGTGTCCTCCTGAATCAGATCGGTGCCCGTGATGTCGGAGGGCATCAGGTCGGGCGTGAACTGGATCCGCGAGAACTTCAGCTCGAGGACGCGCGCCAGCGTGTGCACCAGCAGGGTCTTCGCCAGGCCGGGCACGCCGACGATCAGGCTGTTGCCGCCGACAAACAACGTCAGCAGCACTTCCGAGACGACATCGTCCTGCCCGACGATCGCTTTGCGCAGCTGCTCGACGATGCGGTCGCGGCCGTGCTTCATTCGATCCGCCAGCGCGACGTCGTCGGGCGAATCGAGGTCGATGGTGTTGGTCGCGATGGCCAAGAAAACCTCCGTTAGTGTGTCAACCCGTAAATCACGTAGTTCACGCCGTACTTGTACGCCTCGTTGTCGACGTTGACCGGCGCGTAGCCGGTGCCGGACCATTCCCAGTATTCGCTGATGTCGTTGTTCACGTTCGCGATTGCGAGCAGCCGCCGCGCCGGATCGTTGTTCTCGAAAATCCCCCAGTACGACGGGACGAGACCGCCGTAGGGCGGATCGAGCGCGTCCGGCCTGGGAATCTCGAAGAACGAGTGCCAGATGGGATGCGTGCCGTCGTCGAGCGACATCCAGTGCGCGTCGGGCAGTACGATCCGCATCTGCGCCTGCAGATTGTCCCAGTGCGGTCCGCGGAAGTCGTCGAAGATGACGAATCCGCCCTTGAGCAGGTACGCACGGAAGTTCTCGGCTTCCCTGTCGGTCACTGCCCAGAAGCCGGGCTCCGCCATGTATGCGATCGGGTACTTCAACAGCTCCGGATCGTCGAGCGCGAGTATGTTGGAGCCGTCGAGCCTCGGCTTCAGGGACGTCACGTCGTTGAGGATTCGCGTGAAGTGCATCTCTCCGCGCGGATAATCGTGCGACCATGGCGGGCCCTGCCGCCCGAAGCGTCCGAACCCGGTCTGATACCGAAGGCGCACGAACACGAACCGCCCGTCGTAGGCCGTGTTGCCCTGCACGTCCGATTCGGGACGCTGAATCGCGGACACCGCCGCGACCGCTGCCACGAAGAGCGCGAGGCCGACGACCGCGCCGGACTTCACTGCCGTTTTCCTTCCGCTTCGCGAATCTGGCGCGTCTTCAGCGCCAGATCGGTGGCGAGCTTTTCGAGCTCTGCTTCGTACTTCGACGGGTCCATGCCGCTCTTGAGCAGCTTCAGCGACTCGATCCGCCGCTCGAGATCCTGTCGCTCCAGATATAAGGCGCGCAGCTTCTCGTCGGCGGGCAGGGCCTGCTGCCGCATCGACCCGAGGCTGACGAGGGATGCCGACTGGCCGTCCTTCGCCTCGCGGCCGGGATCCATACTCCCTTCGCGATCGCCGTTGTCGTCGAGGATCGGGTGTTCGGTCGGCAGCAGTCCTTCGCGCTCGTACGACGAGGCGACCATCTTCTTCGCGTACTCGAACGCCTCGAGGATCGAAACCTTGCCGTCGTGATCGGCGTCCGCCGCGTCGGCTGAAAACGCCTCGACGAACGGGCCGCCGAACAGCGTCGCGTACTTTTCGCCGGCGGTCCGCGTGGCCGCGACCACAATCCGTCCGGGACCGGACAGCGCCGCGACGAACGGCGCGCTCGCGCTGGCGGTGTTGACGAAGACGACGCGCTTCGATCGCAGCCGCGCCAGCAGCGGCTCGAAGTCCTGCGGCGTCATGTCGGGCCCCGGCAGATTGAATTTGGCGACGTTGTTGGCGAAGGTGCCGTAGCCGAACAGCACCACCATCACCGTGTCCGCGTCGGCCGCCTTGGCGGCCACGGTTCCCAGCGCGTTCACGATCCGGTCCCGCGTCGACTGCGGTCCGGTCAGCAGGATGACGTTCTCCTTCGGCACGCCGAGCTTCGCGACGGCCGTGTCGGCGAGCGCGGCGCCCCATTTGTTGAACACCTCGTCGTGCTCCGCCTCGGTCGTCAGCCCGACGACAATGAGCAGGTGCGTCGTCTGCGCCCACACGACGCCCGGCGCGCCAAGCAGCGACAGTACGATCACGGCTATCTTCGTCAGCTTAAACTTCAGCATTCAGCATTCGGCATTCGTTTATGCGAGCCGCCAGTACCGGCGCAGCCCCCACTCACCGCAGATCAGCGCGACCAGGGCGAGCAAGAGCGCCGGCATGTGCCACAGCTCGCGTTCCTCGACCGCGGTCACGCCGCGGCCGGAGTACTTCAGATCGTCGGGCAGCGTCGCCGTCGCATCGGCGCGATAGAAGCGGCCGCCGGTCTCCTGCGCGATCCGCTTCAGCAATGCCGCGTGCATCGCCGCGTCGAAGTACTCCGCATCGTCGGGGGCGGTGCGAACGTGGGCGATCGCCGACCCGATGGACGCGCCGGCGCGCGTCGCGTCGATCTTCGCTTCGTACCATCCCGATTCCGCCGTTGGGAACGTGCCTCGGTATTGTCCGTTGCGCTCTCCCGTCCATTGGAGCGGTACGGCCACGGTCTTTCCACCCGGCGAAGTCACCCGGGCGACGACCGATGCGTCGTTCAGCTCCACGAAGCGCTGATCGACGACGTCGGCGGTCAGCGTCACGGGAGCGCCCGGCTCCACGCGATCGGTCACTGGCCGCGCCTCGACACAGTCGGGAACGCCGTCGACGAGCCACCGCAGCAACTGCCGCCAGAAATTCTCGTGCGTCTGATCCTCGGTGCGCATCGAGGCGTGCATCTGCCAGAGCCACGAGTCCTGCACGGGAAATGCAATCGACTTTCCCCGTCCGTACCGTTCGTATGCGAGCACGACGCGCTCCCGGCGGCGGTCGTCGGTCGCCGATAGCAGGGTGACCGCGCCCGGCTTGATCGCGTCGATGAGGTTCGGCGTCGTCAGCGCCGGCATGTTCTTCCAGCGTTCGGCCGACGCCTCTTCCGTGTCCCCGAGCTGCGTGACGGCGTGGGCCTGCCCGGCGCGGGTTGGATGGATCTTCAGGTGCGCGACTCCGGCTCCGCTGCGATCGAGGACGACAGGCATCACCTCCGCGACCGGCGTGCCGGTGTAGCCGCCTTCCGCGAACGAATGGGGACCGCCGAGCAGCAGTAGGCCGCCGCCGCGAACGTCGACGAATTCCGCGATCATGCGGAGCTGGTCCGCCGTGAACGCGCTCGCCTCGATGCTGCCGAGCACCAGACCCCGATAGGCGAACAGCTCCTCGCGCGTCTTCGGAAAACCCGCGGCCAGCTCGACGCCCGCCGGATCGATATCGAGCCGCAGGTACTTGTTGTCCGCGGTGCGCTGGAGCGTCACGAGCTGCAGGTTCGGATCGTCGGCGGTTGCGCGGCGCGCGAACTTCATCTCGAACCGCGGCTCCCCTTCGTAATACAGGATCCGCTCGCGGCGATCGCGGATATCGATCTGCACGTCGCGCTGATTGTTCTCGACGACCAGTTCGCCCGGCTGCGGCGCCACCTTCAGCCGGAACAGCCGCGGGCCGGCCTGGTCCGCCGTGAACCGCACGCGAACCGACACGGGATCGCCGTCGGCAGGGAGCCTGACGGGCTGCGAGCCGACGATCCGTCCGCCGTCCTCCACGTCGAGCGTCACCGTCTGACCTGCGTAGCCCGTCTGCGTAATCACCGCATCGACGAGCAGCGATGTGCCCTTCAGCGCCGTCCGCGGCGTCGAGACGCGGCCGACCTGGATGTCGTGCGCCAGCGTCTCCTGCCCCACGCCGACCGTGAAGACCGGGAGCGCCTCGGCTTTTGACGCAAGCAGCGCGTCGGCGACGCTCGCATCGGTGGTGTCGGCGCCGTCGGTCACGAGGACGAGCCCCGAGACGGGAAGCCCTGCGAGCTCCGCGCGGGCGCTCTCGATAGCATTGGAGAGACGGGTCTGCGTGCCGTTGAACGTCAGGTCGCCCGGCGCACCCACGCGCGCCGTTGAAGACGAGAACCGAAACGTTCGAATCAGGAACCGGTCGGAGAGCGCCTTCATGATCGGACTGTCGGGGTTCGCGAACGTGCGGCGCACCAGATCGGCGCGCGACCCGTTCTCGTCGTTCAGCCGCATGCTGCGTGAATCGTCGATGAGCACGCCGACAACGTTCTGCTGGGACACGGCCGCCTTCACGACCAGGACCGGCCGGAAGATACAGAAGAGCACGAGCGCCAGCGCCGCAACGCGCAGCACGGCGAGCACCGCCCGCTCCCGCCAGCGCACCCGCGAGCGAAGCACGCGGTAGCTGACGAAGGCGACGACCAGGGCGGCGACGACGACCGCGGCCGCGATCGGGGTTCCGGCCGGCGGCGCGAAGCGAAAGTCGCCCTGCCGGAAAACCTGCGGCCGGTACTCGAAGAGGAACTGGAACAGGGACTCGAACACCGTTCGGCGATTCTATCGCTGTAAGACGGCGTCGTGGGGAGATCGGCCGGTCACAAATTCGTCACAGGGCCCGCCACTCGGTCTTCCGCCTAAAGGCGGAAGTCACGGGTCTCCGTCTGTCGCTTGAGCCTTCAGGGGGACGTCAGGCCAGCAGCCGGATCGGCAGGGCCGTATCGACCTTGCCAAACGCGCGGACGGCCGACCCGATCGCGGGGGCCACGGCGATCATCGACGACTCTCCCGCGCCGGCCGACGGGATATCGCGCCGGTCGAGCAGCATCGTCTCGATGATCGGGACGTCCTTGAATCGCGGCACGCGATACTGCTCCAGTGTGCCGTTCCTGACTCGACCGTCGGCGAAATCGATCGCCTCGAACAGGGCGCCTCCGAGCCCCTGAACGACCGATCCTTCGACCTGATTGCGCAGACCGTCCGGGTTGACGATCGCGCCGCATTCGAAGGCAATGACGATGCGATCGAGCCTCCAGGGTGACGGACCGGAGCCGCGCGACACTTCGGCGGCCGTCGCGACGTATCCGCCCTTCTCGGTGCCGCAAGCGACGCCGACGCCTCGACGCCGCCCGGGCTCGTCCCGAGCCGGCCCAGGGGCGATTTTTTCCGCGACTGCCGTGAGCACGGCGCGCAGCCGATCGTCTTTGAGGTGCCGCAGTCGGAATTCGACGGCGTCCACGCCGAGCGCGCGCGCCATTTCATCCATGTGCATCTCGCGCGCGTAGTGGTTCGCCGTTGCCGCCAATGCGCGATACGAGCCCTGGCGGAGCGGGGATTTCGCGGGATGAAAGAGCTGCGCTTTCGCGCCGACGTCGTACGGCGTCTGCAGTCCCGAGCCGCCGGAATTCCAGTTGTCGAACGCCCACGCGACAATCTGTCCGCGCGCGTCGACGCCGCTCTTGATGTCGATGACGCCTGCCGGCCGGAAGTAGGCCCACGAGAACTCTTCCGCGCGCGTCCACACCAGCTTCACAGGGCGGCTCGCCGCCTTCGCGAGCCGCGCGGCTTCGATCGCGGCTTCTCCCGTGTGCTTTCCGCCGTAGCCCGAGCCCATGTCGGGGACGATCACGCGGACGCGATCCTCGGGGATCCGAAACGCCTCGGCGAGCTCGGTGCGGACGCCGAACGGACGCTGCGTGCCGGTCCAGACCGTCAGCTTGCCGTCCTGCCACTCGGCGACTGCCGCACGCGGCTCGAGCGGTGTGTGCGCGATGTACGGGATGCGATATGACGCCTCGAACGTCCGCACGACGCCGTCCGGCATGGCGAGCGTCGCAATCGCGGGCGCCTCGCCTCCCCCGCGGTCCGGATTCTTCTTCAGGTACTCATAGATCGTTTCGGAGGACGGCTGACCAGCCGGGACGTTCCACGTCGCCTGGACCGCGGCCGCCGCGCGCGACGCGGCACGTTCGGTGGGCGCGATCACGCCAAGGAAGTCGCCGTCGCGCACGACAGCCACGCCCGGCATCGCGCGCGCCCGCGCGTCGTCTACGCTGACGAGCGTGCCGCCATAGCCGTCGGGCCGCACGATGCGGCCGTACACGAGTCCGGGCCGCGCGATGTCCGGGGTGTACTGGTGAGCGCCCGTGACGAAGGCGCGTCCGTCGACCTTCTTGACCGCCGTTCCACGAATCTTCCAATGGTCCCTGGAGTCGGTCGCCGGCGAGGCAGGGATCGTCCCGGTCAGCGCCTGGCCTTTCGTGAGCTCGGCGTAGCTGAGCGAGCGTCCCTCGGGGCCGACAATGCGTGCATCGCGGGCGGCGAGCGTGGAGCGGTCCACGCGCCACTGCGCGGCCGCAAGATCGATGAGCATCTCGCGGGCGGTGGCGGCGGCCTTGGCGAGCTGCGGCGCCATGCGCGGCGTCGTCTGGGAGCCGAACGTGCCCTGGTCGAAGGGCGTCTTGTCGGTGTCCGCCATGAGAAGCGTGACCGAGGCGAGCGGCACGCGCAGCTCGTCGGCGACGGTCTGGGAGAGCGAAGTGCGGATATTCTGGCCGATCTCCACTTTGCCGGTGCTGACGTGCACGAGGCCCGCCTCGTCGATGTGCAGCCATGCCGCGAGATCCGGCGTGTCGCCGCGGCCCTGCGGCCGCTGCCGGCCGGTTTCCTGCGCGAGCGCGTCGGCCGCGGCAACGGCGACCACGATGCCCGCGCCGAACAGACGGATGAACTCGCGGCGCTCGAGCTCGAACGTGTAGCGGCGCGGTTCCGAGAGTTCGTAGCGTTCGATTTCGAGGTCGCTCACTTTGAACCTCCCATCACCGCCGTGCCCGTGCGCATGCGCTCCGCTGCGAGGCGCACGGCTTTCACGATGCGCGGATAGGTACCGCAGCGGCAGACGCTGCGGTCCATCAGGCGCGCGACCTCCTGCTCGGACGGGTTCGGGTTGGTCTTGAGCAGGCCGACGGCGGCCATGATCATGCCCGAGGTGCAGTAGCCGCACTGGAAGGCCTCGGCTTCGAGAAACGCCTGCTGGACCGGATGGAGACGCTCCCCCTGGGCGAGCGCTTCGATGGTAGTGATCGCCTTGGCGCCGACGCTGCCGACGCGCGTCACGCACGAGCGCGCCGCCAGCCCGTCGAGCAGCACCGTGCAGGCGCCGCACTGACCTTCGCCGCATCCGTAGCGGCTGCCGCTGAGTCCGAAGTCGTAGCGCAGCACCGAGAGCAGGCTGTCGCCCGGCTCGGCGTCAATCTCGCGATCTCGTCCGTTGACGCGCAGTACGAATCGAGGCATATCTGATTCTAGCAAGACGGAAGACGGAAGGCGGAAGACGGAAGACGGAAGGCGGAAGGCGGAAGTACTATGCTCCATTGGAGGCAGCGATGAGATTGTTCCGTCTCGCAGCGGCGTCAATCGCGGTAGCGGCGGCAACCGCCGGGCTGCCGGTTCAGGACGATCCGCTGACGGCGAAGGCGCGCGCCATCCACGAGCGGGTGATGACTCTCGACACCCACAACGACATCAGCCCGGCCAACTTCACCGCCGAGTGCAACTACACGATGGATCTCGGCAACCAGGTCAATCTCCCGAAGATGATCAAAGGCGGACTCGACGCTTCCTTTTTTGTCGTCTTCGTCGGCCAGGGTCCGCTGACGCCGGAGGGCTATGCCAACGCGTACAGGCAGGCGATCGACAAGTTCGACGCGATCCACCGGCTGACCGAAAAGATCGCGCCGGACAAGATCGGCCTCGCGCTGACTGCCGCCGACGCGCGGCGAATTTACGCGTCCGGGAGAAAGGTGGCGTTCATCGGCGTCGAGAACGGCTATCCGATCGGCGAGGACCTCGGGCGCATCAAGGAGTTCTACGATCGCGGCGCACGCTACCTCTCGCTGGCGCACAACGGCCACAGCCAGTTGTCGGACTCCAATACCGGCGAAGTCGAAGGATGGAAGTGGAACGGCCTGTCGCCGCTCGGCAGGCAGGCGATCGCGGAGCTGAACAGGGTCGGCATGATGATCGACGTCTCGCACCCCTCCAAGGCGTCGATGATGCAGACGCTGCAGTTGACGAAGGCGCCGATCATCGCCTCGCACTCGGCGATCCGGACGCTGGCGGACGTCAGCCGCAATCTCGACGACGAGCAGCTCCTTGCGCTGAAGAAGAACGGCGGCGTGGTGCAGGTCGTCGCGTTCGCGTCGTACGTGAAGACGGATTCGCCGGAGCGGAAAGCCGCGCTCGAGGCGCTGCGCAAGGAATTCAACCTGCCGCCTGGCACGTCGCTCGGAGGCGGCGGCCGCGGGCGCGGTCGCGCAGGGCTCCCGGGCAGCGACGTGACTCCGTTCGCGCCGCAGAATCCGTGCGCGCGCGGCCGCGCGGCGGTGAGTGCCGATGCGCTCGCCGGAAGAGGCGGACGGGGGCGCGGCGGCGCGCTCGCCGCGCTGACCGATGAGCAGCGCGCCGGCCTGCAGACAAAGCTCGAGGCGATCAACGCGAAGTTTCCGCCGCCGGCGCGCGCGACCGTCAAGGACTTCGTCGATCACATCGACTACGCGGTCAAACGGATCGGCATCGATCACGTCGGGATTTCATCCGACTTCGACGGCGGCGGCGGCGTCGATGGCTGGAACGGCGCCGACGAAACGTTCAACGTGACGCGGGAGCTCGTCCGCCGCGGCTACACCGAACAGCAGATCGCGAAGATCTGGAGCGGCAATCTCCTCCGTGTGATGGACGAAGTGCAGGCCATTGGCAGGAAGGTTCAAGGGGTTCAGTAGGTTCAACGGGTTCCGGTTCTCGGCAGGAAGGTTCAAGGGGTTCATCGGGTTCAACGGGTTCCGGTTCTGGGTTCGCGTTCTGGGTTCGCGTTCTGGGTTCGCGTTGACACCCGGAACCCAGAACCGGAACCCGTTGAACCCGATGAACCCCTTGAACCCCAATCCCGTATATAGCCTACAATGCAGTCATATGCCTGACCCGATCTATCTGGGGGAACTGGAACAGATCGTCCTGCTGGCCGTGCTGCGGCTCGGCGACGGCGCCTACGCGACGCCGATTCTCGAGGAAATCCAGACGCAGGCGGGCCGGCGCGTCGCGCGCGGCGCCCTCTACACCGCGCTCGACCGGCTCGAGTCGAAGGGCTGCCTGCGCTCGCGCGTCGGCGAGCCGCTGCCGGAGCGCGGCGGACGCGCGCGGCGCTACTTCACCGTCACGCCGGCCGCCTTGCGCGCACTGAAGGAAGGGCGTCTGGCGCTGCTCCGTCTGTGGCGCGGCATCGAATCGCAGTTATGAAGTTCGCGGACTGGCTGCTGGCGCGCGCGCTGAAGAACGACGCCGAGCGCGACATGGTGCTCGGCGATCTGCAGGAGGAACTGCCGCGCCGCGGACGCGTGTGGTACGCCCGCCAGGCGCTCTCCATCGCGGCGCACGCGCTCGTCCGGCCGCGCGGCCTTCCAGGTGAACCCCATCGATCCGGAGACTTCTTCATGCGCATCCTGCTGAGAGACGTGAAATACGCGTGGCGCTCGTTGATGAAGCGCCCGCTGCTGACGCTCACCGTCGCCGGCACGCTCGGACTCGGGCTCGGCGCGAACGCGGCGATCTTCAACCTGATAGATCGCCTCGTGCTGCGTCCGTACCCGCTCGACGATCCGGACCGCGTGCTCCTGTTTGCCGAAACCGGTCCTGGCGCGCAGTACAAGAAGGACGAGGTCGCGCCGGCCAACTTCTACGACTGGCGCGCGGCCGCGACCACGACCGAGTTCATCTCCGCCTACTCGTACTGGGACGCCAACCTGGTCGATCGCAACGACCCGGAGCGTCTGCAGGGGTACCAGATCACGGCGGGCCTCTTCGAAGCGCTCTCCGTGAAGCCGGCGCTCGGCCGCTCCTTCGTGCGCGACGATGAGACATTCGGCCGCAACAACGTCGTCATCATCAGCGACGTCCTGTGGAAGCGGCGGTTCGATCGCGATCCGGCGGTTATCGGACGCCGCGTCATCGTCGACGGCGGACCGTCGGAAATCGTCGGCGTCATGCCGCCGCGGTTCAACTTCCCCGAAGGCTCCGACATCTGGGCCCCGCTGTCGTTCGATCCGAAGACGCCGCCGTCGCGCACCGTACGGTACGTCACGGCGATCGCTCGACTGAAGGCGGGCAGGACGATCGCCGACGCGCAGGCCGAGATGTCGCTGATTGCCGCGCGTCTTGCGCGCGGATACCCCGAGGACCGCGGCTTCGGCGTGCGCGCCTACACGCTGACGCGCGGCATGCTCGACGAGGGCACGGGGCCGATGCTGTCGCTGTGGCAGGCGTCCGCGTTCATCGTCCTGCTGATCGCCTGCGCCAACATCGCCAACCTGTTGCTGGCGCGCGCGGCGGAGCGGCGCCGCGAGACGGCCGTACGTCTTGCGCTCGGCGCCGGCCGGGGTGACATCCTACGAGAGCTGCTGACCGAGAGCACGCTCCTCGCCCTGGCCGCGGTGCCCGGAGCGATCGCGTTCGCGTGGCTCAGCCTGTACGCGATCCGTGTCAGCATGCCGGCGAACATCCTGCGATTCGTGCCCGGCTTCGAGTCGCTCGGGCCGGATCTGCGGCTTGTCAGCTTCACGATTGCGCTCGCGCTGCTGACGGCGCTGATCTTCGGCCTCCTGCCGGCGCTCAGGGCCGGTGCCGGCGCCGTCGCAGAAACGTTGAAAGAAGGCGGGCGGACCTCCAGCGGCCGCCAGCTGCTGCGCCGTTCGATCGTGATCGCCGAGATTGCGATCGCGCTGCCGCTGCTCGTGACCGCGGGACTGGGGGTGCTCGGCACGCGCCAGTTCCTGTCCGGACCACAGGGCTACGATCCCGACGGTCTGCTGACCATGAAGCTCGTCCTGCAGAGCCGCGCGTATCCGGATCCGGCGTCGCTCAGGCTGTTCGTCGACAAGACGATCGCCGCGGTTCAGCCAATCGCGGGCGTCGAGAACGTGTCGATCATCAACAATATGCCGTCGAGCGGCGGCAATGCCAGCCGGCGAATCGACATCGACGGGCATCCGGCGCCGGATCCAAAGAACCTGCCGGTGGTCGACCTGCGCGCGGTCACGCCGGGCTACTTCTCGATGGTCAAGATCCCGATCATGCGCGGGCGGGACTTCACCACAGCCGATCGCGAGGACACGGCGCCAGTAGCGATCGTCTCGGAGTCGATGGCGCGAAAGTTCTGGCCGAACGACGATCCGATCGGGCGCCGGTTCCGCACGCCCGCCGAGGGCCCGATGACCGTAGTGGGCATTTGCGGCGACATCATTCACGACTGGTTCAACCGCCGCAACACGCCGACCATGTACCGGCCGTACCGGCAATTGCCGACCGGCAACTTTGCGATCATGATGCGCACGCCCGGCGATCCGTCGTCGCTCGCGGCGCCCGTCCGACGCGCGCTGCTGGGCGTCGACCCGACGCAGCCGGTGTTCGAGGTGATGACGATGAGGCGCGCGCTGCACGAGCGAACGATCGGGCTGCAGTATCTGGTAGCGGTAATGACGGTGTTCGCTGGCATCGCACTCGTGCTGGCGTCGGTCGGCCTGTACGCGCTCATCAGCTATCTGGTCGCCCAGCGCCGCCATGAGATCGGCCTGCGGATCGCCCTGGGCGCCTCGCGTGCGCAGGTACTGCAGCTGACGATCGGCCAGGCGTTCAGGCTCACAATCGCGGGCACCGCCATCGGCCTGGTGCTGGCCATCGCGCTGAGCCGGCTGATCCAGGCGGGGTTGATTGGCGTCGGGAGCAGCGATGCCCGCGTCTTCGTCGCGTTCGCGGGCGTTCTCATCGCCACGGCGCTGCTCGCCGGCTACGTGCCGGCGCGGCGCGCGGCGGCGATTGATCCAATGGCGGCGCTGCGGACGGAATGACCTCTCGTGACCCCACTCGTCATCGGCTTCGCGGAGCGGCGCCTCTGACCTCTATTTCACGTGATGCACCTCGTTGAGCATGACCGGCTGGCTCGAGAAATTCTCGAGCACGATCGTGCCGTCGGGGTCCTGCGTGATTTTCGTCGCAACCGACGCCTTGCCGACGCCGTTCCCGTCCTTGTCGACCTGCAGCTGGATCAGCGTAAACGGATAATCGAGGGTGCGTGTCTGGTTGAACGCCTCCCACGTCCTGATGTACCGATCGGTCATCAGGAAGATCATCCGGCCGCCTTCCGCCTCCGGACGCTGCCGCGCGAACCGGAGGTCGTACCGCAGCGACCCGGGCGTATTGAAGTAGCCGATGACGGGGAGCTTCTGCAGCTGGGCGAGCAGCCCAGCCTGGCCTTTCTCGCGAAACGCCGCGATCAAGCGATCGCGATCCGCGTCGCTCGACCAGCGATTAATCGTGATGTCGACGGGTGTCGTGTTCGCGCGCGGGGCCGTATTGCTGATGTCCACCGCAAAGGCGGTGAATTTCTCCGGTCCTCCGTCGCCGGATCGTGCGGCAGGTGCGGCCGCGGCAAGCGCGGCTGCCAGCACAGCCGCCAAAGTGATACGCATAAGGAAACCTCCGTACTCTCCTGCTTGCAACCTTCTCGCCGGTCGACCTGGGGCATAATCGTGGCGCCGCATGTTTCGGTCACGACGGGCGCGCGTTCTTGCCGTCTGCGTTCTCCTCGCCGTCATCCATACGTGGCCGCTCGCGCGACATCCCGGACGCTATTCGCGCAACGACAACGCCGATACCCAGCTCAACGAATGGATCCTGGCGTGGGTTGCGCATCAGTTGCCGCGCCACCCGCTGCATCTGTTTGAAGCGAACATCTTCTACCCGGCGCACGATTCGCTGGCCTTCTCGGAGCCGCTCATCGTGCCCGGCCTGATGGGCGCGCCGCTGTCTTGGGCCGGGGCGTCGCCGGTCCTGGTCTACAACCTCCTGCTGATTGCCGGGTTCGCCCTCACCGCCTTCGCGACATTTCTGCTCGTCGACGCGTGGACCGGCGACACGCTGGCGGGGCTGGTCGCAGGTTCGGTCTTCGCGTTCAACACGCACACGCTCACGCGACTCGCGCACGTCCAGGGCGTCCACCTGTATGGACTGCCGCTCGCGCTGCTCGGCGTGGACGGGTTGATGCGCGAGGGTTCGTACCGGGCGGCGCTCCTGCTGGCGGCGGCGCTGGCCGTGCTCGCATATACGTCGGGCTACCTGATCGTTTTTGCGACAGTGATGATCGCGATCGCCTTGCTGACGGGGATGCCGATATGGTGGCCGCGGCGGCGCGCGGTCCTGCCCGCGCTCGGCGTCGCAGCCCTCGTTGCCGGCATCGCGATCCTGCCCGTCTATCTGCCGTATCGCCGCGTCGCTCTCGAGCAGCACATGGTGCGCTCGCTCGATCTGATCAAGGAGTACTCGGCCACGCCTCGCGGGTATCTGGCGGCCGCGGGCCGCGTGCACTTCTTCACGTGGAGCGGCCGGTTCTTCAAGGATCCGGTCGACAGCTTCTTTCCGGGCGTTGCCGTGCTCGCGCTGGCCGCGATGGCGATCGTTGCCGCCTGCCGGCGGCGGCCGCCCGGCGGAGATCCGCTGCGATCCCGCGTGTGGATGCTCGTGGCGATCGCCGCCGCGGGCTTCCTGTTGTCGCTCGGCACCGCTACGCCGTTCTATGGATGGCTGTTCACGATCTTCCCGCCGATGCAGGGCCTGAGGGCGGCGGCGCGATTCGGGAATCTCTTCCTGCTGGCCGTGGCGGTGCTGGGAGGCCTGGGACTCGCGCATCTTCTTCCGCCTGACCAGCCTCCGCCAAGGCTCCGGCCGTCCGCCGAAGCGATTGGTGCGAAGGCGGTAGACGGAAGCCACATCTCCAGAGGACGCTGGCTCGCGATCCTGCTGGTCGTGATCGTCAACGTCGAAGCGCTGCGCGCCCCGTTCACGTATCAGCCGTTCACCGGGATCCCCGGTCTGTACAAGGTGCTGGCGACCGAGCCGGGCCCGGTCGTCCTCGCCGAGCAGCCGTTCTTTCCCCGATGGGCCGTGTTTCAGAACGCGCCGTATGTGCTCGCCTCGACCGCCCACTGGCGTCTGCTCATGAACGGCTACAGCGGATACACCCCGGAGACGTACCAGCGCTTCGCCGACGCGTTCTGGTATTTTCCGGAAGAGTGGGCGATCAAAGCGATGAAGGATGCCGGCGTCACGCACGTCATGGTGCATCCCTCCGGGTTCAGCACGAACCGCGAGCCCGTCATCCCCGTCATCGAGAAGCGATCCGATTTCGAGCTGCTGGCGATCGGCCGCGACAACATCAGGCTGTATCGCCTCAAGCGCTAGCGGCGAGCGCGCGGCGGCGATGATAAAGTGCGCCATGCTTCCCGTGCGGGTCCGCCGCCTTCGAACGTCCGTTGCCCTGCCCGAGTACCACACTCCCGGCTCCGCCGGGTTCGATCTCGCCGCGAGCGAAAGCGTCACCGTGCAGCCCGGCGCTATCGAATTGATACCGACGGGCCTCGTCATCGAGGTGCCCGACGGCCATTTCCTCGGCATTTTCGCGCGCAGCAGCACGCCGCTGAAACGAGGCCTCGTAGTCCCCAACGGCGTCGGCGTTGTGGACTCGGACTATTGCGGCTCGGATGACGAGATCAAGATCCAGGTCCTGAACATCACGGCTGCGCCGGTCCAGGTGACGGCCGGCGATCGTATCGCGCAGGGCATCCTCATCCCGATCGTCCGCGCCGACTGGCGGGAGACGGACGCCGATTTTCGAGACGGCTCGCGGGGTGGTTTCGGCGCGACAGGATAGTCGGGGACAGGAGATCGGCCATCGGCCATCGATAATGCAAATCTATCTCGCGTGTACTGTTCGCGGCGATCGTGAGGCGATTGCGGGGCTACGTGCGCTGGCGGCGAATCTCGAATCCGCCGGTCATACGATCCTGACGAAGCACCTGCTCCACGACGACGTCGAGACCGCCGAAGCCGCGCTGACCGAGCGCGCCGTCTACGAGCGCGACATCGAGTGGCTCACCGCGTGCGATGTCCTGATCGCCGACGCCTCCGGCTCGAGTTTTGGAGTGGGGTTCGAAGTGGGCTACGTGCTCGGCCGCGCCGACCGCACGAACCAGCGCGTCCTCCTGCTGTACCGCGGCGATCGCCGCGATCGCATCTCGCGGATGATTGTCGGCAACGCGCACCCCCGCTGCCGGACGCTGGCCTACCGCGACGCCGTGGATCTGTCGGCGCGGGTCCTGGACGATCTCATTTCGCCGTCGCCACGCCCGTAAGCGCCGGCGCCTTCGTGGTCTTGCGCCGCTTCAGCCGCTCCTGGATCGTCTCCATATAGACATAGAAGACCGGCGTCACGTACAGCGTCAGCGTCTGCGACACGAGGAGTCCGCCGACGACGGCGAGGCCGAGGGGACGGCGCGCTTCCGCGCCCGCGCCCCAGCCCAGCGCGATGGGCAGCGTGCCCATCAGCGCCGCCATCGTCGTCATCATGATCGGGCGGAAACGCACGAGGCACGCTTCGTAGATGGCGTCCGCGGGCGAGATCTCCCGATCCTTCCGCGCCTCGACTGCGAAGTCGACCATCATGATGCCGTTCTTCTTGACGAGGCCGACGAGCATGATGATGCCGACGAAGGCGTAGATGTCGAGATCCTGGTGGAACAGCAGAAGCGTGAGCAGCGCGCCGAAGCCGGCCGACGGGAGGCCCGAAAGAATCGTGAGCGGATGGATGAAGCTCTCGTACAGGATGCCGAGGACGACGTAGATCACGAAGATCGCCAGCGCAAGAATCCATCCGAGGCCGCGCATGGAGTCCTGGAACGCCTGCGCGGTGCCCTGCGGCGTCGCCTGCACCGATGCCGGCAGCGTGCGCCGCGCCATGTCCTGCACGGCGGCCAGCGCGTCGCCGAGCGCGACGCCCGGACGTGTGTTGAAGGTCAGCGTCACGGACGGCAGTTGGCCGATGTGACTGATCGCCTGCGGCCCGACGGTCTGCCGCGTCGTCACGACCGCCGACAGCGGCACCAGCTTCTGGGTTGTCGCGCTCTGCACATACAGCATCGAGAGCGCGGCGGGATTCTGCTGATATTCGGGCGCGACCTGCATGATGACCTGGTACTCGTCGTCGGGCGCGAAGATCTGCGAGACCTGCCGCGCGCTGTAGGCGGACGACAACGCGGACTGGACCTGGTCGACGGTGAGCCCGAGCGCGGCAATCTGCTCGCGATCCAGATCGACGCTCAGTTGCGGCGTCTTCAACTGCAGGTCCGACGTCACGTCCTGGACCTGTGGCATCTCGCGGAGGCGCGCTTCGAAGTCGGGCGCGACCCGGTACAGCTCGTCGGTGTCCGGATCCTGCAGCGCGATCTGGTAGCCGCCCGCGCCGCGGCCCGGGCCGCCCCCGATGCGGATCGCCGGCGGATTCTGCAGCGTCACCCGGACGCCGGGCACCCGATTCAGCTTCGGCCGCAGCTCCTCGATGATCTGATCGGCGGTGAGGGTTCGTTCCGTCCGCGGCTTCAGATCCATGTTGAGGCGGCCGCCGCCGGCGTCGGCCGTGAACGCGGCGACGTTCGGATCCGTCTGCAGGATGCGCATCAGGTCCTGCATGTGCGCGACCTGCACGTCGTAGCCGATGCCCTGCGCCATTTCGACCGAGCCGCTGATCTGGCCGGTGTCGACGCTCGGAATGAAGCCCTTGGGCACGATCATGAAGAGATAGATCGTTCCAATCAGCAAGCCGGCCGAGATCAGCATCGTCGACGCCTTGAAGCGAATCGTCTGCTTCAGCGTCCAGGCGTACGCCTTCAGCCACGCGTCGAACGAGCGCTCGATGCTGTTGTACAGCCAGCCGTGGCGCATCGCGTGCAGCGGCTTGAGGAAACGGCTGCACAGCATCGGCGTCAGCGACAGCGACACCAGGCCCGACACGAGGATCGCGGCGGCGATCGTCACCGCGAATTCGTGCATCAGCCGGCCGACGATCCCGCCCATGAAGAGGATCGGAATGAATACGGCGGCCAGCGATACCGTCATCGAGACGATCGTGAACGAGATTTCCTTCGATCCATCGAACGCCGCCTGCATGCGCGGCTTGCCCATCTCCATGTGCCGGACGATGTTCTCCAGCATGACGATCGCGTCGTCGACGACGAAGCCGACCGACAACGTGAGCGCCATCAGCGACAGGTTGTCGAGGCTGTAGTTGAGCGCCCACATCACGGCGAACGTGCCGACGATGGAGAACGGCAGCGCCAGGCTCGGGATGATCGTCGCGGAAAGATTCCGCAGGAACAGGAAGATGACGAGGACGACGAGGACGACCGTCAGCACGAGGGTGAACTTCACGTCGGAGACGGATTCGCGAATCGGGACCGCGCGATCGCTGCGAATGCCGATCTGAACCGACGGCGGGAGCATGGCCTGCAGCTCGGGCAGCAGCGCCTTCACGCGGTCGACGACTTCGACGGTGTTCGTGCCGGGCTGGCGCTGCACGCCGAGATACACGGTGAGCTGTCCGTTGTACCAGCTCCCGTTGCGCGGATTCTCCACGCCGTCGTACACGTTGGCGATTTCCCCGAGGCGAACCGGGTTGCCGTTGCGGTACGCGACCACGATCGGCCGGTATTGTTCGGCCGAGATCAGCTGGCCGCTCGCCTGCACGACGAGATTCCGATTCGGTCCGTAAAGCGTGCCGGTCGGCCGGTTGACGTTGGCGCCGTTGATCGCCGCCGAGACCTGGTCGATCCCGATCTGGCGCGCCGCGAGCTGCGTCGGATCGATGTCGATGCGGACGGCGTACTTCTGCGCGCCGAACACGTTCACCTGCGCGACGCCGGTGACCATCGACAGCCTCTGCGCCAGGGTGTTCTCGGCGTAGCGATCGACCTGCGACAGCGGCAGCGTCGGCGAGCTCAGGGTCAGGAACAGCACCGGCATGTCCGACGGATTGCTCTTGTTGTACGACGGCGGCGACGGCATGCCCGGCGGCAGGCTGCGCGACGAGCGCGCGATCATCGTTTGCACGTCCTGCGCGGCCGCGTCGATGTTGCGGTCCAGATCGAACTGCAGCGTGATGCTCGTGTTGCCCTGACGGCTGCTGGAGCTGATCGACGTGATGCCCGCGATCGTCGAGAACTGCTTCTCGAGCGGCGTCGCGATCGCCGACGCCATCGTGTCGGGGTTCGCGCCGGGCAGATTCGCGTTGACCTGAATCGTCGGGTAGTCGACCGTGGGCAGATCGGCGACCGGCAGGAGCTGATACCCCATCACGCCGAAGATCAGGATGCTCAGGACGAGCAGCGTCGTGGCGACGGGCCGCTGGATGAAGAGTGCCGCAACGTTCATGATGGG
Source organism: Vicinamibacterales bacterium (assembly GCA_035495955.1). Taxonomy (GTDB): domain Bacteria; phylum Acidobacteriota; class Vicinamibacteria; order Vicinamibacterales; family 2-12-FULL-66-21; genus JAICSD01. The sequence goes on along the minus strand of DATJFE010000082.1, from coordinate 163,097 downwards.
TTCCCGGGTATCTGTTACGAGCTCGCCGATCCGCGGCCGCGCGGGCCGCGCCCGCCCTGTCCGCCCGCGCCGGGGGCGCCGGGCGCGCCGCCAGGCTCCTCCGGGTTCCCCCGCCCTGGCGTAGTCACTTTCGCCCCAGGCGTCAGACGAAGCTGGCCTTCCGTCACCACCTCTTCGCCGGCGGACAGTCCCTGCGCGATCACCATCTGCTCCCCCTGCTGCCGGAGGATGACGACGTTGCGCACCTCGACGGAGCGATCGGGCTTGACGACGTAGACGAATTGTCCGGACTGCGACGGCTGCACGGCCGCCGCAGGCACGACGATCGCGTTGGTCTCGGTCGTGAGGTCGAGCGTGATCTGCACGAAGAGTCCCGGCCAGAGCGCGCGGTCCCTGTTATCGAACGTGCCCTTCAGCTTGATCGTGCCGGTCGTCGGATCGACCGAATTGTCGATGAAACTGACGCGCCCGGTCTCCGCAAGTCCCGCGGCCATGCCGGCGGCCGCCGCCGCGCCCTGCGCGCCGCTTTGGGGTTGCGGCGGCTGAGAACCCGACGCCGGGGCCTTGAGGCTGCCGATGACCGGCGGCGGCGGAGGCTGCGCGCCGGGAGGGAGCGCGGCCTGTCCCTGCGCGTGAACGGTCAGCGACTTCTGCGCCTGGAACCGGCGGATGTCGGGCAGGTAGCGTCCCGGCACCGCGAACGTTATGTAGATCGGCGACAACTGATTGATGACCACCAAGGGATTGGTGTCGTTTGCGCGGATGAGATCGCCCTGGTGAACCCCGAGCGCGCCGGTTCGTCCGGCAATCGGCGCGACGATGTGCGTGTACTGCAGATTGAGGCGCGCCGTCTCGACCGCGGCGCGGTCGGCCTCGACCGTCGCCTGCGCCGCCTGGCTCGTCGCCGTCTGCGCTTCGTACTGATCGCGCGAGATCAGTTGGCGTTTGTACAGATCTTCATAGCGCGCGCGCTGCGCCTGCGCATTGGTCGCGGTCGCGGTGTCGCGCGCGAGCACGGCTTCCGCCTGAGAGAGCGCCGCCTGGAATGGACGCGGATCGATGGTGAACAGCTCCTGTCCCTTCCTGACGTCCTGCCCTTCAGAAAAACGCACTGCGCTCAACTGGCCCGTGACCTGCGCGCGGACCTGTACGGTCTGCAGGGCTTCCACCGTCCCGAACGACGGAATGGTGACGGGAATCGGCTTGTTCTGGACCAGAGCCGTCGTCACGGGAACCGGTCCGGCGCCGCGGCCGCCTCGACCGGAGCCCCCGCCCGCCCCTCGGCCCGTCCCTGCGGCACTCGAGCCTGTTCCCTGCGCCGCGATCGCAGCGGTGTCCTGCTCTTTCGAACAAGCGGCGAAAGAGACGGAAATCACGAAGAGAACGGCGAGTTGTCGATGGTGGCGTGGCATTCAGACAGACAGAAGGATAGCTGTGTACGAGAACGACACCCAACCTGAAAATGTTTACTGGAACCGGGGAGGTCATCCGACCGTCAAGGGGGGTCATATGCATCAGATCCTGCAGGACTTACGGTTCGGGGTCCGGACCCTTCTCAAGACGCCCGGATTCACGGCGGTTGCGATCCTCGTTCTGGCGATCGGCATCGGCGCCAACAGCGCCATGTTCACCCTCGTCAATGCCATGCTGATCCGGCCGCTGGGCGGGCACGCCGACGAGCTTGTCGGCCTCTACAGCCACGATCGCACCAAGCCCGGGTCCTACAGGGCCTTCGCATACGCCAACTACGTCGATATCCGCAACTCGAACGACGTGTTCGAGTCGCTCATGGCGCACACCTTCTCGATGGTCGGCGTGCCGGCCGGCGATGCCACGCGACAGACGTTCGTCGAAGTCGTGTCGTCGAATTACTTCGACGCGCTCGGCGCGCCGCTCGAAGCCGGACGCGGGTTTACGCCGGACGAGGAGCGCCCCGCCGCCCGCATCCCCGTCGTGATCGTCAACCATCAGCACCGCGATCAGCTCGGCAAGATCATCAAGATCAACTCGATGGATTTCACCGTCGTCGGCGTCGCGCCGCGCAACTTCACCGGCACCATGGCGCTGATCGTTCCCGAGATGTGGCTGCCGCTCGGCATGTTCGACATCGTCGTCAACGACATCTTCAAGAACAACGGGGTGGGACTCGCGGATCGCCGGAGCCAGGCGCTCGTGCTCGCCGGCCGGCTGAAGCCGGGATTGACGGCGCAGAATGTCGGCCCGCGGCTCGACGCGCTGTCGCGTCAGCTGGAGCGCGCGTATCCGGCAGAGAACAAGGAGCAGTTGCTGACGGTGAATCCGCTGCCGCGGCTCGGGACGAGCACGTCGCCGTCGTCGGACAGGGGACCGGCGGTCGCCGCGATGGCCTTGATGGCGCTCGCCGGCGTCGTGCTGCTGATCGCGTGCCTGAACATTGCGAACATGCTGCTCGCGCGCGGCGCATCCCGCCGGAAGGAGATCGCGATTCGCCTGACGGTCGGCGGGGCGCGCGGACGGATCATCCGGCAGCTCCTGACGGAAGGACTTCTCCTCGCCGTCGCGGGCGCCGGCGGCGGTCTTCTGCTCGCATCGTGGTCCACCGGCGCGCTCGTGCGGTCGCTGGCCGCGGTGATGCCGCTCGGCATTTCGTTCCAGCCCGAGCCCGACGCGATCGTGCTTGCCGCCACCTCGGCCTTTGCCATCCTCGCGACGGTCGCATCCGGGCTCGGACCCGCGTTGACCTTGTCGAAGACCGATCTCGTGGTCGATCTGAAGGGGACGTCCGCGGACGGATCGCCGGCGCTCGGCCGCCGATTCTCCGCGCGCAATCTGCTCGTCGTGGGACAGATTGCCCTGTCGCTGATGCTGCTCTCGGCCGGCGGGCTCTTCGCGCGCGGCGCGCTCAAGGCGGCGTCCGCGAACCCGGGCTTCAGCTATGACCGCCAGTTGCTCGTCAGCATCGATCCGACGCTCGCGCAGTACAACGAAACACGCGGCCGCGCGGCGACCCACGAGGTACTCACGCGCATACGCGCGCTGCCGGGGATTGCCGCGGCGGCGTTGGCGGCCAGCGTTCCGTTCGGAGAGTTCCACGAAGAGCCCTCGATGGAGCGTGTCGGCGGACCGGCGCGGCCCGATCTTGCTGTCCGCTCGAACGCGACGCTTCGCGTGATCGGCTCGGGCTATTTCAAGGCGCTGAACCTGCCGATGGTCCGCGGGCGCGAGTTCACCGAGTCGGAGGAGCTGTCGCCGACAGCCCCCCGCGTCGCGATCGTCGACGAGCGGTTCGCGCGCAGGCTGTTCGGGTCCGACGATCCACTGGGCCAGATGATCCGCTACACGGAGCGGCCCGGCGAAGCGACGAAGAACGGCGGCGAGGCGATGGAGATCGTCGGCATCTCTGCCCCGATCCGCGACGAGCTCTTCGATCGCGAGGCGGGCCCGGCGGTCTACGAGCCGTGGGGGCGCAACTATCGCGGCAACATGTTCGTCCACGCGCGCGCGACCCAGGCCGGCATGGAAGCCACGCTGCTGCGGGCGATCCGGGCCGACATTCGCGCCTACGATCCGAAGCTGCCGGTCGTCCAGGCGACGACGATGCAGGCGTTCCACGACCGGAGCCTGGAGCTGTGGGCCGTCCGCGCTGGAGGCCGCATGTTCCTCGCGCTCGGCCTGCTCGCGCTGCTGCTCGCCGTCGTCGGGCTGTATGGCGTGAAGTCGTACCTGGTCACGCAGCGCACGCGCGAGATCGGGATCAGGATGGCGCTCGGCGCGCGTCCGCACGACGTGCTGGCGATGGTGCTGCGGGAAGGCGCCGCGCTCGCGGCGGCAGGGATCGCGCTGGGGCTGCCGCTGGCGGCGCTGCTCGGGTTCGGATTGAGCAGCCTGCTGTACGACGTGAAGCCGCTCGATCCGCTCGTGTTCGCAGCCGCCCCGTCGCTGCTCGCCGGCGCCGCGCTCGTCGCGACGTGGCTGCCCGCCCGCCGCGCCACGCGCGTCGCCCCGCTGACGGCGCTGCGCGCGGAGTAGAACCCAGAACCGTGAGCTCTTGGAACCTCAGGAACCCTGGAACCCCGGAACCGCAAATCCCGGTATCATCCCCCGGTGCGATGGCTCCTCTTGACGGCCGGGTTGATGGCAGCGGCGGCCGCGGACCAGCACCCGACCGGACGGCCGCGGGCGCGCGACCTCGGGATCGCCCCCGGCGCGCTGACGCCGGGTCCTCTGAACGCGATCACTGACGTCGCCGGCGTCCGCGTCGGTCACACCACGATCGTCGAAGGCGATACCGTCCGCACCGGCGTGACGGCGGTGCTCCCGCATGGCGGCAATCTGTTTCAGGACAAAGTGCCGGGCGCGGTATTCGTCGGCAACGCCTTCGGCAAACTGGCCGGATCCACGCAGGTCCAGGAGCTCGGCGCCATTGAAACACCGATCGTCCTCACCAATACATTGTCGGTCGGCGTGGCCGTGGACGCCGTGGTCCGCTGGACGCTCTCGCAGCCCGGCAACGAGAGCGTGCGATCGGTCAACGCCCTCGTCGGCGAGACGAACGACGGCACGCTGAACGACATTCGCGGCCTGCACGTCACGCGCGAGCAGGTCGCCGCGGCGATCGCCGGCGCGAAGGGCGGGGCCGTTGACGAAGGCGCGATCGGCGCGGGAACGGGGACGATCGCGTTCGGATGGAAAGGCGGCATCGGCACGTCGTCGCGGACAGTGCGTCAGCGCGCGGACACGTGGACGGTCGGTGTCCTCGTTCAGAGCAATTACGGCGGCCGCCTCGTGATCGACGGCGTGCCGCTGTGGAAGGAGTTGACGCCCGAGCGCGCGCGCGATCTTGCGCCGAAGGGCGCCAGCGGCGAAGCCGCGAAGGCGGACGGGTCCTGCATGATCGTCGTCGCGACGGATGCGCCGCTCGACGCGCGCAACCTCCAGCGCCTCGCGGCGCGAGCCGTGTTCGCGCTCGCGCGGACGGGCTCCACGTACTCCAACGGCAGCGGCGACTTCGCGATCGCGTTCTCCACGCACCCGTCGCTGCGCGTCACCGCGGCGGCCGAGCCTCAAGCGCGCACGGTGCTGCCGACCGACAGCGTGTCTGGACTCTTCGAGGCCGTCCTCGATGCGACGGAAGAAGCGGTGGACAATTCCCTGCTGAAAGCGACGGACGTCACCGCGAACGGTCGCACCATCCATGCGCTGCCCATCGATCCGCTGCGCGCGATTCTCAGGAAATACGGTCGCGGGTGACGTAAAATATCGGCCCCAACCCGCCTGCAGGAGGTTCCATGCGTTTGCGCCAGCACGCCCGGACGGCACTCACGATGATCGCGGCGGTCGCGGCGCTGCAGTGGTCGCTCACGGCGCAACCCTTGCTCGGGTCTGCGCCGCGCGCCGTCGAGACACAAACCCGCGGACCCGCGAAGCGCCCGCTCTCCTACGACGTCGTCGACTATTGGAAGTCGATTCAGGGCACGCGTCTCTCCGACGACGGGCAGTGGCTGGCCTATGCGACGACCGCTCAGGGGGATGACGGAGAGCTGGTCGTCCGGAATCTGCGCAGCGGTCGGGAGTTCAAGCATCCGAGGGGAACCGCGCCGCAGTTCACACCCGATGCGAAGTTCGTCGTCTTCACGATCGCCCAGCCCAAGGCGGAAGAGGAGAAAGAGGCGCAGGCCGCCGCCGCGAGCGGCGCGGAACCGGGAGCGGAACCTGCGGCCCCGCAGGGCCGCGGCCGTTCCAATAACCCGCGGCGCGAGCCGAAGACCGGCCTCGGCATCATGACGCTTCCCGACGGGCACGTGAAGACGTTCGAGAAAGTCGGCAGCTTCAGGCTGCCGGAGAAGTCGTCGACGTGGGTGGCGTACCACAAAGGGCTGGCCGGGGCGGCCGGTCGAGGAGGGGGACGCGGCGCGGGCGGCGGACGCGGCGCAGCGGGCGCCCGGGGTGCCGCAGCGGCGGCCGCGACGGGCGAGCCAGCCGGACGGCAGAACGCCGGGCGCGAGAAGCGGAAGGACCCAGGCGCCGATCTGATCATCCGCAACCTGCTCACCGGCGACGAAATCACGGTGGCCGAGGTAAGCGAGTACGAGTGGGACAAAACAGGCGACTGGATTGCCTACGGGGTGTCGTCGACCGATGCGGCGAAAGATGGCGCGTTCGCGCGCCACATCGCCAACGGCTCGGTCACGCCGCTGCATACCGGGCGAGGCCACTACAAGGCGCTCGCATTTGACGAGGCCGGCACGCAACTCGCGTTCCTGAGCGATCAGGCCGACTACGCGCAGAAAATTTCGCCGTATCGCCTGTACTACTGGAAAACCGGCGACCCCGCCGCCGCGGAGATCGTGTCGGCGTCCACTGCCGGCATGCCGAAGGCGCTCGTCGTCAGCGAATTCTCGCCGCCCCGCTTCTCCAAGGACGGCGCGCGTCTCTATCTCGGCACCGGCGCCCCTCCGTCGCCGACGGCCGATCCCGACGACAAGACGCCGGCGCCGACGAAGGTGGACCTGTGGAATTTCAAGGATCCGCTGCTGCAGCCGATGCAGAAAGTCAGGGACGAGCAGGAGCGCCAGCGCAGCTATCGCGCGGTCGTCCACCTCGCCGACAAGCGCTTCGTCCAGCTCGCCACCGAAGATTTGCCGACCGTCAATCCCGCGGACGAGACGTCGCAGGCGCTTGGACTGTCGGAAAGGCCCTATCGGCAGGAGATCTCCTGGGACCAGACGTATAACGACGTGTATCTGCTCGACTTGAAAACCGGCAAGCCGAAAAAGGTGCTCGAGCACTGGGGGGGCGGCGGGACCGCGATGTCGCCCGGCGGCAAGTACGTGCTGTACTTCGACGAGCGGAACGGGCACTGGTTCACCTATCGCGTCGCCGACGGGGCGCGCGCGAACCTCACCGAGAAGATCGCGAGCAAGTTCCAGCAGGAAAACACGACGCCGGATCTGCCGGGCCCGTTCGGATCCGGCGGCTGGACCGCCGACGACAAGTCGGTGCTGCTCTACGACAAGTTCGACATCTGGGAAGTGAAGCCGGACGGCACGGGCGCGCGCATGATCACCGCGGGCGAAGGGCGGAAGCAGGAGCTGATCTTCCGGTATCGGCCGACCGATCCCGATGAACGCGTCGTCCCGGCGAACAAGCCGCTGCTCCTCTCGACCACCAGCGATCGCACCCGCGCGAGCGGCTTCTATCGCATTTCCGCCCTGTCATCGACGGCGGCGCCCGAAAAGGTCGTGATGCTCGACAAGGCGTTCGGCCCGGTGACGAAAGCGAAGAACGCCGACACGGTGGTGTTCACGCTCTCACGCTTCGAGGAATTTCCGGACCTGTGGATCAGCGACAGCACGTTCAAGGACATGAAGAAGGTCTCGAACGCCAATCCGCAGGCCGCCAACTACCTGATGGGGGCGTCGGAACTGATCGAGTATGTGAACGCGGACGGCAGGAAGCTCCGCGCCATCCTGACGAAGCCCGAGAACTTCGATCCTTCGAAGAAATATCCGTTGATGGTTTACATCTACGAGGAGCTGACGCAGGGACTCCACACCTACAACGCGCCGAATGTGGGCACGAGCATCAACATTCCCCGCTACGTGAGCAACGGCTACGTCCTGCTCCGCCCCGATATCGTGTACGAGACCGGCTATCCGGGGCAGAGCGCGGAAAAATGCGTCATCCCGGCGATCAACACCGTTGTCGCCATGGGCTTCATCGATCCGAAACGCATCGGCATCCAGGGCCACTCGTGGGGCGGCTACCAGATCACCTACCTCGTGACGCGGACGAACATGTTCGCCGCTGTCGAGGCGGGCGCCGCCGTGTCGGACATGATCAGCGCCTATGGCGGCATCCGCTGGGGCACGGGCATGTCGCGCGCCTTCCAGTACGAGAAGACGCAGTCGCGCATCGGCGCGCCGCCCTGGGACGCCCCGCTGCAGTTCATCGAAAACTCCCCGATCTTCTGGGTGAAGAAGGTCCAGACGCCGTACCTCACGATTCACAACGACGAAGACGATGCGGTTCCGTGGTACCAGGGGATCGAATGGTTCACGGCGATGCGCCGGCTCGGCAAGGAGTCGTACATGTTCACCTTCAACGGTGAGAAGCACGGCCTGCGCAACCGCGACAACATGAAGTACTGGACCGTCCACATGGACGAGTTCTTCGATCACTACCTGCTCGGCAAGCCCCGCCCTGACTGGATGGACAAGGGCGTCTCGTACCAGGATCGCGGCAAGCGGGACGTCGCGCCGCTCTTCAAGAAGGGCGGAGCGGCCGCCACGACGACGCAGCAGGAGAAGGAATGAAGGGTCCGCTCCCGGCGGCGCTCGCGGCCATTCTGCTGATCCCGGCGGCGGCGGGGGCGCAGCCCGGGAAAGCGGGGCCGCCCGGGCGGATCGACTTCCGCGCGCTGACGGAGGACGGCCAGCAGGTCGCCGACCTCAAGGTCGAAGACCTGACGCTCAAGGTGAACGGCAAGCCGCGCGCGATCCAGTCGCTCAGCGTCTTTCACACCGCCGCGGCCGCAGGTGAAGCCGTGCTGCCGCCGCCGTATGCAACCAACCTTGTCGGCCGCAACGGCCGCATCATCCACATCCTCATCGACGACGACTCGATCGCGCCGGGCCGCGAGGAGCCGATGAAGTCGGCGGTGCGCATGCTGACGACGGAGCTCGGACCCAGCGATCGGATCGGCGTCCTGACCGCGCAGGGGCAACTGAACATCCGCCCCGTGGACGATCCGTCGAAGATCAGGCTCGCCGTCGACGCGCTCGCCGGAAGGGCGTCGTCGAATGAAAGCGAGTCCGACGCGCAATGCCGGACGACGCGGGTGCTCGCCGCGGTCGGCACGATGCTCTCGCTGACCGGCGGCACGCCGACCACGATCGTCGTCTTCGCCGGCGGCCTGAGCCCGCCGTCGAACAAGGTCGTCGTCGTGGGGTCGAGAACCTCGAGCGGCACGAGCGAAGTCTGCCCGGTCCGTCCCGAGGACTATCAGAACATCGGCGCGCTGGCGGCCGGCGCGCACGCCGATCTGTACATGTTCCACCTGATAGAAGGCATGGTGAACCGCTCGAGCACGCAGGACGCCGGCCTGGAAAGTCTCGCCGGCGTCACCGGCGGCGAGCTGATACGGCTCAGCGGCAATCCACAGGCGTCGGTGTCGCGGCTCCTTCGCGAAACATCGTCGTACTACGTCGCCACGTTCGAGCCGGATTCTAGTGAGCGCAACGGCCAGGCCCTGCGGATCGATCTCAAATCCGGCCGCGACAAGGTCAAGCTGCGAAGCCGGGCGGAGGTGACGATTCCGAAAAGCGCTGCGAAGACGGCGGCGTCGCCGAAAGACATGCTGCGCACGGTGGCCGAGTACCGGGACCTTCCGCTCCGGACGAGCGCGTACGCATCCAGGCACGCCGGGAGCGACGAGCTGAAGGTCGTCGCGCTGTTCGAGGCGCTCGACGCCGCGAGGCTCACGTCCGCCAGCGTCGCGCTGTTCGACGAGAAGAACACGCTCAAGCGGCAGTGGACGGCCCAGGCATCCGACTTCACGACGCAGCCGGTCATGGCCGCGCTGACGGCGCCGGCGGGCGTCTATCGCATGCGGGTCGCCGCCCTGGACGATTCGGGCCGCGCGGGCACGGCCGACTACGAGTTGAGCGCGGAGCTGTCGCGCGCCGATCCGCTCAAGCTGAGCGCGCTTGTGCTCGGGACGCAGCAGACGGGCGGGGCATTCGCGCCGCTGTTGGATTTCAAGGACGCAGCCGTCGCGATCGGGGTGTTGGAGATTTATGGCGCGCCCACGGGCGGCAGCGTGACGATCGACCTGGACGTCGCCTCGACGCCGGAGGGCCCCGCGCTCGCGAAAGCGGAGACGACGGTTTCGCCGCCGCGCGCCGACGGCGTCCGCACCGCCATCGGCGGATTCAACATCGCCAACCTGAATCCGGGCGACTATTTGATGCGGGCGGTGGTCAGCCTCGACGGAAAGCCCGTCGGCAAGGTCGTGCGGACACTGCGCAAATCGCCCTAGCCGTCAGGCGACCAGATAGCCGAAGCGCGACTGGAAGTCTTCGATGCTGAGGTGCGCGATCGAGGCGAGCCTCGCCAGGTCGTGCCGATCCTCGAAGTCTTCGCGCGCGAGCCGCAGCATGTAGCGCCGCGCGATCGCGTAGCGCGTGGACTGCACGTCCACGGATCGGACGCGCGTGCGTCCCGTGTCGGCGTCGATCATCTTCTCGAACGGGATCGGCACGAAATGGCCGCCCTGGATCGAGATCATCGCCGAGCCCCCACCACTCAGGAGATATCCCGCCGCGGAGTAGCCGAGGTCGCGCGTGTACTCCATGTCGTACGGAATCGGATCGGCGCAGCGCAGCTCGTAGCCGATGTTCTTGGCCGCAATGGTCGTCTTGAGCCCGAGAGCGCGCAGCCGCGCGAGCACTTCCGCCTTCAGAATCTCTCCGAGGTTCACGTCGTCGATGCGGACGTGGCCGTGCGCGTCGCGCTCTGCGGCGTCGAATCCCGCGAGGTCCTCCGGCGCGATGCCGAGGACGACGCCTTCCGCGATCACAGCGACGCCGTCGCGGCGCCCGTAGCTGAGGCGCTTGATGATCGCCCCAACCAGCGTGTCGACGACCGTGTGCAGGCGGGCGGGCTGCACGAACTCCTCGGCGATGAGCGTCAGCGTCGCGCCGGCGGCCTTTCCGATGCCCAGCGCGAGATGACCGGTCTTGCGCCCCATCGCCACGACGAAGTACCAGCGCGACGTGGTCTTCGCATCGACCATGAGGTTCTTCACGATCTCGACGCCGTAGTGGCGCGCCGTCTGATAGCCGAAGGTGTCGATGTGCGCCGGAAGATCGAGGTCGTTGTCGATCGTCTTCGGCACGTGCACGACCCGGATCGCGCCGCCGGCGTGCCGCTCGACGCGCAGCGCCGAAAAGGCCGTGTCGTCGCCGCCGATCGTGATGAGCTGCGTGACGTTCAGGCGCAGCAGCGCGTTGACGGTGTTGTCGAGCAGCATCGACTCGGTCGTCGGGTTCGCGCGCGCGATGCCGAGATGCGATCCTCCCCGGAAGTGGATGCGGCTGACGCCTTCGATCGTGAGCGGCACGACGTGGTCGATGTCGCCCTGCATCAGCCATTCGAATCCGTCGCGGATGCCCAGGACGTCGAGTCCCTCGAGCCGCGCCCGAATCGTGGCCGCCGCGATGACGCTGTTGATACCGGGGGCCGGGCCGCCTCCGACCAGGATTGCCAGTCGCCTGTGATGTTCCATCCGTCCGCTGTTACTTGATCGCTGAATAGTCGGCCGGCGTCATGAAGACCGATTCGGCTTTTGCGACGATCGGTCCCCCCGCTTCCGACTCCGTCTTGGCCTTCACCCACTCGGGATCCGCACGAAACGCCGCCCAGTTCTTCGTGGCGTCTTCGCGGCTGGGATGCTCGAGGATGTAGATGAGCGTCTTCCCCGCCATCGGTCCTTCGGACGGCATCCAGTATCCGACGCTCTTCATGTTGTGGCGCTCGAAGAGCCCGCGGGTGTGATCGCGGAACCGCGCATTCACGGCGTCGAGCTTTCCTTCCGCCGCCGTGTAGGTGCGCAGCTCGTACACGTGCGCCGGGGCAGGCTGTGACGCGCGTCCGGCGCCGTAGCCGGCCAGCACCAGAACGGCAGCCGCGAACAATTTCGTCTTCATAGCCGAGTAGTCTAGCGCAGGTGAAACTTTTCCCGACCGCCGGGGTTCTTCCCATGAGTGCGACGACGTCCCTGGCATGAGCGACGCGCATAGCTTTGAGGCGTTCGTCCGGAGGTATCAGGACATGGTGTTTGCCACCGCGATCCGGCTGCTCGGCAATGCGGCCGATGCCGAAGACGCGGCCCAGACGGTTTTTCTGAGGGCCTTCCAGCGTTTCGCCGAGATCGGCGTCAGCCCGTCGGCGGCCGGCTGGCTGAAGACGACCACTCGCAACGTGTGCCTGAACCACCTCGTCCGGTACCGCGCGCGCTGGCGGTTCTTCAGCGAAATCGACGATCGCCGCGGGGGCGACGTTTACGAGGACCGGCTCGCGAGCCAGGTGTCGCAGGCGCTCGCGATGGAGCACGCCGAGCTGCACGAGCGGCTGGAGCAGGCGGTCCGCACGCTTCCCGATCACCAGCGTGTGCCGCTGGTCCTCTTTCATTTCGAGGACTCGAGCTACCAGCAGATCGCCGACACGCTCGGCGTCTCGCTCGGCAAGGTCAAAACCGATATTCATCGAGGCCGCGAAGCGCTGAAGCGCCTGCTGACGACCGATGCAACCCGGTGATTTCGACGATCTCGAGGCGCTCGCGACGCGCCAGCTCCGGCGGCTGCCGTCTCCGCGCGCGCCCCAGACGCTGCTGCCGCGCGTGCTCGCGGCGGTCGACGCCTGGGCGCGGCGCCCCTGGTACATGCGCGCGTGGTTCACCTGGCCGCTCGGATGGCAGGCGGCGTCGATTGCCGCACTCGCGCTGTTGATCTACGTCGGGGCGCACCTGCCCCCCGCTCCGCCCTCGGTCGTCACAGCGGTGAGCGCGACGCGCGTGCTCTGGGACGCGCTGATCGAGCCGCTGCTGCCCTACATCCTCGTGGTCATCGTGCTGATGTGCCTGGCGTGCGCCGCCTTCGGCGTGGCGCTCAACTACGTGCTTCTCGAAAGGGTCGAACAACGATGAAGACATTCCTGACGGCCGTGCTGGCTGCCGCGACGCTGACCGTCCCCGCCGCGGCGCAGACACAGGACGTCGACATGCGCGTGCGCTGGCCGAATCCGGCGCTGCGCATTCTCGAGAGCTACACGCTCAAAGCCGGCGACGAGGCCAGAGAAGTCCTGGTCATCGCCGGCGACGCCACGATAGAGGGGCGCGTCGACGAGGACGTCGTCGTGATCGCCGGCAAGGCGCAACTCTCGCCGACGGCCGTGATCGAGGGATCGTTCCTCGTCATCGGCGGCACCGCCGTGATCGCCGAGGGGGCGCAGGTTCATCGCGACGTCGTCGTCGTCGGCGGACTCGAGGCTCCGCCCGGCTTCGGCGCGGGCGGAAATCAGGTCGTCGTCGGCACGGCGGCGCTCGGCGCACAGCTTCGGGCGATCGTGCCGTGGATCACGCGCGGGGTCCTCTGGGGCCGCGTGATCGTGCCCAACCTCGGCTGGGTCTGGACGGTGGCCGCGGTTTTCTTCCTGATCAATCTGTTCATGAGCGTCGTCTTCCATACCCCGGTGCGCGCGTCGGCGGCCACGCTCGCGGCGACGCCGCTGTCGGCTTTCATGACGGGCCTGCTGGTGCTGCTGCTCGCGGGTCCGGTCTGCGTCGTGCTGGCGATCTCGGTCATCGGTATCGCGATCATTCCCTTCCTCGGCTGCGCGCTGCTGGTTGCGGCCGTCATCGGCAAGATCGGCTTCGCGCGCTGGATCGGCATGAGCGTCGTCGGTCAGGACGACATGGAGAACCGCGCGCAATCGCTCCGATCGTTCCTGATCGGATCGGCGATCATGTGCATCGCCTACATCATTCCCGTGCTCGGCTTCCTGATGTGGGGGATGGGCGCCGTGTTCGGCCTGGGCGCGGCGACGCTGGCGTTCTTCAGCGCCTATCGCCGCGAGAATCCGAAACCGCCGAAGAAGCGCGCGATCGCCGCGCCGATCGCCGCGCCTCCCGATCTGCCGGCGCCTGCCGATCTTCCAGCGTCTGCGGATCCTTCAGTGCCCGTCGATCTGTCAGCGCCCGCCGAAAGGCCGGCAGTGGTGACCGAGGAGCCGATCGCAACGGAGCCGCCGGTCGACCGAGCGGCACCGAGCGTCGGCCTCCTGTCATTTCCGCGCGCGACCTTTCTCGAGCGCCTCGCCGCGTTCGCCCTCGACGTCGCCCTGGTGATGATCGCGGCGCAGATCCTGCGCCTCGACAGGCTCTTTGCGGACAATCCGTCGTTCGAAAGCAACGTCCTCCTCCTTGCGCTCGTCTATCACATCGGCTTCTGGTCGTGGAAAGGGACGACGGTCGGCGGGATCATCTGCCAGCTTCGCCTGACGCGGATCGACGGGACGCCGCTGCGATTTGCGGAGTCCCTCGTGCGCGGCCTCTCGGGCATCTTTTCGCTCGCGGTCGTCGGCCTCGGGTTCTTCTGGATCTTGAAAGATCCCGAGCGTCAAGCCTGGCACGATCGGATTGCCGGCACGTATGTCGTCAAGGTTCCGAGAAACTGGCCGATTTGATCCGAGGCGCCGCCGTCCGTTTCTGTGACATCCGACATCCTCCGCGCAGGGAATGGGCCCGGACAGCTGGCCCGAGAGACGTTGACCGCGGACCAGGCCGAACACGTCGAATCGTATACAATCGCGCCTCAAATTCCCCCACGACCTGGAGACATCTTCATGAAGCACTCCCGATTGTTGGCGGCCGGTGTCGGACTCGCGCTTGCCGCGGGCGGCCAGTCGCTGCTCGGCCGCGGCGCGCAATCCAGCTCCGCCGGATCGCCCGCAAGCCCCTTCGATTCCCTGCATTTCCGCCAGATCGGGCCTGCGGCGATGTCAGGGCGCATCGCCGACATCGCCGTCTACGAGGCGAACGCGAACATCTGGTACATCGGCGCTGCGCACGGGGGAGTGTGGAAGACGACCAACAACGGCACGACGTGGGAGCCGCAGCTGCAGGACCAGGGTCTGATGTCGATCGGCGACATCGCCGTCTCGCAGAGCAACCCGGATCTTGTCTACGTCGGCACGGGTGAATCGAACAACCGGCAGAGCACGTCCTGGGGCGACGGCGTGTACAAGTCCACCGACGGCGGCAAGTCCTACACGAACGTCGGACTGAAGACGTCGCGGCACATCAATCGCATCGTGATCGATCCCAGGCAGAACGACACGGTGTTCGTCGCCGCGACGGGTCCTCTGTTCGGCCCCGGCGGCGAGCGCGGCGTGTTCAAGACGACTGACGGCGGCCGGACGTGGAAGCAGACCCTGAAGGTGGACGACGACACGGGCGCGAACGATCTGGCGATCGATCCGTCCAACGACACGATCCTCTACGCCTCTACGTACCAGCGCCGGCGGACGGCGTGCTGCATGAACGGGGGCGGTCCCGGCAGCGGCATCTGGAAGTCGACGGACGCAGGCGAGACGTGGACGCGCCTGAAGACCGGCCTGCCCGACGGATCGCTCGGCCGGATCGGTCTCGACGTCTACCGCCGGCGGCCGAACATCTTGTACGCCGCGATAGAAGGGCCGGCGGCCGCGGGCCGCGGCCGCGGGGCCGGCGCTGCTCAGGGCGCAGCGGGCGCGCGGGGCGCGGCAGGAGCGCCGGGGGCCGCCGTCACGGAGGAAGCGCCGGGGCAGGCCCCTGAAGGCGGGCGCGGCCGTGGACTGGCGACGGCCGTCGACGCGTCGGCCACCGGCCTCTATCGCTCGGACGACGCCGGCGCGAGCTGGCGGAAGGTGAACAACGTCAATCCGCGGCCGATGTACTTCAGCCAGGTGCGCATCGATCCGAACGATCCCGAAGTCATCTACATGGGGGGCGTGGATCTGCAGATGTCGACCGACGGCGGCAAATCCGTCAACACCGCGGCTGCGTCCGCCATCCACTCGGATCACCACGCCATCTGGATCGATCCCGCGAACTCGAACCACGTGATGATCGGCAACGACGGCGGCCTCGCGGTGTCGTGGGACATGGCGAAGACGTGGACGTTCGTCCCGAATCTGCCGGTCGGGCTCTTCTATCACGTGAGCGTCGACATGGCGACTCCCTTCAACGTCTGCGGCGGCATGCAGGACAACTACGACTGGTGCGGCCCGAGCCAGGTCCGCGGCGCGGGCGGCATCGCCAACTATCAGTGGACGACGATCCAGGGGGGCGACGGCTTCGTCGTGCTGCAGGATCCGCGCGACAACCGCGTGATCTACAGCGAGTCGCAGGACGGCAACATCGTGCGCGTCGATCGCGTGACGAACGAATCGATCTCGATCCGCCCGCAGCCGCCCCAGGGCGAGGCGCCGTACCGGTGGATGTGGGACACGCCGATCGTGATCTCGCCCCACGACCCGGCCGTCGTCTACATCGCCGCCAACCGCGTGTTTCGCGCGCCCGATCGGGGCCTGACCTTCACGCCGATCAGTCCGGATCTGACGAGCAACGTCGATCGCGACACGCTCGTCACGATGGGCCTGAAGGGCAGCGACATCACGATCGCGAAGCATGACGGGATCGTGGCGTGGGGCACGATCGTCGCGCTCGCCGAATCGCCGAAGAAGGCCGGCCTGCTCTACGCCGGCACCGACGACGGCAACCTGCAGGTGACGAGGGACGGCGGGAAGACGTGGACGAACGTCTACGGCAAGCTGCCCAACGCGCCGAAGGGCGGATACGTCTCGAGGATCGCGCCCTCGCGGTACGACGAGGCCGCCGTCTACGCGACGATCGACGATCACCGCCAGAACAACTACGGCACCTACGTCTACGTCAGCGGCGACTATGGGCAGACATGGAAGGCGCTCAACGGCAACCTTTCGAGCTTCGGCGAGGTCGTGGTCAAGACGATCACCGAGGACCAGAAGAACCCCGACGTGCTGTATCTCGGCGCCGAGACGGGGCTGTTCGTCTCGGTCGATCGCGGCGGGACGTGGTGGCATCCGAAAACGAACCTGCCGACCGTTCGCGTCGACGAGATCACGCTTCATCCGCGCGACAACGCGATGGTGCTGGCGACGCACGGCCGTGCGCTCTGGATCCTCGATCATCTCGAGCCGATCCAGGAGTTCGCCGCGGCGCAGAAGACCGACGCGAAGCTGTTCACGCCTCCGCCGAGCTCGATGTTCCGGCGGCCGGCGCGCGATCGGAATTACGAATTCTGGGGCAACCAGGCCTTCTTCGGCGAGAACCCGCCGCAGGCGGCGCTCCTGTCCTACTACGTTAAGAGCAAACCGTCCGACGTAAAACTGAAGATCACCGACGCCGCCGGACGTAACGTGCGCGAGATCGCGATTCCCGCGACCGCGGCGAAGGAAGGGCTCAACGCGGCGTGCTGGGACCTGCGCGTGCAGCCTGTTCCCGCTCCGGAGACTGGCGGCGCCGGACGCGCCGGACGGGGCGGCCGCGCTGCACAGGGCCGCAGCGGCGAGGGCGGCAGGAATCAGCCGCCGGCCGATCCGTTTGGATTTGGCTGCGGCGGTGGCGGCGGATTCGGTGGAGGCGGCGGCGGGTTCGGCGGCGGCGGTGGCGGGAATCCCGGACCGTACGTGCTGGCCGGCTCCTACAACGTCGCGCTCGTCGTCGACGGCAAGACCGTGGAGAGCAAGCCCGTTCGCGTGGTCGGCGACCCCGAAGTCATGCTGACAGACGCGCAGCGCAAGCAGTTGTTCGACATGGGAATGGAGATGCACGACCTGCAGAGGCGCGCGACGGAGGCCGCCGCGGGCGTGGCGTCGCTCAATCGCCAGGCCGTGGAGCTGGCGCCGAGCATCGCCGACAAGCCGGACATTCCCGCCGATGTGAAGTCGGCGTTCGAATCGCTGAAGGCGGACGCGGCGGCCATGGCGCCGAAGCTCCCGATCGCAACCGGCGGCGGGCGCGGAGGCGGTGGGGGCGGACGCGGCGGCGCGGACGTCAGCATCACCGGCAGGATCGCTCAGGCAAAGAACGGCATGATGGCCGGCATGTGGCCGACGTCGGTGACGATGAAAGCCTACGCGGACGCGAAGACCGACGCGCCGAAAGCGCTGTCGGACGCGAACGCGCTCTTCGCGAAGGCGGCGGCGCTGAGCGCGTCGCTCGCCAAATACAACATCACGCTGACTGCCCCGAAACCGGTCGAAACGGGCACCGCGGGGAAGAAGAAAGCGACGGTGCAGTAGCGAGAGCTTCGAGGAGGGGCGGCCGTGAGCCGAACGGCCGCCGGTTCGCGCCTTCCAGGGCATGAAGCTCTGGTTCCTCCTCGTCGCGGCGTCCCTGGGCGCGGCCGCTGCGGCCGGCGCGCAGCCGGCGGAGCCGGTCCGGCTGGCACGCGCCGACGCGCACGGCGCCATCGGGTGGGAGAACATTCACCACCCCCAGGCGACGCCCGGCTCGTACAGCAACGACTGGCTGAACTCGGTGTTCTACGGGGGCGCCGGCGCCGGCTGGTACTGGACCGATCACCTGAAGACGCAAGTCGACGTCGGGGCGGGCACACGCGCGCGCCAGTACAACTACCGTCCGGTTCTCGTCGGCGGACAATCGACGACCGAGTTCTCGGAGCTGCGCGTGCAGGACCGCGACCTCGCGATCAGCCAGCAGTACCAATTCTTCCGCAACCAGTGGTTCCACCCGCACGTGGGCGCCGGCGTCGACATCGTCCGCGAGACGACCACGCAAGAGTACCAGGCAGTGACCATCTACGACAGCGCGACGCGGCTGCCGCGCGTGATCTCGCCGCCGCATACCGAGGGTCCCGAGCACCGCTTCGTCGCGCGTCCGTTCGGCGAGGTCGGATTCAAGGGCTACATGACCCGGCGGGCGTTCTTCATGGGCGACGCGCGCGTGATGTTTCGACACGGTGTCGACGAGGTTCTGTTCCGGATCGGCTTCGGCGTCGATTTTTGAGGAGACCGTCATGCTGAGACACATGTCCGCACTCGTGCTCTGCGCGGGACTGGCGCTTGAAGGATGCGCGTCGGCGGGCGGCCAGAGGATCGCGTCCGCACCGGCGGCCGGCGTCGATCGATCGGTGCTCGCCGACTACGCGCAGCGGCTGCCGGCGGGCAGCCGGGTCCGCGTCGAGCGGACCGATGGCACGTCGGTCCGCGGCACGCTGATGAAGGCCACGAGCGACGCGATCGTCGTGCAGAAGAACACGCGCGTGCCGGAGCCGCCGATCGACGTACCGCTGTCCGCGATCAGCCGTCTGACGCTGGATCAGACGTCGTCGCTCGGCAAGAACATCGCCATCGGCGTCGCGACCGGCGTCGGCGCCACGTTCGGGCTGCTCTTCCTGGTGGCCGCGCTGATGTCGGGCTAGTCGCGTCGGAGCAGATCCAGCAGCGGCGCCGTCATGGCGGTCGTCACGATCGCCATGATCACCATCATCGTGAACAGCGCCGGCGTGATGATGCCGGCGTCGAGACCCACGCCGAGGACGATCAATTCCATGAGGCCGCGGGTATTCATCAGCGCGCCGAGCTGGGCCGCGAAGCGCCAGGACATCCCCGACAGCCGGCCCGCCAGCGCGGCTCCGCCGAACTTCCCCGCCGTCGCGACGACCACTATCGCGAGACACGTCATCCAGTCCGATCCCGACGAGACGAGCGAGAGCCTCGTCCGCAGTCCCGTCAAGGCGAAGAACGCCGGCAGCAGCGCGATCGTGACGATGGCTGTCAACCAGCGGGCGGCGGCGCCGGCGAACGCGCTGCGCGAAGGAATGGCGGCGCCGGCGGCGAACGCAATGACCAGCTCCCCCGGAACGCCGCTCGACGGCATCGCGCGCGCCGTGCCGACGACGATCGCGAGCAAGATCCACGCGAGGAGGTCGTCGAGGGCCGCGCAGGTCAGTGCCGCGACGCCGAGAGGCGTCCGCGTCAGCCCGCGATCGGTCAGAATCCGCGCCAGCACCGGAAACGCCGTGATCGACATCGCGGCGCCAACGAAAAGCGCGAACACGCGTTGTGAGATGCCGGCCGGGGCCAGCGGCCCGTACAGGCCGAGCGCGAGGGCGCCTCCGAGCAGGAACGGCGCCGCAATACTTGCCAGCGCCGTCACAATCAGCGGCATGGGCCGCTGACGAAGAAGCGCGCCGTCGAACTCGAGCCCGACGAGGAACATGTAGAGCACGACGCCGAGCTGCGCCACGATCGTCAGCGCCGGTTTGACGAGCTCCGGAAACAGGTGTCCTTCCACAGCCGGTGCAACCCGGCCGAGCAGCGAAGGCCCGAGCAGGATGCCCGCGAGTACTTCGCCGATGACCGGCGGCTGATGAATGGCCACGAGCAGCTTGCCGAGCAGCCGCCCGGTGATGACCACGGCGGACAGAGCGACCAGGACGTGCAGCGTGATCTGGGTGTTCTGCACCGGCTGATTGTATCCGCCACCCTGTTGTAAGATGCGCGCGTGAAACATCGACTATTCGTCGTCTTTTCCGTCTCGGCGCTTGCGCTGACCGGCGGCTTTACTCTGGATCTCGGCGCCGCCCGCGCGCCGCAGTCGACGACGGCCCCGCCGGCTGTCGATCCGGCGATCGTCAAGGCGTACCAATGGCGCAGCATCGGCCCGCTGCGGGCCGGCCGATCGATTGCCGTCAGCGGTGTCAAAGGCCGCCCGAAGGAAGCCTATGCCGGGCAGACGGGCGGCGGACTCTGGAAGACCACCGACGGCGGCGACCACTGGACGCCGGTCACGGACGGCCAGGTCCACAGCGGATCGGTCGGCGCAGTCGCCGTATCGGAAACCAGTCCGGACGTCGTGTACATCGGCATGGGTGAATCGTGCATCCGCGGCAACATCCAGCCCGGCGACGGCGTCTACAAGTCGACCGACGCCGGCAAGACATGGACGCACCTGGGCTTCAAGGACTCCGACGCGATCTCGAAGATTCGGATCCATCCTACGAATCCGGACATCGTCTTCGTGGCGGATTTCGGCAAATACAGCGTGCCGAGCGACGAGCGGGGCGTGTTCAAGAGCGTCGACGGCGGGAAGACGTGGCGTAAGGTGCTCTTTCGCGACAACAAGACGGGCGCCGTGGATGTCGCGATCGACCGGAACAATCCGAACGTGATGTTCGCGGCGCTGTGGGAGGCGTATCGCGTCGAATACTCGATGTCGAGCGGCGGTCCCGGCAGCGGCCTCTTCAAGTCGACGGACGGCGGCGAGCACTGGACGGAAATCACGCGCAACCCGGGGCTGCCGGCCGGCACCGACGGCAAGATCGGCGTCGCCGTTTCCGGCGCCGACTCCAACCGCGTCTACGCGATCGTGGAGAACCAGAACGGCGGGCTCTTCAGCTCCGACGACGCGGGCGCCACGTGGAAGCTGGCGAACGAAGGCCGCAACATCCGGCAGCGCGCCTTCTATTACACGCACGTGGCCGCCGATCCGAAGAACAAGGACACGGTCTTCGCGCTGAACGTCGGCACCTTCTGGTCGCGCGACGGCGGCAAGACGATGGTCAACTTCGCGGGCGGCGATTCACACGATCTCTGGATCGATCCCGACGATCCGAACCACATCGTGCACGCCAACGACAGCGGCGGCGCGGTCTCGTTCAACGCGCAGGCGCAGGCGCGCACGTGGACCAGCCGCGATTACGCGACCGGCCAGTTCTACCACGTCATTTCGACGGCGCACGTGCCGTATCACGTCTGCGGCGCGCAGCAGGACAGCAGCACCATCTGCGTGCCCAGCAACACGAATCTCGGCGGCGGCCGCGGATTCGGCGGCGGCGGTGGCGGACGCGGCGGCGCCGCGGAAACCTACGGGGCCGGCGGCGCCGAGCCCGGCTACATCGCGCCCGATCCGAGGAATCCGGACATCTTCTACGCCGGCGGCAACAACGGATCGTTCCTCACCCGCCTGGATCGGCGGACAGGCAACCTTCGCGAAGTCGGCCCGTACCCCCGGGAGTTCTCCGGCGAGCCGTCGAGCGCGCTCGTCGAGCGCTGGCAGTGGACGTACCCGATCGTCTTTTCGCCCGCGGATCCCGGCGTGCTCTTCGCCTCGTCCCAGCACGTCTGGAGGACGCGCGACGGCGGCGTGCACTGGGAGAGGATCAGCGGCGATCTCACCCGCCACGATCCCAAGACGATGGGGGACTCCGGCGGCCCGATCACGCACGACATGAACAGCCCCGAGGTGTACGGCACCGTGTTCGCGCTCGGCCCGGGAAAGAAGGACGCGAGCATCCTCTGGGCCGGGTCGGACGACGGCCTGATCAATGTCACGCGCGACGGCGGCAAAACGTGGACGAACGTCACGCCCAGGGAGATGCCGGACCTCGGCCGCGTCAGCATCATCGACGCGTCAGCCTTCGATCCCGGCGGCGCGTACGTCGCGGTGAAGAAACCGCTCCTCAACGACTACGCGCCCTACATCTTCCGCACGCACGACTTCGGAAAATCCTGGACCAGAGTCGTGACCGGGCTGCCGGCGGGAGACTACGTGCACGCCGTCCGCGAAGATCCGACGCGGCGCGGGATGTTGTACGCCGGCACGCAGCACGGCTTCTATATCTCGTACGACGACGGCGATCACTGGCTGCCGCTGTCGCTCAACCTGCCCGATACCCAGATCTCCGACATCTGGGTCGAAGCCGATTCGATCGCGATCGCGACGCACGGCCGCGGCTTCTACATCCTCGACGACGTCGCGCCGCTCCGCCAGGCGGGGACCGCCGCGAAGCCGGGTTTCCTGCTGTACAAGCCGTCGGATGCGATCCGCGGCGCCGGTCCGGCCACGATCGACTACCTGCTGACGAAGCCGGCGGAGAAACTGACGCTCGAGATCCTCGACACCAACGGGCAGGTCGTCCAGACGATTCAGGGGGGCGCGGGGGATGGCAGGGGTGCGAGGGGTGCGAGGGGTGCGAGGGGTGCGGGGGGTGCGGGGGGTGCGGGGGGTGCCCGAGGTGCGGGCGGTGCGGCAGCCGCTGAAACGGCGCAGGCCGAGGAACCGCAGGCCGGCGGTGGACGGGGGCGCGGCAACTTCATCCCGACCGCGCCAATGGCCGCCGGGTTGAATCGCTTCTCGTGGAACCTCGATTACCCGGGGGCGAAAACGTTCGACGGAATGGTTCTGTGGGGCGCGACAACCAGCGGGCCGATGGCGCTGCCGGGCACGTATCAGGTCAAGCTCACGGTCGACGGCGAATCGGAAACGCAGCCGCTGGTGATTCGGAAGCACCCGCTCCGCGACACGCCCGACGCGGACCTGCAGGAGCAGTTTGCGCTCGGACTGCAGATCCGCGACAAGGTCAGCGAGGCGAATACCGCGGTGATTGAAATCCGCCGCATCAAAGGCGAAGTGAACGATCGGCTGCCGAAGTCCTCGAAGAAGGAGTTCAAGCTCGTCGCGGATCGTCTCGTAGCCGCGCTCTCGGCAGTCGAGCAGGATCTGTATCAGGTGAAGAACCAGAGTGGCCAGGATCCGCTGAACTTCCCCATCAAGACGAACAACCGCCTCGCGTCGCTGCTCGGAATGACGCTCCGCGGCGAGGGAAAGCCGACCGCGAACATCTACCCGATCTTCGAAGACCTGAAGAAGGAACTGAAGGACGAGATGGATCGGCTCGACAAGGTGCTGTCGACCGAGTTGAAGTCGTTCAACATCGAAGCCACGAACGCCGGCCTGCAGCCGATCGCCGCGAAGCGCTGATTACCTCACCGTCGCGAATCGCGCAGGCTGAACGTCAGCTCGATCGTCACTCGCACGTTCACCGGCTGACCGTCCTTGGTGCCGGGCTTGAACCGCCATTGTTTCGTGGCGATGATCGCTTGCTCGTCCAGATCCAGATCGAGCGACTTGGTCACGTGGACCTCGCCGACCGTGCCGTCGGTCAGTACGACGGCCGAGACTTGGACCGTGCCCTGCACTTTGCGGCGAATCGCATCTGGAGTGTAGTTCGGCTTCACCTCTTTGATGATGACCGGTGCGGTGACGCCGTTTCCCACCTGGTAAACCGGATCGTCCCCCGACTGGCTGAAAGCTGGCTGACCAAATAGGATGGACGCGGCCGCGACGGCAAGTATCGTTCGCACAGGCGTTCTCCTTCCCCGGATTATTCCGTGGCGTTTCGGCCTCTCACGCGCGGCGCAGCAGAAAGCTCATGATGGCGGACATGGCGGCGAGCTGGCTGACCCAGAACCAGGAACATCCATTTCAGGAGCTCGAACCGGTCGACGGCCGCGCTCAGCACTTGTTCTTTCCAATCTCTCTGCTCCGCGTCAAGCACATCCACAGACTTCTCGACGCCTCCGGTCCGAGACGCGCAGATCACGCCGAAGGTACGGTCGCCACGAAAACATCGCCTTTCTGACCCTTCTCGACGACGATGCCATCGTCCGGCGGCCCCGTCAATAGGATTCGCCTTCCGCGCACGTGGGACGTGTCCGATCACGACGTCTTCGGCTTGCCAACTTTCAGCAGCACGACACCGTGACGGGGTACGGTCGCCGTGAACGTGTTCGTGCCGCTCGAGGTGCCGCCCTGATCCGTATGCGTCCACGGATAGTGGATCGGCTGCGGGCCGGTCAGTCCGATATCCGAGAACTTCACGGTCACGGGCGCCGGCTCTGGCGCGCGATTGAACAGCCCGACCGCCATCGTCCCATCCGACAGCGGGCGCGCCCAGACCTGCGTCCAGTTGTCGGCCCACACGCGTCCCGCGGCCTTGCCCATCGGATCCTGGTTGATCGCCAGCACCTCGCGGTTGCCGAGCAGATCCACGGTCCAGTCGTCGATCTGCGACATGTCGGCGCCGATCAGCATCGGCGCGGCCTGCAGCGCCCACAACGAAATGTGCGTGAGCTGCTCGTTCGGCGTGAGCAGCGTCGGACGCGGATTGTCCGTGCGGCCCCAACCCAGATGGCCGACCACGAGCATGTCGGTGTCGTTCCAGCGTCCCGGTCCCGCGTACGCTTCGTGGCCCGTCTGCTGGAACGCGATCGACGACATCGACCACCAGTTGTCGTTGATGTCGCCTGTGACCCGCCACAGATTGCCGCCGACCTTCCCGCCCCATTCCCACACGTTCCCCCAGCCGTACTGACACAACGAAAAGACGACGTCGCGATCGAGCTTGTCGAGCGCCGCTCGCATCACCTGATATGGTTTCTCGAGCGCGTCGAGCGGCGCGCGCGCGGCCAGCGGCTCGATCTGGGTATACGAGCACCAGTCGTACTTGAGGTAGTCGAAGCCCCACTTCGCCCAGGTGCGCGCGTCCTGATCTTCGTGCTGGTAGCTCGCGACCAGACCCTGACACGTCGTCGGGCCGGGCCCGGAATAGATTCCGGCCTTCAGACCCTTGCTGTGGATGTAATCCACGAGCCCTTTCATGTCCGGGAACTTCTCGTTGGTGATGATCTCGCCGTTCGCGTCCCGGCCGGCCGCCACGTCATGGCGTCCGTTCGGGCCCTTGCGCCAGCCGCCTTCCCACGCGTCGTCGATGTTGATGTAGGTGTAGCCCTGTCCGGCGAGACCGGTTCTGACCATGCCGTCGGCGGCGGCGCGCACGTGTTCTTCCTTCACGATGCCGCCCCAGACGTTCCACGAGTTCCAGCCGAGCGGCGGCGTCAGCGCGAGCATGTGGTCGCCGCCGACGATGGTGATGACGGCGTTGCTCATCTGGCCTTTGGGGTTCTTGACGCCGACCTGGACGTCGGTCCGGCCCGCTTGCTTCAGCGAACCCGTGATGATGCCCGACTTCGCATCGAGGGCGAGACCCGCCGGAAGATTGCGCGCGGTAAACGTCAACGGACCATCGCCGGACGCAGGGATCCTGAAGAGGAACGGACGTCCGGGTGTGGCGCCCGTGATGCGCGGGTAGTTGATCATCGGCGCCGCCGTGCGGCTCGGCGCGATCTGCGGCGCGGTCTCCGCGACGGGTGGGACGACGCGCGTCTGTGACGGCTGGCCCGCGTTGTTGACGATCACGGCGCCGGCCCAATCGGCGTTGTCGCCCGCGACCCCGTCGTTCGCGTCGATGACCGCGAGCACCAGCCGCTTCGCGCCGGTGAGATCGACCGAGACGAGCTTCGGGGCGTCGCCGCGCTTCATCACGTCGGATTCAAAGACTTTCTTGCCGTCGACCCAGACCCCGAAAACCACGCTCCCGGCGGCCGTGGGTGCCGGCGGCGGAGCACCCGGCTGCGGCGCCGGCGGAGGCGCCCCGTCGTCCACGCCGATCATCGACATGAATCGCGTCGCCGTGCCGCCCAGATCGACGGTCATGTCCGCATCGGAGCGCAGCGGCACGGCGTGCGGATACGTCACACCGCCAAGCTTGAAAACCATCGGCGGCGCCGTCGTCTGGCCGCGCCCGGGCCGCGGCTGCGGCCGGAGCTGCACTTTGCTCAGGTCGAGCCGATCGAGCCAGATGCCGTTAGGAGGCGGATCTGCGCCCTGCAGAACGGCGGCATCCTGCGTGCGCGACTCGCCGCCGAACGTTGCGAGCGCAATGGTGAGGCCAGCGAGGGGAATGAGGCGGAACGGGTGCATAACGAGGTCCTATGGCGCGTCAACCTTGACGTCAAGCCGCGCATGATAGCGCAGAAGCCCTCGCTCAACGAGGCTCCCTGGCGGCCGCCGCGTCGTCAAATGGTGGCGGGAATCACGGCTGAGCCTGCTCAGACAGTCCCGTAACTCGTTAATACCATTAGGGTTCTCTAATCGGAACTTCCTACCCGAGTTTTCGATAGCTTTCCGAACCTCAGCCGGAAGAGAATCTCGTATCACCGCTACAGATTCTGCGCTGTGAGATCGGCCTTGCGCGGCCCTGGGAAAGCCGCGCGACGGCGGAGGAGATTCACATGACATGTCGAGATCTGCTGACATCGAGCGCGCCGACTGCGCGTCGTTGGCCCCGTTTGACCGCTATTCTGTCTACACTCTCGCTCGCGCTCCTGTTCGCGCAGGCGGGGACGCAGGCGCAATTTGTCGCCGCAGTCTCCGACCCGCTGCCGTACTCCAAAGGCTTTCTCGTCACCGGCGACTTCGTCGTCGGCGGAGTGGACTTCACGCCGCAAGCGAATCCGGCTGACGCCAACGGCATCGCGACGGGGACGATCGCCATCAGCGGCGTGCCCGCCGACGCGGACATCGTCGGCGCCTTTCTGTACTGGGAAGCGATCTTCACGCCATCGCCCGGCATGATTCCCTCGTCGCTCGTCAGGTTCCGCGGCTCATCGATCAGCCCGACGGCCATCAAGGCGAGCTCGTTCCTGCTCCAGGGCAACCCGGCAACGTGCTGGGGCGCGGCGGGCAGCTCCGGCGCGCGCGTCGCCGAATTCCGGGCCGACGTGTTGTATCTGCTGCCGAAGCGGCTCGACGCGAATGACAAGTGGACGGGGAAGTACCTGGTGAACGGGAATCACACCGTCTCACTCCCCGAGGTGAACGGCAACAACGCGATCAACAGCGCTGGTGCCACGCTGGTGATCGTCTATCGCGATCCCTCGCGGCCGCTGCGGAAGGTCGTGCTCTACGACGGCGCGTTCGCGCAGCCCGAAGGCGCGACGGTCACACAGAGACTGCGCGCATTCTACAAGTCCGCGTCGACCAAATCCGCGAAGGTGACGCACATCGGCGGCACCGGCGGCAACAACCAGACCGAAGCGGTGTCGTTCAATGGTACCGTCGTCTCGACGACCGATCCGTTCCCGCAGACCAGCCCGTCCTCGGACCGATCCTGGGCCAACCCGACCTACGACGTCGGCTCGCTGATGCCGGGCACTACCACGACCGACGGATTCGGCGAGACAGCGACGACGGCCGTCTCGGCGAACGTGAGCCCTGCGGCGTGCCGCACGTCGGCGGCGATTGTCTTCAGCACATCCGTCGCTGACGTCGATGGAGACGGGCTTCCCGATGGCGTGGAAGACGCGGTGAACGGCCTCAGCGATCCTCCGACGGTGTCTTCCCCGGCGGGCACACCCCTGCCCAACCTGCACGCGATGGGTGCGAGCTCGACGCACAAGGATCTCTTCGTGGAGATCAACGCGATGTGGGCGCCGGCAGGGACGACATACGGCTCGGCGAACGCGCCGTACAGCTCGTCGGTGACGAGCGTGACCGACTCGGTCGGACACAACCACATGCCGACGCCCGATGTGCTGAAGATGATCGGCGACACGTACGCTGCCCACGGCATCACCCCACATTTCGACGTCGGCGACATCACGGCGTACCACGGCCTCGGCCCGGCCTACACCTGCGACGCCGTGCTGCACCCCGAGTGCAACGCCGATCCGTATCTCGTGGATTCCGCCGACGCCCGAGGAGGGGAGACGATCAAGGAACAGGCATGCAGCGCCGCCAGTCCGAACAAGGTGAAGTGCGAGTTCCCGGCATTCCCCGGCACGGTCGGCTGGAAGGTGGGGCTGCAGCTGTATCGCGACGCGCCGGTCGGCGATCACGGCGAAGAGATCACGGCGTCGCAGGCGAATGACACGTGGAAATCGGGTGCCCGCCGGAGGCGCTTCGATCCCATCCGCGTGAACTACTTCCACTACCTACTGTACGCCCACGCGCGCGGGAAGCCGAAATCGAGCCTGCCGTGTCTCAACGCCGGGAGTCCCGCACCGTATGGTGCTGATGGAGCGTGC
The DNA here is from genome assembly GCA_035495955.1 of Vicinamibacterales bacterium. Taxonomy (GTDB): domain Bacteria; phylum Acidobacteriota; class Vicinamibacteria; order Vicinamibacterales; family 2-12-FULL-66-21; genus JAICSD01. The sequence continues at coordinate 134,804 of DATJFE010000082.1, read as the reverse complement.
GGGGCACCCCTCAGCGACAATCCGGATTATCACGTGCCGCTCAGCGTCTCCGGGGTCGCGGACCTGCCAGGCGGCAACGTCCTGATCACGCTCGGCCTATGGGAGGACTTCATCGGCACGACGTTCGTGCGCGCGTCGACGACGTTTCACGAGCTGGGGCACAACCTGAACCTATGGCACGGCGGCGTCTCCGCAATCTGGGGCGACAAGACGGCCGGCACGGCGACCTATGTCGAGCCCAATTGCAAACCCAACTACCTCAGCTCCATGAGCTATCTGTTCCAGGTTCACGGACTGTTCGACAACACGGGCACGATTCACCTGGACTACTCGGGATCCGCACAGAGCGATCTCGACGAGACGTTCCTGCCGGATGCGGCGCTCGGTCCGGCGGCTCCGGCGTATGTGCCGGCGTGGTTCGCGCCCGCCGGCAGCCTGCTGGCACTGAATCTCGAGGTGTCCCCGGCACGGAGGTTCTGCAACGGCGCGCAATTTGGTGTTTCTGCCCCGGCCTCAATGGCGCGCGTCTACGGGCCGAGCACGACCGCGGCGGTTGACTGGAATGGCGACGCGATCGTCAACTCCGCCGCCCAGCAGAACGTAAACTTCGACGGCACCGCCGACGGCGTCGGCATCATCACGACTCCGCTGAAAGGATTCAACGACTGGGCCAGCGTCCGGCTGGATCAGATCGGCGCAGGTCGGACCGAGACGAAATTCTCGGACGGCGACTTCCTCGACCTCGGATCCGGAGACTTTCTCGACTTCGGATCCGGCGATTTCCTCGATCTCGGCTCGGGTGATTTCCTCGATTTCGGCTCGGGCGACTTCCTCGATCTAGGCTCGGGCGACTTCCTCGATCTGGGGTCCGGCGATTTCCTGGATCTCGGCTCCGGCGACTTCCTTGATTTGGGCTCAGGCGATTTCCTGGACTTCGGCTCGGGCGATTTCCTGGACTTCGGATCTGGCGACTTCCTCGACCTCGGGTCCGGTTCGCCGTCGCTGGAGCTCGATTACGACAGGGCGCGACAGATCGGCCGCGCCGCGGCGTTCGGCCTGAACGGCTGCGTCATCAATGCCGCCGGATGCATCACGGTGCCGAAGTCGGACCCGACCGCGGGCCACGTGCTGCTGCGGTGGAACGCGCCCCCCTTCGGGCATGTTGCTATCGGCGGATACAAGATCTTCCGCAAGAGCGGCGACGCCTCATCGACGAGTCCGTATTCGCAGATCGGGACGTCGTCGTCGACGTCGTTTGTCGACCCGAATCAGCTCCCGACCGGCAAGACCTTCACGTATTACGTCAAGACGGAGTTCGACGACGAGACGCCGCACAGGTTCAGCGGAAAATCGAATCTGGCGGTGGTCACGATCACGAACAAGTAACGGAAGGATCCGAAGGCGCGTGCGTCGCTGGCCGCGAGGCTACTGACTCACGCGCCTGCGGACGTCGGCCAGCAGCGGGTCATCGGAGGATCCGCCGCGGATGTCCAGATACCGCCGATAGACGTCCGCGAAACTGGCGGTCTTCAAACCCTCGCGTACTTGCCCCTGGTAGTAGTAGACGATCGGGAAGTATCCGTAGGTCGGACCTTCGTCCATCAGCGAGAGCGCCTCGCCGCGCCGCGCAATACAGCGATCGAATTCAGAGTCGGCTTGCGGAAGGGCGCCGGCCGCCAGATATGCGCGCCCGAGATCGAAGTGACCGAACCAGGTGTCGAGAATGGCGTTGGCATCGGTGAGGATCTTGATTGCGTCGCGGGCGTTCCCTGCTTTGAGCGCGATGAGGCCTTCGATGATTCTGCCGTGGGCCTGAGGCTCGGCCGGCAGCTCCGACGAGAGGGCGGCGGCGAGCCCTCGCGCCTTCTCGACGGCGCCTGCATCGACGAGCAGTCGCGCGGATAGAAACCGCACCGCCATCGACTTGCCCTTCGACAGCGCGTTCTCGGCGGCGGCCGCGGCCAGCGGGGCTTCCCCTCGGCTGAGGTGCGCGGAACCGAGCGCGGTCAACTTGATCGCCGCCTTATCTGGGTTTTTCGACGCCAGATCTGCGGCCACTCCCTGGTCGAGTATCCGGATCGCATCCGCGAATCGACCCTCGTGAATCGCCAGATCGCCAAGACCCGACGCCGCGGAAGACGCGCCTGGCGCACCCATGGCGCTCATCTTCTGGTACGTCGCAAGCGCCTGCGGCCTCAGGCCGCGGCCGATCTGGCTGTATGCCAGCGCCTGTAACGCGCGGGCATCCATCTGCGGCAGCGCGTTCAGCTCCTGTTCCGCCGCTTCGAAGTCTCCTGCGAGATCCAGCAGGAGGGCCAGGTTGATTTTCAGGCCGACATGATTGGGCAGCATCCGCACCGCTTCGCGCATTTCCCGCGTGGCGCCGCCGAGGTCCCGGAGTTTCTGCAGGCAGCCGGCGCGTTGGTTGTGCGCGATCGCGTCCGCCGGGTAGCGTGCCAGCAGTTCCCCGTATTCTTTTGCGCACTGAGCGTTGTCGCCGATCAGTCGATCGTAGTAGCCGCGCGTCGCGAGGCGTTCGCGATCCGTCATGCCGTCGAGATAGCGGAGCGCTTCCTTGATGTATTTGTCGGCGTCCCCGATGCGCCCGAGATTCCGCGACGTCACGGCGAGCCCCTGATACCCCAGACCGAACTTCGGATCCAGCTCCACGGCCTTCAGATAGTTCTGTCGGGCGTCCTCGATCTTCCCCTGGGATTGGGCTTCCACGGCCGCCGCGTAGTACTTGACGACGTCCAGAGAGCTGGTCGTCAGGCTCCTCATCGCGAAGAGCTGCGCCGACTCCGACGTTTTGTCGCCCAGCGCCTTGCGGACCGTCGTCATCAGCTTTGTCGCGGCCGCCAGGACGTCCTCTTTCTTCGGCGCGTAGCTGCTTGCCGCGGCGACGACGCCGCCGGCGACCGTCTGGGACGCGGTAACCGCAATATCGTACCCGCCGCCCTTCGGCTGGATCGACCCGGTGAGGACGATGCCCAATCCCTGCTTCAGCGCCAGCTCGCGCGCCGCGACGGCGTCGAGCTTCGCCGGCGGCTGCACGCCGAACGTACCGCGGACTCTCGTTCGGTCGTACGCGCTGATGAAGCTCGCGCTCTCCAGCGCGCGCCTGGCGTTCTGTGCCAGCGCGTTGTCGAACGTCGGATCGTTCGTGCCGTTCTGGAAGTCGGCAATCAGGACCGAGACCGGATCGTGCGGCTTCTCCGGCGGCGCGGTGTGCGTGAGCCACCACGTGCCGCCGACCAGCGCGACCACCACCGCAGCCGCGGCCGCAATCGTGCGAGGCGTGAAGCGGCGAAGCCCTGGAATCGGCACGCCGTTGTCATCGAGGCGATCGAGATCGGCGGCCAGGTCGGCGGTCGTCTGATAGCGGTTGGCGGGATCGGGCTCCAGACAGCGGGAGATCAACTGATCGAGCGCCTCCGGAATCTCGGGAACGACCGATTTCGCCGGGGGCGGCGGCTGATTCATGCGCGCCTGGAGCTCGGCGCCCGCGTTGGCGGCGCGCTGCGCGCGCTGTTCGCGGCCCACGAGCATGTCGTACAGCATCAGCCCGAGCGCGTAGATGTCCGCTCGCTGATCGACGTGCTGACCGCGCGCCTGCTCCGGCGCCATGTACTCAACCGTGCCGACGACGGAGCCGTAGACCGTCGCGTCGGCGGCAGCCGCGGCGTAACCCGGGCCGGAAGACGGCGAGGCGGCGGCGATCGCGGACGGCGGGGCGCCCGCCGATCGCGCGACCCCGAAGTCCATGATCAGCGCGTCGCCCGTCTTCGCGATCATGATGTTGGCCGGCTTCAAATCGCGGTGGACCACGCCGGCTTTATGCGCCTCCGCGAGTCCGGGGACGATATCGCGCGCAATGCGCATCACGGCCGGAACGGACAGCCGGCCCTCGCGCTTGAGCAGCGAGGCCAGATCGTCGCCGTCCACGTACGTCATCGTGATGTACTTGATCCCGTCGATCTCTCCCAGGTCGTGAATGCGCACGACGTTCTTGTGCGTCACCTGCCGCGCCAGCAGGAGCTCGCGCTTGAATCGGCGCTCGACTTCCGCGGCGGCATGCGGATCGGCCATGACGTCGGGCCGAATCACCTTGATTGCGACCGCGACGCTCAGCACGGCGTCCCACGCCTGGTAGACGGCGCCCATTCCGCCGACGCCGAGTGCGCGAATGATGTGATAGCGCGAGCCGAAGGCGGTGCCCGGTTCCAGCAGGCCGCCGGCTGAGAATGCGACGGTCGCCGCGCTGCCGCCGGCAGTCATGTCATCGCTGCCCGGAACGCCGGTGGGCATCTCCGAGAGAACGCTGCCGGCCAGGTGGGTCCTATCGTCCGAGAGAGCTTCGCGGGGCGCCCCGATCGGAGTCAGCAGTCCGACTCCGGCGCCCGCGCCGGCATGAGCGGAGACCGAGACGGCGACGCCACAGGCCGGACAGCGCGATGCCGCCGGCTTCACATGGGCGCCGCAGCTTGAACACTGCATTTTGGAGAGCGGACTCGACCATTATCGGCGGGAATGTAGTGAAGTCGAGCGAAAATTTCATCGCCGCGCCCCAGTTGGGGCGCGTGTGCCGCCGATGGAGCGTGAGGCGAGGTCAGGCGCCGGCGTGAGGCGCAAAGATGGCGTCGACGGCGTCCAGATCGGAGAAGGCGGCGAAACTCTGCGAGTGCGCCTCGGGAAGCCGGCGCAGATCTTCCAGCTCGACGTCCACGTGCAGGGACTTTCGGTCCTGCTCGAGGCGCGCCGGCTCAGCCGGTAACAGGTACCGATGAGTCCTGAAGGCGCTGCGCGCCTTGACGACGTAGTAGCAGACCTGCCGCCGCGTCGGGTTGATGATCATCCCGTCGAGCGTCCCGAGCGTGGCATCGGTCGGACTCACCACGACGACGCCGTCGAGCGAACCGCCGGGCGCATCGAGTCGGTCGGCGTCGATGTAACGAAGGGGGCTGCTGGACTCCATTTCAGTAAGTCACAGCAACACATGTGCCATTGAAGATCGACCGAGGCGGCCGGCCTGCTCCGGCTTGTCACCGGCAGCCCGGCATGCCAAACGCGCCGATTCTGGTGGAGTACGACGCCGCATCCTTCTTGAGGTAGTCCCCCACGTACCAGATCGTGCAGTCATCCGACGGGTCGATCGCCGTCGTCGTGTAGTCTTCCCAGCGGAGTGTGTTCACCTGCGACGCTTCGCCTTCGACGAGCACCGCCTCGCGCAGCGTCATCGTGCCGAGGGGATCTTTGGGGAGTCGGCCCGTGAAGCGCTGACCGGCGAAGTTCGGCGCTCCGCCGAACGAATAGCCGAGCGCGATGTTGCCAAGCTTGTCGATCGCGGGGCTCGCCATCCAACGGAAGAACTTGTCCGGCGCATACGTGCCCTGCTGCCGCAACGTCACGCGACGGGTCTTGTCGAGCTGAAACTCGTACCATCGCACGCCGCCGCCCCCCGCAGACGTATCCACCGAATGGACCGCCACGATCGACTCGCGGCCGCCAATGCGCCGATACACGAGACGCGACATGACCTTGTCGCCCTGCGCATCGAGGCGTCGATCGGTTTCCGGCTGCGGCACGCAATTGGTCAATTGTCCACCGCACAGATAGTGATACGGCGCGACGGCCAGCTTCACCGGGCCCGTCAGCTTCGTGTTCGCCGGATTCTTCCAGTCGACATGGAACTGCCAGACGTCGATCGAGCTCGACTCGAGGATCTTGTCGAGCTGCGTGCCGCCGGCGGCCATCATGATGTTCGGCGCGCCGTCCGGCGGCAGAGACTTCCCGTCGATGTCCGCGTTGTTGAGGAAGTTGACGTTGAGGACGATCTGGCACTGCTCCGCCGCCGGCTGCCCTTTCAGCATGCTGGCGCGATCGACCACACAGGCATGCTTCTGCGTCGCAATCGTCTCGGAGATGCGATTGTCGCTGGAGCTCGTCGGGTTGTAATAGCCGTCCGTCCATACGGCGGGGCGCGGATAGTCCGGGAACAACGGACGTTCGAACGCGTACCGATAGTACGCGCCGAGTGGATCGGGCCCCACGCTGATCGCGTAGCACATCGCGTAGGTCCCGGGCGGGGGCGGCGGCGGCGGTGTCGCGGGCTGGCCCGCAGCCGGCTGGCCGCGCTGGCCGCGCTGCGGTGGCGGCGGTGGAGGCGGTGGATTCGGCGGCGGGGCCGCGGCAGGTCCCGGCGACGCGGCCTGACCCGGCTGCGCAAGATGTCCCGGAGGTGCCGGCTCGTTGATCGGCGGCCGCTCGCCGACATCCGTCAGCGGAATCCTCGAGAAGATCGGCATCGTCACGAGCCAGCGATCCGCGAGCTGATCGTAGCGGACCACGGCGTCGCCGTTGTTGCGCGCCTCGCACGGGCCGCCGAAGCCGGCGAACACGATGTTCGTCTGCACCGGGCCATACAGGATCTTTCCCTGTTTCGAGAATATGGCGAGCCGTGAGTTCACGGTCTGGACGATGTGGTTGGGCCCGACGGCGAGGCTGTTGTCCGACGGGTTCCGGCCTTCGTACTTCCCCTGCGGCCCTTCGAATCCGACGCCCATGCCGTCGAAGCTGGCGACAATCGCCGCGGGCGGCTTCGGGCCTTGCGACGTCTGCTCGACGTTTTGCGGCTGCTGGGGCACGAGCGCCACGATCGCGGCGACCAGACTCGTCCAGATTTTCATTGTCGGCCTTTCTCGCGCTGGCCATCGTACCAGAGACCAAGCCGCTCACGCCGCTTCAACGTGCTGGGCCACAGCGCCGCGGCAAACTGCACAAAAATTGCGCGGCCGCCGAACAGACGGCCCTTCCGGCCTGACGTGATTACTTTCCCCCGGAGGATCACGAACCGGCCGTGTTTCTTGACTGCACGGCTCAAGTGGATTTCTTCACTTGCGAAATAACGCTCGTCGAAGCCGCCGACGCGCTCGAATATGTCGCGCCGTACAAAGAAGAAGCAGCCGGCAGCCCATTTCAGTTGCCGCATGATCCACGAAGCCATGCAGAGAGCCGCGCGGCCCCATCGCGGGTCGTCGGTATCCTGCAGCGCTCCGGCTCCGCCGCCTACGGCGCCCGCCTCGATCGCCTGAAGAGCGGCGGCCAGCACGATGCCGGGCATGATTGTATCCGCGTCGACGAACACCAGCAGCTCACCGCGCGCGGTGCGGGCGCCTGCGTTGCGCGCGGCCGCGATGTGGCGCAGCCGCACCGTGACGACGCGCGCGCCGCGCTCAGCGGCAATCGCCGCCGTCCGGTCCGTCGAGCCGTCGTCCACGACGATCACCTCGTACGGCTGGCCAATCGGCGCGGCGGCCAGATTGATCGCGTCCAGGGTCTCGCCGAGGAGCGCCTCCTCGTTATAGGCAGGGATGATAAAGGAGATCACAGGCCGGCGAGGACCTCGTCGAGCGCCGACGCGACGTGCTCGCCGTCGTCGTCGCTAAAGGGCATCGGCGGACGAATCTTCAGTACGTTGGCGAACGGCCCGTCGGTGCCGAGAAGGATCGCGCGATCGCGAAGCCGATTGACGATCTCGCGCGCTTCCTCTGTCGCCGGCTCCAGCGACGAACGGTCCTTCACGAGCTCCACGCCCAGAAACAATCCCGAGCCGCGCACGTCGCCCATCAGAGGATGGACAGCCTGCAGTGCTCGCAGTCTCTCCAGAAGGCGCTCACCGGTCTGCCGCGCGTGTTCCTGCAGGCGTTCGTCCTGCACGACCTGAAGGACCGCAAGCCCCACCGCACACGACACGGTGCTGCCTCCGAACGTGCTGAAGAACTCCATTCCGTTGTCGAACGACGCCGCGATCTCGCGCGTGGTCACCACTGCGCCCAAAGGATACCCGTTTCCGATCGGCTTCCCCAGCACGACGATGTCGGGGACGACGTTCTGGGCCTCGAAGGCATAGAAATGGGTCCCCATCCGCCCGTATGCGGTCTGCACTTCGTCGGCAATACAGACGCCGCCTGCCGCGCGCACGATCGCATACACGGACGCCAGATAGCGGTCCGGCAGGATGATCTGGCCGCCCACACTCGGGGCGCTCTCCGCGATGAACGCCGCCGGATTCCGTACCTGCCGCGCGAACTCCGCATATTTTTCGCCGGCGCGCGGATCGCCGCGCCTGTACTTGCCGCGGTAGATATCGGGCAGCGGCAGGACGTGAACCCAGGGCGCGGCGCCCTCGCCGCCGGGTCCGTTGAACTTGTACGGGCTGATGTCGATCAGCGTCGACGTGTTGCCGTGGTAGGCGGCATCGAGGACGACGACGTCACGGCGGCCCGTGTGCGCGCGAGCCAGGCGCAGCGCCAGTTCGTTGGCTTCGCTGCCGGAGTTGACGAAGTAGCAGACGCGCAGCGGATCCGGCAGCGTCGCCGTCAACCGCTCGCCGAACTGACCGAGCAGGTCGTGCAGGTACCGGGTGTTCGTATTGAGCAGGCGCATCTGGTCGGTTCCGGCGCGGACGACGCGCGGATGGCTGTGCCCGACGTGGGGCACGTTGTTGTAGGCATCGAGGTAGCGCCGGCCCGAGCCGTCGTACAGGTATTGCATCCACCCGCGGACGATCTTCACCGGCGCTCGATACGCGACCGAGAGATTCGGACCGATGACCCGCCTGCGTGCCGAGAGGGTCTCCTCTGGCGTCGGCGCGCGCACGGCGCGCAGCGCCGCCTCGACGCGGGATGGATCGAGCGCGGCGAGCCGCGGAAGCGTTTCGCGGATCGGCTGCTGGCTGATCGACAGGTACGGGTCGTCCGGCCGCTGCTTCTGCTGCCGTGCCGCCACACAAACGCTCGCGCACAACCGCAGGAGGACAAGCCCGAACAGCGACGCGAGTTCGTCCTCGTCGAGGGCCTTGACTCGCTGATAACCGCGCGCCACGTGAACCGCCGCCTCGAGCGGCTCGGCTTTGCCGAGCGTCGCATAGGCAGTCGCGATCGCGAGATCGGCAATCGCGAAGCTGTGCACGATGTCGCCGAAGTCGAGAATCCCCGTAACCCTTCGATCGTCCACCAGGATGTTGTAGTCGTTCGGATCGTTGTGCACCGCCGCGCGGCGAAGACGCTCGAAGCGTGCGCCGTCTCGCGTCGCGATTGCGGCGGCCGCCCGGGTCACGAGCGCCCTCATCTCGGGATCGTCCACCAGCGGCGCGAGCTCCTCGACGATCGAAATGCCCTTCGCCAGGTCCCAATGGAAATCGCGATGAATCGCGGGATGATCGAAGCCGTCCAGCGCGGCGTCGAGCTCCGCGACGGCACGGCCGACATCCTCCAGGAGATCTGTGGACTGGTCGGCAACGGCGCCGAGCGGAAGGCCCGGCAGCCAGGTCAGGACGCGGACGTAATGGCGGACCCCAGTGCGCGCCACGAACTCCGCAATCGTCGACCCGTCGCGAGCGGAGACGGCGCGTGGACAGAGCGGCGTCCGCCGCGCGACGTACGCGAGCGCGTCATTCTGCGCGTCGAGGAGCTCGCGTTTCTCGCTGGCGTTCGCAATCTTCAGGACGAATCGGCGCCGATCATTGTCGGCCTCGAGCAGGACGTTTTGATCGCGCTCGCTGGGTAGTACAGACCCCGCAGCGGTGATACCAAACACGTTTCGAGCGCACTCGAGCGCCTCGTCGAGCGTCAACGCGGGCGCCGTCAGGATCACATCCACATGAACGATTATCCGACGACGTGCCGTAGAACCCTGCACGGTGAGCTGACGCGGCATCGTTCTGCGCCTTGATTACGGGATGGAAAGATGGCATCGGAATTGACGAGGTCCTGCGAGCGATGCCCGCCGTCCCGGAAGGAGTTCAACATGGTGACGCGAGTCTTTCTGGTGGGGGTCTGCGTGAGCCTGGGGCTGGTTCTCGCCAGCTCGTCGGCGAGTTCGGCGGGAGAAGGTCGGTGGAAGCTGGATGACAGCGGCGGCTGCTACTTCGACGCCGCCGACGAGGGCCCGAATCAATGCACTCCGCCCGGACGCTGGAAGGATGACGGCAACGGGGGATGCTATTTCGACGCAACCGACACCGGTCCGGACCAGTGCGTGCCTGCAGGCACGGAACAGGCAGTGCCGGAACAGGCCAATCTCCTACAGGTCGCGACGGCCGAAACGCCAGTAGGCGGCGCACGCGAACACGCTGCCCGCGCCGAACAGGATCGCTATGTCGCGGCCGACCGGAGCGTCGCCGGCGATGATCGATAACGCCTTGTAGTAGTGGAACGGCGAGAGCCAGGCCGCCACTCGCATCGCTCTCCAGCCGATGGCGAGGAAATCCACGAGATACAGCACGACGGCGGTGAGCGCCGCCGTCGTGAACGCCGTCATCCACCGGCGCGACCACGCGGCGATAAGAAGCCCGTAGCCGCCAAAGCAGGAACCGACCGCGAAGAGATTCGCCAGCAGGCGGGCGCGCACGCCGAGTGTCGGCAGATCCATCCCGCCCGCGTTGAACAGCCGCGCGCCAAGCAGCGTGCCCGCTCCCATGAGCGCGGCCGCGGTCGCGACGGCGACTTCAGAGAGCAACACCGACCGCGTCAGCAGGCGTGATCGTGGAACGGCGCGCGACAGTTCCAGATCCACGAGCCCGGATTCGATCTCGTGTGCCGGCTCCGTCGTGAAGTACATCGCCATGACGGCCACGATCAGGCACACCACCGGATGGAAGTATCCGAAGGCGACCGTGCCCCTGAAGGTCGCGAGCAGCATCGCCCTGCTGCCGAGACCGCGTTGAAGAAAGGCCGGCATCAGCTCCGCAACGCGGCCGAACGCCTGCGTCCGCTGAATCTCTTCCGCCTGCCCGACGATAATCAGTTGAAAACCGAAGAGAAGGACGAAGGACCCAATCAGCAGATAGCGGGCCTGCGCGGCGGAGCGCCGGAGGAGCCGAATCATTGATTACTCCGCCCGGTGAGGCCCCTTGATGCGTCGGCGCCTTCGGCATAGAACGGCGCGATGTAGTCTTCGAGTTTGAAGGGCTCGACGACAACGTCCTGGACTGGCAGTCCGGCGAGCGCCTGGACGAGAGGCCCGAGAGGGCCGCGCATGTCGATCACCCACTCCGCGACGCCGGCGGTGCGGAGCGTCGCGCCGGTGGGGAGCGGCGAGGCTGGAGCCGCCGGCGACGAAAACGTGATGACGACCCGGCGCGTGGCGTCGCGCTTCAGATCTTCAATCGTCCCCGTCGTCACGATCCGTCCACCGCGGATCAGTCCGATCCGATCGCACATTGTTTCGACTTCGCTGAGCACGTGCGACGACAGGAACACGGTCGTGCGTCCCTCGGCCTTGAGCTCCGCGACCGTGTCGCGGAACGCCTGAACCATGAGCGGATCGAGACCTGCCGTCGGCTCGTCGAGAATCACGACCGGCGGCTGTGCCATCAGCGCCTGAATGATGCCGATCTTCTGTTTCATCCCGTGCGACTGGTCACGCAGGCGGCGCCGCCGATCGACCTCGCTGACGTCGAAACGATCGAAAAGGCGGCGGAGATGCGCCTGTGACACCGGCCGGCTGTCGAGCGTCGACAGGTACACGAGGTAATCGGCGGCGGTCAGATCCGGATAGATCGGCAGATCGCCGGGCAGATAGCCGATGAGACGCCGCGCGGCAAGGCTGTCGCGCTGGCAGTCGACGCCCAACACGAGCGCCCTGCCGCGCGACGGACGCAGCAGATCCACCAACAGACGAATCGTCGTCGTCTTTCCCGCGCCGTTGGCCCCCAGAAAGCCGTAGACTTCGCCCGCCGCGACGTCGAGGGAGAGATCTTCGACGCCGATCACGGGGCCGTAGTATTTCGTGAGCCCGTCGGTGCGGATCGCCGCCGGAGCGCCCGTCACCGGGCCTGTCTCGCCTTCGAGAGCTCCCGGAGCGCGATCACGAACGCATCGGCGGCCGGTACCGGCGAGCCCTCGCCGCCGTGCAGCGTGATCGTTCCCGGCTCCAGCGGCACCTCGAACGTGTCCGGCGCCACCGACGCCGAATCCACGACGTCGTGCGTGAGCAATCGGTACGAGAAGCTGTACGCCTGTTTCAGAAACGCGCCTTTCACCGCGAATTCGACGATATGAAAGTCGGCGGCGTCGACGATCACGTGGCCCTCGGTGAGATCCCAGACTGCCGCGGGCGTCGCGGCGCTGACGCTCGGTACGTCGATGCGGTACTGGCGGCCCCGGGGCGTGTCGAGGATCTGCAGCCGCTGATTGCCGCTCGCCTGCATCATCGCGACCGACGCCTGCATGTGGAGGCGCTCGATCTCCGGGACCGAGATCGGCAGCGTCGCCGGCAGTGTCGTCTCGAAGCGGTACATCCGATCGTCGACGCGCATCGCCATGACGCGCCGGCCGGTCGCCGGATCCTGTGCGATCGACGACAACAGCAGGCCTGCGGGATCGTAGCTCGCGAAGCGGAAACGCCCCTGGACCGTATGGTCGATGATCTGTTTCACGCGGTACGCCCCGTTTGCGTGATCGGGCATGACCTCGCGCGGCACGCCGTCGAGCACCAGTTCGTACTCGAGGAACTCGACGCCTGCCGCCGGCGCCGCCGCGAGCTGGCTCGCGGATTTCGCCAGAATCTCCGCCGCCGACACCGTCGTCGGTCCCTTCATCATTGGCGCGACGATGAGGACGGCGATCAGCGTCGCGGCGGCGACGGCGACGCCGCTGTACGCCCATCGGCGTCCTTCCGCCTGAAGACTCAGGCCAGGCGCGCCGCGCCAGACGCCGCCCGCGTCGGTGCGCAGCCGCGTCGCCCCTCTCTCGGATCCTGTGGCGTCCGCCTCGAAGCGGAAGGTCTCCTCGACGCGCTGTTCGAGGCGCGGCGGCATCGCGATCGGCACGTCGAGCGCAGCTTCGAGATCGGTCATCTGCTGCGTACGCTCGTGCGCGCGCGCGGCGCACGCCGGACACGACGCGGCATGCTGCCGCGCTTCGGCCGTCCCCTCTCCGTCAACGAGCGCCTGGATTTGGATGTCGTTCAAGCACGTCATAGGCGTTTCCGTCCTTCCGCCGGCCCGTGGCCGCTCCCCAGCGATCGACCGCGCGGGCGAGCAGTCGTCCGACCGACGCCGGACGAATCCCCGCTGCCCCCGCGATATCGCGATACGACAGACCTCGAGCGCGCAGCGCCAGCAGCAGGCGATCCCGTTCGGGCAGTTGCCGCAGGGCGTCGCGCGCCTGTTTCAGACGGCCGTCTTCGTCAGGCAGCTCGGGCGCCGGCGCGTGTCCGTCGTGCGCGGGGAGCCACGGCATCCACCGCGAGCGCCGCCGCTGCCGGTCGCGCGCCGCATGGGCTGCGACCGTGAACAGCCACCCGCGCAGGTTCGTCGCATCGCCGCCGGCGTCGAGATGGCGCAGCAGCTTGAGGAACGTCTCCTGCACGCAGTCCTCGGCGTCCTGAGGATGCCGCAGCAGGACGAGCACAAAGCGGTAGACCGCCGCGCCGTGCGCCTGAAACAGCTCCCGTGCCGCGACCGGTGCGGTGGACCGAGCCTCCATATGTCAGTTGACCGTCACAGGGTACAACGCGGGGACACGGCGTTTGTGACGAGAATCAAAGTCCGACACCTGACACCCGACACCCCGACACCCCCGACACCCGATGTCCTCGTCCTCGGTCCTCCCTCGACCGCTTCTAGATATGCGCCGGGCGGCGGAGAACTCCGCCGCGCACGTCGGCGAGCGGATGCTGGACGACGAAGGCACTGGGATCGAGGGTGTCGACGATCCGCATGACGCGGCCGATTTCGAGGCGCGTGACAACGCAGTACAGGACGTCGCGGTCCTCGCCGCTCCGGCCGCCGCGCGCTCTGTAGATCGTCACGCCCCGTCCCATCCCCCCGACGATATCCTCGCGGATCGCGCCTGCCGCCGGGGACATGATCGTGATCGCGGTGAACTCCTCGATGCCATGCAGGACGAAATCGAGCGTACGCGCCGCCGCGGCGTAGGTGAGGATGGAATAGAGCGCCGCTTCGGCGCCGACCACGGACATGGCGACGAGGAACAGCACGACGTTGAATGCCAGGATGACATCGCCGACCTTCACGATCGAACTGCGCTTGCCGATCAGGAGCGCCGCGATCTCCGTGCCGTCGAGGACCGCCCCGCCGCGAATCGCCAGGCCGATGCCGGCGCCGAGAAACACGCCGCCGAACACGGCCGTCAAGAGCGGATCCGGCGTCACGTCCGGAAACGGCACGATCGCGAGGGCCAGCGCAAGACCGACGATCGCGGCCGCGCTGCGGGCCGCGAATGCGGCGCCCAGTTGGCGATAGCCGAGCACGATGAACGGCAGATTGACCGCCGGCAGCCAGACCGTCAGCGGCAACGGCGTCGTCATCGCCAGCAGCATCGAGATACCCGTGACGCCGCCGTCGATGAAGTGGCTGGAGAAAAGAAAGCCCTTCAGCCCCATGGCCGCCGAGAGGATACCGGCCAGGATCAGGAGGGTGTTGAGGATTTCGCGTCGGATCGGAGCCATGCCCCGATCCTAGCGCGCCGCTAGCGGCCGCCGCCTGCCGTCGTGGTCCTCGCCGAAGGAGCCGGACCGCCGAGATCGTTCCAGTTCATGATCGCGTTGAAGACCATGTTGAACTCGGCGTGGTTCTGCCAGCGGTAGATCGGATTGTTGGAGAACAGCACGACCCGCCCTTTTCCGGTGTAGCCGCCGGGCACGTCGATCGCGAACGGACGCCCCGTGATTTCGTCCGCGCCGCGCATCAGGCCGCTCAGCACGTTCGAATCGCCGCCCGGGTACCGGGCGAGCACGGCTCCCTGATCGGGCTGGCCGACCGTCATCAACGGTCCCCCCAGGTACTTCACCGCGATGATGTGGTCGGTATAGCCATAGAACACAGGATGTTCGGGCTTGACGAGCTCCGCGTTGATGAGCGGACGCGGCGCGTAGAAGGCGCCCGTCGTGTTTCCCGATGCGTCGACAGTGCGCGCGAAGCCGAGCTCGGTCGGGAAGCGGACCGCGTCGCCGGTGCAGATGAGCGTGCCGCCCGATTCGAGGAACTTCGCAAAGGCGTCGACGCCTTCGCCGCCCATTCCGCCGGTGATGTCGGGCGACTCGCCGTACATCCCGAGAAACTTGTACTTCTCGCTCTTCAGATACGGGACCGGCCGCGCGGCCGGCGGCGCGAATACCGCCTGACGGTTCGCCTGCTGCGTCGGCATGACGATGACGTCGTAATCCGCGCGCAGATTCCCTTTTCGGACGCGTTCCTTGAAGATGAGATCGAACGGGATTCCGAACCTGTCGAAGGTATAGCGATACCAGCCGATCTCCTGCGTATTGTTCCACGAGGAATAGATCGCGACGCGCGGCGGATCGGCGTCGTGCATGCCGACGGCCGGCATGGCGGACAGGGACGCCGCAGTCAAGCCGAACTTCTCGACGGCTGCCTTCACCGCACCCATGTCGCTGCCGGCCGCCATCACGAACGAGCCGGCCGGGAACTCCAGGCCATCCGCGCTGAAGCTCTTGTCGGCGATCTTCATCGGCACGGTTTTCAGCGCGTACCGGAACGCGATCATGTTGTTCGAACCGTAGTGCGCCACGGCCAGACCCGCGCTGCCGCCGCCGACGACTTTGCCTTTCGCGACGGCTTCCTTCACGGGCGTCACCGGCACGTCGAGAATCGCTTTGTCCTTGATCTCCTTTACCTCGACCCCCATCGCCAGCCCCATCGTCCAGCCGCTGTCGTCGTATGTCGTCAGATTCGGATCCGGATAGTTCTGCTTCTCGAGCAGGTTCTTGGCGAGCTTGCCATAGGGCTGGTCGCGCTTGATGACGTACGAGCCCGCGGGATACGCCGTGTCCGCGATCTTGATCTCCGCCTTCGCCTGGCCGATCTCGATCTGCTGGGCTCGGAGAATGTTCACGAGCGTGACGGCGCGGGTCATGTCTTTGGTGCCCGCGGGGATGATGTAGCCGTACGGCGCCTCGGTCTTGCCGGCGTCGATCGAGTGCTGCGTCTTCTTGTAGAAGTTCTCGAGCACGAGGTTCGGGAACATGGACGTCAACTGCAGACCGGACAGGACGCCGGTCTCCATGTAGTTCGTGTTGTTGCGACGTGAAAAGTTCGTCAGCGCGTCCGGCGGAATCGGAAGGCCCCGGTACCACTCGCGCGGCTGCCCGCCGCCGCGGCCGGTGGATCCGCCCGCCCGCCCGCCGCCGAACGCCGCTCCCTCTCCGCGTCCGGCTTGCGGAGTCTGGGCGCCTTCGGCACCCGGAGCCGCGCCGCCGCCACGTCCACCGCCGGCACGACCGCCTCGTCCGCCACCCCTGGCCGCCTGTGGGGCATCGGCCGCCGGCTGCGGCGACGTCGTGAGCGGAGCCGTTATCACGGTTGGAGCCGCAATTGCCGGAGTCGCGGGCGCGGGCGCAGCCGCGGAGGTTTGGCCGCGGCCGGGTCCATTCTCCCGCCCCGACTGCGTCTCGTACATCCGCATCATGCCGTTGTGGTTGTAGGCGACGGAGCCGAGATAGCCCGGCGACCAGCCATCCATGAACGCGTGCGTGTAGACGCCAGGCATCCCGTACTTCGTCATCTGCTCCAGCTCGAAGTTCGAAAAGAACGGCAGCTCCGCGAACAGGATCGGATCGAGATTGGGATTCTGCGGCGGTCCGCCGCTATACGTGTAGAGGAGCGGCTGCGCCTCGTGCAGGTCGTGCATGATCGGCGGATGCGCGGTGAAGTACCAGTCGACGAGCGCCCGCATCGCGATCTGCGAGAGGTTGATGTCGCGGTTGTTGTCGTGGAACACGTACTTGCCCCAGTACGGCAACTGCGCGCCGCCGCGTCCCCCGCCCGGAGCGGCCTGCGCCGCCCCGCCGGCCGGCGGGGCACCCCCGGGACCCTGCGCCGTTGTCGTACCCGACACCGCCGCCGCCGGCAACCGTTCCTGCTCGCTGTAGAACCAGTCGACGTTGCGGTCGCGGCCGTCGGGATCGGCGACCGGCGTAATCGAAACGATCACGTTGTCGCGAATCTGCCGGATGAGCGGCGATGTCTCGGTCGCGAGCCTGTAGCACAGCTCCATCAGCATTTCCGAGGGACCCGTCTCTCCGCTGTGCAGGCCGCCCATGAAGTGATAGTGCGGCTTCGTCGTCGCGATGAGCTGCCGGATTTCGGGCTCGCTCAGGCCACGCGGATCCGCGATCTTCGCCAGGTTGTCGCGGTTCTTCTGGAGGTTCTTGATGTTCTCGTCGGACGAAACCCAGACGACCACGAGCTCGCGGCCTTCGTCGGATTTCCCGATCGTCTCGATCTTCACGCGCGGCGTCGCCGCCGCGAGCGCACGGTAGTACTTCAGGATGTCGGCGTAGTAGGTCAGCTTGTACGGCGCGCCGATGTGATATCCGAGGACGCTCTTCGGCGTCGGGACCCCCTTGACGATCGGCAGATGATCGACGAGCGGACTGCTGTAATACGGCTGCGTCGTCCACTCCTTCACCGACTTCTCGAAGTCCGCGTCCTGCGTCTGCGCCGGATCGCGGGTTTCGGTGACCATCTGCTGCGCGGGCACCGACACGACGGCGCACATCAGCGCGGCGCCGACCACGAAGTTCCTCATGCGGGTCTCCTGTCACGCAGACCGTCGGCCTGCCCTGAAATGAAGGTCGCGATGATATCACCCGTCACTTGATCCTCACGGACGTCTGAAATGTCCGGTAATTGCTGTAATCGGCGCGCGTGGTGATGCTGTCCGTGTCGGTCCCCTCCCTGCTCTCGTACCGCTCGGTCATCACGGCGGGCAGCCACATCGCCAGCGCTTCGACCCGTGCATATTTCACGTCGACGCTCACCGAGAGGTCAACGAGCTCGGCCAGGCCGCGATTGTTGACATGAAAGTCCAGCAGCGTGCGAACGATCGCGCCGTCCTCGGGCCGCACCCACAGGGAGCCGGCCGAGCGTATCGACTCTCCCTGAGGCGTACGGATCAGCGTCGGTGTGTGCGTCTCCTGAAAAGCGACCTGCCGGAGGCCGTCCGTCGCCGCGCTCGTCGCCTTGAATCTGAATCGATCGAGATTGTCGGGCGTGAAGAAGAAGAGCACCGCCGAGGGGACGTTGAAGTCGCGGACCATCGATCCCAGATTGAATCGCGCGCTCTCCTCGGTTATCCGGCGCGCCTCCTCCAGGCCGCCCGACGTCAGCAGCGCCGCCAGGCGATCTTCGCGATCCTCGACGCGCCTGCCGTCCACTTCCAGCACGTCTCTGAACCCCACCCATCGACGATCCGCCGTTCTCACGATCGCGAACTCGGAGAGGAGTGTTCGCCGATCCGAGTTATGGAGCCGGGTGTTCACGGCCGACTGCTCATACCGCTCCGTCGCGACGACGATGGACGCCCTGTCACCGTACGCGTCGACGTACGCAGCCATGCGACGCACGATGTCGTCGAGGGACGAAGCCGCTCGGGCGGCCACCGTCAGGCCGATCGCCATCAGTCCCGCTATTGCGACCCGTGCCATCGTCCTTGGGAGTTGGGGGTTGGGAGTTGGGAGTTGTCAAGCCGTCGACGTGCCCGGGAGCAGACCCTCGCACGGCACCAGTTGCGGGCCGCTCTCGGTGCAGACGGCGTATTTCACGTGGTTCCCCTCGAACATCGCCACGCCCGCGTGCTCGCCGCTGGCGCTCAGGATGTAGAAATTGATGTCGAAGTTCGGATCGCCATGGCCGGTGAGCAGCCGCTTCTCGATCGTGTTCGCCTTGATGCGCTTGAGCGCATCCATGCCGGCGTCCTTCGGATGCATTCCGCGCCGCAGGTTCTCCACGATTTGATAGGACGCCAGGTTATAAAGGTTGGCCTCTCCGCGGCCCGTGGATCCCGCCGCGCCGGCGTCGTTGTCGACGTAGAGTCCGGCGCCCAGAATCGGAGAGTCGCCGACTCGTCCGGGAATCTTGAACGCCAGCCCGCTCGTCGTCGTCACGCCGCAGACCTCTCCCTTCGCGTTCACGCCATTGCAGTTGATGGTGCCGTAGATGTGGTTTCGATCGAACCAGCCGTCGGCCGCCATGTCTTCGGCGATCTGCTTGAGCGCCGCCTCGCGCTTGATCGGATCCAGGTAGTGCAGCGGATCGCTGCGGCGCTTCCATTCCAGCCAGGCCTTGCGCGAACGATCGGTATTGAGATCCGGCACGACCTCGATGCCCATCAGACGCGCGAAGTCCTGCGCGCCTTTTCCGACCAGCAAATGATGGTCGGTCTCGTCCATGACTTTCTGCGCCACGAGCGACGGCGTCTTCACGCCCTCGATCGCGGCGACGCCGCCGGCCCGCTTCTTCGGTCCGTGCATGCAGCACGAGTCGAGCTGCACGACGCCTTCGGCGTTCGGCAAACCGCCATAGCCGACGCTGGTCTCCTCCGGGTCGAGCTCGACGATGTTGACGCCGGCGAGAAGCGCGTCGAGGACGTCGCTGCCGCCGGTCATCATCGCGAAGGCTCTCTCCACGCAGGTCTGCGTGCCGCCGTTCTTGAATCGGTGTCCGTTGGCGGACGAAATGACGACGGGCTTGGTGCTCTTCTTTGTCTGCATCGCTGGAGCGCTTCCGAACGCGGGCGCCGCGGCCGCGACGGCGATCCCGGCAGCGCTGGTCACGACGAACTCGCGGCGCGAAATCCGTTCGGACATGATGGTCGCTCCCACGGCTCAGGTTTGCGGACGGGCTCGGAGATTGTAGACTACGATCCTCCTTGCGAGCCATCTCTATCGACACGATCCGCGACGCCGCGCGGAACGTCTACGACGCGGCCGCTCGAACCCCGCTGGTGCCGATCGGCGCGCTGGCGCCGGGCGGACCGGAAATCTTCCTCAAGCTCGAAGTGCTCCAGCCGATCGGGTCCTTCAAGATTCGGGGGGCCTATAACGCGATCCGCCGTCTCTCCGCGGATCAGCTCGCCGGCGGCGTGTGGACGGTGAGCGCGGGGAACGCCGCGCAGGGCGTGGCACTCGCCGCGCGGAAAGCGGGCGCGCGCTGCAGCGTGATGGTGATGGACACCGCCCCCGAGACCAAGCTGCGCGCCATCGACCGGCTGGGCGCCGCGATCGTCAAGGCCACGTACGAGGAGTGCTGGCGGACCGTCGAGCAGCATCGCTCGGATCGCATGACCGGACACTTCGTCCACCCCTTCGACGACGACGATTTCATCAGCGGCAACGGGACGGCGGGGCTGGAAATCGTCGAGGATCTGCCCGACGTCGACGCCGTCGTGGCGCCGGTCGGCGGCGGCGGCCTGTTGTCGGGCATCGGCGTCGCGCTCCGCGCGCTGCGGCCCGAGGCCCGCGTTTACGCGGCCGAGCCGGAGACGGCCGCGCCGCTCCGGCGATCGTTCGAGAACAACAAAGCGAGCCGTTTCGACGAATGGACGTCGTCGTTTGTCGACGGCGCCGGCGGCAAGTCGGTGCTCGAAACGATGTGGCCGCTCCTGCGCGAGTACGTCCACGAGTCGATCGTCGTGTCGCTCGACGAGGCGGCACGCGCCATGCGTCTCACCGCGGAACGCGCGCACGTCATCGCCGAAGGCGCGGCCGCGTGCGCCGTCGCCGCCGCCGTCTCGCCGGCGATGGCCGCGCGCGGACACAGGAAAGTCGTCGCCGTCGTGTCCGGCGGCAACGTCGATCTCGCCAGGTTTGCCCAACTGGTCGGTGCGTGTTCATGACGAGCCCTGACTATCCACGAATCCCCGACCGTCTTCGCCGCCTGCCCGAGATCGCGATGGACCTCTGGTGGACGTGGAATCCGCAGGCGCGGGAAGTCTTTCGCCGCATCGACTACACGCTCTGGCGCCAGACCGCCCACAACCCGGTCCTCATGCTCCGGAATCTCTCGGCCGAGGCGCTCGAGCAGGCCTCGAACGACGACCGCTACCTCGAGATCTACGACGCGGCGATCGAGGCGCTCGACGCCGCCCGCGCCGCGCGCGACACGTGGTGGCAGCAGCGCTTCGGTGCCGGCGACGGTCCGATCGCGTACTTTTCCGCCGAATTCGCGCTGCATCAGTCGCTGCCGATCTACGCGGGCGGCCTCGGCGTTCTCGCCGGCGATCACTGCAAGGAATCGAGCGACCTCGGGCTGCCCCTGGTCGGCGTCGGGTTCATGTATCCGCAGGGCTACTTCCACCAGAGCGTCTCCCCCGAGGGCTGGCAGCAGGAGTCCTACGAACGCCTGAACTGGACGTACGCGCCGATCGAGCCCGCAGTCACCGCCGACGGCAACAACTGCATCGTCGCGGTGCCGCTCGGCAATCGCAGCGTGCTGGTGCAGGTCTGGCGGGTGCGCCTCGGCCGCGTGAAGCTCTATCTGCTCGACACGGATCTCGAAGAGAACGCGCCGTGGGATCGCGACATGTCGGCGCGCCTGTACGGCGGCGACCGCGAAACGCGCATCCAGCAGGAAATCATCCTTGGCGTGGGGGGCGTGCGCGCGCTGAGGGCGCTGGGATCCGAGCCGGCGGTCTGGCACCTCAACGAAGGGCACGCCGCCTTCGTCGTCCTCCAGCGCATCCGCGACATGATTGAAGCCG
The DNA here is from genome assembly GCA_035495955.1 of Vicinamibacterales bacterium. Classification (GTDB taxonomy): domain Bacteria; phylum Acidobacteriota; class Vicinamibacteria; order Vicinamibacterales; family 2-12-FULL-66-21; genus JAICSD01. The sequence goes on along the minus strand of DATJFE010000082.1, from coordinate 113,277 downwards.
GCGAGTCCTTCGACGACGCCCTCGAAGACGTCCGGCGGACGACCGTGTTCACGACGCACACGCCGGTGCCGGCCGGGCACGACGCGTTTCCGTTCAACCTCGTCGAAACGCATCTGGCGGGCTGCTGGGGATCGCTCGGGGCCTACCGCGATCGGTTCATGCAGCTCGGCGAGTACGACAACGGCGCTGGGCCGCAGTTCAACATGACCGCGCTCGCGCTCCGGACGGCGAACGGCGTCAATGCCGTCAGCCAGCTCCACGGCGTCGTCACCCGCGAGATGTGGGCGCCGATGTGGCCCGACGTGCCGGAAGACCACCGTCCGGTGCGCGCGATCACGAACGGCATCCACATGCCGACGTGGCTGTCGCACGAGATGGCGACGCTCTTCGACGACTACATGCCGTCGGACTGGCGGGAGCGCCACGACGATCCGGATCTGTGGGCGCGCGTGCTCGACGTGCCGGACGAGGCGCTCTGGAACGCGCGGCGCGCGCTGCGCGAGTACCTCTTCGCGTTCATCCGCGAACGTGCGCGGCTGCGCTGGCGCGACGAGCAGGTCAGCGCCGCCCGGGTCGTCGCGGCCGGAACGCTGCTGGATCCCAACGCGCTGACGATCGGCTTCGCGCGCCGGTTCACGGGCTACAAGCGCCCGGAGTTGATCTTCCATAACCCGCAGCGGCTCCAGGAGATCCTCAACGCGCCGCGGCGGCCGGTGCAGATCGTGTTCGCGGGCAAGGCGCACCCCGCCGACGAGATCGGCAAGCACCACCTCCAGCAGGTCTACCGCCGGGCGATCGATCCGGCGTTCGGCGGCCGTATCGCGTTCGTGGACGACTACGACCTGCACGTCGCGCACTTCCTGGTACAGGGTTGCGACGTGTGGCTGAACAACCCGCGCAAGCCGCTCGAGGCGAGCGGCACGAGCGGCATGAAGGCGTCGATCAACGGCGTGCCCCATTTCTCCATCGGCGACGGCTGGTGGGCGGAGGGATTCAACGGCACGAACGGCTGGGTGATCGACGCGCCCGACGCGCGGGGCCAGGAGGCGCAGGATGCAGCCGACGCCGAGCGCATCTACGAGATCCTCGAGCGCGAAATCGTCCCGACGTTCTACGATCGGGACAACGGCGTCCCGCGGCGCTGGCTGGCGATCGTCCGCAGCGCGATCGCCTCGATCGCGCCGCGGTTCAGCGCGCGGCGGATGGTCAAGGAGTACGTCGACGCGATGTACGCGCCCGCGATGCGCAGCCGCGCGGGCACCACGCGATAAGACGAGATCCGAGGCGAAACTGCTACAATCGGACCATGTCCCGTAAATCCGTGGCGCAGTCGCGATGCGCGCTCTGCGGCGCGAAGGAGATCTCCGAGCCGCGCGGCGAAGAGAAGTACTGCCGCGACTGCTGGGACAAGAAGATCGCCGTCGAGGAGATCGTCGCGCGCGAGTTCGCGCTGAAGCGCTACATCCGCGCCCACAGCGCCGAGAAGTACCTGATCTACCACTCCACGCTGAAGCGCCCCTGCGGACAGCTCATCGTCGTCGACGACGGCTACGACCTGTTCCTGACGATGATGCTCTATCCGAGCTTCGCGTGGGACGAGCCGGCCTATCACCTCGAAGGCGATCCCGAAGGCCGCACCTTCGCCGAGATCCTCGTGGACGTCGTCGCCGCGGAAGTGATCGAGCCCTGGGGCGGCGGCAAGTGGCACCTGGAGGTCTTCCGATCGACCAATCCCGAACCGGAGGACTGGAACGGCGAGATGTAGAGGCATATAATCCGCCTCGTCACTGCCCAGGAGGTGGACCGTGAAACCTTTCGCGTGCCCCTGTCTCGTTTTCTTCTGCTGCCTCTCACTCATTCCGACAGCGTTCGCCCAGACCAAAACCGCCGCGAAGAAGGACGCCGCGGCGACCACGACCTCGACCACCCCGGTGTCACCGGAACTGATGAAGGCGCGGATGAAGCGTCCGCTCAAGGGCACGGCGGCCATCGAATTCATCACCGGCAAACCGAAAGTCGCCAACGGCGAAGTCCAGGGTGTGATCCGCGTAAAAAACGTCGACAACGCGCCGATCATCGGCCTCAGAATCGACGAATACTTCTATTCCCATCAAAAGGAAGTGTCAGCCTGCACCGCGCGCGTCCGCAACCCGATCGCGGCGGGCGAGATCGTCGACGTCGCCATCAGCTGCCCGAACCCCAAGGAACAGGTCGACGGCAGCAATCTGATGTTCACGCACGCCAACGGCAAGGTGCAGCCGAAGCCGGTGAAGAAGTTCGCCGGCGAAGACGACAAGAAGGTCCCGGCGCCGAAGAAAAAGTAACGGCCAACTTTCGGTTGGCCCGCGCGGCGTCGATCGTGCGCGCTACAATGCGCGCATGATTGACGATCCGCGCTACCCCACCGGCAAATTCACCTTCGACCCGGCGGTCACGCCCCAAATGCGCGCACAGTCGATCGCGGCCATTCGCGACGCCCCCGCGGCGCTGCGCGCGGCGGTCCGCGGCCTTGACGAGGCGCAGTTGAATACGCCCTACCGCGACGGCGGGTGGACAGTACGCCAGGTCGTGCACCACGTCCCCGAGAGCCACATGAACGCTTACATCCGCTTCAAGCTGGCGCTCACGGAACAGAACCCGACAATCAAGCCATATGAGGAAGACGCGTGGGCGAAGCTGCCCGACGTGAGCCGCACGCCGATCGAGACGTCGCTCGATCTGCTGGACCGTCTGCACCAGCGCTGGGTGACGCTGCTCGAGCTCCTGGAGGCTGATAAGTTCCAGCGGCCCCTCGTGCACCCCGCCATCGGGCCGATCACGCTCGACTATCTGCTGCAGATGTATGCGTGGCATGGCAGGCACCATGCCGCCCACGTGACGACGCTCCGCACGCGCCGCGGATGGTAGGAGGGCGGCCGCGCCTCAGGAGTATCGTTGCAGCGCGCGTTCGGCGTAGTCGCCGGCCAGCGGCAGCTTCCAGCGATCGCCGGCGAAGGCCTTCCAGAGGCAGATCGCCCAGACGATGATGAGGACGATCCAGATCGCGCCCGCCACGAAGAGCAGCAGCGACATCACCGTCGCCGACACGAACAGCGCGGCAAACGCCAGCAGATAGGCGACAACGACGGCGAGGCCGAGCCCACCCAGGCCGAGGATCGACTGCCACGCGTGAAACCGGACGTCGGCGTTCGTCGACTCGGCCAGCAGGATCAGCGTGCCGGAAAACGGCCCCGCCAGATACGCCAGCCCGGAAGCCGTCCGCGGAGTCAGGCCGGTCGAAGATCGATGGTCGATGTCCTTCGGCCCTCGCTCCGCGGTCATCGAACTCTGAACTCCACTTCGCGCGAGACCGGGTCGCTCCGGCCGAGCAGCGACCTTGCGGTCACGCGCAGGACATAGCGCCCCGGCGCGTACGCGGCCAACGGGATTTGCGTCGTGTAGCCGTAGCCGCCCGTGGATCCCTGCAGCTCGTCGCTCTTCCGTTCGTCGGACGTCGTGTGCAGGACCTTGCCATCGTCGGCGAGGACCGAGGCCGTGATCTCGACGCGATGCGGCGTCCGGCCGACGTTGTCGTACACCTCGGCGAACACGGCCAGCGTGTCGGCCTGCTGGAAGTCGCGCGACGCGGTCGGCGCGGCGGGCAGCACGTCCCTGAACTCGTTCACGGACGGGTCCGGGCTCGACGTCGGGATCCGGCTGCCGGCCTGCGAGGCGATTGCGAGGCCGCTCATCGCGATCGGGCCCTTGGAAAAGTCCGGCGCGTCGAGATCGTAGATGACCGTCCCGACGCGGCCGCCGTTGGCCTCGCGGACGCCGACGCGCAACTGATACTTCCCCGGCGGCACCTGGATGCGCCGGATCACCCGGATGGCGCTGCGGCTGACTACGGCGTGCGTCTGCGGCTTCAGATTGAGGGTGATGACGTCGCGCGAGCCGTCCTTGATCTTGCCGTCGACATCCGCCGCGAACGTCGCCACCTCGAGCTCGTCCGCGAACAGTCCCTGTGGAGAGTTCGTGAACTTCAACCCGCCGCCGTCGATTTCGATCGCCATCGCGATCGCGTCGAACGTGCCGGCCTTTCCGCTCGGCCCGCGGAACGGCGCCGCGAAGGCGCTGATCGTCAGGCCGCTGACCGCCAGCGGGCTGTCGAGCGCCTCGTGCAACTGCGGCGAGCTCGCGCCTGCCTTGGCGCCTTTCGACGCGTCGTCTTTCTTGCCGGTCGCCGGCGCTGCGTAGCCGCGCCGCGCGCGGACGGTGAGGCCCGGCTTCAGCACTTTGACCTGAATCGTCCTGAACCGTCCGTCGCGCTTGTCGTTGGTCGGGTAGTAGCCGAGCACGTAATAGCTGCTGTTGTCGTCCAGAATCCGCTTGAAGCCGGTGCGGAAATCGTTCTGATTCAGGACGGCGAAGCCGCCCGTTTCGTCCGCGATGACGCGGAGGCTGTCCTGCTCGAGCCGCACCTCGTCCAGCAGGTCCGTCATCTTGATCGAGTAGTCGGACGGCAGGCTGGAGATTTCGATCGCGTCCTCCATGCCCGTGACGACCCCGCGCGGGTCGACGCTGTAGACGTTGACGTTGCCCCGCGTCGCGGCGGCGACCAGATCGCGGATTTCACGCTGAACGTCGGTCGCGTGCGGATTGTTGATCGGATCGGTGACGTTGTAATTCAGCCCTTCGCTGAAGAAGACGACGGCCTTGCGCCGCCCTCGTATGCCCGCCAGGTACTCGGAGATGCTCCTGAGCGTGCGCACGGTGTTGCGCGCGTTCGTGTAGCGCTGCAGCTCGTTGAACGCCGCGTTGGCGTTCGACTGCGCGCCGCCCAGGCTGTTGGCGTAATAGTCCTGCAGCGCCGCCGACGTCGACGAATCGGCCTTGTTCCCGAGCGCGCCATCGATGGCCTTCAGCGCGAGCTGCCGGTTCCCCGTGAACTCCTGCATGCCCTTGCCGTACCCGGACGTGTTCACGACGGCGATGATGTCGTTGGCGCCGACGTAGCGTTCCACGAACTGCCGCGCCGCGGCCCGCGTCCGGGGCGTCCTCGTGAACTTCGTGTTGAGATCGTCCATGACGAGCACGAACACGCGCCCCTCGAACGGCTTGCTGTTGGTCGCGACGTCCGGAGGAATCGCCACCGCGGAGAACAGCGGCGGATCGGTCCGCTCGATGGGGATGTCGACCATCGAGAAGGCGGTCAGCGCCTGCGGCTTGCCGTCCTCGACGATCTGAAAGTCGTCGCGCGTCAGGTTGCGCGCGAAGTTGCCCTGCGCGTCAGTCACGTTGGCATCGATCTCGACGTAGTTGACCTCCACCTTGAACGTGATGGGCGGCTGCGCGGCCGGGGCCTGCGGCGCCGTCGGCGGCGGTGTCTGCGCGAGACAGGCCAGGAGGATCGGGGCGATCGTGGTTCGCATAGGCTTTCAACCGGGCAGGCGGATCGATTGTACAACTTCGTCCACTCCCAACTCCCAACCCCGACACCCGACACCCGACACCCGACACCCCCTCAACCCATCCGTTTTGGCGGCCCTTACGTCTATACTCAATCCATGGCCTTGTCGATTCCGGCGGTCCAGAGCGCCCTCAAAGAAGATGGGCTGGACGGCTGGGTCCTGTACGATTTCCACGGATCGAACCCGATTGCCAGGCGGCTGACGGGTCTCGACATGGCCGGCAAGATGACCACTCGCCGGTGGTACTACGTCATTCCGGCCAGCGGCGAGCCGCAGAAGCTCGTTCACGCGATCGAGCCCTTCAATCTCGATCACTTGCCGGGCGGGAAAACGATCTACTCGCAGCGCGACACGCTCGCATCCGGCCTCGCGCACGTGCTCGGTGGGCTCAAACGCGTGGCCATGGAGTACTCACCCGGCAACGCGATCCCATACATCTCACGCGTCGACGCCGGCACGGTCGAGGCTGTCCGGAAAACCGGAGCCGAAGTCGTCTCATCGGGCGATCTCGTCCAGCGCTTCGAGGCTGTCTGGTCGGCCGACGCCCTGACGACGCACCGGACGGCTTCGGATGCGCTGTACCGGATCAAGGATCGCGCCTTCAATTTCGTGCGCGACGCGCGAAAACAGGGACGGAGCCTGACCGAGCTCGACGTCCAGAGCGCGATGACCGGTTGGTTCGGCGACGAAGGGCTCGTCACCGATGCCCCGCCCGTCGTCGCCGCGCAGGAGAATGCGGGCAACCCGCATTACATGCCGACCGCGGCCAGGCCGCGAGCCATCGGCGCGAACGAGGTCCTCCTGCTCGACCTGTGGGGGAAGCTTCCGCAGCCCGGCGCGGTCTTTGCGGACATCACCTGGGTGGGCTTCACGGCCGACCAGGTGCCCGAGCGCTACGTACGGGCCTTCAATGCGGCGCGCGATGCCCGCGACGCCGCCGTCACCCTCGTGCAGGACGCGGTGTCGGCAGGGCGCGAGCTGCGCGGCTACGAGGTCGATCGCGCGTGCCGCGCGGTGATCGAGCGCGCGGGATTCGGATCGCAATTCATCCACCGGACCGGACACAGTCTCGGCACCGAAGTGCACGGCAACGGCGTGCACATGGACGACTACGAGACGCACGACGAGCGCCGTCTGATTCCAGGCACGGGATTCACGATCGAGCCCGGCGTGTATGGCAAGGAATTCGGCGTCCGGACCGAGATCAACATGTTCATCGGCGAGCGCGAGGCGACTGTCAGCGGACCGCTTCAACGCGAATTCGTTCTTCTCTGACCCTTGGGAGTTGGGAGTTGGGAGTTGAGTTGAGTTGAGTTTGGGAGTTTTCTAATGTCCACCCGCAAGACTTCGGCATTTTATGTGGTTCTCATCGCGGTCGCGTCCATGGCTGTCGGCATGGTCATCGCCTCGCGCCTGGATCTGACCCCCTCCTCGTCGGCGCAGACCGTGTCGATCCCGCCGATCAACAGCGCGCCGCTGACAGGGGCGATCGACGCGACCACATTCCGGAATATCGCGAAGAACAACGCCCCGGCGGTCGTCAACATCCAGACCGAAGTGCGGCAGCGCGGGCGCGATCTGACCGAGTACTTCGGCAACGGCGGAGGCGGCGACGATCTCCTGCGGCGCTTCTTCGGCGGAGAGGACCCGCAGTCCCCGCCGACGCGTGGACGCAATCGCGGACCGCGGCAGCAGGAGCCCGTCCTGGAAGGCGCGGGCACGGGATTCGTTATCGATCGGGCCGGGTTCATCCTGACCAACAATCACGTCATCGACGGCGCGGAAACGATCCGCGTCAGTTTCTACGGCGCCGAGCGCAATGAATCCTACGCGGCCAAGGTGGTCGGCCACGATACGCTGACCGACAGCGCGCTGATTCAGCTGACGGAAACGCCGCACCATCCCCTCAGCGAGATCAAGTTCGGCGACTCCGATCAGATGCAGCCCGGCGACTGGGTCATGGCGATCGGGAACCCCTTCCATCTCGGTCACAGCGTCAGCGTGGGCGTCATCAGCGCGCTCGGCCGCCCCTTCGGCGTGCCGGGGCGCGAGCAGAACATGCTGCAGACCGACGCCGCGATCAATCCCGGCAATTCCGGCGGCCCGCTGCTCAACGTCCGGGGCGAAGTCGTCGGCATGAACACGGCGATTTACACCGATCAGCGCTCCGCGAACATCGGCATCGGCTTCGCGACGCCGATGAACGCGATCCGCGACCTGCTGCCCCAACTCCGCAACGGTAAGGTCGTGCGCGGCGTGATCGGCGTGACGGTATCGAGAGAGCACTTCGCGCCGGAAACCGCGAAGGCGTTCGGCCTGCCCGACACGAGCGGCGCGCTCATCGCCACGGTCAATCCCAACGGCCCGGCCGATAAGGCCGGCATCCAGCCCGGCGACGTCGTGGTCGAGTTCAACGGCAAGGCGATCAAGGACAGCGATGCGCTCGTCGCCCTGGTCGTCAACACGAAGCCGAGAACGACCGTACCCGTCGTGATCTACCGCGACAACAAGCGTCGGTCGCTGAACGTCACCATTGACGAGCTCGACGTCGACGCCGAGCAGTCGCGCGTGGCGCGCCGCGGCGGCGGTACGCCGAACCAGGCCGCGCCGGAGCCGTCCGCGACCAGCTTCGGCATGACGCTCGATGCGCTGACGCCCGAGCTCGCGCGGCGCCTCGACCTGCCCTCGAACGGCGGCGGCGCGATCGTCAGCGACGTCGAGCGCAACAGCCCGGCCGCGAACGCCGGCGTCGTCCCCGGCGACGTGATTCTCGAGGTGAATCGCCAGAAGGTCGCGAACGTGAGCCAGGTGACGCGCGAGCTGCAGAAAGTGCAGGGCGGTCAGCCCGCCTTCATGCTCCTCTGGCGCGACGGCAACAACGTCTTCGTCACCATGACAAAGCGCTGACATCGGCGAGTGGCGATTGCAGGGTGACGATTGTCATTGACGATTGGCGAGTGCCGATCGACGGATTGATGATTGGCGATTGGCACGCCAGACTATAATCGCCGGCTTATGGATGTGACAGCGCCCGTCGAGCGCGAGATCAAGCTCAGCTTCGGGTCGGTGGACGACGCGCGCGCGGCGGTACTGGCGGTCGGAGCCACACCCCTCCTGGGCCGCCGGCTCCAGGAAGACGCCCTCCTCGACAGCGACGACGAGTCGCTGCGGCGGCGGCGGTGCGTGCTGCGGATCCGGGTCGAGAACGGCAAGAGCCGGATTACGTTCAAGGGCCCCGTACAGCCGTCGATCATCAAGGTCCGCGACGAGCTGGAGACGCTCGTGGGCGACGGCGGTTTGCTCCTTCACATCTTCGAAGAGCTCGGGTTTCACGTCTGGTTCCGCTACGAGAAGTATCGAGAAGAGTTCTGCTACGAGGATGTCATCTTCGCAATCGACGAGACGCCCGTCGGCGCGTTCGTCGAGATCGAAGGCAGCGAGCACGGCATCATGGCGGCGGCCGAAGCGCTCGGCCGCGGCCCGTCCGACTTCATCCTCGATTCCTATCGCGGATTGTTCCTGAAGCATCGCGAGGCGTTCGGGCTGACGGGCAGCGACATGCTGTTCGACCGGCCCGAGTAGGCTTGCGCGCGCTCGCTCTCACCGCGGGGCTGGGCACGCGGCTGCAGCCGTTGACGCTCGCGAGGGCGAAGGCAGCCGCTCCGGTCGACGGGGAGCCGCTGGCACGCCGGACGATCCGCTGGCTCGCTTCGCACGGCGTGAGCGACCTCGTTCTCAATCTTCATCACCGCCCCGAGTCGATCGCCGCGGTGGTCGGCGACGGCGCCGACCTCGGGGTCCGCGTCCGCTACTCCTGGGAGTCGCCGATCCTCGGCTCCGCCGGCGGGCCGAGGCATGCCCTGCCGCTCATCCTCGATCGCGGCGCCGAGCGGACCTTTCTCCTGGTGAACGGAGACACACTCGCCGACGTCCCTCTGGCGGCGATGATCGATCAGCACCGCGGCTCCGGCGCGCTGGTGACGATGGCGCTCATCCCGAATCCGAATCCTGACAAGTACGGCGGCGTGCTGCTCGATGGCGACCGCGGTGTGACGGGGTTCACGCGCCGCGGGCATGCCGGACCGTCTTTCCACTTCATCGGGCCGCAGGTGGTCGAGGCCGACGCGTTTTCGCCGCTCGCGGACGGCGTTCCAGCAGAGTCGGTGCTGGAGATCTATCCGAAGCTGATGGCGGCGCGGCCGGGGTCGGTGAGAGGATTCGTCGCCGACTGCGCGTTTTACGACATCGGAACGCCCGCGGATCTGCTGAAGACGTCGCTCGAGCTGGCCGCCGCCGACGGCCGGCCGGACCGCCCGCGCTGGGGACACGGCGTCCACCTCGATCCCTCAGCGCGTGTGACGCGTTCGGTGCTGTGGGACGAGGTGACCGTCGGCGCCGGCGCCGAGATCGACGAATGCGTGATCGCCGACGGAGTCACCATTCCCGCGGGTGCGCGCTACCGCCGCTGCGCGATCGTCCGAGCGGCTGACACGCTGGTAGTGCAACCGTTAGGATGAAGCGTGTTGACCGGCGACGCCCCCCGGCTATATCGCGCGCGAGCGCCGCGACGCGCCACGCGAACGGAGCGAGCCGGCGGAGCGGCGAGCGCGTGAGCGTGTAGGGGGGTCCGGCGGGGCGAAGCCCCCCGGCAACAATATGGACAAAAGACAGGCGGCCGACACCGCGCGGGAGCGCATCCAGGGCTATCTGGGCCGGAGCGGGCTCGCGGCGCGGAAGCCGCGCGTCGTCCCGCTCACCGGCGACGCGTCCGACCGGCGCTACTTCCGAATCCTGATGCCCAGCGCACCGTCGATCGTGCTCTCGCTCTATTCGGCGGCCTTCGACGTGAGTACGCTGCCCTTTGTCAACGTCGCGAAGCTGCTGTCGCAGATGCCCGTGCCGATCCCCGAAGTCATCGGCCATGCCGACGATCTCGGCATCCTGGCGCTGCAGGATCTCGGCGACGTGACGCTGCAGGCGCATCTGGGCGCGGCCAGCCCGGCGGAGCACGCCGCGCTCTACCGCGAGGCGGTCGCCCTGATCGCCACGCTTCAACGTCGGGGCGAGCAACTCGCCTCCTCCGAGTATCTCCCCTACGGCATCTCGTTCGACGTCGAGAAGCTCACATGGGAGCTGGACTTCTTTACGAAGCATTTCCTCGAGGCCTACCGCGGCGTGACGCTGACCGACGAGCAGCGCGCGAGCCTGCGCGGCGAGTTCGCGGCGATCGTGCAGGAGCTGGCGTCGGAGCCGCGCGTGCTCTGCCACCGGGATTATCACAGCCGCAATCTGATGCTGAGCGACTCGCGCCTCTACATCATCGATTTCCAGGACGCGCGCATGGGGCCCGACACCTACGATCTCGTGTCGCTGCTCCGCGATTCCTACGTCGATCTGCCCGAACAGACCGTCGAGGAGCTGATTGCCTACTTTCTGGCGGTCAAAGCCGTGCCCGGGCCGCCGTCACCGGAGTCGGCCACCGCGTTCCGCCGCCGCTTCGACGTGATGGCGCTGCAGCGCAATCTGAAAGCGCTCGGCACGTTCGGGTATCAGACCACCGCGCGGCGAAACCCCGTCTACATTCAGTACATCCCGCGCACGCTGAGATACGTGCGGAACAACCTCGATCAGCAGCCGCGGTTCGACCGACTGCGGGAGGAGCTCGCCGCCTACGTCGAGGAATTCCGCTAGTGATGCGAGGCGATGCTAGAATGAGTAGTTCGGCATCACGTGTTTCAGCGGACATATGCGATTCGGCATCTCCACGCACCTGTACCACGATCAGCGGCTCGGTCGCGAGCACCTGGCCGAGATCGCCGCATACGGGTTCGAGGCCGTCGAGGTGTTCGCGACGCGAAGCCACTTCGACTACCACGATCCCGGCGCCATCGCCCGGCTCGGAGAGTGGCTGCGCGACACGGGCCTGGCGCTGCACGGCATCCACGCGCCCATCACGGATCGTCTGTCGCCCGGCGACGAATGGGGCGAGGTCATCTCGAACGCCGTCAGCGACAACGCGAAGCGGCAGACCGCGGTGCAGGAAGCGCACGCAGCGCTCGAGATCGCGCGGCAGATCCCCGCGGAGGTCTTCGTCGTGCACCTCGGCACGCCGACGGCGCAGGGGGGCGAGAACAATCGCGCCGCGGCGTTTCGCAGCGCGGAAGAGATCTGCCGGCTTGCCGAGCCGATCGGCATCCGCGTCGCGATCGAGCTGATCCCGAACCCGCTGTCGAACGCCGCGTCGCTCGTGGCGCTCCTCGAACAGGATCTGGACGCGCCGCGCACGGGCATCTGCCTCGACGTCGGGCACGCGTTCCTCATGGGCGACGTCGCGGACACGATCGAGATGGTGGCCGAGCACCTCATCACGACGCACCTGCACGACAACGCCGGGAAGAAGGACGATCATCTCGTGCCGTTCGAGGGGCGGATCGACTGGGAGATCGCGCTCATGACGCTGCAGAAGATCGGCTACGACGGCACGTACCTGATGGAAGTGGCGAACACGAGCTCGCCGGCGGACGTGCTCGAGAAGGCGCGCGCCGCGCGCCTCCGCTTCGAGAAGCTGCTCGCGTTCTAGCTGCAGGCCGAAGATGACACCTATCGTCTACATCGAAGACATCGCGGCGCATGCAGGACAGCCGGTCCGGCTCCGAGGGTGGCTCCACAACCGGCGATCGAGCGGCAAGATCCATTTCCTGACCGTCCGGGACGGCACCGGGTTCATCCAGTGCGTGATGTCGAAGCAGGCCGTGGGCGAGGAGATGTTCAAGCGCGCCGATCATCTCGCGCAGGAGAGCGCGCTCATCATCGAGGGCGTCGCCCGCGCCGACGCGCGCGCGCCTGGCGGCTACGAAGTCGACGTCAGCGGTCTGGAGATCGTCTCGGAGGCCAGGGACTATCCGATCACGCCGAAAGAGCACGGCGTCGACTACCTCATGGACCGCCGGCATCTCTGGATCCGATCGCAGCGGCAGCAGGCGATCCTCCGCGTGCGGCACGAGGTCATCAACGCGGTCCGGGACTTCTTCAACGGCCGCGGCTTCATCCTGGCTGACACGCCGATCTTCACCCCGGCGGCCTGCGAAGGCACGACGACGCTGTTTCCGGTGCAGTACTTCGACGACACCACGGCGTATCTGACTCAGAGCGGGCAGCTCTACAACGAAGCCAACGCGATGGCGCTGGGCCGCGTGTACGCCTTCGGGCCGACGTTCCGCGCGGAAAAATCGAAGACGCGCCGGCACCTCACCGAGTTCTGGATGGTGGAGCCCGAAATGGCGTTCGCCACGCTGGACGACGTCATGGAGCTGGCCGAAGGGCTCATCACCTCCATCGTGGGACGCGCGCTCGACAAGCGGAAGCACGAGCTGGAGGTCCTCGAGCGCGATACGTCGAAGCTCGAGAAAGTCCAGGCGCCGTTTCCGCGCGTGTCGTACGACGAGGCGGTCGAGATCCTGAAGAAGAAAGGGTTGCCGTTCGAGTGGGGCGGCGACTTCGGCGCGCCGGATGAAACCGCGCTGTCCGAGGAATTCGACCGGCCGATCTGCGTCCACCGGTATCCGTCCAAGGTGAAGGCGTTCTACATGAAGCCGGACCCTCAGCGCCCCGAGGTGGCGCTGGGCGTCGACGTGCTCGCGCCCGAGGGCTACGGCGAGATCATCGGCGGCGGCGAACGCATCTCGGATCTCGATCTGCTGCTTGCGCGGATCAAGGAGCACAATCTGCCGCAGGAAGCCTTCGAGTGGTATCTCGACCTGCGCCGCTACGGCACGGTGCCCCACGGCGGCTTCGGCATGGGCATCGAGCGCGCCGTCAGTTGGATCTGCGGACTCGAGCATCTGCGGGAAGCGATCCCGTATCCACGGATGCTCTACCGGATGTATCCGTAATGAAGATAGGTTTCGTCTCGCTGGGCTGTCCGAAGAACCTCGTCGACGGCGAAGTGATGCTGGGATACGCCCGGCAGGCGGGTCACGAGATCACCGCCGCGGCGGAGGACGCCGACGTGCTCGTCGTCAACACCTGTGCCTTCATCGACCGCGCCAAGCAGGAATCGATCGACGCCATCCTCGAAATGGCGCAGCAGAAACGCGACGGCAGCGCGTCGCGCCTGGTCGTGACCGGCTGTCTGGCGGAGCGGTATCGCGAGGAACTGATCAAGGAGATCCCGGAGATCGACGCGATCCTGGGAACGGGCGAGATTCCGGGCATCGTAGAAGCGATATCGGGTGTCGGGTGTCAGGGGTCGGGTGTCGGGGATCGGGTGTTGGATGCCGTTCCAATGAGATTCATCCGACACCCGAAATCCGCTACCCGACCCCTCCCCACTTACCTCTACGACACGTCGACGCCGCGCGTGCTCACCACGCCGCAGCACTTCGCCTACGTCAAGATCGCAGAAGGCTGCGACTACACCTGCGCGTTCTGCATCATCCCGACGCTGCGCGGAGAGTATCGCAGCCGCACGCGGCAATCGATTGTGGCCGAAGCCCGCGCGCTCGCCGAGCGCGGAACGAAGGAGCTTCTCCTCATCTCTCAGGACACGACGTTCTTCGGCATCGATCGGGGTGAGCGAGGCGCGTTGGCCGCGCTCCTGCGCGAATTGAACGGCGTCGACGGCCTCGAATGGATTCGCCTGCTCTATCTGTATCCGACCACCATCACCGATGACGTGCTCTCGGCGATGGCGGAATGCGAGAAGGTCTGCCGCTACGTCGACCTGCCGCTGCAGCACGCCTCGGCGGCCGTTCTCAAACGGATGCGGCGGCCGGGCAGCCGCAAGACGTACGATGCGCTCCTGGCGCGCATCCGCGACCGCGTGCCTGGCGTGACGCTGCGCACCACCTTCATCGCCGGCTTCCCCGGCGAGACCGAGGAGGAGTTCGGCGAGCTGGAGCGGTTCGTCGAAGACACGCAGTTCGATCATGTCGGCGTATTCACGTATTCGCACGAGGAAGGGACCCGGGCGTACCAGGTGAAAGATGACGTTCCCGCCGCAGTGAAGCGGCGCCGCCGCGATCGCATCATGAAGCGGCAGCAGCGGATCGTCGCCAGACGGCAGAAGGGCCGGGTCGGCACGGACGTCGACGTCCTGGTCGACGGTCCGTCCGCCGAGCACGATCTGGTGTTGCAGGGGCGGCTCGAAGGACAGGCGCCCGACATCGATCCCGTCGTCTATCTGACCGATTGCGACCCGTCGCAGTTCAGCAGCGGCGACCTCATCCGCGCGCGCATCGTTGGGGCGCGGGGCTACGATCTGCTCGTCACTCCTTCCGCTTGAAGACGGAAGCCACATGCGCGAACGGCGGACCGACCTCATCCACTCGAGCTTCCGCCTTCAGCCAAAAGATGCGCTATACTGTTTGGTGGTAGGCGCGGGGGTTCTCCAGACAGTGGGCCGGTTGCCCACTTTTTGTTTTTCAGGACAGGAATACGGCACGAATTGAAGAACTCACGCGGCTGAGGGGTGCCGCCGAGCGGGTGGCGCGCAGCCATAGGCTCGAGATCTTCGACGTGCAGCTCCGGCGCGAGCCCATTGGGATGGTGCTCCGGGTCGTGATCGACCGACCCGATCCGGGCGGAGTCGAGCCGCCGGAGGCCGCCGTCGGGATCGAAGACTGCCAGCGCGTGAGCCACGACCTCAGCGCCCTGCTCGACGTGGAAGACGAGTTTGGCCAGCAGGAGCTCGGCGAGCGGTACACGCTCGAGGTTTCGTCGCCCGGGCTGGACCGCCCCCTCCGGCACGAAGCGGACTACAGGCGGTTCGCGGGCCGGCTGGCGAAAATCGTGACGCGCGAGCCGATCGGACGCCAGAGCGCGTTCGCGGGAAGGATCCGGGGCGTCGACGCCGGCGCGGTGGTATTGGAAGAAGGACGACGGACGCATCGGGTGCCGCTCGACACGATCAAGCGCGCCAACCTCGATGTGGAGTTTTAGGCAAGAGTAAAAGAATCATGCAGAATCCGCTGTTACAGCAGATCGACGCCATCGCGAAGGAAAAGGGCGTCGAGCCCGAGATCATCATCGGCGCGGTGCAGGACGCCATCGAGGCGGCCGCCCGGAAGCGCTACAAGAACGAGACGCTGCGCGCCCGATTCAACACCGAGACCGGTCAGATCGAGCTCTGTGCCGTGAAGCGCATCGTCGAAGACGTCACCGATCCGGCGAATCAGATCTCGCTGGTCGAGGCGCAGCAGCTCTACGGCGACGAGGCCGAGGTGGACATGGAGATCGAGTTTCCGCGTCCTACCGAGGATCTCGGACGCATCGCCGCGCAGACGGCAAAGCAGGTGATCTTCCAGAAGGTCCGCGAGGCCGAGCGGGAGAACGTCTATGCGGAGTACAGCAACCGCGTCGGCGAAGTCGTCAGCGGCGTCGTCAAGCGCTTCGAGAACGGCGACATCATCATGGAACTGGGGCGCATCGAGGCGCAGCTCCCCCGCAAGGAACAGTCGCGCGCCGAGAACTACGCCGTGGGCGACCGCGTCCGCGCCGTCATTCGCGGCGTCAACCGCAGCGCGAAGGGACCCCAGATCGTTCTGTCGCGCACGGATCCTGCCCTGCTGATCAAGCTGTTCGAGCAGGAGGTGCCTGAGATTTACGACGGCACCGTCATGATCCGCGGGGCCGTGCGTGAGGCGGGCGACCGCGCCAAAGTGGCGGTCTACTCGCGCGAGCGCGATGTCGATCCCGTCGGCGCCTGCGTGGGCATGAAGGGCACGCGCGTGCAGTCGATCATCCGTGAGCTTCGCGGCGAGAAGATCGACATCGTCGAATGGTCGGAGGATCCGGTCCTCTTCGTCACCAACGCCATCAGCCCCGCGAAGGTCCAGCGCGTCTCGATCGTGGACGATGCCGAGAAGGTGATGGAGGTGGTCGTCGAGGACAAGCAGTTGTCGCTGGCGATCGGCAAGAAGGGTCAGAACGTCCGGCTCGCGGCGAAGCTCACGGGCTGGAAGATCGACATCAAGAGCGAGGAAGAGAAGCGCCGCGAGGTCGAAGCGCAATTCGGCGCGCTTGAAATCGGGGCCGGCGAGCCGGCGTCCGCGGCCGAGGGCGCCGAGTCGCCGGCAGCCGAAGACGCGACGGCGCAGGCGAGCGAGGCGGAGACGGCCGCCGCCGGCGAGGCGATGAGCGACGAAAGCGGCGTTCAGGCGGCGGAGCTGACCGCGGCGTCGGAGCCGGCGAAGGCTGAATAGGATCGACGCCCAGCTTCCAACTCCCAACTCCCAGGACATGTGCCTCGGGAGGCCGGATGCTGAACCTCGGCGCCTTCAGTTAGTTGGGAGTTGGTCATTGGTAGTTGATCGGTTTTTTAGAGGTCTTTTTTGGCAACAGTTCGGATCTACAAAGTCGCGGAGCTGCTCAACCTCACGAGCCAGGACGTCATGTCGCTCTTGAAGAAGGAGCACGGCATCGAGGTAAAGAGCGCGTCGAGCACGATCGAAGAGGTCGTCGCGCGCGAGTTCGTCACCAAGCAGGCTCGCCAGCGGAACATGAAGGTGCCGTCCAGCGCGGCCTTCGCCGAGACGCCCGGCCCGGCGTCGCGCGGCGTCGCGAAGAGACCGGGCGGCGGCAGGGCGCCGGAGCCTCCGAAGCCTGCCGCCCCGGCGATGCCAGCGCCACGGCTCGTCAAGACCGCGAAGCCCGCGGTTGCCGCGGAGCCGATGCCCGCGCCTCTCACGCCGGAGCCGATTCCGGCTCCGACGCCCGAACCTGCCGCAGTCGCACCGCCGCCGGCCGCGCCTTCGGCGCCCGCGCCCGAACCGGAATCCGCGCGGCCCGCCGCAGCCGTCGATGCGGCGCCGGCGGAAGCCGCCGCGCCGCCCGCGCCCGCGCCGGTCGAGCGTCCCGCGCCGATGATGCCTGAACCCGTCGCGCCGCCGCCCACCGCCGCACCGCCGGTTCCTGCGCGTCCGATCTCGGTGCCCGGCCGCATCGTGCCGCCGACGCTGCGTTTGCGCGTCGAAGATCCGAAAACGGGACAGGCGCCGCCGGCGGCTCCGCGGCGTCCGCTTCTCGTCCGTCCGCCGCAGCCGACGTCGCCGCCGCCCGCGGCAACCGGCAACTTGAGCAAGCCCGCTGCGCCGCGGCCGAGCGCACCGGCCGCGCCGCGCCCTGGCGGACCTCCGCGCGTCGGCGCCTATCCCCGTCCGCAGGCGCCGATGGGCGGCCCGAGGCCGCTGCCGTCGCAGCCCGTACGTCCGTCGCAACCCGGACGGCCGCAGGTCCCCGGCTACCGTCCGCCGCCGCCGCGTCCGTCAGGCCCGCGCTCGACGGGACCGCGCCGCGAACAGCCGCGCGTCCAGCCCCCGCCTCCGACCAGCGCGCCGCCGCCGCCCGTCACCCGCACGATTACCCTCGCCGAAGGGATGACGGTCTCGGATCTGGCGACGAAGCTGGACGTGAAGGCGAAGGACGTGCTCAAGAAGTTGATGGACAAGCGGATGATGATGACCATCAACAGCACGCTCGACACCGACACGGCATCGATGATCGCGCGCGAGTTCGGCGCCGACGTGAAGATGCAGACCTTCGAGGAGGAACTGCTGCAGGTCGAGGCGGAGGACGCCAAGCCGGAGGACGTCGTCACGCGCGCCCCGGTCGTCACGGTCATGGGACACGTCGACCACGGGAAGACGACCCTGCTCGACGCGATCCGCGAGACGCGCGTCGCCGAACGCGAGGCCGGCGGCATCACCCAGCATATCGGCGCGTATGCCGTTCAGGTCGGCGATCGGAATGTGGTCTTCCTCGACACGCCTGGCCATGAAGCGTTCACGATGATGCGCGCCCGCGGGGCCCGTGTCACCGACGTCGTGGTCCTCGTGGTGGCGGCCGACGACGGCGTGATGCCGCAGACGAAAGAGGCGATCGATCACGCGAAGGCGGCCGGCGTCCCGATTGTCGTCGCGATCAACAAGATCGACAAGCCCAACGCGAACCAGGATCGCGTGAAGAAGGAGCTGTCGGATCTCGGGCTCGTGCCGGAAGACTGGGGCGGCCAGACCGTGACCGTGCCGGTGTCCGCGAAGAAACGGGAGAACATTCCGGCGCTGCTCGAAATGATCCTCCTCGTGACCGAGCTGAGCGAGCTGAAGGCGAACCCGATGCGCAACGCGTCGGGCACGGTGCTCGAAGCAAAGCTCGACAAGGGTCGCGGGCCGGTGGCCACCATCCTCGTCCAGGACGGCACGCTCCACGTCGGCGATATGCTCATCGCCGGCACGATCGTCGGCAAGGTCCGCGCGATCATCGACGACCGGGGGAAGTCGATCAAGGCCGCGCCGCCGGCGACGCCCGTGGAAGTGCTGGGCCTCGGCGGCCTGCCGCAGCCGGGCGACGCCTTCCAGGCGCTCGCCGACGCCGCCAAGGCGCGCCAGATCGCCCAGTACCGCCAGATGCAGGCGAAGGACAAGGCGCTCGGCGCGAAGGGCGCGCGGCTGACGCTCGAGTCGCTGCAGGCGCAGATCGCGGAAGGCGGCATGAAGGAGCTGCCGATCATCATCAAGGCCGACGTGCAGGGATCGGCCGAGGTGCTCGCCGACACGCTGACGAAGATGAGCGACGAGCGCGTGAAGATCCGGATCATCCACAGCGGAGTCGGCGCGATCAACGAGTCCGACGTCCTGCTCGCTGCGGCGTCGAACGCGATCGTCATCGGCTTCAACGTCCGGCCCGATCGCAACGCCGCAGACGTGGCCGACCGCGACAAGGTCGACATCCGCCTGCACTCCGTCATCTACAACGTGGTCGACGAGATGAAGAAGGCGATGACGGGGCTGCTCGAGCCGACGCTGAAGGAAGTGCGCATCGGCAGCGCCGAAGTGCGCGAAACCTTCAAGGTGC
Organism: Vicinamibacterales bacterium; assembly: GCA_035495955.1. Taxonomy (GTDB): domain Bacteria; phylum Acidobacteriota; class Vicinamibacteria; order Vicinamibacterales; family 2-12-FULL-66-21; genus JAICSD01. The sequence goes on along the minus strand of DATJFE010000082.1, from coordinate 93,976 downwards.
CGAAGTTCGGCACCATCGCCGGCTGCATGGTCACCGAAGGGCGCATCACGCGCTCGGGCGACACGCAGGCGCGCCTGCTTCGCGACAACGTCGTCGTCCACGAGGGCAAGATCGGCTCGCTCCGCCGCTTCAAGGACGACGTGTCCGAGGTGAAGGCGGGCTTCGAGTGCGGCATCGGCTTCGAGAAATACAACGACGTCAAGGTCGGCGACATCATCGAAGCTTTCGTGGTCGAGCGGGTCGCGGCCACCGCGTGAGGTCACATCAATGCTGAATGCCGAATGGCAGAGCGCTCTCATGATTGCCTCGGTTCGGCATTCGGCATTCGGCATTCAGCATTGACAAGTGTCTTCTAACCGTCCCGAGCGCGTCGGCGAGGCCATCCGGGACGAGCTGTCGACGCTTCTCGGGCGCGACGTGCACGACCCCGGGATCGGCTTCCTCACGCTCACGAAGGTGAAGGTGACCTCGGACCTGCAGCTCGCGCGCGTGTATTACACGACGATGGGCGACGAGGCGGCGCGGCGCGAGACGGTGCGGGCGCTGAGGCGAGCGACGCCGTTTCTGCGCCGGCAGATCGCCCAGCGCATCCGGCTGCGCCGGGCGCCTGAGCTCGAGTTCTTCTACGACGAGTCCATCGCCCGGCACGACCGGATCGAGCAGATCCTCCAGGAGCTGAAGGCGGAAGAGAGCTCTCGGGCGAAGCCCGCCGGATCAGTTGATGACGATCCCGACCGAGACGCGTAATCCGGCGCTGTCGCAGATCTGCGACGCGATTCACGCCCGCACGCGCTTCCTGATCACATCGCACACGAAGCCCGACGGCGATTCCATCGGCTCCCAGCTCGCGATGGCGTACGCGCTCGAGGCGATCGGGAAGGAAGTCCGCATCGTGAACGCGGATCCCGCGCCCGAGCATTACCTGGAATTTCCCGGCGTGTCACGAATCGAGATCACGCGCGGCATCGTGGAGACCGACGTCGACGCGCTCATCGTGATGGAATCGGGCGACCTCGCGCGGACGGGCATCGCCGGCCTCGAAGGGCGATTCGCGATCAATATCGATCATCACCAGGGCAATGCGCGATACGCGTCCCTGAACTGGATCGACGAATCGGCCGCCGCCTGCGGCGAGATGGTCTTCGATCTCATCGAGGCGCTCGGCGTGCCCCTCACCATCGAGATCGCGACGCACGTCTATCTCGCGATCCTGACCGACACGGGCTCGTTCCACTATTCCAACATCACGCCGAAGACCTTCGACATCTGCCGGCAGACCGTCGAAGCGGGAGTCAATCCGGCGGCGATGGCGCGGCGCGTCTTCGATCAGAACAGCTTCGGCAAGCTGAAGCTGATCGGCGCGCTCCTCGACGAGATGGATCTGCTCGCCGACGGACGGCTCGCCGCGATGTATCTCAACGACGACATCCTCAACGCGACGGGGACGACCTACAACGATACCGAAGGGCTCATCAATCTCCCCCTGACCGCGCGCGAAATCCAGGCGGTCGTGTTCTTCAAGCTCGGGGCCGACGGCGATATCCACGTCAGCATGCGATCGAAGTACGACGTCGACGTCCGCGCGATTGCGGCCCGGCACGGCGGCGGCGGCCACAAGAACGCGGCGGGGTTCAAGATGCGCGGTCCGCTCGAGGCCGTCCGCGACGGCGTCCTGAAGGAAGTCGCCGATGCCATCGCGCACGGCATCCGGTCGAGGCCATGACCGCGCCCGATGCAAGGCGCCCTCCTCATCGACAAGCCGAGCGGCCCGACATCGCATGACGTCGTCGCGTTCGTCCGCCGGACGCTGAAGACGCCGCGCGCGGGCCATACCGGCACGCTCGATCCGCTGGCGACCGGCCTTCTCGTGCTCCTCGTCGGCCAGGCGACCCGCCTCGCGCAATTCCTTTCGGGCAACGACAAGGAATACGTCGCCGATGTCCGTCTGGGCCTCTCGACGCCGACCTACGACGCGGCGTCGCTCGAGGCGGGAGGCGCGGGCCCCAGGGGGCGGGGCGCAGAGCGCGAGGCGCGAGACGTGAGACGTGAGGAGATCGCCGAGGTGCTGACGCGCTTTCGCGGCACGTTCCTGCAGACGCCGCCGCCCTTCTCCGCAAAGAAGATTGCCAGCGTGCCGGCATACGAGAAGGCGCGGAAGAACCAAGCCGTCGAGCTGACGCCGGTGGAAGTCACCGTCCGCGACCTCGAACTCCTTGAACCTCGGACCTCGCACCTCGCGCCTCGCGACGCCGACGCGCCCCTGATCCGTCTCAGGGTGACGGCGAGCGCAGGCTTCTACGTACGCTCGCTGGCGCACGACCTCGGGCAGGCGCTTGGCTGCGGCGCGCATCTCGAGGCGCTCCGGCGCATACGGGCGGGACGGTTCCGTGTGGACGACGCGCTGACGCTGGATCGGGTGGAGGCCGAGGGCGCCAATTCGCTGATCTCGATGAACACGCTGCTGGCCGACATGCCCCCGGTCCGGCTGACCGGCGAAGGACTGCGGCGCGCGGCCCATGGAAACGACCTCGGCCCTATGCACGTTGCGAGGCCGGACGCGTCCGGTTCGGACCCTGCGAGGGTGCGGCTGCTCGACGAGGCCGGGGAGGTCGTGGCGGTGGCCGAACGGCGGGCCGGCGGACTTTTGCATCCCCTCGTTGTCCTGAGGTAAAATATTGAACCGTTTAGGAATACGGGCAACGGCGGCCTGGTGCGGAGCATCCCGCTCCGACATGTCTGGGCCGTGCGTGGAGGGCACATCGTGCTAAGCAAGGACCGCAAGACGGAAGTCATTGGCAGCTACGCGACCCATAGCGGCGACACCGGATCCCCTGAAGTACAGGTCGCGCTCCTGAGCGAGCGGATCAGCTATCTGACGGAACATTTCAAGGCGCACGCGAAGGACCATCACTCGCGGCGCGGGCTGCTGAAGCTCGTAGGCCAGCGCCGCCGTCTCCTCGATTACCTCAAACGGAAAGATACGGACCGCTACGCGGAACTGATCAAGCGTCTCGGTATTCGTAAGTAGGCTTTGGGCGCTGGGCTCTCGTCGACATGCCCAAACCTAAAGCCCAACGCCCAAAGCCCAAAGTCCAAAGCCCATGAAAAGCTGGCGCAGCTCAGACAGAAAGAACTGACACATGTATACACGCGACATCTCCGTCGGCGGACGCACGATCTCCATCGAGACCGGCCGTCTGGCCAAGCAGGCGGACGGCTCCGTTCTGGTCCGCTCGGGCGACACCGTCGTTCTCGTCACCGCCTGTGCGGCGGCGAACGCGCGGGAGGGGATCGATTTCCTTCCGCTCACGGTCGACTACAAGGAATACACGTACGCGTCGGGGCGCATCCCGGGCGGATTCTTCAAGCGCGAAGGCAAGCCGACCGAGAAGGAAGTGCTGACGAGCCGCCTGATCGATCGTCCGATCCGGCCGCTGTTTCCGTCGGGATGGCGGCACGAGACCCAGATCATCGCGCTGGTGCTCTCGGCCGACACCGAGAACGACTCCGACGTGCTCGCGATCACGGGAGCCTCGGCGGCGCTGGCGCTCTCGAGCATTCCGTTCGGGCGCACGATCGCGGGCGTCCGCGTCGGACTCGTTGACGGACAGTTCATCCTCAACCCGTCGTTCGAGCAGCGGCGCAACAGCCGTCTCGATCTGATCGTCGCGGGCACCAGCGACGGCATCGTGATGGTGGAAGCCGGCGCCAAGGAAGTGCCGGAAGAGGACATGGTCCAGGCGCTCGATCGCGCCCATGCGGCGATCAAGGACATCATCGCCGGCATCGAGGCAGTGACGAAGCAGGCCGGGAAGGGCAAGAAGACGGTCGCGAAGAAGGAAATCAACAAGGACTTCTATCGCGAGGTCGAAGAGAAGGCGTACGCGCCTCTCGCCGACGCGATGCGAATCAAGGACAAGCTCGAGAACTACGGCTCGGTGGACGAGGTGCTCGCCGATCTGGTCGCGAGCATCCCCGAAGAAGAGATCGAGCGGCGCAGCGACGCCAAGGCCGTCTTCAAGGAACTGAAGGAGAAGGTCATGCGCGACGAGGCCCTCGAGCGCGGCCGGCGCCTCGACGGACGGAAATTCGACGAGATCCGCCCGATCTCGATCGAAGTCGGCGTGCTGCCGCGCACGCACGGGTCGGCCGTGTTCACGCGCGGCGAGACGCAGGCGCTCGTGACCGCCACGCTCGGCACCGCCGACGACCAGCAGAAGATCGAGACGGTGGACGGCGAGGTCTGGAAGCGCTTCATGCTTCATTACAATTTTCCGCCGTTCTCGGTCGGCGAAGTCCAGTTCCTGCGAGGCCCCGGCCGCCGGGAGATCGGCCACGGCGCCCTGGCCGAGCGCGCGCTGACGCCGATGATTCCGGCCGAAGACAAGTTCCCCTACACCGTCCGCATCGTGTCCGACATCCTCGAGTCGAACGGCTCCTCGTCGATGGCGTCGGTCTGCGGCGGATCGCTCGCCATGATGGACGCCGGCGTGCCGCTGAAGTCGGCGGTCGCGGGCGTGGCGATGGGCCTCATCATGGACGAACAGTCCGGCAAGTACGCCGTGCTGTCCGACATCGCGGGAGCCGAGGACCATTACGGCGACATGGACTTCAAGGTCGCCGGCAGCCGCGACGGCATCACGGCGCTGCAGATGGACATCAAGGTCGGCGGCATCACGATGGAGATCATGCGCAAGGCGCTCGCGCAGGCGCAGCAGGGCCGGTTCTTCATCCTCGACAAGATGGAAGCGGCGCTCAAGACGCACCGATCCGACGTCTCCCGCCACGCGCCGCGCATCGTGACGATCAAGATTCCGGTCGACAAGATCCGCGACGTCATCGGGCCCGGCGGCAAGATGATCCGCAGCATCATCGAGCGCACGGGCGTGAAGATCGACGTCGAGGACAACGGCACGGTGAACGTGGCGTCGGCCGACGAGGCGTCGGCGGCGAAGGCGATCGGCATCATCCAGGAGCTCACCGCCACCCCGGAGCTCAACAAGACCTACATGGGAAAGGTCCAGCGGATTACCGATTTCGGGGCGTTCGTCGAGATCATGCCCGGTCTCGATGGCCTGCTCCATGTCTCCGAGATCGCGCACTACCGGGTGAAGGACGTTCGCGACGAGCTCAAGGAAGGCGATCAGGTGATGGTCAAGGTGATCAACATCGATCCCTCCGGCAAGATTCGCCTCAGCCGTAAGGCGCTCCTGCCGGTTCCGGAGGGCACGCCAGAGGGCGGCCACGGCGGCGATCAGGGCGGCGAACGGCGCGATCGCGGCCCGCGCGGTCCGCGCCGCGACCGCGAACCCGCGCTGTAGAGCCGCCGGCAACGACCTTTTGGCCGGCTTGGGCGTCTAAGGGTAACAGCGGGCCAACCGTCAACCCTGGGGGATCTATGCGCGCACGTCAATCGGTGGTGTTCGCGATGCTGGCCGCGTCCGTGCTGCTGCTCGTGTCGACCGTCGCGCGATCGCAGGAGCCGGGACAGGTCCGCCAGTTCACCATCGTCGGCAACCATTACGGCTTCTCGCCGTCGAGCCTGACCGTCAGCCAGAACGACGTGGTGAAGGTCACCTTCACCGCGCAGGACATGGCGCACAGCTTCACGATCGACGACTACCGCATCTCGAAGCGTGCGAACCAGGGCCAGACCGTGACGTTCGAGTTCCGCGCCGACAAGGCCGGCGCGTTCCCGTTCTACTGCAACCTGTCCTTCGACGAGAAATGCAAGGACATGAAGGGCACGCTCACGGTCAAATAGCGTATCCTTCGGAATGCTGATCGCGTTCCAGGGCGAGCCCGGCGCCTACAGCGAAGCCGCGGCGATGAGTTTCGCACCCGGCGCATCCGTCCTTCCCTGCCCGAGCTTCGAGGAAGTCTTTGCGGCCGTCGGGTCCGGGCGCGCCAGCCACGGCGTGCTGCCGCTTGAGAATTCCATCGGGGGCAGCATCCATCGCAACTTCGATCTGCTCGTCGAACACGATCTCCCGATCATCGGAGAAGTCGAGGTGCTGGTGGATCACTGCCTCCTCGGGATGCCCGGAACCGCGGTCGAGGACGTGAAGATCGTCTATTCCCACCCGCAGGCGCTCGCGCAGTGCGAGAAGGCGCTCGCGGCGATGCGCGGGGTGGAAGTCGTGGCGGCGTACGACACGGCGGGAGCCGCCAAGATGATCCGCGACTCGGCGCGGGCAGACGCGGCGGCCGTGGCGTCGCGCCGCGCAGCCGAGGTCTTTGGCCTGGCGGTGCTCCGGGAGTCGATTCAGGATTTCGCGGACAACATCACCCGCTTCTGCGTCATCGCCAACCCGCGCGAGCGTTCGGGTGACGCGGCCATCGACGCCGTCAAGAGACACGACGCCGACAAGACGTCGATCGTGTTCGCGCTCCAGAGCCGTCCCGGCGCCCTGTTCAAGGCGCTCGCGGGCTTCGCGCTGCGCGACATCAACCTGACGAAGCTGGAGTCGCGGCCGCTCCGGGGACGTCCCTGGGAGTATGCCTTCTACGTGGACGTCGAGGTGCCTGCGGCCGACGCCCGTCTCCAGCGGGCCGTGGCGGATTTGCGGGAGTTCTCCCACTGGGTCCGCATCCTGGGCAGCTATCCGGCCTGGAAGGCATAAGCGATTCAGATGGTTTGAATCGATTCTTTTTATTTCCCTTCTGGCAGGCGGAGGGTAAAGATCTGCTCCATCGATGGACCTCCGGCAACTGGAGATCGTTCGCGCCATCGCCGAGACCGGATCCTTCACGGGCGCCGGCGCGCGGCTGCATGTCTCGCAGTCCGCCATCAGCCGCCAGATTCTGCTGCTGGAAGACGAGTTTCACGAGCGCCTCTTCGTCCGCCTCGGCCGCCGCGTGCAGATTACCGCGGCTGGCGAAGCGCTGCTCCAGTTGAGCCACCGCGTCTTCACCGACATCCGCGATACGTCGGCCAGCATAACGGATCGCCAGAAAGTCCTGAGCGGACCGCTCAATCTCGTCGGCGGCATGACGGTGTGCCTCTACGTATTTCCGCCGCTCCTGAAGGAATTCCGCAAGCACCATCCGCACGTCGACATCAAGGTAGCGACCGGCGGCGTCCAGCGGCTGCTCCGGCGCCTGCGCACGCGGCGCGCGGATCTCGCGCTGCTGACGCTGCCCGTCGACGATCCTACGTTCACGACGGTTCCCGTGCTGCGCGAGGAACTGTTGCTCGTGATGCCCAGCGGCCATCCGCTCTCGACGAAGGACTCCGTGCCCGTCGAGGCGCTCGTCGGGCAGCCGTTCATCGTGTTCGAGGCCGGCTCCAATACGCGGAGGACCCTCGACGAGTTCTTCGTCCGCGAACAGATCAAGCCCAACGTCGTCACCGAGACGGAGAACGTCGAGATCATCAAGTCGATGGTCGCCTCCGGCCTCGGCATCAGCATCGTTCCCTTCCAGTCGGTGGAGCGCGAGACGCGCGGCGGCACGCTGAAGGTCGCTCGCATTCGCGGGCAGCAGCTCGTACGCGAGACGGGTTGGGTGTACCGCGCCGGCGAACGCGTGCCGAGGGTCGTCCAGGAGATGATGGCGACGCTGACGCGCATCGCGCCGCAGCTCCAGCCCACGGTGGACCGCGCGTCATGAGGCTGACCGAGCGCGAAATCGACAAGCTGCTCATCTTCACCGCCGCCGACGTCGCGCGGCGCAGGAAGACGCGCGGCCTGAAGCTGAACCATCCGGAGGCCATCGCCCTCATCACCGCCGAAGTCCTCGAAGGCATTCGCGACGGCCGATCGGTGTCGGAGCTGATGACGCTCGGCGCCGGCGTGCTGCGGCGGGACGAGGTGATGGAGGGGGTGCCCGAGATGATCAGGGAGATCCAGGTCGAAGGCACCTTCCCCGACGGCACGAAACTGGTCACCGTCCACGATCCGATCCGGTAGGCACGCGCGTGGTCCCCGGCGAGTACATCATTCAGAGCGGCTCCATCGAGCTGAACGCGGGACGCGAGGCGACGCGCCTGCGCGTCGAGAACGCCGGCGACCGGCCGATCCAGGTCGGATCGCACACGCACTTCTTCGAGGTCAACCGGGCGCTTCGGTTCGATCGCGCCGCGGCCTACGGGCGGCGGCTCGACCTCCCGGCCGGCACATCGCTGCGCTTCGAGCCCGGTGAAGCGCGCGACGTCCCGCTCGTTCCGCTTGCCGGACGTCGGATCGTCCGCGGGATGAACGGCCTGGTCGACGGTCCTCTGGATCCGCGTCGGCCGCGTCGCGGCTTCGGCGAGACAGGCTCGCGATGAAGATTCCGCGCGAGACCTACGCGAACCTGTACGGCCCGACGACGGGCGATCGCGTGCGGCTTGCGGATACGGACCTGTTCCTCGAAGTCGAACGCGACGCGGCGGTCTACGGCGAAGAGGTCACGTTCGGCGGCGGAAAAGTCATCCGGGACGGTCAGGGCCAGTCGCAGACGACACGCGCCGATGGCGCGCCTGATCTCGTCATCACCAACGTCATCGTCGCCGACTACTGGGGCATCGTGAAGGCCGACGTCGGGGTGCGCGACGGGCGCATCTGCGCGATCGGCAAGGCCGGCAACCCCGACATCCAGGACGGCGTCACTGCGGGACTCGCCATCGGCCCTTCGACCGAAATCATCGCCGGAGAGCACCGGATCCTCACCGCCGGCGGCATCGACGCGCACATTCATTTCATCAGCCCGCAGCAGGTGTGGGAAGCGCTCTATAGCGGCGTGACGACGATGATTGGCGGCGGGACGGGTCCTGCCGAAGGCACGCGCGCCACGACGTGCACGCCGGGCGAATGGAACATCCACCGGATGATCGAGGCCACGCAAAGCCTGCCGATGAACTTCGGATTTCTCGGGAAGGGCAACGCCTCGACGCCGGAGGCGCTCGTCGAGCAGATCCGCGGCGGCGCGATGGGACTGAAGCTGCACGAGGACTGGGGGACGACGCCCGCCACGATCGATGCGGCGCTGACAGTGGCGGACGAGCACGACGTCCAGATTGCGATCCACACCGACACGCTGAACGAATCGGGCTTCGTCGAAAACACGATCGCCGCGTTCAAGGGTCGGACGATCCATACGTACCACAGCGAAGGCGCCGGCGGCGGGCACGCGCCCGACATCCTGCGCGTCTGCGCCGAACGGAACGTGCTTCCGTCGAGCACGAATCCGACGATGCCGTACACGGTGAATACGCTGGACGAGCACCTCGACATGCTGCTCGTGTGCCATCATCTGAACTCGCAGGTTCCCGAGGACGTCGCCTTCGCCGAGTCGCGCATCCGACCCGAGACAATGGCGGCGGAGGACGTCCTGCACGATCTCGGCGCGATCAGCATGATGTCGTCGGACTCGCAGGCCATGGGGCGTGTGGGGGAAGTCGTCGCACGGACGTGGCAGACGGCGCACGTGATGAAGGCCGCGCGCGGCCCGCTGCCGGGCGAGGCCTCCGGCGCCGACAATCTGCGGATTCGGCGGTACGTCGCGAAGTACACGATCAATCCCGCCCGCGCGCACGGCATCGGCGATTACGTCGGGTCGATCGAAGTCGGCAAGCTCGCCGATCTCGTGCTGTGGACGCCGGCGTTCTTCGGCATCAAGCCCGATCTCGTGCTGAAGTCCGGTATCATCGCGGCGGCGGCGATGGGCGATCCGAACGCGTCGATCCCGACGCCGGAGCCGGTCCGCTATCGCCCGATGTTCGGCGCCTTCGGACACGCGGCGGCCGCCACGTCGTGGACGTTCGTCTCACGTCTGTCGCTGCAGGATGGGCGCGCGCCGTCACACCTCGATCGAGCGCTGCTGCCGGTCCGCAACACGCGGCGGCTCGGCAAGCACGACATGGCGCTCAACGACGCCCTGCCGAAGATCGACATCGACCCCGAGCGATACGTCGTGACGATCGACGGCGAACGGATCGTCCCCCGTCCGGCCGCGGTGCTCCCGCTCGCGCAGCGATACTTCCTGTTCTGAGCGCTGCGATGTCCGACACGATCACGATCGAGATTCCCATGACGGCGGAGGATCGCCGGCGCGTTCGCCGCATGATCGAGGCGCCGGACGGCGTCCGGTTCCCGCTGGAGCTCGCGACCGGCACGATACTTCAGCCCGGACAGATCCTCCATCGGAGCGGTCCGCGCGCCTACGTGGTGGCCGCGGCATCCGAAGACGTCCTCGTCGCGCGTCCACGCGATATCGCGGAAGCGGCGCGGGTCGGTCATCTGATTGGCAATCTCCATCGCGATATCGAGGTTTCGGGATCCGAGATCGTCGCGCTCGCGGACGCGGCGCTCGCCGAACGGCTCCGCCGGGCGAACGTGCCCGTTGTCGAGGATCGCCGGGCGTTTCACGGCCGCGCTTCCGGCGAGCACGCGCATTGAGCCGCGCCGACGATTCGGGCTTCGGCGGGGCGACTCGCGATCTCGCGGTGCTTCGGCTGCTGCAGTTGTTCGATTCCCAGTTCCCGATCGGTGCCTTCGCGCATTCGGGAGGCATTGAAACCTATGCGGCACAGGGCGGCGGGCTGGCTGAGCTCCGCCAGGTGCTTGGCGCGCAGATCGACCTGGGGTGGGGACGAAGCGACCTCGCGGCGTCGCATCTGGCGTGGAAGGCGGCCGGCCCCGAAACCGGGACGCTCACAGTCTCCAGAACGGAGACGGTTCCGGCTTCGCGCGCGCTGGAGGATCTGTCCGTCCGGCTCGACGCGCTGAAGGTGGTCCCGGCCGTCCGAGAGGCCAGCATCAGGCTCGGGCGCCGGACGCTCGCGCTTCTCCGTCGGCTCTATCCGGAAATCCCGCTGGACCTTCCCCGTCCGCATCATGCGGTCGTGATCGGCGCGGCGGCCCGGCACCTCGGCGTCGATGCGCGCGATCTGCTGCTCGCCTACGCGCAGAGTCTCGCGATGGGGACGCTGGCGGCGGCGGTGCGCTGCATGCCGGTCAGTCCCGAGCAGGCGCAGGCGCTGCTCGTGGAATCGCATCCGCGGATCGTCGAGGCGGTCGAACGCGCGTGCGACGATCCGGATGGCTCGATGTTCACGAGCGCGCCGGCGCTCGACATCCGAAGCCATCAGCAGGCCGGCCTGCACACTCGGCTGTTCCAATCGTGACGGTGTGGGGAGCAACGGGCCGCGTTTTCATCGTCGGGAGTCGCGATGTCACGAGTGACGATCGGGGTGGGAGGTCCCGTGGGTTCGGGCAAGACGGCGCTGCTCGACAGCTTGTGCAAGCGGCTGAGGGATCGCTATAGCCTCGCGGTGATTACCAACGACATTTACACCTACGAAGACGCCGAGTTTCTGATGCGATCCGGAGCGCTCCCGCTCGAGCGTATCCGCGGGGTGCAGACGGGCGGCTGCCCGCACACCGCGATCCGCGAGGATACGTCCATCAATCAGGAAGCGATCGACGAGGCGGTCGCGCGCTTCCCGGACGTGCGCATCGTGTTCCTGGAGTCGGGCGGCGACAACCTGGCGGCGTCGTTCAGCCCCGAGCTGGTCGACGTCAGCATCTACGTCGTGGATGTGGCGGGCGGCGACAAGGTCCCGCGCAAGGGGGGGCCGGGTGTGACGAGAAGCGATCTGCTCGTGATCAACAAGATCGATCTGGCGCCGCATGTCGGGGCGGACCTGTCCGTGATGGAGCGCGACGCCGCGGCGATCCGGCGAGGCAAGCCGATCGTCTTCACGAACCTGAAGACCGGCGAGGGCGTCGACGAGGTGATTGCGTGGCTCCGCCGAGACGTCCTCTTCGAGTGACACTGGGGTCAGATCTTGATTTTCGACGGGCGGCGGGAGCGCCGGACATGCGCGGCGTAGAAAATCAAGATCTGACCCCGGTGTCCTCGGGCGTGGACGGCTGCGTCGACCTCAGGTTCGAGCGCTGCGGCGCCCGCACCGTCCTCCGCCGCTCGCGCGCCGCCGCGCCCATGGCCCTCGTACGGCCTTTCGATCTCCCCGACGGCCGCACGATGGTGCAGCTCATTACGCTCGGTCCCGGCCTCTGCGCCGGCGACGCCGTCCACATCGACATCACGGCCGAGACCGGCGCGCGCGTGATCGTGACGACGACGGCGGCTACGCGCGTCATGGCGATGGACGCGAGCGAGCGCGCAGAACAGCATGTGCGGCTGCACGCCGCCCGCGACGCGTCGCTCGAGTATTACCCCGCCGTCACGATCCCCTTTCCCGGCAGCGCGCTTCGCCAGTCCCTCGCCGTGACCGCTTCGTCGTCCGCGCGCGTGGCCGTCGTCGAGACGTGGGCCCTCGGACGGAGCGCACGCGAGGAGTATCTGCAATTCAGAAGCATCTCGAGCCGCACGACGTTGACCGTGGACGATGCGCTCATCTACGCGGACGCGGTGGAATTCCAGCCTGCGGCGGCCGATCTCGCGGGCGCGGGAATACTTTCCGGACATCGGTACGTGGCCGCGGGCTTCTGGCACGGCGCGACGCTGCCCGACGACTGCGACCCCTGTAACGAGGGCGACGCACTAGTCGCATTCGCGCAGTCGGCGCCGCATCTCGTGTATCTACGCGCGCTCGGCCGTAGCGCGCCCGCCATGGATGAGGTCCTTCGGAGAACGACGGCGGCGATCGCCGCGCACTGGCGGATTCCTCCCATCCGATTCGATCGCTTTCGATGCTGACGCGTCGCCGCTTCACACGCCCGCGCACAACGGCGAGCTGAGACACGACGCCGCGAGCTGCTGGTAGCGGTCGATCGCGGCAGCCATGTCGTCGATGCGGACATGCTCCTTGTCGGTGTGCGCGACCAGAAACGATCCGGGACCGAACAGGAGCGGCGTGCCCCAGCGGTCGAGCAGAGGGATGTCGGTCGTGAACGGGAACACGGCCGACGGCAGGTCCGCGATGGTGTGCAGGCGGACCATGGGCACGCGCAGAACCTCATCGACGGTCACGGCCGGTTCGAGCTGCCGCGCCGTTTCGAGGATCTCGTCGGCCGACCCGACGATCCGGAACATCGCCTCCGCCGACGCCGAAGGAGAAATCACGTTCGGCGCGATCCCGCCTTCGATCAGGCCGAGCGTGTAGAAGGTCGTGCCGAGCTCCGGATCCGTAGGCCAGCGAATCGATCGCATCCGGATGAGCGCGTCCAGCAGCTTGTCGATGGCGGAGTCGCCGTGCTCGGGCGCGGCCGAGTGCGCGGCGCGTCCCCGCGCCGTCAGCCGCAACCGGAGGATCCCGCGCGTCGCGATGCCAAGGCGGTTGTCGGTCGGCTCGCCGTTGATGAGGAATCTGCACGAGCCCGGCGCCGCGGCATTCGCCACAGTCGCGCCATCGCTGCCGCGCTCCTCGCCGACGACGAACAGCAGGCCGACGCGGCGCTCTCCCGCCGCGCGCATGCGCTGCGCCGCGGCAAGCTGGCAGGCGAGAATCCCCTTTGCATCGCATGACCCGCGGCCGAACAGCAATCCGTCGCGAAGGTCGCTCGGGAAGAACGGCGGCACACAATCGAAATGCGTGGAGAGAACGACCGACGGACCGTCGATGCGCGCGAAGACGTTGAAGCGGCCGTCGGCGACCGGCTGGCGGACGACGTGATAACCGAGATCCTGCAGGGCGGATGCGAGCCACTCCCCCGCGGCCTGCTCCCGCCCCGTCGTCGAATCGATGTCGATCAGGCTGCGGGCGAGCGCGATCGCGTCTAGCGTATCCATGTTTCGAGCGCGGTCTTCGCCGACGTTTTCTCGTCGCGGTATTTGACGATGATCGGCGTCGCGACCGCGAGGCCCCGTTCCCCGCCGCGGCCGCTCGCCAGCGGACGCGTGCCCGGCACCACGACCGCGCCCTCCGGCACGATGAGCGGCTCGCCCGCGGCCGGCTGGATCACGCGATCGTTCGGAACGTCGTAGATCGGCGTCGATCCGGTCAGGATCGTTCCCGCCGCGAGCACCGCCCGTCGCTTGACGATGGCCCCTTCGTAAACACCGCAGTTGCCGCCCACGAGCACATCGTCTTCGATGATGACCGGCAGCGCGCCAACGGGCTCGAGCACGCCGCCGATCTGCGCCGCCGCGCTGATGTGCACGCGCGAGCCCACCTGCGCGCACGAGCCCACGAGCGCGTGCGAATCGATCAGCGATTCATCGCCGACATATGCGCCGATGTTCACGTACATCGGAGGCATGCAGATGACGCCGCGGCCGAGATAGGCGCCGTCCCGCACGCTGGATCCGCCCGGCACGATGCGGACGCCCGAATCGGGCGAAATCGGCTTGAGCGGCAGCGTGTCCTTGTCGATAAAGGGCCAACGCTCATGACTCCCGGCCAGATGAAAGTCGACGGAGGTGCCGAATCTGAATCCGAGGAGGATGCCGCGTTTGACCCAGGCGTTGACGCGCCAGCCGGAAGGGGACGACGGGTCTGGCTCGGCCGCACGGATCGAGCCGTTCGAGAGCGCGGATCGAAGGGTCGCAAAGATCTGTCTGGCTTCGTCGCGCGAAGCGTCGGGCCCCGATGCCGCGAGCCGCTCGATCGCGCTCGACAGCTCCGCCACCGTCACGCGGGCACGCCCCCACGGATGCCGAGCGAGTGCAGCACCGCTTCGATCTTCTGTTTCGAGGCCGGGCGCGGCGGCACCATCGGCAGACGATATACCTCCTCGAGCAGACCGAGAGAGGCCATTGCGCTCTTCACGGGAATTGGATTGGACTCGATGAAGTTCACGAGCAGGAGCGGCAGAAGCCGCTGGTGCAGCGCGCGCGCGGACGCGAAATCGCCGCGCTCGGCGATCTCGACGAGCCGGCTCATCTCCGCCGGAATCTCGTTCGACGCGACGGACACGATCCCGCGGCCGCCGATCGCCATCAGCGGCAGCGTCAGCGCATCGTCGCCGGAGAGAACGATGAAGTCGTCCGGGACGGCGGCGCATACTTCGCACATCTGAGTCATGTTGCCGGACGCTTCCTTGACGCCGACGATGTTGCGAACACCGCTCAGGCGCGCGATCGTGGCCGGATCGACGTTGCACCCGGTCCTCCCCGGCACGTTGTAGACGACGATCGGCATGTCGATCGCCTCGGCAATCGCGCTGTAGTGCTGGAAGAGCCCCTCGGGCGTCGGCTTGTTGTAGTAGGGCGTGACCGACAGGATGCCGTCGGCGCCCGCGGCCCGCATCCGCCGCGCGGCGTGGATGACTTCCTGCGTGTTGTAGCCGCCCGCGCCCGCAAGCACCGGTACACGGCCGGCGGCTTCGGCGACGACGAGCTCCACGACTCGCGTCTGCTCTTCCTCAGTGAGCGTCGGACACTCGCCGGTCGTCCCGCAGGGCACGAGGAAGTGAATGCCGGCATCGATCTGCCGCTTCGCGAGGCGGGCGACGCCGGCCTCGTCGAGCGACCCGTCGCGCCTGAAGGGCGTTACGAGCGCGGTCCCGCATCCGGTGAATGGTCGTCTCATTATTTCCTCCTCGCGATCGCTCGTTCGCACGTCATGACTGCAAGTCCAGCACGTCGGTCATCGTGAACCAGCCGCGTTTTCCCTCGAGCCATGATGCCGCGGCCAGCGCGCCGCGCGCGAACGCGGCTCGATCGCGCGCCTGATGCGTCAGCGTGATCGTCTCCGACGGCGCGTCGAAGCCGAGTGTGTGCGTGCCGGGAATCGCGCCGGCGCGCGTGGACGCAATCGGCACATCGGCGGTGTAGCCGTGCTGCCGAAGCCGCTGCGCGATCGCGAGCGCCGTGCCCGACGGCGCGTCGCGCTTAGTCGCGTGGTGCAGCTCGTGAATCCAGGCGCCGAACGCCGGCTGCGCCGCCATCAACGTCCCGATTCGGTCGACAACGGCCAGAAAGACGTTGACGCCGATCGAGAAATTCGGCGCGGCGACCACGCCGATGCCGCCCGCCGCGACCGCGCTTCGGAGCGCGGCTTCGGAGGCCTGCCATCCCGTCGTGCCCAGGACGATCGACGTCCCGCGCGCGGCGAGCCGCTCGACGGTCGAAGGCACGGCGGCCGCGACGGAAAAATCAATCGCCACGTCGGCCGTGGGCCATTCCGCCGACGCCGGCGTGCTCCGCGTCACCGCGCCCGCGACATCGAACCCGTAATCGAAGGCCAGCGTCTCCACCAGCCGTCCCATGCGGCCGTGGCCGATCAGCAGCAGACGTCGCTTCCGCGGAACATCGCGAGCTTTCATCGTGCCGGCTCCGCGACCGCGAACAGTTCCCGGTGCAGATGCATCATCGCCGGCGCCAGGTACGCTTCCGGCAGGACGATCGTCACGTTCCGTCGCGAGGCCGCCTGGGAGATCATCCGCAATGGAAAACCCGTCAGCGCGCCGATCACCCGCGCCGCGAGCGCCGAATGCGTCGTGAGCCTCTCGCCCACCACCGTCAGAATCGCCATCTGCTCTTCGACGGTGACGTCCGCGATTTCAAGAAGGTCCGCCACGATGTCGGCGCCGCGGCGATTATCGTCGATCGTGACCGAAACACTCACTTCCGATGTCGTCACGACGTCGACGGCGGTCGCGTTGCGTTCGAACGCTTCGAAGACCCGGCGCAGAAAGCCGTGCGCCATCAGCATCCTCGTCGACGTGATGTCGATGACGGTAATCCCGCGCTTGCAGGCAAGCGCCGCGAACGGGCGACTGCGCACCGGCGGTTCCGCCGTAATCAGCGTGCCGCTGCCGTCCGGGCGGTGGCTGTTCAGGATGCGGACGGGAATGTTGCGCGAGACCGCCGGAAAGATCGTGCTCGGATGCAGAACCTTCGCGCCAAAGTAGGCCAGCTCGGCCGCCTCGACGAACGAAAGATGGCTGACCACCTCGGCATCGGCCACTATGCGCGGATCGGCCGTCAGCATGCCGTCCACGTCGGTCCAGATCTGGATCTCGGCGGCCCCGATTGCGGAGCCAACCAGCGCCGCCGAATAGTCGGATCCGCCCCGGCCGAGCGTCGTGGTATGGCCGTCAACCGTCCGTCCGATGAAGCCGCCGAGGATGGGGATCTTGCCAGCATCAATGACGGGCTGCAGCAATGCCGCCGAGGCCTGCGCCGTTTCCTCCGGCAGCGGAGTCGCGCGCGTATAGGTTTCATCCGTCACGATGGCGTCGCGGGCATCCACCCAGACAGCCGGGAGCCCGCGCTGCTCCATGGCGGCCGCGACGATGCGGCTGCTCAGGAGCTCGCCGGCCGCCGCCACGACGTCCGCCTGTGATGGCGCCAGGCCGCCCGTATCGATCGCCGCGGAAAGGGCCGTCCGAAGCTCATCGAGGTGCCCCTGGAGTGCGTCCTTCAGCCATGCCGTCGAAGGAGCCACGCGCGCCGCCTCGGCGAAGTGCCTGTCCGTCAGAGACTTCAAGGCTTCGGCGATGAGCGGTTTTCGGGCGGTCCGCGCCCCGTCGGCCAACGCGAGCAACGAGTCTGTGACGCCGCCAAGCGCCGACACCACGACCACCGGTGCGCTTCCCGCAGTCCGTTCGCGGTCGACGATTGACACGACGCGGTCGATAGCCGGGCCGTCTATCACGGATGAACCGCCGAACTTCATGACTACTGCGCGCATGCGTGAAACCTGAAACTGAGCAAAAAAAAGACCGCCGGCCCGATCTGGCCGGCGGTCGCATGGTCGCGGAAGTGAGTCGCTATTCGGCGAATTCTACCGCAAAACGGTGCTCTTGCTCCTCGCGGGGCGTCTGGACGCCCGACTCTTCCAGGAGACGCTGGATCTGGCTCTTGATCCAGGCGCAGGGGTCCGGGGCCACGCTGCGGAGCGCGTGCCATTCGGTGTCGGTAAGATTGACCGCGACGAATCGGCCTGTATTCTTGTCCACTGTCCCTCCCCTCGAGAACTCAAAGGGAGAATATCGCTCGACTCGTTATCGCCAAAACAGAATTATCGAATGGGCCCCATCTGTTTTGGTTATACCTCGCCCGTCGCCAGTGCTCGGGCCGCCTCGCCCCGCAGATGGCTGCGCCGATATCCGTACGTGAAATAGATGACGATGCCGACGGCCATCCAGAGGATCAACCGCTCCCACGTGGCGCGCGGAAGGCCGAGCATGAGAACGAACGCGACCAGCGCCGAGAGGATCGGCAGCAGCGGCACCAGCGGCATCCTGAACGGACGCGGAAGATCCGGCCGCGTCTTGCGCAGCACGATGATCCCGATCGAGACGATCACGAACGCCATCAGCGTACCGATGCTGACGAGCGATCCGAGCGTGCCGATCGGCGTCAGCCCGGAGGCGATCGAAACGGCGATGCCCGTGACGATCGTCGAGACGTGCGGCGTGCGGAATCGCGGATGGACCCGCGCGGCCCAGGCCGGCAGCAGGCCGTCTTTCGCCATCGCGAGAAAGATTCGCGGCTGAGCGAGCATCATCACGACCATCACGGAGCTCAGGGCGGCGAGCGCCCCTACCGTCAACAGGAGCTGCAGCGCGTTCATTACCGGCGCCCAGGGCGTTCCCGCCGCGCGGCCGGCGGCCGCCGCAATCGCCACGACCAGCGGCGCCGGCTGATTCAGCATCTGCCGGTACGGCACGATGCCGACCATGACTCCCGACACGAGCACGAACAGGACCGTGCACACGGCCAGCGATCCGAGAATGCCGCGCGGCATGTCGCGCTGCGGATCGCGCGCCTCCTGCGCCGACGTCGACACGGCGTCGAATCCGATGTAGGCGAAGAAGATCACGCCGGCTCCGCGAAGGACGCCACTCCATCCATACTCGCCGAATCGTCCCGTGTTCGGCGGGATGAACGGATGCCAGTTCGCCGGCTCGATGAACATCGCGCCGGCCCCGATGACGATCAGGACGACCGCGACCTTGATGACGACGATGACGGCGTTGACCGTCGCCGACTCGCTTACTCCGATCACGAGCAGCATCGTGACCGCGATGGTGATCAGGACGGCGGGCAGATTGAAGACCGCGGTCACAGTGCCGGTGGCCATCCCGCCGCCGGCGAGCTGCACGACCGTCCCCGGCGCCGCGCTGACCGCGGCAGGAAAGGCGATCCCCAACTGGTTCAGCAGCGTCACCAGGTTGCCCGACCAGCCGACCGCGACCGTCGCCGCCCCGAGCGCGTACTCGAGGATCAGATCCCAGCCGATGACCCAGGCGATGAACTCGCCCAGCGTGGCGTAGGCGTACGTATACGCGGAGCCGGCGACCGGGACGCTCGCGGCGAACTCGGAGTAGCAGAGCGCCGCGAGTACACTGGTCAGTCCGGCCAGCACCATGGAGAGGACGATCGCGGGACCGGCGTTGGCGGCCGCGGCCTGGCCGGTCAGCACGAAGATCCCCGTCCCGATGATGGCGCCGACGCCGAGCAGGATCAGCTGACTCGGGCCCAGAACGCGCTTCAGCGTCGCCTCGCCCGATCCGAGTTGCTCGGCTTCGATCTGCTCGATGGGTTTGGTCGCGAAGATGGACATCGGAAGACCGTGTCCGATTCGGCGCGGAAAGTCCTGAAAGGCCTCTCAACCGGTCCGAAGAATGTCTTAACTTGTTCTTAAGTGTATGGTTCGAAGACGGGCCGATTTTCCGGACTGTTACCCCGGTTGTCTCCTTTTGCACAGACGCAGGTCGAGCGGCTGACGACAATTGGTCGCACAAAAGTGGCAAAAAGGAGGAACGGAGATGATGGTATCCCCCGTAGCGAAGCACGATAACCGCGACGACGTTTTGAACCCTTATCGCGGACCCTTCGTCCGGCAGAAGACCGAAGACCGAACAAACTCGCCGCTACCACCCCTGAGTTACGACGGCAAGGTCGAAACGCTGGTCCAGTCTTTCAAGCTGGGTGAAGGGAATTGGATAGTCTTCGCCAAACTCAATATCATCAACCCGGCGCCCAAGCCGACGCCGGCTGCCCCGGAACCGAATCAAGTCAGCGTCAGGTTTGAGCTCCGTGTAGGAACCTGGGTCGACGTCTACGAGATGCTCGACATCAATCCTGCGTCGATGCGACTGGCGTCACTCATCGTCGGAGCGAATCTCATAGCCGAGGCGGAAGGCAAACTCGTTTACAGAGCGATCCTGCCACCTACCTTTCCAACGGCATTAGAGATTGTGAATGTGTCGATCGCGTCGATCAAGATGGATGAGCTCAGGCTCTTCTGAAAGGCGTCAAACGCTGAACCTCTACGCACACGTGAACCCCGGGATGCAGACGGACGCTGCGAAGCGGCTTGGCCGAAGGATTCTATCTTCCGGCCTCCGAGCCTCTCAACCGTGCAGCTCCCACGCGTGGCTCAGCTTTACAGCCGTCGCCCTTCGGTCGATACTTCCGTCCGAAAGTTCCCCGTGGACGACGACCCTCCCTGCAAAGTTCTGGTGCGAATTGAGCACACCGGGAGCTACTCGACCCAGTTTGTGTGTCCAGACTGCCGCGTACATTTGAGAGTACCGTCCCGCGTACCGCGCGTGGAGCGATAGCCGATCCCGCCGGCGCTGAGTTCGTCTAATCCCAAAGAAACCTCAAAAGAGTCTTCCGAACCTGAGGTAGAATCGCTTCCCAGGCGTCAACACGCGACACTCTGACGAGGTGGACGATGAAGAGAGTCGTCGTTGCCTGTTGCCTAGCGTTATTCGTCGCTGCGTGCGGTCGCGGGGCTCCGCCGACCGCTCCGACTCCGTCTACCCCCGGCTCCCCAGTGACTCCATCCCCATCCGGACCGATAGTGCCCAAGGGAAGCGGTACGGTGTCCGGCATTGTCTATGACGCGACGACTGGGCAGCCGCTCTCAGGCGTTTCGTACTCCGCGTGGGTCGCCACAGGGTCATTGGGCTACTCGTACATGTGGGCGACCGGACCGCACCAGACCGACGCGGGCGGCCACTATCAACTCGTCGGACTTGCCAACGCGTCTGTCCGACTGCAGCTCTGGAAAGACGGTTACCGTCAGCAGTGTGCGTCGGCGCCCGTCAGCGTCGTTGGTAGCGACACGACAATGGATGCGCAGATGGTGCCATCGGCTCAGCTGTTCACGACTAGCGCCCCGTGGATGACCTCACCCGGCACCAGGATCATTTCCGGCACTGTGTATCTTGAGACGAACGGCACTCACACGCCGGCGGCAGGTGCGTTTGTCGATTTCGAGCCAGTTGAGGACTTTCCAGCCGCCGTCACCACCAGCGACTCGCAGGGGCGCTACCTGCTCTGCGGGTTGCCTTCGACCGAGGTCTCCTATCTGAGTGCGGCGGCTGGTCCTGGACAGGTCACATACCTGACGGTGCCGGCAGGCCAGACGACCGGCGTGGACATCGTCATCAAGTAATCATCTTCTGCACGATAGCCGTTTCGACGGTCGCGAGAAATTAGCGCGACGACGCGAGCGCCATTGCGATAAACAGCGCCAGCATGATCGCCGCTGTGACGAGGACGGCGATCCAGATGTCCGACCGGCGTAGCCCACCATCGTCGGACGGGACAACCGGCAGGTGACAGTTTGGTCAGAACAGAATAGTTGTGTCTGCCCGGTCGCCGCACCTGTCACATTGTCGGGTCGGAATACGACGGGCGGGCATCGTAGCATGGCAGGTAGTATGAAAGTACCGAGCGAGCTTGTCGAAGAACTGTCTAATACCCAAGCTAAATCAACGCTCGTCAGACATCACAAGCCATCGAGTCGAGTGGCGAAATTGCCAATGAAACTGGGGTAACCTCATCAACTCCATCTCCTCCTCAAGACGGTCTGGTAAGTTGTTCTTACGATGCGGATCAGCTTCGGGCCGTTCGCGTTCGATCCCGAGAACCGGCTGCTCTGGCGCGATGGCACGGAGGTGGCGCTGCCGCCGCGCGTCCTGGGCGTCCTGGAATTGCTGATCGAGCGTCCCGGACAGATCATCGCGCGGCAGGACCTGCTCGACCGCGTGTGGAAGGACGCGTTCGTCACCGACACGTCCCTCGCCGAAGCGGTCAGCGTGCTGCGGCAGGCGCTGGGCGACGACCCGCAGTCGCCGCGCTACATCCAGACCATCCACCGCCGCGGGTACCGCTTTCTACCGCCGCTGCGCCACAACGACCCGGCCGTCGAGAGATTAGGGACGGCGCGGGGTCTGACCCCGGATTCACACTTTGCAGTGTCAAGTGGTGCCAGAGCTGATTCTGCAGCGGTCAAGCCATCGATTGCGTGGCAGCTTTTGCCATGGAGCGTGACCATTTTGAGTCTCGCGCTGGCGACGGCGGGGGTCTGGCGCGGCGTACGCGAACAATCGCCGGAACCGCCGCCGATCGCGCGCTTCGATGTCAGGCCGACGCCAGGATCGTCGTTCGATCGCCGGGCGCCCGCGCTCGCCGTCTCGCCGGACGGCCGCACCCTCGCATGGGCCGGCTGTGACGGCGCGACGGACGTCTGCGGACTCTTCGTCCGACCGATCGATCGCCTCGACGCGGTTCGCCTCGCCGGCACCGACGGCGCGGCCGCCCCCTTCTTCTCGCCGGATGGACGCTGGCTCGGATTCTTCGCCGACGGCAAGCTGCGCAAGGTCTCGGTTTCGGGCGGATCGCCGGTCCCGCTCGCAGACGCGCCGGTGCCAGGCGGCGCGTCGTGGGGCGAAGACGGCCGGATCGTGTTCAGCGGACTGCCGGCCGGTGGCCTGTCGCTCGCGTCGGATCAGGGCGGCGAGGTGACACCGCTCACGACGCCGCAGTTCGCGCGCGGGGAGCTTCGGCATCTGTGGCCGTCGTGGCTCCCGGGCGGACGCGCGATCGTGTTCACCGTCGCCACCTCCCCCGTGCCAGGCGCGCCCGGGCACCTCGCCGTGCTGTCGTTGCCGTCGCGAACATGGCGATCGCTCCGCGGCGGCGTCACGCGAGGCGTCCCCGCAGGCCGCGGATACCTGCTCGTCTCTGGCGGCAGCGACCTTCAGGCGGTCACGTTCGACGAGGGAGCGCTCGCGCTCACCGGCGCCTCCGACTCCGTCCTCGACGCCGCCGCAGACGACGACACGGGCGCACCGTTTGCCGTCGGCGGTGGAACGCTGGTCGCCGTCCGCAGAGCCGCGACCCATCGCACGGTCGAATGGAACGACGCTCCTGACCGCGCGGTGGCCAACGCGGCAAACCTCGCGCAGTTGACGATCTCGCCGGACGGACGCCAGGCGGCGGGCGTGACGGCCGATGTCACCGGGTCGGATATCTGGAGGATCGACCTCCAGAGCGGCGCGCTGACGCGCGTGACTTTCGGCGGCGCGAACGTCTCACCCGCGTGGTCGGCGCGCGGAGACCTTGTCTACGCGACGCGAGGCCGCGACGGACTGTTTCACGTCGCCGCGCTGTCCGGATTCTCGCAGGACAACCTGTTCCCCAGCTCGATTGCGCCGGACGGCACGATCGCCGCGGTGCGGATATCAGCCGACGGGCGGACGACGCTGGTCACCGCGGCGCGCGATGGCAAACCGCAACCCGTCGTCGACGGCCCGTTCGATCAGTCGTCAGGCGCCTTCTCTCCGGACGGCGCGTGGATCGCGTTCGACTCCGACGAAAACGGCCGGCGCGACGTGTACGTCGTGCGCCGCGGCGACCCGCGTCGAATCCCGGTGTCGACCGGCGGAGGGGAACGCCCATCGTGGAGCGGCGACGGACGATCCCTCTACTTCCACGACGGCGATCGACTCGTCCGCGCCGCGTTCGATCCGGCGCACGAGGTGCATGTCGGCGCGCGCGAGATCGTGTTCGACCGTCCCGGCGCCCGCGTGCTCGCCGTCGCGCCCGGCGGCCGCCTGCTCATCCAGCGCCAGTCCGCGCGTGCGGACAGCGCCATCGTCGTTCTCCAGTGGCTCCGCGAGCTGAGACAGCGATTGCCGCGTCCGGTCACCGCTCCAAGGTAACCTTAGAGAGTGAACGGTTCACAAAAGCAAGAGCTGCAGGACATCGCGCGCGAGGCGATGCGCGCGCGCGGATTCGAGCCCGATTTTTCGGCGCGGGCGCTCGCACAGGCCCACGCGGCGGCGGGAGCGCCATCGCCGGCAGCGGTCCGCGACCTGCGCGGACTGCCCTGGTCCTCCATCGACAACGACGATTCGCGCGACCTAGATCAGATCGAGGTGTGCGTGACCGACGGCGCCGCGACGCGGGTGCTGGTCGGCATCGCCGACGTCGACGCGCTGGTGCCGCGCGATTCCCCGCTGGACGATCACGCGCGGATCAACACCACGTCGGTGTACACCCCCGCGGTCATCTTCCCTATGCTGCCGCCGGAGCTGTCGACGGATCGGACGTCGCTCAACGAAGCCGAAGATCGCGAGGCAGTCGTTGTGGACCTCACCGTCGCCTCCGATGGACGCGTGGCAGACTCGACCGTCTATCGCGCGCTGGTGCGCAACCGCGCGCAGCTCACGTACTCGGCGGTCGCCGCGTGGCTCGACGGCACGGGGCCGCCGCCGCCGCCGCTCGCGCGCGTCTCCGAGCTCGAGGCCCAGCTGCGTCTTCAGGATCGTCTCGCAGGCCTGCTGCAGCACGAGCGCGACGCCCAGGGCGCGCTGGACTTCGATCGGTCCGAGCTGCGGCCGATCGTGGACGATGACGGCGTCAAGGACCTCACGACGGAGCTACCCAATCGCGCCAAGGCGCTGATCGAGAACTTCATGATCGCGTCCAACGCCGCGACCGTGCGCTTCCTGAACGCGAAGGGCTTCCCCTCTATCCGGCGCGTCGTCCGCGCGCCGGAGCGATGGGCGCGAATCGTGGATCTCGCGGCGCAGCGGGGCACGACGCTGCCGGCCGCGCCCGACGCCGTGGCGCTCCAGCAGTTCCTGAAGGCGCAGCGCGCGGCGGCGCCCGACACATTCGTCGATCTCTCACTCGCGATCATCAAGCTGCTGGGGCGGGGCGAGTACGTGGCGGAAGCGCCCGGTGCGCCGAGCCTGCATTTCGCCCTGGCGTCGCAGGGCTACTCGCATGCGACGGCGCCGAATCGGCGCTTCCCCGACGTCCTGACGCAGCGTCTGGTGAAAGCGGCGCTCGCCGGCCAGCCGCCGCCCTATCAGATCCCGTCGCTCACGGCCCTGGCGCAGCACTGCACGGATCGAGAGGATGCCGCCAACAAGGTGGAGCGATTGACGAAGAAGGCGGCGGCGGCGCTGTGGCTCGGCGGACGGATCGGGCAGCAGTTCGACGCTATCGTGACCGGCGCCGGCCCCAAGGGCACCTGGGTCCGATTGGCCGGCCTGCCCGTCGAAGGACGGCTCGAACGCGGCGCTGCGGGGCTCGACGTCGGCGATCACACGCGCGTCAGGCTGACGAGCACCGACGCGCGGCGCGGCTTCATCGATTTCGCGCGTGCGTAACCGCGTGGGTGCCGTCCGCCTGCTTTCGCTGCAGCTCCCGCAGCGTCTCGTCGGCGAGAGCGTACGTGCCGGCCGCTGACGGCTTCCCGGTGTCGAGATTGATGTTCCGCAGCTCGAGCCGGCCCCGGCGAAGCTCGTCGAGCGAATCGCCGAACCGCGCGCGCGTGCGCGTCAGGCTTTCCAGAAACAACTTCTCCGCCTCCGGCGTCGGCACTTTGAACGAGAGCGGCCGCAGCGGACCGATCTTGGGCACGAGCGCATAGAGAAAGCCGAGCACGCGCATCAGGCCGTGCGGCTTCTGATAATCCGCTCCGAATTCCTTCTCGTAGGCCGCGCGCGGCAGCGTCAGCACGAACTTCTCGCGCACGGCGCCTGGGGTCGTACGCCGGATCTGATCCTGTTTCTTCTGCCATGCCACTTTCGTGACGCTCGGAATCGTCGTGCCGACGCCGTGCCGGAACGTCGAGAACGCGAGGTCTTCGCTCATGAAGAGATCCTTCATCTCGAGGCCGTAGGTCTCGCGGAAGGCGCGTTCGAGCAGCGGCTCGGCGACCTTGAAGCCGATGTAGTCGTGGTAGGCCTGCAGCTTGTATCCGCCGTTGGCGACGAGCAGGACGTCGAACGCGAACTCGACGAGGATGTGCTCTTTCGGCGCCTCGTCGTACGGGACGCTGTCGCCGAATTTCTTCCGCAGCTTTGGATAGATGAGCGGGACCGCGCGATTCACCGCGACCGCGTGCCCGTCCGCGTCGGACGCGTAATGGCACAGCGCCCCGATGGCGAACGCGTAGTCGTTCACGTCCTGCGAGTCGCGCAGCATCGCCCGGACGAAGTCGCCCGTCTTGACGTAGTGCAGCAGATTCGTGAAAAAGGCGCTGCCGAACGGATAGTACCCGAGGTCCTGGATCACCGAACCGCCGTACGCATAGGCGCGCGCCTGCGTCAGCGCCGCGGCGGAGGTGCGCGGGTATCTGGCGAGCAGGAGCGGACGGATCTTCGCATCCCAGAGCGCGTCGATGTTCGACTCGTGCGCCAGAACGGAGTACGCGCCTGCGGGGCGCGGCGCGAGCACGACGACGGCGAGGATTCCGGCCCTGACGAGCCGCGTCAGCGGCCGGCGCTCAGAACAGCGTTGAACAGAACCTTGAACGTCCCGAACGGCTGACCGCGCCATTCCGGCCGGAAGCCGAGAAGCACGACATGACCGGATTCGAGCTGCACATCGAGTGCCGCCGCCTTGCCATTGAGATACTTCTCACCGATGAGGTAGCCGGAGAGCAGCGGCGAGCCCGTATCCCGGTACTTCGCCAGGATCTTCCCGTTGAATCCATCCAGGGTTTCGAACGCCGGACTGCCATCCGCGAACACAGCGGCAGTCGCCGGCATCCCCGCCATCGCCTGCTGTGCCGGATCTGTGATGATTTCGACGATGCTGCCGTGCAGGAAGAATTCCTCGGAGCGGAGCCCGGCGACCGCGTTCTTCACCGGCAGCTTGAATTGCTGGATGGGAAAGGCGCTCGCCGTATTCAGGCACACGAGCGTGCCGCCGGCACGGATGAATTGCTCGAACGATCCCACGTCGGCCGCCGAGAGCCGATCGGCATATTCGGGGCGCACCTGCGCCCGGCCGCCGCCGCGGCCGCCCGCCGCTCCCTCAACCGGCACCCTCGCGTCGTCGGCAAGGACGACCACGTCGACCTTGCCGGTCAGGGGCGATTTGAAGTCCGCGGGATGGAGCGAGACGTACTCGAAGCCGTACTGCTCGAGGACCCAGCGGGTCCAGCCTTCGTCCATGCTGCCGGTCCACGGCTGGAACAACCCGATGCGCGGCCGCTTGATCGGCACGCCCGCCGCGGGCCCGCGCTGCGCGGAAATCGCCACTGCCGACGCCAGCTCGTTCTGCTGCGCCTCCGACAAGGTCGAGAGCCCGTACCGGCCGTTCGCGTAGGAAACGCTCGCGCCCATCTTCCACGCGCGGTTGATGGCGCGATAGCTGTTGTTCTGGGCGGCGTCGACCCAGAGGATGGGTCCGGTACCGGTGACCCGCCCTGGCGGCGGAACGATGGCGGCGGCGCCGGCTTCGGTATCGAATCCTGCGCCCGGCACGCTGTCGAACGGCGCGGCGTCGGCCGACGAGGCGGTGTAAGGCGTCGGCTTCACTTTCGGATCCGGCATCGGACCGAGGAGTTTCATCCCGGCGCGCGCCTCGACCGATAACGGCGTCTTTATCGCGATCACATCCACGCCCATCTGCAGCGGCAGCGTCCAACCCGCGGCGTCGTACGGCCGCTCGGGCGGGCCGCCCGGGAATTGACGGAGATCGGGATACTTCTGGACGTCGAGGACTTCGCGCGCCATCGCGGCGAACTCCTGATCGGTCGGCACGATCCACGTGCCTGCCGGATACGACGTGCCGTCAATCGCGGTGTCGCCCGTGAGCTGCGATACCCGCACGCCGCCGAACGCCAGGCGCCGGAGCAGCTCCACGGCGGCGACCGGATCGCGCTGCTGCTGCGGGACGACGTATGCGTACGGAGGCTTCTTGACGCCCAGGGCGATTTGATCGCGGCCGGCCCGGTACCGATTCAGCAGCAGCGAGTCCTTGTACTTCGCCGCGAACTCGATGGTCGCCAGCGATGCCGTTTCCATGTAGTCGACCGCGTCGCGCAGGCGCCACCAGCCGGGCGGCCATGGACTCGAATAGAGGCTCTGCGGCCGCAGGTCGCGCACGTTCGCCGGGAAATCGTCGATCGTGTACTGGTGCGGCGTCGCGTACTGGTAGAGCGCCGTCTCGGTCCAATAGGCCGCGATGTTCTTGAAGACCGGCGCGTAGTCGATGTAACCCGGATACCAGGCGTCGAACGCCGTTCCCATGTGCGTCGCGCCTGGCTGCCCTTTCTCGTCCAGTCCCTTCGCCATCGCCATGCCGAGCATGTTCACTTCACGCGCGATGACCGGCGGTGCTTCGACGCCGACGGGCTCTGAGAAGGGCGGCAGCCAGATGCGCGTCGGGAACGGACCTGACTGATGGTGCACGTAGACGATCTGCGGCTCCCACTGGCGCCAGGTGTGCTCGATCGCGCGCGACTCGATCATGTTCAGCATGTAGGCGTCGCGGTTGTTGTCGTGCCCGACGTATTCCTGATACAGGCGCGGCAGGCCCGACAGCTCGTAGGGCGTGCCGACGTTCCTCATGTACCACTCGGCGACCATCTGCTGGCCATCGGGATTGATCGTCGGCCACAGCATGAGGACCACGTTGTCGAGCATCGCTTTGACCGCCGGCTCGGTGACTCTGCTCAACAGGTCGTAGGCGAGCAGCGGCGTGTGTTGGGGACCGGCCACCTCGGTCGCGTGCAGGCCGCCGTCGATGTGGACGAGCGCTTTTCCTTCGGCCGCGAGCTTCTTCGCCTCGGTCTCGTCGAGTCCCTGCGGATGCGCGAGCCGCTGCCAGATCTCGCGGTATCGATCGATCTTCGCCAGGTTCTCCGGCGTGGAGATCAACGCAAAGTACATCGTCCTTCCCTGCGTCGTCTTTCCCGCCTCGTAGAGCCTGATGCATCGGCTCGCGGCCGCAAGTTTCTTGAAATAGGCGATCGACTGCTCGTAAGTGGCCAGTTTGTAGTCGGCGCCAGGGGCGAAGCCGAAAACGGACTCGGGAGCCGGCACGCCGGAAGCGCGCGACTGCGCGTGGGGGATCGCGACCGCGATCACGACACCAATCGCGGCAATCAGCTGCTTGCACATGCGTCGGATTCTATCCGAACGGCCGCAAGCCGTGTGGTTGCTGGACGGTGTACACTGCGCCGGTCTCACACGCGGAGGTCAGGATGAAACGCGCGGTGTTCGGCGTGATGTGCGCACTCGCGGCGGCGGCTCTGCATGGTCAGGCGAAGCGCCCGCTTGCGATCGAGGACTACTACCGCGTGCTGACGATCGGCAATCCGCAGATCTCGTCGGACGGCAAGTCCGTGCAGTTCACGGTCGCGACGCGCGTCGAGGACGACAACAGCACGAAGACGGACACCTTTCGGGTGCCGACCGACGCGTCCGCGCCGCCGGAAAAGATCGAGGCGCCGCCCGGCAGGGGCGCCGGTGGCGGACGCGGCGGCGGCCGTGGAGGCCGCGGTGGCGGCGGAGCCACCGCCATGAGCCCCGACGGCGCGTGGATCGTTCGTACGCAGGAGAAGCCGGAGGCGAAGGCCGAGCCGAACTACGCGAGCGACTTCGAGAAACGGCACCAGGAACGATTCAAGGGCGTCCAGTTCGACTGGAAGGATTTCCAGCGCGACGGCGCGCCGTATCCGGTGCCGAATCCCGCGGCGGCGCCCGCGCTGCAGGTCGTCCTGCTGCCCGCGGCCGGCGGCGACGCGAAGGTTATCGTCGACAAGGATCTGCGCCCGTCTGGCCTGACGTGGCATCCGACGGAACGGCTGATCGCGTTCACCGCCGACGCCGATTTCCGCGACGAGCTGAAATACGACCACGCGGACCTGTGGACGTCGACCACCAACGGCACGGTCACGCGCCTGACGAACGACGGCGCGGTCTACTCCGACCCGGCGTTCTCGCCCGACGGCAAGTACCTGGCCTACGAGCGCAGCTTCGGCACCGACATGATCATTCAGCACAAGCTGAACCACGGTGGGCCGCGCGATCTGTACATCCGTCCCGTCGCCGGCGGACAACCGATCAATCTGACGGCCGCGTGGGATCTCGAGCCGGGACCGATCCACTGGTCGCCCGACAGCCGCTTCGTCTACTTCACGGCGGAAATCGGAGGCGAATCGCATCTGTTTCGCGTGGCGCCCGTCGCCGGCGCGAGGGTCGAGCAAGTGACGACCGGGCCGCGCAGGATCGGCAACCTGACGATCGACAAGGCGTTCACGACGATCGCCTACACCGTCGGCCAGCACGACGAGCCGGGCGATCTCTACGCGGCCGACATCGACGGCTCGCACGAACGGCGTCTGACCGATGTCAATCACGCGCTGATGGCCGACGTCGCGCTGAGCAAGGCGGAGCGGCTGCAGTGGAAAAGCTATGACGGCACGCCGATCGAAGGCTGGATCCTGCCGCCGGCGAACTACGATCCGAGCAGGGGGCCGTACCCGCTGATCGTGTTCAGCCACGGCGGACCGCACGCGGCCACGGGCTACAGCTTCGACTTCAAGCAGCAGTTCTTCGCGGCCCACGGCTACTTCGTGCTCGATACGAACTTCCGCAGCTCGACAGGGTATGGCGACGCCTTCAAGTGGGCCACCTGGGGCGAATGGGGCACGAAGGACGGCGAAGACGTCGTGTCAGGGATCGACTATGTGATCCACAAGTACCCGATCGATTCGAAGCGCGTCGGGCATACCGGTCATTCGTACGGCGGCTTCATGACGAACTGGCTCATCACGCAGTATCCCGACCGCTTCGCGGCAGCTGTCACAGGCGCTGGAATCTCCAACTGGATGTCCGACTACGGCACCGCCGACATCTATCGGACGAAGGAGACGGAGTTCTTCGGCACGCCGTGGGACAAGGCGGCACGCGACCGCATGATCCATCAGTCGCCGCT
Organism: Vicinamibacterales bacterium; assembly: GCA_035495955.1. Lineage (GTDB taxonomy): Bacteria > Acidobacteriota > Vicinamibacteria > Vicinamibacterales > 2-12-FULL-66-21 > JAICSD01. Next base: position 63,151 of record DATJFE010000082.1, on the reverse strand, counting down.
TGCCTACGCCGACCGGGTCAAGACGCCGACGCTCTTCATCCACGGCGAAGTCGATCATCGCGTGCCCTACACCGAAGGCGAGCAGATGTACTTCGCGCTGCGCCGCCGCGGCATTCCCGCGAAGATGATCCGCTACGCCGACCAGCCGCACGGCATCTCCGGCCACTGGAACAACGTCCACCGGATGATCAACGAGCTCCAGTGGTGGGAAAAATACCTGAAAAATTCAGGAGGCAGGAGTCAGAAGACAGAAGGCGATCGGTTCTGACTTCTGCTTTCCGCCTTCCGCGTTCCCCCCCTTCCGCCTCCCGACTACTGCCCAGCGGCGGACGCGAACAGCGCATTGAAGAGCAGCTTGAACGTGCCGTGCGGCTGCGCGCGCTGGAGGATCTCGGGGCCGTAGAGAATCACGCGCCCCTTGCCGACCGGCCCTTCGATAGCGACGATGCCGCCCTGGAGGTACTTCTGGCCCCAGGCCCAGCCGCTGTGCAGCGGCGTGGCGGAATCAAACCAGGCGAACGCCTTCAACCCGGCGGCCTCCGCGCCGGGCGCGAGTTTGAAGACCGGGTTGTTGTCGAAGAAGAAATCGGTCCGCTCGCTCATGCCTGCCGCCAGCGGATGCCTCGTGTCGACCTTGACGGTGAGGACCGACCCGGGAACGAAGAATTTCGATGCGGGCAGCGGCGCGCCGTTTTCGACGAGATGGTTCTCCACCGGCAACTTGAGTTGCTGGGCGAGATTCATCGCGGAGGATCCGATCGCGATCACGGTGCCGCCGTTCGCGAGAAACGCGCGGATCTGCGGAATCGTCGTCTCAGCGGTGACGCGACCGAGCTGGGATCGGTATTCAGCGGGAATATCGTCGCTCGGCGCGCCTCCACCTCGGCCGGCGCCACGGCCCCCGCGCCCGCCGCCCCCAACGGCAGGGATCGCGCCCTGAGGAAGGATAAGCACGTCGTATTTCGCGTTCAGGTTGCCGGCATCGAGCTCCGGCGCGTAGACGCGCTGATACGGAAACTCGAACTGCTCGAGGATCCAGCGCGTCCAGCCCGATTCCGCGGAGCCGCCGTACTGATCCCAGAGCCCGATGCGCGGCGCGCGCAGATCGACGCGAGGCACCGTGTCCGCGTGCGTGCCTGTGGGCAGCGTCGTCACATCGATATCAGGAATGCGTCTGAAGCTGACTCCAAGCGCCGTCAGCTTCTGGATGAGGTCGGCGGACGCGTTCGTTGAATATGTGAGCGGCGCGATGGCCACGGTAGCGCCGGCCGCAAGAAGCCGGTTGACGACACGAGCCGAGTCGTTCAGCGCGCGGTCGAACGTCAACCAGGTCCCGCGGGAGCCGTCGATCTGTCCCATCGGCGGCTTCACGTTCCAATCCGTCACTTTCTCGAACGGACCGGTGAACCCTTCGAGAATCCGATCGACCTGCACGCCCATCTGGAAGGCGAGCGTCCAGCCGGCGTTGTCGTAGGGTCGCGTCGGCGGCGCGCCGGGATACGGAATCACGTTCGGATGATCCTGCGGCTCGAACATGTCCATCACATGCGGGCGAAACGCCTGCGCCGTGAACACGACGAACGACCCGCCCGGATAGGTCCTGCCGTTGACCGTGAACTCCTTGGTCGCGCGATGCACCGTCACATTCACTTCGCGCAGCGCGTTGATGAACTTGACCGCCGTCGGAAAATCGCGCTGGTTCGCAGGAACGATGAAGGCGCGGGGATCGCGCAGCTCCGGTTTACGCAGCGCTGCCCAGGCCGCGGTCTCCGCCTCCGGCGATGCACCTCTGCCGCCGAAATCGCCGCTCAGCCCATTCACGCGCGACGGCGACGGCGTCCAGTAGTCGCCGCTCCCGCGCTGAATCGATCGCTGCCCCATCCGGTAGATGTTGAACAGCAGATTCTCGCGGTTGCGCGACGCGTAGTCGAGGATGGCGCGGTTGAAGGTGATCGAGTAATCCACCGACTGCCGGAAGTGCCACTCCTGCGGCTCGATGGGATACGGCAGATCCCGGTTCGGGAGCAGCCGCTGCGGCGTCAACGGGATCTGCATCGGCGTCGGACCGCCGATCGTTTCCGTCAGGATCGCCAGGATGTTGTGGAAGTTGCCGGTGTTGCGGATGCCGCCGTTCCACCAGCCGTCATACGCGCCGCCCGACGCAAGCGTGACGCCCGGCTTGCCTTCCGTGGCCGCGCGTTCGGCGAGGTGCGTGCCGAGCGCCTGCAATCCCAGGATCAGCAGCGGATCGAGATTGTAGTTGTAGGGATCGCGCTGCGGCGACGACCAGGCAACGGTCCCCGCCGGTCCGCTCTGATGATGGTTGTAGAGGATCTGCGGCATCCATTCGTGGTAGAGCACGCGATTGATGTTCTCCGTCTCCGGCTGAGTGGACGCGAAGAAGTCGCGGTTGTTGTCGTGTCCGATGTATTTCTGGTAGAGCCGGGGGAGATTGTTCAGCGATCGCTTCTGCGGATCGGCGTTGCGCATGTACCAGTCGGCGACGAGATCGTTTCCGTCGGGATTGGCGTGGACGAAGAGGATGATGCAATCGTTCAGAAACCTCGTCGTTTCTTCGTCGGTCCGGCTGACCATCTCGTAGACCATCTCCCCGAGCTGCTGCGCCCCCAGCGTCTCGGTCGCGTGCAGGCCGCCGTCGATCCACACGACCGCTTTGCCCTCCCTGGCGAGCGCGCGCGCCTGATCGTCCGTCAGTCCATCCGCCAACGCGAGGCGCATCGAGATTTCGCGGTAGCGGGCGAGCTTCTTCTGGTTCTCGGGAGACGTCACGATCGCCATCCATTGGGTCCGTCCCTCGGCGGTCCGGCCCATGTCGTGGAGGACCAGGCGATCCGATTCCTTCGCGAGCGTCTTCCAGTACGCCTCGATCTGCTTGTAGTTGGCGAGCTGGTAGTCGTCGCCGAAGCTGAACCCGAGCGCTTCCTTGGGCGTGGTGAGATGGCGCGCCTGTGAGGCTTGCAAAGCCAGCCTCTGCTGCGCCACGGGAGCCGCCGCAACAGAAAGCGCCAGGAGGATGCCGCCCAGAACGAATCTGCGCATGATGCCGCAGATTCTACGTCAGAGAAGAGAGACCGTACAACACAGCGTCGCCGAGCACACGGAGACGTACAGAGGATTGGCCACGGACGACGCGGACGAAAAGTGCCCCTATGAGAGTGAATGGTTCGTGACGCGGCCGCCAGCCACCTACACCTCGAACGTCTTGGCGACGGTGATGCGCTCGTCGATCGTCGGGTGGGTGTGGAAGAACCAGAAGACAGGCGCGGACGGCCGCTCCTCGGCCAGGTTCTGAACGCCCAGCCGCCGCATCGCCGTGATGAAGGGCTCGCGGCCGCCGGTCAGCGCCAACGCGAACCGATCCGCGCGGCGCTCGTTCCGGCGGGACCATGCGTTGGCGAGCGGAGTCAGCGCCAGCGAGACGGCGCCGGCAGCCAGAATCAGGAGAGGAATCCCGGCCGGATCCGCAACGGTCGACACGCCGAACCTGGGCCCGACGCGCTGCACGGCGACGGCCGCCGCGAACAGCGCCGCGGCGACGATCAGCGTCTCGAGCGCCAGTCCCGTCCAGATGTCGTGATGAATGTGGTGCGCGAACTCATGCGCGAGAATCACCTCGATTTCGTCGTCCGAATAGTTCCGCAGGAGCGTGTCCGATACGAGGATCCGACGCGTGCGTCCCACTCCGACAAGGGCCGCGTTGGCGCGCGTCGTTTTCTCGCCGAGCCCCCACTCCAACGCGCCCACGACCGGAACGCCGGCCCGGCGCGACAGATCGAGCAGGCGGACTCGAAGCCCCTCGCGGTCCAGCGGACGGCATCGAAAGAAGAGGGGCATGAGCACGACGGGCGCGATCCGCGACAGCGCGACCGCCCCGAGCCCGAACAGCCCGGCCGCCAGCAGCCACCAGGCACGGCCCGCGACGTGAACCGCTCCGTAGACAGTCACCGCTCCCGCCATCGTCAGCAGCAGCACGAGCGCGAGCGCCTTGGCGTAGTCGCCGAGCCAGTTCACCAGCGGCTCGGATGAGAGGCCGTATTTTCGATCGAGGAGAAAGCTGCGATAGAACTCGAACGGCAGCGACACGAGTTCCCAGCCGACTGCGGTTGCCGCCGCGGCAAGCGCCACGGCGAGCGAACGGCCGACAATCCACGGCAGCGCTGCGCCCGGCGTCAACGCCCACGAGGCGAGCTGCCTCGAAAACCCGCTGGCCAGCAGCCAGACGAGCCACGCCGCACCCGCGAGCGTGGACGCGACCGTCGCACGCCGCCGCAGCCGGTGATAGCGGGACGCTCTGTCTTCGTTCACGAACCGTAGTGGGTTGTACGGTTATCGGGTGTCGGGTGTCGGGTGTCCTTGTCGGTTATCGGTTGTCGGTTAGTTCAACTGCACGGAGATCAGCTTCGACACGCCCGGCTCTTCCATCGTGACGCCGTAGAGCCGATCGGCGATCTCCATCGTCTTCCGGTTGTGGGTGATGAGGATGAACTGCGTGTGCTCCTGCATGCCCTGGAGCATCTCCACGAAGCGCCCGATGTTCGCATCGTCGAGCGGCGCGTCGATCTCGTCGAGCAGGCAGAACGGGCTCGGGCGATACTTGAAGATCGCGAACATCAGGGCCATCGCGGTGAGCGCCTTCTCGCCGCCCGAGAGCAACTGGATGCTCTGCAGCCGTTTTCCCGGAGGCGACGCGATGATGTCGATCCCGCTCTCGAGCGCGTCGCTTTCATCGAGCAGTACGAGGCCGGCCTTGCCGCCGCCGAACAGCGTCGTGAAGGTGGCTTCGAAGTTCCGGTTGATGACGGTGAACGCTTCGTGGAATCGCTCGCGCGTCGTCTTGTCGATCTTGCGGATGGCGTCGTTGGTCGCGGCGATCGAGTCCACGAGGTCCTTGCGCTGCGCGGTCAGGAACGTGTGGCGCGATTCGAGATCGTCGAACTGGTCGATCGCCATCATGTTGACGGCGCCCATGCGGTCGATCTTCGCGCGGAGGTCGGCGACCATTTCGTCCGGCGTCAGGGCCCGGGCCGGGGCGGCCGCCGCCGGCTCCGCCGGGACTTCGCCCTCCTCGATTTCCGCCGGCTCGGGCGCGTCTTCGACGGCCCTGGGACTGGCCAACTGCCCAGCGCGCTCCATCTGATCGACTTCCGCGGCAATTTCGTCGAGCGATGCCTGCACCGTGTCGGCGCACGCGGCCGCCAGGTGGGTCAGATCGGACTCCGCCGTCGCGCGCTGCACCTCCAGGTGCGACGCTTCTTCGCGCACGGCTTCGAGCTGCCGGCGCGCCGCGCGGATCGTCACCTCCTGCGCCTCGAACTGCGCGCGGATGGCCTGCGAGGCCTCGTCGGCGGCCCGGACCTGGTCCTTCAGGCCGTCGAACGTCCGCACATCCTCGTCCAGGTGCCGCTCGGATTCGACGATCGCGACGCGAAGCTCCTCGCGGCGGGCGACGTTTCGCTCCCGCTCGTCCGACCGCGCCGACATGCGCGCCTCGAGCTCGAGCGCGGCGTGTTCCAGCCGCTGGACGTCGGTCGCAAGCGCGCTGCTGCGCTCGACGAGCGCGGCGTGGACGGCCTTGGCTTCCGCGGTGACGCGGGCCTGGCTCGCGGCGGCTTCCCGCGCCTCGAACAGCCGCCGCTGCGCCATGGACAACTGCTCGTCCGCGACGCGCTGTTCGGTCTCTATCCGCTGAATCGAGTGTCGGGCTTCTTCTTCACGCCGCTCCTGGCTTCGGAGCTCCTCCTCGGCCGAGCGCCGCTCGACGGCGATCTGCTGCTGTTTGCGCTCGACCCGCTCGGACGCTTCGATCGCTCCGCCGGCCTGAAGCTCGAAACCGACGATGGCCTTCTCCTGGCGGTGCAGCTCGGCCTGCAGCGACGCGATCGCCGACTCGGCGGCCGCGATCGCCACGTCGAGACCGCCGGCTTCTTCGCGCATGCGGGCCAGCGCGACATCTTCCGCTTCAGCCCGCTCGCGCAGCTCCTTGATTTCCCGCTTCGTCGTCAGGATGCTGCGCGCCTCGCCGCGCTGGCCCCCTTCCACGACGTGAGCGCCGCGGAATACATCGCCCCCGACGGTGACGACCGTCGCGCCCGTGCTCGACGCGAACTCCCTGGCGTCCTCCCGAGCGTCCGCGACGAACGTGTTCGCAAAGAGCGCGCGTATGACTTCCGCCGCCGGCCCGGACACCTGGAGCACCGCGTTCAACATCGCTCCCGACGGTCCAGGGACCGATGGACCAGGGACCGATAGACTCGACGGCGTCGATTCGGCAACGACGAATGCGACGCGGCCTGCGCCGCGCTCGCGCGCAAACGCCAGCCCCTCGGCAGCATCTTCATGCGTGCGGACCACGACGTGCTGCAGGAGATCGCCGGCGGCCGCATCGACGGCGCGCTCGTGCGGCTTGCCGACCTCGATGTAGTCGGCGACCGAACCCAGATGCCGGACCGCGCCGGCCGAGTCCGCCAGGATCATCCGCGCCCCGTCGCCGTACTCGGCGCGCGCGGCGTCGAGCTCCTCGAGGGACTTCAGCCGCGCGCGGGCGGCGGCGAGATCGTGCTCGCGTGTGCGAATGCCGCGCCCGAGCGCCTCGCGGCCGTGGCGCGCCCCGGCAAGCTCCCCCTCGCGCGCGGCGCGATCGACGTGGAGGGTGTCCATCGCCTCGCGGGCGCGTCGGAGCGCGTCCTCGGCTGCCGACCGCTCGTCGGCGGCGCGCTGCGCCTCGACCTGCAGGTCGTTGCGCTCGACATCGAGCTTCGCGAGCGCCTCGCCGATGCGCGCGCGGGCGGCCGACGCGTGCTCCATGGCATGCCGCAGCGCCGTCGCCGCATTGACGGCGGCGTAGACTTCGCTTCTCGCCGCCTCCACGTCCGATTCCAGCCCTTCGATCGCGCCGGTCGCCGATGCGTAGGCGCGGTCTTCGGTCGCGAGCGCCGCAGCCGCCCGGTCGCGTTCCCCGATCGCGCGCGCCGCCGCCTCGCGACGCTGCGCGAGCTCTTCGCGCGCCGGTTCGCGCCGCGCCTCGAGCCCCTGGAGCTCCGCCTCGAGCGCGGCCGCCGCCGATGCCAGAATATCGATCTGCTGCTTGTCGAAGACGACCTGCTGCTGGAGACGCCCGATCGACAATTCCCGTGCGTGGGCGGCCTCGCGGACCGCCGTCGTGCGGGCGTCGGCCTCGGTCAGCTCGATCCGCAGGCGCTCCAGCGCGGTTTCGACGTCGGCGAGATGGGCCGCCGCCGCCGCCTCACGGGCGCGCGCGTCCGACAAGCGGGCCCGTGCCGCGTCGATCACCTGTCCCAGCGTGCGATACCGCTGCGCGAACTGGACTTTCTCCCAGCGTCGCAGCTCCTCGCGCAGCCGCTTGTACCGGCGCGCCTTCGCAGCCTGGCGCTTCAGCGCGCCCCGCTGCTTCTCGACTTCGAAGATGATGTCGTCGACGCGCGTCAGATTCTGCTGCGCCACCTCGAGCTTCAGCTCCGCCGACCGCCGGCGCGACTTGTATTTGGTGATGCCCGCGGCTTCTTCGATCAGTTGCCGCCGATCGGTGGGACGCGCGCTCAGAATCTGACCGATTTTGCCCTGCTCGATGACGGCGTAGGCCTTGACGCCGACGCCGGCGTCCATCAGCAGGTCCTGCACGTCCTTGAGCCGGACGACCTCACCGTCGATCAGGTACTCGCTTTCACCGGAACGATACAGGCGCCGCGACAGCTCGACGTCGCGAACGATGAGCGATTCCTCCTCGAGGGCAAACGCGACGGCGACGGCCGGTTCCGGCGAACCCTCGACAAAGACGCCGGCGGCTTTGCCGTTTCCATTGCCGGGATGCCGGGCCGCCACGCCGCTCAGGCGCAGCCGGACTTCTGCGGCCGACGTCGGCTTCCGCGCGTCGCTTCCCTGGAAAATGACGTCCATCATCTGCTCGCCGCGCAGGCTCTTCGCGCTCTGCTCGCCGAGTACCCACGTAATCGCGTCGACGACGTTGCTCTTGCCGCAGCCGTTCGGTCCGACGATCGCGGTGACCCCCGTGTCGAAGGCGAGCTCGGATCGATCGGGAAAGCTCTTGAAGCCGGCGATTTCGAGACGATTGAGGCGCATAGGTCCTACACAAAAAAAGCCGCTGCCCGGCCGCGTCGCCAGACGACGGCCTGGAAGCGGCTGGGTGCGCTTCGGCGACGGACCCGCGAAGGTCCGCCTGGATCGGTTGTCGGGATACCAGACTGAACAACGACCGTTCGATTCCGGCGTCCCAACACCCCGCACCAAACGGGATGGCCCCTGGGCCCGGTAAACGGCGGTCAGTCTAACAATGCCCCATACCTAGGGCAAGCACAATCTACCGGCACAAGTAATAGGGTCAGTGCCCAACGTCGGCACTCGGCACTCCGGCGTTCTCGATCTCGGGCCCGGTTTGCGAACCATGTCGCCGGAACCCTGGAACCCTTCGGAACCAGAACCTCGGAACCCAGGAACCCCTCTAGTGCCCGCCCTTGGACGCCGCGCGGCTGCGCACGAGCTCGGTGAGCTTGACCGCCTCGCCGAACTGCGACAGGGCGTACTGCGCCTGCGGATCCTTGACGACCAGGTTCTTCTGGGCCTCCGCGACGCCGAAGAGCGCGACGTCGATCTCGTCGTGGATCATCGCCTTGATGAAGTCGATGTCCTTCGCGAACGCCTCTTCGTCGACCTTGATCTTCTCGCTCTGGATGAAGCTCTTGAAGTCGGCCGCCATCGCATCATCCACGACGAAGCCGCGGGCGAGGCGCTTCTTGCCCTTCGACGCCGCGCTGAGGCGCGTGTCGCCCTCCGCCGCGAAGCGCTCGGCGTAGTTCTGGAACGCCGCCCGTCCGACGAGCGATCGTCCGAATCGCGTCGGATTGAAGCCCTGCACGGGTCCGACGAAGAACTTGTCGGGCTCGATGCCGCCGCCGCCGTACACCTTCCGTCCGGCGTCGGTGTATTTCAGCTGCGTCGCCGAATGCTCGCGCGCGCCAGTCTGTTCGCGAAGCGTGTAGGTGAGATATTCATCGAACGCGTTGTCCCACGGCCGCTGGATCATGCGTCCGCTGGGCGTGAAGTAGCGCCCGGTCGTCAGCGCGAGGCCGGCGCCTTCGCTGATGTTGTAGACCGACTGCACGAGAGCCTTGCCGAACGTCGTCTCGCCGACGATCAGCGCCCGATCGTGATCCTGCAGCGAGCCGCTGACGATTTCCGAGGCGCTGGCGCTGTTGCGGTTCGTGAGCACCAGCATCGGGCCGGTGAAATCCGGCGCCGCCGTGCCGCGATAGTCTTCGTCCGCGTTCGGCACGCGGCCGCGCGTGTAGACGATCATGTCCCCTTTGGGCAGGAAGCGGTTCGCGATGCGGATCGCCTGATTCAGGGGACCGCCGGGATTGTCGCGCAGATCCAGCACGAGGCGTTTCATCCCCTGCGCCTTCAGCTTGTCGAGCGCGTCCCCGACCTCCCGGTCGGACGTTTCGGAAAAGTCGCCGAGCTTGATGTAACCCGTCTGGGGATCGAGCATGAACACGCCGCGCACGGTGACGATGTTGACTTCGTCGCGCTCGACATCGAGCTCGATCAACTCGTCGTAGCCGGGCCGCTTGATCGAGATGTGGACCTTGGTCCCTTTCGGGCCCTTCAACTTGGCGGCGGTCTGTTCCGTCGTCCAGTTCTTGGCGTCCTGCCCGGCCACGCGTGCGATGATGTCCCCGCGGCGAAGTCCAGCCTTGAACGCCGGAGAGCCCTCGAAGACCGAAACCGCCGTGACGTCGCCATTCACGGTCTGGATCGACAGCCCGATCCCGTAATAACGCCCCTCCTGCCGCTCGCGCATTTGCGCGTACGCCTTCGGGTCGAAAAAGCTCGAATGCGGATCGAGCGTCTGCAGCATGCCGCCAATCGCGTCGTAAATGACGCGGTCCGATTGGACCTTGTCGACGTACTCCCGGTCGACCGCGACGAGGGCCGCCGTGAAGATTCGATACTGTTGCGCGACCTGATCCTGCGTCGCCTGGGCCGGGGCCCCAAAGAACCCTCCGGCAAGCGCCGACAGCAGGATCGCCAGGGCGGCTACGGGGAAAAACCGGGGAATACGCATGGATCGCATCGTAGCAGACTTTCGGGGGTATAATTCTGGGCTATATGGGATCCGTAGGCATTCCCGAACTGATCATTATTTTCACCATTGCGCTCATCGTGTTCGGGCCCAGAAAACTGCCGGAATTGGGCCGGTCCCTGGGCAAGAGCATCGCGGAGTTCAAGAAGGCCTCGAACGAGCTTCGGAGCACGCTCGACGAAGAAATCCGGGTAGAAGAGCGGCGTTCGGCCGAGCGGCAGGAAGCTCCCCGTTCGATCGAGCCCTCGGTCCAGCCCGAGAGTGAACGAACCGGCACCGATCACAGTATCGGCAACGTCCCCCGCCAGAACGGCAGCGCCTAGTTCTCCCGATGGCGCTCGTGCCATTCCCCAGCGCCAGGCCCGGCGACGACGACGAACCCGAGGAGTTCGATGACTCCGGCAGCAAGATGTCGTTTCTGGAGCATCTCGACGAGCTCCGGAAACGACTCATCTACATCATCTATTCGCTGATCGCCGGCTGCGCCGTCGCCTATCTGTTCATCGGCCGGATCTTCGACTTCGTCATGAAGCCGATGTACACGATCCTGCCGGGCGGCAACAAGTTGATTTACACCGGCGGGGGGGACGCCTTCATGCTCTACATGAAGATCGGCTTCCTCGCGGGTATCTTCATCGCGTCGCCGCTCATCATGTATCAGATCTGGAAGTTCGTCGCTCCAGGCCTGTACTCCCACGAAAAGAAGTTCGCGATTCCCTTCGTCGCGCTGTCGTCGATTTTCTTCATCACCGGCGGCTTGTTCTCGCACTTCGTCGCATTCCGCTGGACCTGGATCTTCTTCGGCAGCTTCGCCACGGACTACATGGTCTTCATGCCGAAGATCGACGAGGCGTTCTCGCTCTACACGAAGATGCTGCTCGGATTCGGGCTCATCTTCGAGATGCCGACGATCGTGTTCTTTCTCGCGCGCATGGGGGTCGTCAGCGCGCGCTGGCTGCTGAAATACTTCAAGTACGCCGTGCTGATCATCTTCATCGTGGCCGCCGTTATCAGTCCCGGAACCGACATGATGTCCCAGCTGATCATGGCGATACCGATGCTGGGTCTGTACATCATCAGCATCGCGCTGGCCGCGCTCGTCGGAAAGAAGAAACCATCCCGTCCCGTAACCGACTGACCTCGCGGTAGTTGACTCGCCTCGATCCATAGCTCTACCATAAATACTGATGAGGTGTTCTCCCGTCCTTCTGATGGTGCTGACCGCCAGCGTATCGGCGTCAGCGCAAACACGGACGCAGACGCCGCTCCCGTCCGTTCCCTCGGCGGCCGAAGCCTCTTCTGGCGTCAGACCTGCGACGACGACGTTTCTTGGCGACACGGGTTTGTGGAACGTGCCGACGGCGGAGATACTTCCCGCGCGGAGATGGTCGCTCAGCGCGTACCGCGTGAACTTCGACGACAACCAGGGATTCTCGGACGTCTCGAACTGGCCGATCACGTTCGGCTACGGCATCCGCGATCGGGCAGAGATCTTCGGCTCGTTCGTCGCCGTCAATCGCATCGACCGGGACATTCGTCCGCTGTTCCTGGCGAGCGCCGCGTTCGCGCAGGCGGGGGGCGTCGTCCCGCAGAATCCGCTCGCGCGCGCGGGATGGAGCGGCAACAACGTCGGCGACTTCTGGGTCGGCGCCAAATTCAACCTCGCGTCCGAATGGCGCCAGAAGCCCGCCGCGTTCGCGATGCGCGCGATGCTGAAGATCCCGACGGGCGACAAAGATAGCGGGGCGGGTACTGGCAGGGCCGACATCGCGGTCGACGCGATCGCCAGCAGGGAGCTGAATCGGCGCGCGGAGGTGTCGGGGTACGGCGGATTCATCGTGCGCGGCAAACCGGATGCGGTCGAAACCACGAACGGCTTCCGCTGGGGCCTCGGCGCAGGGTTTCCGTCGCGCCAGGCGCTGAGGCTGACTGTCGAACTCGACGGAGAGGCTTACACAAAGAGTTCGCTCGTCTCGAAGACCGTCCTGTCCGGCGAAGACGGTTCCTTCCTGCCGGTGGGCTTTTCGTCCGACACCAAATCTCCGGTGAACCTCGACGTCGGCCTGACATGGCAGCGCGGCGGCGGATTCTTCGCAGGCGCGGGCTGGACCTGGCGCGTCAACATGGACAAGCGGGACAGGTTCCTGAGCCCGCTCACGAACGGCGCCGGCGACAAGATGGACATCGTGGGTCGCATCGGGTATCACCCCGGGGTCAGGGTCTACGCGCCGCCTCCGACGCCCCCGGCCCCGCCGCCGGCCGCAGTGGCGCAGAACCATCCGCCGACGGTCCACGCGCGCTGCGAGCCGTGCACGGTCTTTCTCGGCAAGATTTCAGCGGTCACCGCCGACGGCCAGGACCAGGACGGCGACGCGCTGACTTACCTGTGGAGCGCGGCGGCCGGCACGCTCACGAACGCGTCATCGCGCCAGACGTCGTGGACCGCGCCGATGCAGGAAGGCCCTGTGCCGGTCAGCGTCCGCGTGGACGACGGCAAGGGCGGCACGGCGTCGGACGTCGTCACGATCCAGGTGATCAAGGAGGCGCTGAAGGAGGTCACGTTCGAAGACGTGCACTTCGACTTCGACCGCTACAGCCTGCGGCCCGAGGCGACGCGTGTGCTCGACGAAGCCGTCAAGGCGCTGCAGGACAATCCGGGACTGCGGATCGAGATCGAGGGCCACACCTGCAACATCGGCACGGCCGAATACAATCTCGCGCTGGGTGGGCGCCGCGCGAACGCGGTGCAGCAGTATCTCACCAGCCAGGGTATCGTCGCCGATCGCCTGCACACGGTCAGCTACGGCGAAGAGCGGCCGAAATACGACAACGCCCGCGAGGAGACGCGGCGTCTGAACCGGCGTGCCGCGCTCGTGGTGCGGATCACGCGCTGACGGCCACCGCGTTACCATAGCTCATGCCGATCAGGCCCCCGGCGGGCACCGAGGTCCGTCAATTGATCCGTGGACTCGCCGACGCGAACAGCGTGACCCGCGAGTCCGCGCTCGCGCGGCTTGCCGTGATCGGATCCAGAGCGATCGAGCAGTTGCTGCGGGAATATCCGGAAGCGGGCCCGGACCTGCGTCCGGGGATTCTTCGGGCGCTCGAGGCGGCGGCGGATCCGCGCGCGCTGCCCGTCGCGCGCGACGCGTTGAAGGCGGCCTCGCCGGAAGCCTCCCTCGCGGCCGTCGGAGTCCTGCGCGCGCTCCTGAAATCCGCGCGAGGCGAGATTTCGACGGCCGCGCTCGACGCGCTGGTCGCCGTGGCGCTCGATCCCGATCGCTCCGCGACGGTGCGCCTGGCCGCCATAGAGGCGCTGCGCGAGGCGCCGGAGGACGTCCGCGAGCCAATCCGCGCCCGGCTCGCGGCGGACGTCAATCCCGACGTGCGCTCGAAGGCTGCTGGCCGGCCGCCCGACGTTGTCGACGATCGCGACATCTGGAACGCAGCCGTCGCCGGCCGGCTGCCCGGCTCACCGGCCGCCATGAAGGCGGCCCTCACGGCGTCCCGCGCGTCGGCGCGGCTCACGGAACTGCAGCATCTCGTCGACCACCTGCGCGCGCGGGAGCAGCGCGAGCCCGACGCCCTGCAGCGCGAAGAGTGGCGCGCGGTTCGCGGCGCCGCGCACCAGGCGCTGGCAGCGCGCAACAGCCGGCTGGCGCTCTACGATCTGCGGGACAGCCTCCTCGGCCCCGAGCGGCTGCCGGTCGCTTTCGTCGCGGCGCTCGAGGACATCGGCGATGCGAGCTGCCTCGAGCCGCTCGCCGCCGCCTACGACGCCTCGTCGCGCAGCAGCGACACCTGGTGGCGCGAGCATCTGGCGGCGGCATTCCGCGCGATCGTGCACCGCGAAGGACTGACCCGCCGTCACACGGCCGTCAAGCGGACGATGGCGCGCTGGCCGGAAGCGGCCGCCGACCTGATGGCGCGCATCTAGAATATCCGAAGGGCTTCGCCCCTCGGACTCCCCTCCACGCCCTCTCGCGCGCCGCTTCGCCGGCGCGCTCCGTTCGCGTGGCTCACCCGCTGCGCTCGTCGCTTCGAGACGCATTCAGCCTTCAGGCCGACCAGGCAGCGGCTTCCCGGAGTCCATGACGAATGGCTACGGGCAGCGCTCCAATCCGCTTCGAGCGTCCGCATTCGCGGGATAAAGCCGCAGCGCGGTCCGGTACTCCTCCTTCGCGGGCCCGCACTGGTCGACTTCGCGCAGGGCGTCGGCATAGCCCAGATGCGCCTGCCACGATCCCGGCGCGCGATCGATCGCTTCCTTCCACAGCGCCAGCGGGTCGTCCCACACGCGCGTCCGCGCGAGGGTCGAGGCGCCGCACAGGACGAGCGCCCCGACGGCGATCGCCCGAGCCACGCGGCTCGAGGCAAGGGGATGCGCGAGCATCGACGCGGCGGCAAGAAACAATCCGGCGGCGGCAAGGTACGCGCGAGGCTCCGACATTGCGTCTCGAAGCGGAAAAATGGTCGACGTCGGCGCCAGCGCCGCGGCGAACCAGACGACGCCGAACGCGACCAGCGGGCGCGCGTGCCTGATCCGGACGGCCGCCACAATCGAGATGGCCAGGAGCGCGATGGCGCAGACGCCGAGCGGATCGACCGGTGAGCGCGCCCAGTGGACGTCGTGGATCATCGACTGCCCGTACGGCGCCACCAGGAGCCGCACGTACCGCCAGATCACGACCGACTCGGTCAGCAGGTTCGCGAACAGCCCGCGCGGCGGCACCCGATTCGCGCCGAGCACCGCCCGTGCCTGCCATGCGCCCGCCACCGCGATCGCCGCCATGGCGGGCACGTAGACCCGCGTCGCCCGGCGGCGCCATCCTCGATCGCGGAGGATCCACGCATCGAACGCGAGGACGACGATTGGCAGGCCGGCGGCCGCGGGGCCCGACGCAAGCGCGAACAAGCCGCACATAACGGCACACAGACCGGCGGCCGCGCTCGAACTCGCAATCGCGCGCCTGGCGACGATCAGCGCCAGCAGAAAACCCGCCGCGCACAGGAGATCGGATCGGGCGGCGACATACAGTACTGTCGACGACATCAGCGGGTGCACGCCGAACACGGCGGCTGCGAAAAACGCCGGCCAGTCGGTCCCTTGGTCCCGGGTCCCTTGGTCCCGGGTCCCTTGGTCCCGCGTCCCTTGGTCTCTCGGTCGGGCATCTGCCAGCGCGCGCGTGCAGAAGCCGAAGAAGAGACCCACCACGGCGACGTGCAGGATGCCGTTGGTGATGTGGTAGCCGAACGAGCTGAAGCCCCAGAAGGCGCGATCGAGGGCAAACGACAGATTCACGACCGACCGCGCGGGATTGAGCAGCAGCGCGGCGCGGAGGCTCCACGCGTCAATCAACGACGGATTCAGCAGAACCGCCGCGCGGTCGTCGAACACGAACGGGTGGTCGAGCGTTTGCTGGTAGAGCAGCGCCGTCAGCACGCACGCAAGAACTCCCAGGGCCGCGCGGAGCTGACGGTGCTTCACATGAAAGCCGGATGCCGAATGACGAATGCTGACAATGCTTCTTTAGGCATTCGGTATCCAGCATTCGGCATTGTCGACGTCAGTACGATTTGGCGAACCACGCTTCCGACGGCGAGGGGCGGCCGCACCGGACGCACTTTCCCTTGACGTCTGCGCCGCCGAACGGAATGTTCCGCAGGGTGGCCTGCGTATCGGCTTTGATCTGCGCTTCGCACTCGTCGCTCCCGCACCAGCCGGCGATGACGAATCCCGGGCGCCCCTCCATGACGCTCTTGAACTCCTCATAGGAGCTCACGCGCGTCGTGTGCTCGTCGCGGAACGTCAGCGCGCGCTGGAACAGCGCGCGCTGGATCTCCTCCAGCTTCGCCGCGACCGCCTCCGCCAGGCCTTCCATCGGCATCGACTCCTTCGTCCGGGTGTCGCGCCGCGCCACCATGACGGCCGACTTTTCGAGATCCTTCGGGCCGAGCTCCATCCGCAGGGGAACGCCGCGGAGCTCCCACTCGGCGAATTTCCATCCGGGCGTCTGCGAATCGCGATCGTCGAGAAACACGCGGAGGCCGCGCGCCTCGAGCGCGGCCTTCAGTTCCCGCGCTTTCGGGAGCACGGTCTCCTGCCAGTTGCCGCGCGGAATCGGCACGATCACGACCTGATAAGGAGCGATCCTCGGCGGCAGGATCAATCCGTTGTCATCGCCGTGCGTCATGATCACGCCGCCCACCAGCCGCGTGGACACGCCCCACGACGTCGTCCATGCATGCTGGAGCGACTTGTCGCGGCCCTGGAACTGAATGCCGAACGCCTTTGCGAAGTTCTGGCCGAGGTTGTGCGACGTGCCGGCCTGCAGCGCCCGGCCGTCGCCCATCAGGCCCTCGATGGAGTAGGTCCGCGACGCGCCGGCGAATTTCTCGGACTCGCTCTTCTGCCCGTCCACGACGGGCATCGCAAGCTCGCTCTCCGCGCACTCCTTGTAGAGGGCGAGGATTTTCAGCGTCTCCTCCTGCGCCTCGTCCGCCGTCTCGTGCGCGGTGTGCCCCTCCTGCCACAGGAACTCCGTCGTGCGCAGGAAGGGACGCGTCACTTTCTCCCAGCGGACGACGTTCGCCCACTGATTGATCAGGACGGGCAAATCGCGCCACGACTTGATCCACTTCGCGTAGAGCGTCCCGATGATCACCTCGGAGGTGGGACGGATCGCGAGCGGCTCGGCGAGGTCCTCATCGCCCCCTTTGGTGACCCACGCGACCTGCGGTGTGAATCCTGCGACGTGCTCCTTCTCCTTGTTCAGGAGTCCGGCCGGGATGAACAGGGGGAAGTACGCATTCACGTGCCCCGTCGCCTTGAACCGCCGATCGAACGCCTGCTGGATCAGTTCCCAGATGGCGTAGCCGTACGGACGGATCGCCATGCAGCCCTTCACCTCGGTGTAGTCCGCCAGCTCAGCGCGCCGGACGACGTCGAGATACCACTGCGAAAAGTTCTCGGACTGTCGCGTGATCTCGGTCACGGCGCCCTTCTGCTCCCCCTTGTTCTGCTCCGCACTCTTCTCTGCCATAGATTCCTTCAGCATTCAGCATTCGGCATTCACTCGGCATTCAGCCACCCGCCGCTTCCATTGCCCATCGTCGCGCTGCGGAAAATCCAGCCTGTAATGCCCGCCGCGGCTCTCTTCGCGTCGCAGCGCCGCGCGCGCGATGAGACGGCCGACAGTCACGACGCTCGGCTCACCGTCGGCCGGCGCCCCGAATTGCGCAAGAGCCTCGTCGAGCCCCGCTTTGTTGCGAAATAACCCGACGCGCTGCCACATCACGCGGCGCGCGGTTTCGGGAGCCAGCTCCTGCGAACTCTTCGCCGAACCGGGGATGAACTTGACCACCGTCAGAGCCACCTCCGCGGCTCTGGGCGCCGTCGAGGCCGTTTCCCGCATCGCGACGCCGGCACGGGCGCCGAATACCAGACCCTCGAGCAGCGAATTGCTCGCGAGGCGATTCGCGCCGTGGACGCCGGTGCACGCGGCTTCTCCGGCGGCGAACAGACCCGGAATAGTGGCGCGTCCGTCGACATCGGTGACGACGCCACCCATCAGGTAATGCGCCGCCGGACCGACCGGAATGCGATCCTTCGCCAGATCGAGCCCCGCACGCCGGCACGCCTCGGCGATGAGCGGAAACCGTTCGTGGACGTACTCCGGATCGACCTTGTCCAGCGTCAGAAAAACCCGACCGCCGGTGCGCTGCTCTTCCCGCACGATTCCGCGCGCGACGCGATCCCGCGGCGCAAGATCCCCCGCGGGATCGTACCGCGTCATGAAGGCTTCCCCGTCCTCGTTCACGAGCCGGGCGCCTTCGCCGCGCAGCGCCTCCGACAGCAGGAATCGCGGCTGCCCGACGACCTTCAGTGCGGTCGGGTGAAACTGGACGAATTCCATGTCCGCAACCGCGGCGCCCGCCCGGAAGGCTATCGCGATTCCGTCGCCGGTCGCGACAGGCGGGTTCGTCGTCTCGCTGAACACCTGCCCGGCGCCGCCGGTAGCGATCAGGGTGCAGCGCGCGCGCGCGTCGGCCGGCGTCCCGTCTTCGCCCAGGAAGCGCACGCCGGCGCACCGGCCGTCTTCGACGATGAGCTCCGTCGCGCATGCATGCGCGTGCACGCGCACGTTGGCCATCGGCCGGACGTGATCCCAGAGGCCCAGGCCGATGTCGCGCCCCGTTGCGTCGCGGACGTGCAGGACCCGCCGTACGCTGTGCGCCGCCTCGAGTCCGAGCTCGAGCTGGCCGTCAGGGCGGCGATCGAACGTGACGCCCCAGTCGATCAGCTCGCGCACGTAGCGCGGGCCGTCTTCGACGAGCACCCGCACGGCCTGCTCGTCGCACAAGCCGTCGCCCGCGGCCAGCGTATCGGCGAAGTGCCGCGCCGGACTGTCGTCGCTGCCGACCGCCGCCGCGATTCCTCCCTGCGCGTGCCCGGTATTTCCCTCGAGCGGGCCCGCCTTCGTGAGAATCAGAACGTCGCCGGCGCCTTCGAGCGCGGCCGCGGCCCGCAGGGCGGCGATGCCGCTCCCGATTATCAGGAAATCGGCCTGCAAATCTTTGTTATCGTATCACTTGGCCGTGCATCCCATT
Source organism: Vicinamibacterales bacterium (assembly GCA_035495955.1). Lineage (GTDB taxonomy): Bacteria > Acidobacteriota > Vicinamibacteria > Vicinamibacterales > 2-12-FULL-66-21 > JAICSD01. The sequence goes on along the minus strand of DATJFE010000082.1, from coordinate 44,403 downwards.
CAGATCGGTACCGGCGTCGCGAGCCGGCTCCCTCAACTGCTCGACGCCGCGCGCGTTCCCAGGCGACGCTTCATCGTCTCGAATTCCACGGTCTGGCGCCTGTACGGCGACACGTTCCGCGCCATGACGACCGAGGACCCGATCCTGATTCCGGACGGGGAGCGCTACAAGACCCTCCAGACGGTCGGGCGCATCTACGACGCGCTGATACGCGCGCACGCCGATCGCGCCAGCGCCCTCGTCGCCGTCGGAGGGGGCATCGTCGGGGACACCGCAGGATTCGCGGCGGCAACCTATCTGCGCGGCATTCCGGTCGTCCAGGTGCCGACGACGCTGCTGGCGCAGGTCGACAGCGCGATCGGCGGAAAAGTGGGCGTCAATCACACGCTCGGCAAGAACATGATCGGCGCGTTTCATCAGCCCGCGCTGGCGGCCGTCGACCCTGCATTCCTGTCGAGCCTTCCGCGCCGCGAATTCCGCGCGGGCCTGTACGAAGTCATCAAGTATGGCGTGATCGCCAGCCGTCCGCTGTTCGATCGTGTCGCGACGTCCCTCAAGGCGCTCTTCGATCGCGACGAGTCGGCGCTGCTGCCGATCCTGACCGAGTCATGCCGGATCAAGGCGGAGGTCGTGGAAGCCGACGAGCGGGAAACGGGGCGCCGGCGCACGCTCAACTTCGGCCATACGGCCGGTCACGCGCTCGAAGCCGTGACGAAGTACCGTCGCTTCCGGCACGGCGAAGCGGTCGCCTACGGGATGCTCGTCGCGTCGGACATCGCCGTCACGCGCAAGCGAATGCCTGCCGCGGATCGCGACGCGCTCGCGGCGCTGATTGCGAAGATGGGGCCGCTGCCTGCCGCCGCCGATGTGCCGGTCGCGGACCTGCTGGAGGCAATCGGCCACGACAAGAAGGTCGTCGGGGGGCAGCTGCACTTCGTGCTGCCGCGCGGCATCGGCAAGTGTGAAGTCGTCACGGACGTGACGAAGGACGAAATAGCCGAGGCGCTTATTCGATGCTGTGCTCTTTGAGCTTTGCGAGCAGCACCTTGTAATTGATCTGGAGCAGTTCTGCGGCGCGCCCCTTGTTGCCGCCGGCTTCGGCGAGGACGGCTTCGATCTTGAACTTCTCCGCCTGGCGCGTGGCACGGCGAGTCGCCTCGGCCAGTGTCCCTGACAGATCGATCTGTTCCCACGGCGAAACCGCCGTCTCGCTCTCGAGCGGGGCCGCAAACGAGAGATTCAGATGGCGCGGGAAGATCGCGTCCCCCTCCGCGAGGATGACGGCGCGCTCGATGCAGTTCTGCAGCTCCCGCACATTGCCCGGCCAGCGGTAGGACTGGAGCTGCTCCATCGCCTCGGGCGACACGCCGAGCGGTTTCTTCTTCAGATCGCGGCAGAAGCGATCGACGAAATACCGCGCCAGCACGGGAATGTCGCCCGGCCGCTCGCGCAGCGGCGGCACCGTAATCGGAAACACCGACAGCCGGAAGTACAGGTCCTCGCGGAAGCGGCGGGATGCCACGGCGGCCTTGAGGCCCTTGTTCGTGGCGGCGACGAGCCGCACGTCGACCTGCACGGAGGACGTGCCGCCGACGCGCTCGAACCGTCTTTCTTCCAGCGCCCGGAGGATCTTCGCCTGCAACGAAATCGGCAGATCGCCGATCTCGTCGAGAAAAAGCGTTCCGCGATGCGCCATCTCGAATTTTCCGGGCTTCCGCGCCACGGCGCCGGTGAAGGCGCCTTTCTCGTACCCGAAAAGCTCGGTCTCCAGCAGGTTTTCCGGAATGGCTGCGCAGTTGATCGCGACAAAGGGCGCGTCCGCGCGCGGACTCAGAGCATGCAGCGAGCGCGCGAACAGCTCCTTGCCCGTTCCGCTCTCCCCCTCCAGCAGGACCGTCGCGTCGGTCGCCGCCGCCCGCTGCAGCGACGCGAACACCTTCCGCAGGGAAGGATCCTCGCCGACGAGCTGCGGCGCGCCCCGCCTGACCGCGAGCTCCTCTTTCAGCAGGAGATTCTCGGTGACAATCCGGCGCTGTTCGAGGGCGCGCGCCACAAGCAGCAGCAGGTGATCGGGATCGACGGGCTTCGCCAGGAAGTCCATCGCGCCCTCCTTCATGGCCGCGACGGCATCCTCGATGCTGCCGTAGGCGGTCATGACGATCACCGGAATGTCGGCGTCGATCTCCTTGGCCGCGCGCAGAACGCCGAAGCCGTCTCCTTCGGGCAGGCGCAAATCGGAAAGGACGAGCGCGGGCTGCGCCTGATGGAGGATCCGGATGGCCTCGCCCTGGTCGCGGGCTTCGAGGACGGCGTGGTCGTGCCGCTCCAGGGCATGCCGGAGCATGGTCCTGAGCGAGTCTTTGTCCTCGACGATGAGAATCTGGTCGGTCAGCGGAGCCAGCCAGGAGGGACGCCGGCGCGGCGCGCCTCCTCTTCGATGTCGCCGATCAGTTTCGTCGTGTCGCCGATCTCCTTCGTCACGCGCGCGAGCTCGGCGAGGGCCTTCTGGCGTTCGTCGGCAATCTGCGCCCGCTGGTAGGGATCGTCGCGGCTGGCGAAATCAGCCGAGAGCCCGTTGATGCGCGACTGTAGCGCGTCCCGGAACGACTGGTTGCGGCGCAGCTCTTCCCGGGCGGCGTTCACGCGCTGGTGCCAGTACGCTTCGTCTTTGGCAGGTTCCGGCTTCGCGGCGTCACCCTTCGCGTCGGCCGGCTTCGCCGCGTCTCCGGATTTCGCCGCGGCGGGATCGCCCGGCTTCGCCGCGTCACCCTTTGCGTCAGCCGGCTTCGCCGAGGCATCGGAGGGGTCGGGCGGAAGAACGATCTTCTTCAGATCCTCGTTCGTGTACGTCTTGGCGGCGGGCGGCGCAGCCTTGCGGCGCTCCTGCTCTTTCTTCGCAAGCTCGCCAAGCGTTTGCGCACCGACCGGGATCGCGAGCGTCAGCAGCACGCCTGCAAGCAGAGCGCTGGAGAGCTTCATGAACCTTTCTCCTTCTGTGTCCATAGTTTAGCACGATTTCAGGGGTTCGGCCGAATGGACAGCACCCGGAACATATCCGGGCCGCCCGCCGCCGGACGCCTGAGGACGGAGGATTCGACGATCGAGCGCAGATCGTCGGGACCGGCCGCTTCCGCGTGCACGACCAGGATGCCGTTCTTATCGGCCGAAGGGTCGCCGTCTCCATCAGCGGTGTCGTCCGCCACCCAGATCAACAGGTAGAGGGGATTATCGGGCGCCGCCCGCGGAACCAGCCGCGAGAGCGGCGCGTACGCGAAGAGCCGCCACGCGGGTGGATCTCCCGGACTCCCGGCCGAATCGCTCTCCGCCTGGACGCGCGCGGTCAGGGCGCGCAGATCCAGCCGGGCGCCCCACGGGGCGAGAGGCGTCAGCGTCGAGTCGAGCAGGCGGGACGGCGTGGACGACAGCTCCGGATAGACACCCGCGGCCACGACGCCGGACCAGGACGGCAGCGCGCGCAGCTCGGCGACCCCGATCGTCGCCGCGGCGTGCGCGGCGTACGCCGCCGACGTCGCGTCGCGATCGCGCGCGGCAAGCGTCGCCTCGCCGGCGCTCAGGAGCAACAGCGAGACGCCCAGCCCCATCAGGAGCGCCGTCGCGGACAACACGGTGAGCAACGCCACGATCACCCTCCCTGCAGATTGCGCGGCGCGACGTCGAACGACACGACCAGGACCGGGGCGGCAGGCGCGGTGTTGGGGACGCTCAGGCGCAGCGTAATCCTCGCGCGATGGATCCGGAGGGGATCGAGACTTGGATCGACCGGCGCCGCGTCCGCCGACGCCGCGGCGAAGTACTCGACCTGCATCGAATCCACGCCGTCGAGGACGGGCAGGCTGAGGCCCGTCGCTTCGTCGCGCCGTATCAGTTGATGGGCCATCGGATCGACTCGGAAGGTGCGGACCTCTCCCTGCGCCACGGCGGACCCCGCGGCGAAAGCGCAGCCGGTGAGCGGGCCGTGCAGTTGCAGCGCCGAGAGATCGGCCCGATCGATCCGCACGACCGCATGGCAGCCGGCCGCAGTGAAGAGAATCGCGGAGGTCGACGCTCGGAAGGCGCAGGCCTGCTCCGACGTCGGACAGACGCCGGCGCTGGCGAGCGCGACCTCGGTCGCGCCCGGACCCGCCGGCGCCGCGAGGGCCGCTTGCGCGTCGCGGCCCGCGACATACCAGATCGTGAGGCCGCCGTCGATCGAGGGCGTCATCGCGGGAAAGAACTGCGACAGCGCGCCGGCCAGCGGCCCTCGATCCAACCCGGCGCCCGCGAGCGCAAGGTCCTGACGGATCGCTTGAATGGCGACGCGCGCTCGCTGCTGGAGGTCCGCCGCCTCGGGCTGCGTCCTCGCGATCGACTGACCGCAGACCACGAGCGACAGGATCGCGCCTCCGAGCGTCACCATCAGCGCCAGCGCGACGAGAACTTCGACCAGCGTGAAGCCCCGATTCGTGCTCATCGCGTCCCCACATCGGAGAGCGTCGAGATCTGGACCGTCGTGCCGCTTTGCGGCCGCGAGACACGCACGACGATGGCCGCCGCTCCCCCGGCGTATTCGATCGGAAAGGCGATCAGCCATCTCCGCACGAACGGCGTCCCGCCCTCGATTGTCGTATCGAAAAAGCCGTCGATGCTGCGATCGAGCGCGTCGGACGGCGACGCCGTGAGGATTCCCGCGCCCGACGCCGCGATTAGTTCGTCGACCTTGCGCGAGGCCGCCGACGTCATGAACAGGTGCTCTCGCGCCCGCATGTTCTGCCGGATGGCCAGCGCGAACAACTGCGCGCTGCCCACCGCGATGACGGTCAGGAGGCCTGCGGCGATGGTGGCTTCGAGGATGGTGAATCCGCGCTCGCGGGACGCCATGGCCGGCGCATGGTGCAATCGGCGATCCACCGCGAAACCGCCGCAAACGCGCGAGTCTCGGAAGAAGTCGACGTGAAACGTCGCAGCGGCTGCGACTCGCGAACGATTAGGCGTGCGCGGAATCTGCGAGCGGCAGCGTGACGGTGAATCGCGCGCCGCCGCCCGGCTCCGGCTGCGCGACGACACGGCCGTTGTGGGTCACGACGATTTTCTGGACGACGGCGAGGCCGAGACCGGTGCCGCGGGCGCGCGTCGTGACGAACGGGCGGAAGATCCGCGAGGCGACCGCGGGGTCGACTCCCGGGCCGTTGTCGATCACGGCGATCCGCGCGATGCGCTGCACATGGTCGGCCGCGCCCTCGATCGTTATCTGCGGCGCTTGCTTGATTTCGACGCAGGCCTCGATCGCGTTGCGGCACAGGTTGCTGATCGCCTGCTTCAGGAGCACCTCGTCGCCGGGAACGATCGGAAACTGTCCAGTGACCGTGACGGCCCCCCCGAGCAGCGTGACTTCCGCGCGGATGTCGTCGGCGGCGCGGTCCACAATCGCCCGCGTGTCCACCGTCCCGAGTACGAGCTCCGCGGGCTTCGCGAAGTTGAGGAAGTTGCGGACGACCGCTCCGAGCGTGTCGGTCTCGTCGCGAATGCCCTGTACGTACGGCCGGGTGTCGGCGGGAAGCCGATCGAGCTCCAGGAGCCTCGCGTAGCCGTGAATCGTCGCGAGCCCGTTGCGGAACTCATGCGCGATGCCCGCCGTCAGCTCTCCGACCTGCGCAAGGCTTTCCTTCAGGCGCAACTGCTCTTCGAGGTCGAAGATGTCCGTCAGATCGCTGAACAGGCAGATCGCGCCGTTGGGCGTTCCGGATACGCCGCCAATCGGAGACACCGACACGCCCAGGTGCGTCGGCCGATCGCCGCGCGTGACGATACGCACGGTGCGGCGGCGTACCGGCTCGCCGCTCTTCAGGCACTCCTCGATGACGTGCGCGAGCGGAGCCGCGGCGCCGAGCAGCACCTCGCCGATCTCTCCGGATCGGTCGGCTTCCGGCATCCCGAGCAGACGCCGCCCCGCCGGGTTGAGCGATCTGACGCGGCGGTCGTCACCGACGACCAGGAGGCCTGACGTCAGACTCGCGATGATCTCGTCGCTGAGCCGTTCCGAGGCCTCGGCGCGGGCGGCAAGCGCCTGCTCGCGCAAACGCAGGCGCGCGAGGGCTTCCTCCATCGCGGCCGTCATGAAGGCGGCTTCGCTTCCCGTGTCGCTGCGACGGCCCAGCGCCATGCTTCTCGCCGCCGCGAACGCGCGGAGCACCACGAACGCAAGCACGCCCGAGAGCGCGGCCACGATCGCCGTGAGTCCGAGGAGCGTGTAGGCCGACTTGGTCATCAGCGCTAGAACCTGCCGAGATACCACGCGACCAGCGTGTCGCCGTACAGGCTCGCCGCCAGCGCCCCCGCCGCCAGCATCGTCCCGAACGGCAGCCGCGTGGCCATGTCGGCGCGCCGGCCGGCGAGGAGCACGATGCCGATGACGCCGCCGAGGATCGACGCGAGCACGAATACCAGCATAACCAGCTTGAGGCCGAGCACCGCGCCGACCATGGCCAGCATCTTGACGTCGCCGAATCCCATCGCGTCCACCTTCCGCAGCCGGAACCACGCTTCGGCGATCGCCCACAGAAGACCGCCGCCGACAGCCAGCCCTGCGAGGGACATCACCGGACCCGGCGGCAGAAACCAGCTCGAGACAAACCCCAGCGCGATGCCGGGCAGCGTGATGACGTCGGGCAGGAGCTGATGCTCCAGATCGATGCCGAAGAGCACGACGAGCGCACAGGCGAACAGGGTACGGACGACGAACAGCGGAGAGGGACCGAACACGATCCAGTGCCAGAGGAAGAGCGCCGCCGTGATCGCTTCGACGGTCGGATATCGGAGAGAGATCGGCGCGCGGCAGCGCCGGCAGCGCGCGCGCAGGACGGCATAGCTGAAGACCGGGATGTTGTCGTACCACGCGAGCGCGCTCCCGCAGGCCGGACACCGCGACGCCGGCAGCACGATCGACTGCTTCAGGGGAATCCGGTGGATGCAGACGTTCAGGAAGCTGCCCACGAGGAGGCCGACGATGACGACGGCGACATCGGCGGCGCCCGGAAAGAGCATCATCGAGCCGCCTTCACCGCGGCGCCTGCAGTTGTCCGGGCAGCGGAAACAGCTTCGAGCTCCTTGCGACGGTGATGTCGCCGGACGCCGGGTCGAGCGCGAATGGAACGCCGGAAGAATCCAGGGGAACCCCCGGCAGCAATCCCGCGGCCGCGACGCGGTCCCACGTCACCGGCTCGCCCGGATGCTGACGCTGAAAAGCCTGCGTCCGCTGGCGGAGCGCGTCGATCGTATCCATCGCGTCGAGCTGCGCGAGACGCAAGCGCGCCGAATCGCGCAGCCACGGCTCCTCGGATTGGGCGAGCTGCTGGAACAGCTCGCGCGCCGATTCGCGGTGCCCGCCCTCGGCGAGCGTGACCGCCGCCAGCGGCCGCAGCCATGTCGGCGCGCCGGGCATCGCCGCCGCCTTCTCGAAGCAGGCCGCGGCCGACTTGAAATCGCGCAGGTGCCAGTAGTACACGAATCCGACGTCCTGCATGTACTGCCACTTCTGCGGCTGTGCCGCCAGCCCCTTCTGGAGCAGCGCGATCGCCTGATCCGGACGGCCCGGCCCGTCGGGATACTGTTCGCCGAGAAAGATCGCGCCGAACCGATAGGCGATGCTGAAGTACGGATCGAGCGTCGTCGTCAGGTCGAGCAGCGGGTGAAGAAGCGCGTACGTGCGCACGTGGCCCGGCGGGGAGAGCCGCTCCTGCCCGAAATGCTGGATCGCGCGTATCCAGTAGACGTCCGCGGCGACAGCCTGATAGCCGAGGGCGGCGCGGCGTGCCACCGCGGGTGAGCGCACGTACAGCAGTTCGGGACGATCGATGGCGGGCTTCTGAATCCACCGGTCTTCGGCGGCGTGCAGCGCGATCGCGGCGCCGAGGCACAGCGCGGCGGCGGCCCAGGCGAGCGCGCGGCTCACTTGAAGTCTCTCCGGCTGAAAATCACCGTGGCGCCGAAGAGCAGGGCCGCGATGTAGATCGCGGCGTACGCAGCGGCAGCGAGCACGTATGCGGCGGGAACCGGGATTCCGTGCACGACGGCCAGTTTCACGTCGAACCGCGAGAAATCGGGCAGCACGTAATAGCAGACTCTGCCGATCGCCGCGGCGGCGGGCGAGCTGACGATCTGATCGAACCGCCGGAGATCGGTGTTGAACTGGCCGGCGACGTAGATGCCGATCGTGAAGACCGCCGACAGCATCGGGCTCGAGTATGTCGAGAACAGGACGGCGATCGCGGTCACGAGCGCGAGGTCGACGTAGATGAGCGCGATCGCCTTCAGGAGCGCCGGATCGAGCGCCGGCGCGTCCCACGCGCTCTGGATGTTGGCGGGCACGCCGCGCGAGAGGAAGAAGAGCACGGCGTACAGCGCGACGGCCATCACGACCATGTTCGCGAGCAGCGTCAGCAGGAGACCCAGATACTTGCCGACGATGAACTCCGAGCGGCGGATCGGCTTGGCGAACAGCGGGTACACGCTGCGCCGCTCGACTTCCTTCGACACGAGATTGATGCCGACGAATATCGCGATGAACAGGCCGAAGAGCGACGTCGCGGCCAGTCCCACGTCCTTGATGATCTTGACGTCCTGTCCCGCGGTCAGTTGTCCGATCAGGATCGACGCGCCGACGAGGAGCACCGCGAACAGCACGAGGTTGTAGAACACGCGGTCCCGGACCGATTCGCGGAAGACCGCCAGGGCGACGGATGCAATAGTCTTCATCCGCGCGCGCCCTCGCCCATTTCCTCGACGCGCTTCACGAAGACGTCCTCGAGCGTTTCGCGGAGCGGGTTCAGGGAAACGAGCGTCGCGCCCGTCGCGGTCAGCTCCCGCAGCATCTCCTCCGGCCGTCCGTCGGACGCCAGCTCGATCGCGTACCGATCGCCCGCAATCGTCAGCACGCGCCGGGCGCGCTGGCGGACGCGATCGAGCGCGGCGGCCGGCACGCCGGCCATCACGAGCTCCCAGCCATGTACCGCGAATTCGCGCATGTCCGCCAGACGTCCCGCGGCAGCGAGACGGCCCTTGGCGACGATCGCGACCTGGCTGCAGAGCGCCTCGGCGTCGGAAAGAATATGCGAGCTGAAAAAAATGGTGCGCCCCTGATCGCGCAGCTCCAGCATCAGGGCCCTGACGTCGCGGCGTCCGAGCGGATCGAGCCCCGACATCGGTTCGTCGAGAAACAGGACGTCGGGTTCGTTGAACACGGCCTGCGCGAGTCCCACCCGCTGCAGCATCCCTTTCGAGAATTTCCGGAGCTGCAGCCGGCGCTCGGCGCCGACGCCAAGGCGATCCAGCGCGGAGGCGGCCCGCTTCCGGCGATCCGCCGCGGCCATGCCGAACAGCCGTCCGTAGTAATCGAGCAGCTCCTCGGCGGTCAGATGATCGTAGAAGTAGGGATTCTCCGGGAGATAGCCGGTCCGGCGCCGGACTCCGAGATCGCCGAGCGGCCGCCCGAGGATCTCCGCCTCGCCGCTGCTCGGAAAAACGAGCTGCATCAGCAGCTTCAGCGTTGTCGTCTTGCCGGCGCCGTTGGGTCCCAGGAAGCCGAAGACCTCGCCCTGCGCGACGTCGAGGGTCAGGCGATCGAGCGCGCGGTACGGCCGCGGACGCCAGAAGCCGACAGGAAAATCCTTGGTCAGGTCACGCGTGCGGATGGCCAGCATAGCCATGAGCCATGAGCCCTAAGCCATGAGGCCCTACTTGGCTTTTTGCAGCTCCAGGTCTATCAATGGCCCGAGATACTGCGGCGGCACGCCGCCGCCCGGGATGCGCTTGCCGTTCACGAAGAAGGACGGCGTGGAATTGACCTGCAGCGCGGCGCCCACCGCGGCCTGGGTCTTCACTTCCTGAATGGCTTTCGCGTACTGGGCGTCGAAGTCGGTGATCTTGCCGATCTCGGAGGCCGCGCGCCGCACCGTGGTGGGGCTCAGCTCGTCCTGGTGCAGGAAGAACCAGTCCTTCAGCTGTTCGTCGGTGCCCTTCGAGCGGGCCATCACGTAGGCCGCGGCCGCGTCGCAGGACGCGACGAAACTGACGCCCGGCACGCTCGCGTTGCAGTGGGCGTTGAGCGGATAGGTCTTGAACACCACCTTCACGTTCTTCGACGCCTCGTACTTGTCGAGAATGGGCTTGTACGCGAAGTACTGTTGCCGGCAGTGCGGGCATTGGAAATCGGCGAACTCGACGATGAGGACCTTGGCGCCGGCGTTGTCGAACGGGAAGTTCGGCGACCTGGGCTGCATATCCCACCAGCGCTCGAACTCGCTGCGCTGATCGGAGCTGACCGGCGGCGCCTGCGGGATGACCGGCCGCAGTTCTTCGCGCGGGAAGGCGGTCACGCTCCACGTCGTTCCCCCGACGAACAACAGGGCGATGACGAGGGCGAGCGGCGTCGCGACCAGGACGCGCATGTCCCGCAGCGCGCGTTTCGGCAATGAAGACATCGGCACGGAGCTGGCTCCTCCGGAAATCACGAATACGCCGATCACGGCCGCGTAGGTCGTGAGGCAGAGCGGACAGACTTCCTTGAGAATGAAGAACGATGCGTACGCGAGATAGAGCACGACCGCGAGCGCCAGCGTCGACCCCGCGAAGAGATACGCCGGCGCGCTGTCCTGAATGCGGCTCTTGCCGCGCGATCCCCAGATCATGAGCAGGACCCACGCGAAGAAGATCACGCCGCCGACGGCGACCGGCACGCCGCCGACCGATCCGTAGCGGCTCAGGTACGCCTGCTTGCACGTCACCGTCGCGTTGATGTCGCAGAAGCTGGTGTAGTCCGGGTTCCGGATCAAGTGGTAATGCACCCACGTCGCCGCGCTCGACGCGACGAGGCCCAGCAGCCCGAACACGATTAGAAGCTTCCGCGCCAGCGTGGACATTGAGTGGGCCAATTGTACTACTTGACCTCGCTTCCGTGGGACGCCGCGCCGGCTTCGGGCAGATTGCCGGTGAAGGTCTGTTGTTCGTCTACATAGAGGACGCGGTCGGCGTTGACGCCAAAGAAATATGCCCCGCTGACGCCTGGTTTCATGGGATCCGCCGTGGCGGCATAGCCGTCGGCCACCGGCGCCCCGTTGCACGCCGGCGGCGCGGCGTCGAGCGGCTTGGCGGCCATCTGAAACATGTAGCCCGATTTCTCGAAACTGGTGCCGGCGGTGAGATCCGGGCTCAGAAAGGCATGGCCGGTCGTCGGCACCGGCTCGCCGAGCGCGGGGAGGTTCGCCGCGTATTTCATGTTTCCGCAGGTGAGCGCGAACTGCCACTGTGCCGCCGCGATCGAGCGGATCGACGAGAGCGCCGACGCCTCGTTGCCTTTCGCCTGCATGCCCCGATACTCGGTGAACGCGACGGCCATGAGGATGCCGATGATCGCCAGGACGATCATCAGCTCGAGGAGGGTGAAGCCCTTCTGCTCACTCGAGGGGTTCACTGGGTTCAACGGGTTCAATGGGTTCAACGGGTTCCCGTTCTGGGTTCGGGTTCGGGGTTCGGGTTCGGGTTCGGGTTCCGGTTCCGAGTTCCAGTTCTGGATTCCCGGCGAACCGGAACCCGTTGAACCGGAACCCGTTGAACCGGAACCGTTGAACCGGAACCCGTTGAACCCGGTGAACCCGATGAACCCAACCCCCAGCGCGGTCATGACAGTGATGATTAGACCGATGCGCAGGTCGCGCGGCCGGTAGTCAAACCGTATCACGTGCCGTCCGGGGCGGAGGGCGACAGCGCGGTAGCGGCCGTTCGCCCGGACGATCTGGGCAGCCGCTCCGTCGACGTCCAGCGTCCAGGACGACTCGAACGAATCGCGCAGGACGAGCACGCTCGGCCGCGGCACGGCCGCTTCGATCGACACCGTCGTGCCGCCGTCGTCGATGAATCGCGCGAACGCCGGCTCCGGCGGCCCTTCCCGCCCGGCGGGCTCCGGCCATCTGTCGAGGCGCACCGCCTCGTCTGGGAGCGCCGGATCGAAAAGCGCGGCGCGCTGCCATTCCAGATCCGAAGGATCGCTCGCAATCTCGACAATCGACGCGATGAAGATCCTGGCCGCGACCGGATGGCAGTCGTAGACGCGCATATTCCAATCCGAGACCTCCGCGACCGCGCGCCAGGGACGGCGCTGCGAGATTGGCAGCACGCACCAGCGGACGCCGCTCCGCCGCAGGAAAGCGTCGCGTTCCTCGCGACCGGCCTGCTCGAACCTGCGCACCGCCGCCTCGTATTCGTTCGGCCACAGATACGGCAAGTCGTACGACAGCGCCTCGCGAACGCCCCACCCTGACGGCGCCATCGGCAGCAGAGCGTTGAGCCGCATGCGGCCTTCGATGGCGGTGGCCTCGGCCGGGATCTGCCACGTCGGCGTGGCATCCGGATCGCCGGTGTTCATGTAGCCGCGCACGCGGCCGCCCAGATAGACGCGCTGGGGACCCGCCGACGCCGTGTACCACGCCGGCGGCTGCACCTTCGCCGCGTCCATCGTCAGATTCAGACGGCTGTTCGTGATGAGAAGGTCGGCGCAGACCCCGAGCGCCAGAGCGAGCGCGGCGCCCCGGGCCGCGCGTCCGCGGCCTCCGGCGATTGCCATCAGGACACAGCCCGCCAGCAGCAGGCCAGCCGCGCGAAGCGCCAGGGCAGGGGCGATTCGCGAGAGGAACGCCGCGCCGGCCTCGGGATCTTTCAGATGCGTGGCCACCGCCAGCGCGTGTGACGCTCTGAAAACGGCGTCAGGCGCGAACAACGCGGCGATCGAGATGAGAATGCCGACCGCGGCCATGCTGCCGGCTGAAGGTGGGAGCCACGCGATCGCTCCGGCAATGGTTTCGTGGCGTCCGGCTTCCGCCGGAAGATCCCGTTGCGTGAGCCACGCCAGTCCGTCCGCCGCCATCACCGCGCAGGCGAATACCGCAAAGACGATGTATTTCACCGGGAATCTGAAATACGTCAGCGCCGGGACGACACGCCGGACGAATGGATACAAGGGCGTGTAGCCGCCGAGCGCGGCGGCGACGAAGACGAGCGCGGCGAGCGCCCAGAACGCCGTACGTCGCGGGCGCGCAATGAGCCCGGCACAGGCGAGCAGCAGGACCAGCGGTCCGACGTAGATGGAATAGAAGAACGGATCGCGGCCGAAGTTGAGCGCACCCATCCAGGGAAGATCGGCGAGGAACGCATCGTAATAGTTTCCGAACAGATGCGGCGCCAGTGCCTCCCACAGCGAGAGCGGGTGCAGCGACCAAAAGTCGGGCGTCGCCAGCGCACCTCTGTGAGCGCGGACGCCCGCGACCAGCGTCGGCACGAGCTGGACCGCTGCGAGCAGCGCGCCCGCGGCGAGTCCCGCGATGACACGGACGGTTCCTCGCGCCTTCAGGCGAACCATCGCGTAAGCGGCAGCCAGCGCTCCCGTCGCCGCCCACGTCACCGGCTCTCCGCAGAGCGCCTGCAAGGCGAACGCGACCGCGATCGAAAGCGGCCGCGAAGGCGGACCGACGCTCGCCATGACCCACGGTAGCAGCGCGACGGACCAGGACAGGTTCGGGAGATTCAGCATCGAGACGACGGGCCCCGAAAGGGTGAACGCACAGGCGCCCAGCGCGGCGGCGTGCGGCGGAGAGTCCCGTCGGAGGAACAGGAACATGCCGGCCGCGGCGAGCGGCAGCGGCAGGGCGATCCACAGATTGAATGCGACCACGTCGGACGGCAGCAGGCGAATCGCCAGCGTGACCGGCATCAGGAGCTGATTGAGCGCATCGGCGATCGCCGACTGCCCGCCCGCGACGAAGGGATCCCACCACGGCAGGCGTCCCCCAAGCAATGTGTGGCGGATCCAGAGATGCCGGGACCAGAAGAAGAACGACAGATCGCGGATGTAGAAAACTCGAGAGGTGGTGAACAGGCCGCTTACGGGGACGATCGAGAGAGAGAGGACGAACAGGAGCCAGTAGCGTGTGCCGCTGCGCCCGCCTCCGTCCGCGATCATTCAGCCACCATGCACACCTGCCGGACTCTGCGCGGGTTGCGCTTTCGTGAGGCGGCGGCGTCGATCGACGACGCACGACGCCAACAGCGCGAGGGCCGTGAGGCCCGAAATCGCCGCGCCGGCGTACAGCGCGCGCGGGTGATACGTGAACGTGACGACGTGCCGGCCGCTCGTGAGATGGACGGCGCGGAACAGGCCGTCCGCGCGCATCAGGGGCGCCGGACCGCCGTCGACGTCCACCCTCCAGTCCGCATTGTAGGTGTCGAACAGCGCGAGGTAGCCGTCGGCCGGCAGGCCTGCGTGGATCACGACGCGATTGAGCCCGTCTTCGACGAACGTCGCGGACGGCGGCACGCCGGGGGCGCGAAAACCTGCCGGAGGCGGCGGCGGATCGCTCACGAGCACACCGTCGGCCGGATGGAAGCGCTCGAGGAACATCCCCTGAATCTGCCACTCGACGGTCGGTCCGATGAACGCATCCGGCACGATCGCCGCGCGGCGGGCGTCCGGGTACAGCTCGTACAGGTGCATCTGGGTAGCCGCATTCATCTGGGCGATCGGCTTCGCGCCGGGGTACGGCGCGGAGGGCAGGATGACGAACCGCGTGCCGACGCGCTTCAGGAAGCGAAGGCGCGCCTCGCGGGACGAGATCATGAACAGCGAATGCGCCCGCGCGAATGCAACCGGCCAGAGAACCGGCAGATCGTACGACATCGACTCGCGAATCCGCGATCCGGACGGCTGGAACATGAACTCGCTCACCACCACGTACCGCTGCTCCATCTCGCCGTACTCGTCGAGGCTCCGAACGAATTTCGGCGCGTCCTCGTCGGCCGTGTTCACGTACCCGTCCGGCCGTCCGCCGATGTAGACGCGCTCGTGCATGTCCGCCGGAATCCGGTGGACCCATTCCGGTTCGCGGATCAGCTGTGGATCGGTCGTCGGATTCACGCTGCCGTTCGACGCGAGCAGGTCGACGACGATGAAGATCGAGAGCACCGACAGGGCGAGACGCCGTTCGCGGCGCATGGACGCCGCCAGCCAGAGCAGAAAAGACCCGCAGACGAGCTTCAGCAGCAGGGACGTCAGGAGCGGGCGCGCCCGGTACAGCAGAAATTCCGCGCCCTGGATCGGCGCCGGCACGCGTGCCCACTGGGCGAGACGGAAGAAGCCGCGGATCGGCAGCGCGGGCGCCACCAGGACCCAGGCGACCGTGACGTAGGCGGCGAGCGCGAGCGTGGCCGAGGCGACGAGCACCACGCGCAGCGGGCGGCGCGGCACTTCACCGTCGAGGACCCATTGGAAGGCGATGGCCGCGAGCGTGGCGACGCCGAAGCCGGCAAGCGACAGGTACTTGACGGGGAAACGGAAGCTGCGCACGAGCGGCACGACGGCCTGAAGCGCCGGATAGAAGGGCGTATGAGAGCCGAGCGAGGCGAGGGCGCCGACCATCACGACGACCGACCAGAAGCGCGTGCGGGGCCGCAGCGACGCCATCGCGACGCCGGCCAGCAGCACGATCGGCACGCCGACGTACATCGTGTAATAGAAAGGATCGCGCTGGCTGTTCAGCGCGAGCATCCAGGCGAGCTCGCGCAGGTTCGAGTGAAAATAGTCGCCGAAGAACTGCGGCACGAGCAGCTCGATCAGCGCGAGCGGGTGAAACGTCCAGAAGTCGGAATCGACGATCAGCGCTCGCGCGGAGCCCCGCGTCGCGAGCGCCAGCGGCACGTACTGGATCGCGGCGAGCAGCGAGCCCGCCCCCAGGCCATAGATCGTCCACGCGGCGAGCCGCCAATCGCCGAGCCGCGGCCGCTGGAGCGTCGCGTACGCGAATGCCATCACGAGCGTCGCCGCCAGCGACACGGGCTCCCCCGCGAGCGCCTGCAGCGCCACCATGAGCGCCAGCAGCGTCGCGGCGGCGGCCGTCCGCCGCTCGAACAGCCGCTCGAGCGCCCACATCACGAACGGCAGCGTCGCGATCGACCACGACATGTTGGGAAAATTCGTGGACGACACGATCGGCCCCGACAGGCCGAACGCGACGGCGCCGAGCGCGGCGGCCGGGGCCGTGACCTGTCGGCGCAGGAACAGGTACATGCCGATCGCCGCCAGCGGCACCGGCAGCGCGACCCACAGGTTGTAGGCGATGACTTCCGGCAGGAGCAGCCGTATCAGCAGCGACGGCAGGTGAAAGAGCTGATACAGCGCGTCGTTGATCGCCGGCTGCCCGTGCGCGGGATACGGATCCCACAATGGGAGCGTGCCGGACGCGATGCTGTGCCGCAGAAACAGGAACCGCGGCCTGAACGCCATGGTCAGGTCGCGAACGTAGAAAACCTTCGAGAGTGTGAAGACGCCGGCGACCGGGATGGTCGACAGGACGACGGCGAGGAGCGGCCAGAAGCCGCGCGGGAGCTTGCGCATCTAGCGTCTGTCAGACGGAAAAACGGGAAGACACCGAAGTGTCTTCCCGTCTTCCCCGTATTCCGCCGGTGGACGTTACTGAATCGCGGTGCCGCCGGAGGGCGAGGAGGCGTCGCTGCCGCTCGCACCGATCGAGCTGGTCGCCTGCCAGATCGTTCCGGTCGTGTTGGTGAAGAAGTAGCGCGTGCCGGTCGACGTCGAGACCGGGTCCGCCCAGGCGTGGTAGCCCGAGGCGAGCGCCGTCGCGCCGTTGCACGCCGTGCCGGTCGCGCTGGTGCCGGTCATCGACACCGTGTAGCCGCTCTTGGTCACCGTCGCCGAGGACCCGAGGTCCGGGCTGATGAACGCGGAGCCGCCCGAGGGGCCGGTGCCCAGCGTGTCGAGCGCCTGGGCATACATGCCGTTGGCGCAGCTGGCGGCGAACGTCGACTGGGCGCTGCTCACAGCGCGGAGCGATCCGATCGCCGACGCTTCGTTACCCGAGATGCGGGCCCGCAGAAGACCCGGGACCGCGATCGCGGCGATGATGCCGATGATCGCGACGACGATCAGCAGCTCGATCAGGGTGAAACCTTTCGCATTCCGAACTCTCATTGCTCTCTCCTCACGGCTGAAGACGGGTTTACGGCGCAAGCCGTGACCCGACAGAGCAACCATGGTGCCGTTGGGCCGGGCTGGCGACGAAATTGTTAACATATTTATTTACAGTTAGTTACAGAGACCATCCGAGGTGCGGCGGCTGACAAAATTCGTCTGCTGACATTCGTTGTCAACTTCGGGCAGTCAGTAATTGTTCGAGTGCCAAAAACGAGCCCCTCCGCGGCATCATTTCAGGTTGTATTTCTTCATGTAGTACCGGAAGGACCGGAAGCTCATTCCCAGCAGCTCGGCTGCCTTGACCTTGACGCCGCCGGATCGCCGCAGCGCTTCGGCGATGTATTCGCGCTCGAGGTGCTGGACGTGCTGCTCCAGGTCGAAGCCCTTGTCGGGCAGCGGCGTACCCTCTCCAGGGGCGCCGTTGGCGATGGCCGCCGCCGGCACCGAGGACCCGCCGGGCACGCCGCGGACGGCCTCCGGGAGGCTCTCTGGCAAGATCGACGGCGTCCGCTCGAGCGCGACGGCGCGCTCGATCGCGTTTTCGAGCTCGCGCACGTTGCCCGGCCACGCGTACGCCGTCAGACACGCGAGCGCCTCTCCGGAGATGCCGCTGATCGGCTTCTTCATCTGCTCGGCGAATCTCGCCATGAAGTGTTCCGCGAGCAGCGGCACGTCCTCGAACCGCTCGCGCAGCGGCGGCAGACGCATCGGGATCACGTTGATGCGGTAATAGAGGTCCTCGCGGAACTGGCCGTCGGCGACCATCCGGCCGAGATCGCGATTGGTGGCGGCGATGATCCGGATGTCCGCGTCGACTTCCTCCGTCCCGCCGACCCGCCGGAACTTGCGCTCCTGCAGGACGCGGAGGATCTTCACCTGCAGCATCGGGCTCATTTCCCCGATTTCGTCGAGGAAGATCGTCCCCTTTTCCGCCACCTCGATGAGCCCCTTCTTGTTGCCGTCCGCGCCCGTGAAGGCGCCGCGCATGTGGCCGAAGAGCTCTGAATCCAGCAGCGTCTCGGTGAGCGCGCCGCAGTTGACCGCGACGAACGGCCGCTCGCTCCGCGGCGAACGCACGTGGATCGCGCGCGCGACGAGCTCCTTCCCCGTGCCCGACTCCCCCGTGATGAGCACGGTGCTCCCGGTCGGCGCGATCGTCTCCACCAGATCGAACAGCTGCTGCATCGACGAGCTGGTCCCGATGATGTTCTCGAACTGGTGCGCCGAGTGCATCGCCCGCTTGAGCAGCACGTTCTCCTGCTGCAGCCGCTTGCGATCGAGCTCCTTCCGGATCCGGAAGCGCAGCACTTCGGTGTTGAACGGCTTCTCGACGTAGTCGTTCACGCCGAGCTGCGCCACGCCGCGGATCAGGTCGGGCGATCCGTAGGCCGTGATCATGATGGCGATCACTGAAGGATTGATGCTGCGCGCATGCCTCAGGACCTCGAGGCCGTCGAGATCCGGCATCCGGGCGTCCGAGACGACCAGATCGAAAGGCCGCTGGTTGAGCAGATCGATGGCCGCCTTGCCGTTTTCGGCGACGGCCACGTCGTGCCCTTCGCGCTTCAGGAGAATCGCCAGCATCTCGCGCATCGACCGCTCGTCGTCGACGACGAGGATGCGGGCCGACTCTCCGGCGGGGGCGGCGCGTTCGGCGGCGGCGGCGGCGGTTCCGGCCATATCAGGCAGCTCCCTGCCGGCCATCGGCCAGCACCCCGTGATCGTCCGAGTCGGCGGGGGCCAGCGGCAGCGCCACCTCGACGCTCGTGCCGGTGCCCTTTTGAGACGTCACACGGACCTCGCCGCCGTAATCGCTCGCGATCCGATGGACGATTGACAGGCCGAGGCCGGTGCCGCGGCCGAACGCGCCGCGGAACGGCTGGAAGATGCCGTCCATGTCTTCGGGCGCAATGCCGACGCCTCGGTCGTGCACGGCGATGACGACCTCGGCCGGCGGGGCGGGCGGCGGAGGCGCGAACCGCACGCCCAGCCGCAGCTCGCCGCCGTCGGGCATCGCGCGCAGGCCGTTGGTGGCCAGGTTCCAGACAATCTGCCGGATCTGCGCCTCGTCGGCGCGATAGACGACCGGGTCGGGCGGCACGTCGACGACGACGGCGTGGCGATGGGTGACGTCGGCGTTGTTCTCGAGGAGCCGCGCGGCGTCGCGGACGATCTGCCGGACGTCGAGATCGGCGACGGCCGTTCGCTGCGGCCGCGCGAACGACAGAAAATTGCGGATCGTTTCATTGAGCCGATCGGACTCGCGCAGCACGATGTCCATCAGCTGCGACTGGTCGGGCGACAACGGCAGCTCGTCGCGGAGGATCTGAATCGATCCGGCCATCGAGGCGAGCGGATTCCGGATCTCGTGCGCGATGCCGGCCGCCATTTCGCCGACCGCGGCGAGCCGCTGCTGCACGCGCGCTTCGCGATCGAGGCGCCGCAGCTCGGTCACGTCCTGAAACGTCAACAGGAACCCGCTCTCGCCCCGCGGCGTAATCAGCGGCGCGCTGGTCATCCCCAGCTCGATTTCGCGGCCGTCGCTCCGCCGATAGCCGAATTCGTGCCGCTGCAGCGCGGGATACGCCCGCGCCGGACGATCCGGCGGCGGCGCCTCGGGGACGAAGACGTCCCGGAAAACGGCCGGGAGCTGCAGCACCTCGGACGCCGAGTGCCCCACCACGTGCGACGCGGCGAGCCCGGTGATCGCCTCGGCCGCGCGATTGAAGGTGAGCAGGCGGCCGCGCATGTCGGTCGTCGCCAGGCCGCTCGTCAGGCTGTCGATCACGTGCTGATTGAACGCCTGCAGGTCGGCGAGCTGGCTCGAGGCTTCCTGGAGCTGCACGCCCGTGCGGCGGAGGCCCTCGGCGAGGTAGCCGCTGAGCGCCGCGACGGCCAGGAATCCGAAGACGTTCAGCCCCACCGTGAAGATGGCGACGCGCGCCGCCGGCAGCACCGCGAGCCGGACGTCGAGCGGCAGGAGATCCGGCGCCTGGTACTGGGCGATCACGAGAGCGGTATAGATGGCCGAGCTCAGCACGCTGACCATCAGGCCGCCGCGCCATGACTGGATCGTGCTGGCGGCGATGATCGGCAGCGTGTAGAGCGACGAGAAATAGCTCGCCACCCCGCCCGTCACGTGCACGATCGCCGACACGATCAGCGCGTCGCACGCCAGTTGCACGTCGATCAGCCACGGCTGCCGATCGACGAACGGCAGCGTGAGCGTCCAGACGACCGTCAGCCCGTAGGTCAGGCCGATGAGCGCGAACAGCGGATCGATCGGAAACGAGCCCGGCGACTTGATCTGGATGAGGATCGCCGAGCCGAGCAGCAGCGTGATGACGCCGGCACGGCCGGCAATCAGCCACAGCAGCTTCCGCCGAAACGCGGTTCCCGTCATGCTAGGTCAGCTTGCTGATCAGATCGAAGATCGGCATGTACATCGCAATGACGATGCCGCCGACCACACCGCCGAGGACCGCGATCATCAGCGGCTCCATCAGCGTCAGGAGGCCCGCGACCGCCGTGTCGACTTCCTCTTCGTAGAAATCCGCGATCTTCGCGAGCATCGCGTCGAGCGCGCCGGTCGTCTCGCCGACGTTGATCATCTGGACGACCATCGAGGGAAACACGTTGGTCTCGCGGAGCGGACCCGAGACGGTCTCGCCGCGCTCGATGCTCGAGCGCGTCTTCTGGATCGCCTCTTCGATGATGGCGTTGCCGGCCGTCCGCGCCGTGATGTCGAGCCCGTCGAGGATCGGCACGCCGGAGGACAGCAGCGTGGACAGCGTGCGGCAGAACCGCGCGACGGCGATCTTGCGCATGATCATCCCGAGGATCGGCATCTTGAGCACGAGAGCGTCGATCTGGTGGCGTCCCGCGGGCGTGCCGTAATAGCGTTTCAGGCCGTAGCCGATGAGACCGGCGGCGATCAGGATGATCGGCCCGTACGCGAGCAGGCCGTCGCTCATCGCGATCACGACGCGGGTCGGCAGCGGGAGCTGGGCGCCCAGGCCCGCGAACAGCTGCGCGAAGGTCGGAATGACCTTCCACAGAATCGCGGCGACGACGATCGTCGCGATGCAGATGACGGCAATCGGGTAGATCATCGCCGACTTGACCTGTCCCTTCAGCTTCACGCTCTTCTCGATGTAGACCGCGAGCCGCTTGAGAATCGTGTCCAGGATACCGCCCGCCTCGCCGGCGGCGATCATGTTCGAGTACAGCGGATCGAACGCCCTCGGGTGCTTCTTCATCGCGTCGGCGAGCGCCGCGCCAGACTCGACGTCCGACCGCACCGTCAGGATGACCTCGGCGAATCCCTTGTGCGGCTCCTGCTTGCCGAGGATGTCCAGGCACTGCACCAGCGGCAGCCCGGCGTCGATCATCACCGAGAACTGCCGCGTGAAGATCGCGAGGTTCTTGGAGGGAGCGGACGCGCCCTTCTTCGCCTTCGCCTTGGCGGCCTTCTCCGCTTTCGCGGGATCGATGCGCGTAACGGTGATCTGTTCCCGCCGCAGGGCCGTGACCGCGGCGTCAACGGTCTCGGCGACGCGTTCGCCCGTGACGGTTTGTCCTGCCCGTGTGCGTCCGCTATAAGCAAAGGTCGGCATAATTCACCAGGTCACCCATTCACCAATTCACCAATTCGCCAACTCACCAAATCACCGATTGAGAGGCGGCCGGTTCGGAAGGCCCGTGCCGGGCCGGTTCATGCCCGCGCCGGCGACAACGCCGGCGCCGCGCGAAATCATCTGCTCCAGCTCGTCTTTCAGCGATGAGGCGGTCATCGCCGCTTCCAGCGTAATCAGCCGCTTCTGATACAGCGTCGCGAGCGACTGATTCATCGTCTGCATGCCGAGCTTCTCCTGCCCGGTCTGCATCGTCGAATAGATCTGGTGGACCTTGTCGTCGCGGATCAGGTTCCGGATCGCGGGGTTGGGCACCATGATCTCGAGCGCCACGACCCGCCCCTTGCCGTCGGCGCGCGGCAGCAGCGCCTGACAGACGATGCCTTCGAGGACGAGCGAGAGCTGGGTGCGAATCTGCCCCTGCTGGTGCGCCGGGAAGACGTCGATGATGCGGTTGATCGTCTGCGCCGCCGAATTGGTGTGCAGCGTGGCGAACGTCAGGTGGCCCGTCTCCGCGATGCGGAGCGCCGACTCGATCGTCTCGAGATCGCGCAGCTCGCCGATGAGGACGATGTCGGGATCTTCGCGCAGGGCCGCACGCAGCGCCATCGCGAACCCCTGTGTGTCCTGGTGCACTTCGCGCTGATTGACGAGACAGCCCTTGTGCGCGTGCACGAACTCGATCGGGTCTTCGATCGTCAGGATGTGTTCGTGCCGCTCCGTGTTGATCTTGTCGATCATCGCCGCGAGCGTCGTCGATTTGCCCGAGCCGGTCGGGCCCGTGACCAGCACGAGGCCCCGCGGCCGCTCGGCGAGCGTGGCCAGCACCTGCGGCAGGCCCAGCTCGTTGAAGCCCTTGATCTGCTCGGGGATGACCCGGTAGACGGCCGCCACCGCGCCGCGCTGGTTGAAGACGTTGCACCGGAACCGGGCGATGCCGCGGATGCCGAACGAGAAGTCCAGCTCCAGCGCCTCCTCGAACCGCTTCTTCTGCTGATCGGTGAGCACGCTGTAGGCCAGCCCCTTCGTCTCGGCCGGCCCGAGCGCCGGCAGATCGAGCGGCTTGAGATGGCCGTGCACGCGGATCTGCGGCGGCGTGTCGGTTGTAATGTGCAGGTCGGAACCGTTGTTCTCGACGAGCGTCTGCAAGAGCTCGGGTAATGTGGCCATAGGTCGTTTACTTCACCGTCTCCCGCGCGACCTCTTCGATCGTGGTCACGCCGTCCATGACTTTCAGCAGCCCGCTGCGGCGCAGCGTGATCATGCCTTCGTCGATTGCCTTCCGGCGCAGCTCCAGCGCGGACGCGCCGACCAGAATCAGCTCGCGCAGCTCGTCGGTGATCTCCATGACTTCGTACAGGCCCACGCGCCCCTTGTAGCCGGTGTTGTTGCACCGTTCGCAGCCGGAGCCCTTCTGCGGCACGACCTTCGCCGCTTCGTCCGGCGTGAAGCCGGCGTCGACCAGCGCCTGCGCCGCGTGCGGGTGAGCCGTCTTGCACTGCGTGCAGAGCCGGCGGACGAGGCGCTGCGCGCAAATGAGGTTGACGGAGCTCGCGACGAGGAACGGCTCGATCCCCATGTTCATCAGTCGGCTGATCGTGCTCGGCGCGTCGTTGGTGTGCAGCGTCGACAGCACCAGGTGGCCCGTGAGCGACGCCTTCACGGCGATTTCCGCCGTCTCGAAGTCGCGGATCTCGCCGACGAGGATGATGTTCGGGTCCTGCCGCAGGAACGAGCGCAGCGCGGCGGCGAAATTGAGCCCGATGTTCTCCTTGACCTGCACCTGGTTGACGCCGACGAGATTGAACTCGACGGGATCTTCCGCGGTCATGATGTTGGTCTCGGGCGTGTTGATCTTGGCGATCGACGAATAGAGGGTGTTGGTCTTGCCGCTGCCCGTCGGGCCCGTGACGAGCACCATGCCCCACGGCTTGCTGATCGCGTGCTCCAGCTTCGTCAGGGACTCCGGCTCGAAGCCGAGCTTGGTCATGTCGAGCATCAGCTTGTCTTTGTCGAGGAGCCGCATGACGATCTTCTCGCCGAAGAGCGTCGGCAGGATCGACACGCGGAAGTCGATCTCCTTCGTCCCGCCCTCGGCGTCGCCGAAGCGGATCTTGATGCGGCCGTCCTGGGGGAGCCGCTTCTCGGCGATGTCGAGCTTCGACATGATCTTGATGCGCGACGTGATCGCGTCGCGGAACTTCATCGGCGGCGCCATGACGTTGTACAGAATGCCGTCGATGCGGAACCGGACGCGGAACTCCTTCTCGTACGGCTCGACGTGGATGTCGCTCGCGCCCTTCTGGATCGCCGACATCAGCATCAGGTTCACGAGGCGGATGACGGGCGCCTCGCCGCCCTGCTTCTCCAGCGTCGAGACGTCAATCTGCTCGATCTCCTCGAGCATCTCGACGTCGTCATCGTCGATAGTCCCCGCGGTCTCCTCGAGGGCGCGAGTCACCATCTCGAGCGTCGCGGCGTTGTTCAGATTCGCCGCCTGCTCGATCTTGGGTTCCTTTTTCTTCTTCGGCTCGACGATGCGCGAGACCGGAGCGGCGTTCGCAGGGTAGTAGCGCGCGATGGCTTCGGTCACCGCGGTCTCAGACGCGACCACGGGCTCGACGTTGTAGCCCGTCATGAACTTGATGTCGTCCATGGCGAACACGTTCGTCGGATCCGTCATCGCGATCGTCAGCGTGGCGCCGGCGCGGCTGAGCGGGACGATCTGATACTTCTGCGCCGTCTCGGACGGAATGAGCTTGACGATCGCGGGGTCGATTTCGAACTGCGCGAGATTGATCGAGGGAACGCCGTACTGCTTCGAGAGCAGCGCGGTGATCTCCTCGTCCTTGACGAATCCCAGCTTGACGAGGTTGTAGCCGAGCTTGCCCCCGTTCGTCTTCTGATAGGTCAGCGCCTCCTGCAGCTGTGCAGGTGAGATGCGCTTCTCCTTGAGCAGCAGCTCGCCTATGCGGACTGGCATCGTTCAGACCACTGGTGCATGAATGTGGGAAACGCTGCGGGGGAGACAGTTATCGTATCGAACTGACATTTTTTGTCAAGATCAAAATACAAAACGGAGCCCGACGCCCCACCCTCGAGCGCCGGCCGCCGAGCCGACGCTCGCCTGCGCATCGGCCATGAGCGATCCGCGAACCGCGTAACTCGTGCCCACAGTGGCAATTGGAGCCGCGCCCTGTCCGCCCGACGCCGTGTTCCAGTGGACACCCCCGCGAATCCACACCCGCGCCGCGAGGGCGTCCTCCACGCCGAGCGCCGCATCGCGCCAACGTCCTTTGGGCGTGGTCGTCTTCGTGAAATCCGCGTCGACGGCGACTCTGAGGTCCGGCGTCACCATCAGCGACGCCCCCCCGCGCACCTGGCGCTCGAGTCGAACCTGATCTGCGCCGGTTCCGAAAGCCACGGCGCGCGCGTTGCGGACGCTGACGCCGAACCGCCCCAGCGCGCCCGTCTTCATGACGCCGAAGTCGGCGTCCAATCGGTCCGCCGACTCGGAAGCGGAGGTGACGCCGTGCACCACTTTCAGGGTGGCGCCGAGGGCAACGCCGGAAAACCCGATCGACTGCACCAGCGAGATGCCGGCGTGGTGCGCCACGAGCGCATTTCGGCCGTTTTGAAGCGGCCCTGTAGCAGTCCGGTAATAGGCGATCCCGACCGGGGGCGTGCCGACGGCGACAAGAAGTGCCGACCCGTCAAAGGCGTTCCGGTCGAGGACCGCGCTGAAATAGGAGCCCGCCGCCAGGCCCGCCGGGTTCCAGACGGTCGCCGACGCATCGTCGGCCACGGCGGTGAAGGCGCCTCCCATTCCCGCCGCGCGGACGCCGGCTGGAGGCTCCTGGGCGGCGGCAGAGTCGCCGGAGCAGATCGGCAGAAGCCACGCGAGAACGGCGGCGCCATGGAGGAATCGCATGTGTGCGGTCTACCCGAAGGCCTCTCGCTAACTGGTAGTCAGCGCGTGAGTTGCCGCGCGCCGACGGGAAACATTTGTCCGGACGACGTCGTATAGTGCGTGATAGAATCGCCCATTCCCGGACAACTGAACAGGGTGGTTAACGCTCTGCAAGGGCACACATCACATGACTAATCCCGCAGCTGCGGCAGGATCACCTCCTGCTTCCAAGAGTCTTCCTGCGCGTTTTATCGGCGCATTCACCTCGCCGCGGGACATGTTTCAGGGCGTCGCGGCCGCGCCGAAAATCCTCGGGATGCTCGCGACGACGACGGTGATCGTCGCGCTGTTCACCGCACTGCCGCTCACGACGCCGGCCGGCCGGCAGGCGGCGATCGACAAACAGGTCGCCCAGATGCAGTCGTTCGGCTTCCAGGTAAACGACGACCTGTACCAGCGGCTCGAAAAGGGCGCGGACCGCATGCCGTACACGACGGGCATCAGCGTACTGATCGTATCGCCGATCTTCGCCGCCATCTTCGCCGGAATCCTGTTTGCCATCTTCAACGCCGCGATGGGCGGTGAAGCATCGTTCAAGCAGGTGATGGCGGTGCTCGTGCACGCCGGGCCGATATCCGCCCTGTCGGCCATATTCACCGGCGTCATCAATTATTTCCGCGGGGCGATGGACAGCGTCACCACGCTCGGATCGCTGCTGCCGATGCTTCCCGAACACTCGTTCGTCGCGAACCTGCTCGGCGCGATCGACGTCTTTCTGATTTGGTACATCCTCGTGCTGTCGATCGGGCTCGCGGTGCTCTACCGCCGGCGGACGCAGCCGATTGCGATGTCGCTGTTGTCGGTCTACGCGGTGATCGCGATCGTGATCGCGGTCATCAAGAGCCGCGCGGGAGGCGCATGAGCCGGAACAAGAAGATTCTGATCGGCGTGGGGATCGTCGTCATTCTCGGGGCGATCGCGTTCGTCAATTTCAAGTTCCGGCGTAAGGAGGGAACGTCCGTCAACGTCGAGACCATTCGCAAGCGCGATCTGCAGGCGATCGTCTCGGCGTCGGGCAAGATCCAGCCGCACGACTCGGTCAACATCAGCGCCGACACGGTCGGGCGCGTCACCAACCTGGCCGTCGACGAGGGCGACCGCGTGAAGAAGGGTCAGTTCCTGATGCAGATCGACCCGAAGCTGCTCGCCAGCGCCGCCGAGCAGGCCGAGGCCAGCCTCGCCGCCGCGCGCTCGTCGATGGAGCAGCTGCGCGTCGCCGCCGAGAGCGCCAACGCGGCGCTCAAACAGGCGCAGGATGCCTACACCCGGCAGCAGCAGCTCTGGAAGGGCGGCCTGACCACGAAGGAAACGCTGGACACCGCCGAGCAGCAGTTGAAGATGCGGCAGGCCGACGCCAACTCGGCGACCAAGCAGATCGAGACGCAGCAGCTGCGGATGCGCCAGGAGCAGGCGGCGCTCGACAGCGCGAAGTACACCCTGAGCAAGGTGCGCATCGAATCGCCAATCGACGGCATCATCACCAAGCGCAACATCCAGGAGGGTGAAACGGTCGTCGTCGGGACGATGAACAACGCCGGCACCGTGCTGCTGACGATTGCCGACATGTCGAACGTCGAAGCGCAGGTCGAAGTGGACGAGACCGACATCCCCAACGTGCTGATCAACCAGAAAGCGAAGATCACGATCGACGCGATGCCCGGCAAGACGTTCACCGGCCACGTGGTGGAAATCGGCAACAGCCCGATCACGACGGCGGGCACGACTTCGTCGGCGAGCCAGGCGACCAACTTCCTCGTCAAAGTGAAGGTCGACGACATCATTCCCGACCTGCGGCCCGGCTTCAGCTGTACTGCGGAGATCACGACGGCGTTGCGGAAAGACGTCGTGTCGATCCCGATTCAGGCGACGACCGTCCGCGAAGTCATCCTCGATCGCGAAGGCAACATCGTGCGCGAGAAGGCGGGCCCCGGCAAACGACGCCCGACGGCGCCGGCCGGCGACCTCCCGTCAGGACAGCAGCGCAAGGAGCTGGAAGGCGTGTTCCTGGTCGATAACGACAAGGCCGTCTTCACGCCGATCAAGACAGGCATCGCCGGCGAGAAGTATTTCGAGGTCATGTCGGGGGTCAAGGACGGCGACAAGGTCATCATCGGGCCGTTCAGCTCCGTGCGCGAGCTGTCGGACGGCGCGCCCGTGAAGATCGAGGCCGCCGCGCGCGCGACAACAGTCGGAAGCAAGTAGGCCGGATGTTTCAGTTCTTCGAATCGGCGGGCATCGCGCTCAGGGCAATCTGGGAGTACAAGCTCCGGTCGTTCCTCACGGTCCTTGGAAACATCGTCGCCGTGACGTCGATCATCGCGATCGTGTCGCTCGTGCAGGGCATGAACCAGTACGTGACCACGGCGGTCCTCTCGAGCGTCGGCGCGGATAATTTCACGATTCAGCGAACTCCGGTCATCCGCACGGCGGAGGACGAGGACCGCGTCCGCAACAATCCACGCATCACGCTCGACGAAGCGCAAGCGGTCCGCAAAGCCAGCGACAATATCGCCGCCGTCGACGCGGAGGCCGGCGCCTCGGCCCGACTGCAGTACGGGTCGCAATCGGTGGATGGCGTCCAGATCCAGGGCGTCACCCGCGATTACATTCTCCTGCCGACGTTCAACGCCGAGCAGGGGCGCCTGATCAACCCGGTCGAGATCGACCGCGCGCGGCCGGTGACCGTCCTCGGATACGACGCGGCGGACCGCCTGTTCGGACCGATCAATCCGCTCGACAAAGACATCGAGATCAACGGCCATCACTTCACCGTCATCGGCGTCAGCGAGAAGAAAGGATCCGCGTTCGGTCAGTCGCAGGACGAGTTCGCGATCATCGCGATGGGCCAGTTTCGAAAGCTGTTCGGATCTCGCCCGTTCGGCCTTCAGCTCGTCGTCAAGCCCAGGCGTCCGGAGTTGATCAACGTCGCCATGGACGACGCGACGGTCGCGCTTCGCGCGCAGCGCCGTCTCAAGCCGAAGGATCGCGACAATTTCGGCATCTTCACGTCGGACACCCTTCTCGGCATCTATCACACCGCGACGAACGGCATCTTCGCCATTCTCATCGGCGTCGTGGCGCTGTCGCTCGTGGTCGGCGGGATCGTCATCATGAACATCATGCTGATGGTGGTCAGCGAGCGGACACGCGAGATCGGGCTGCGCAAGGCGCTCGGCGCGCGGCGCCGCGACATCGTCTGGCAGATCCTCACCGAGTCGGTGACGCTCTCGACGATGGGCGGATTCATCGGGACGTTTCTCGGCTTCGTTGCGGCGATCATCATCTCGAAGCTGTCGCCGCTGCCGGCGGCCGTGCAGTGGTGGTCGGTGCTCATCGGCATCGGCATCACCGCGATGGTCGGCCTGTTCTTCGGGCTCTACCCGGCGATGCGCGCGGCCAAGCTCGACCCGATCGAAGCGCTCAGGCGGGAGTAATGGCGACCATCCGCTCCGGCCTGCTGTCGGAAATCGTCGTGATGTCGTGGGATACGCTGCGCGCGAACAAGATGCGCTCGGCGTTGACCGTCCTCGGCGTCGTCATCGGCATCACCTCGATCGTCGGCATGACGTCGCTCATCCGCGGCTTCGACCAGTCGCTGCGCGACTCGATCAAGGAACTCGGGCCGAACACGATTCTCGTTCAGAAGTTCAGCGGTCTCTCGATCCTCAGCGGCAAGAGCTTTCTCGAGGTGATCCGACGTCCCAATATCACGATCGAAGACGCGCGCGCGATCGGGGAGGAGTGTCCGTCGGTCGCGCTGGTCGACGTCTGGCTCGGCCTCTACGGCGGCAACTCGCGCTGGCGGATGTTCTACGGCCACGAGAAGACCAAGCAGTTGCTGATCATGGGCGCGACCGAGAACTTCGCCGAAGTCAACTTCGCGAAAATGGAGCTGGGACGCACGTTCGTTCCCGCCGAAGTCGATCACCGCCGCGCTGTCGTCATTCTCGGCCAAACACCGTACCAATCGCTCTTCAAGAATGTCGATCCCATCGGCAAGAAGGTTCGCATCGGCACCAACGAGTTCACCGTGATCGGTGTGATGGGACCGCGGCCGAACCTGGGCGGCCTCAACTCCGGCGCCGACGATCTCGCCGTGATTCCGTACACGACGCACGAGAAGTTCTTCGGCTCGGTGCAAAAGGGATCGGCGAAAGCCAGCGGCAGCGGCATCACGCCGTCGATGTTCCGGACGGCGATGATCGCCGTCGTACCGGCGGAAGATTCGCGCGAAAAGGCGATGGCCGAAGTCGAGACGGTCATGCGCATCCGGCACAATCTCAAGCTCGATCAGGCCAACGACTTCGATCTGGCGACGCAGGACGCGGCGCTGAAGGTCTGGGACCAGTTCAGCAGCGCCACCTTCCTGGCGCTCGTCGTGATCTCATCGATCGCCCTGATGGTCGGCGGCATCGGGGTCATGGCGATCATGATGATCTCGGTGACCGAGCGCACGCGCGAAATCGGCGTGCGCAAGGCGCTCGGCGCGCGCCGCCGCGAGATCCTCTGGCAGTTCCTCGTGGAGGCGGTGTTCCTGACGTCGGGCGGCGGTCTGCTCGGCATCATGTTCGGCAGCTCAATCGGCATCGGCGTCCACTGGGCCACCGGCTTCCCCATTTCCCTCCCCTGGTGGTCGTTCGCGATCGGCATCGGCTTCTCCGCCAGCGTCGGCATCTTCTTCGGGTTGTTCCCGGCGTTCAAGGCCTCGCGGCTCGACCCGATCGAGGCTCTGCGGTACGAGTAAAAAGAGATCGAGTCCCAACTCCCAGCTCCCAAAGGCGCCGCCCGAGCTTGCCTTGGAGAGTCGGGGGGTGGAAGTTGGGAGTTTTCTAAACCGTTTTCACCACAGGTATCCGCTCCGCCACCGATGGCAGCGGCGGGAAATCCGTGAACGGTGCGGTCTGGTACCAATACGCGGCAGAGAAGAAGTTGTCGCCGCGGTCATTCGCGTGCCCATGCTCCATCGTATGCTTCAGGTAGCGTTCGAACGTGACGGGATTGTCGCCGTGCCAGCGGTAGCAGCAGTACCGCCCGCCGGTTCGCTCCGCGTTCACAATGAGCGGCGCGCCGTACATGGAGTGACCAAAGGGAACCGCGCCGTCGCGACCGCCGAAATCCCAGCTTCCGAGAAAGTAGTCTTCACTGCCGGTGCCGATGATCGCCGGCTTCGCCTCGTCGTCCACGAAGATCATGTCGTCGCCCTCACCCCACCAGCCCGGAGTGTTCTGTAGCACGCCGAGCGTCACGCCCATCAGGTGACCCCGGCCGCGAGTTTCCATGTAGACGTAGTTCTGCCGGCCGTCCGGATTCAGCTTCGGCTCCAGGCCCGCGACCGGCATGCATGGCGCCGCCTGACGATACTGCGCATGGAAGTAGACGATGTCATCGGGCACGCGCGGAACGGTCATGTAATCGATGTTGGAGTACAGCGAACCCACCTCCTGTGTCCCCTCGTTCGCCACCGTCAGACGCGCGGATCTCCGAAAGGGCATCGCGAAGTAGCAGTTCAGCGATTTTCCCGGCGAGCACGCCAGGTATTCCGACTGATAGATTTGGTAGCTGCCGAGATTCAGTCCGAAGAAGTCGCCGATCGGCACCTCGACGCTCGGCTTCTGGTTGCCGTCCCAGTACGCACGAAGCACGATCTCTTTCAGGTGATCGCCGCTCCGCGCGGCAATGGTGAACCAGATGTGGCTGATGAGGCCTGGTCCGTCCGCGTTGAAGACTTCCCGCACGGATCCGGGCGCAACGGGCCAGCGATCGCTGTTGCCGCCGGTCCTGTCGTAGCTTGATTGCTTCAGCGATTTGTAATTCTGCGCGCGCGCGTAGGCGGGCAGCCATGATGGATCACCACCCACCTGCTCGGCCCGAACACTCCCCACCCTCGCTGCCGAAAGGCCTGTCGCCGCAATGATCCCCTGCAGAAAATCCCGCCGGCCGCTCTTGTTGCGCATCATCGTTGTCCTCCGCCGCGGGGCATCGTAGCACCGGCCGCAGTCGACGGCGCACAACCCGAAATCCGGTGAGTCCGTTCGATCCGGTCGCGGTCCGTCAGACCACGATCAGCGGTCGCATCATGTCGTGTTCTTCGTGCTCGAGGATGTGGCAGTGCCAGACGTACTCGTGGCCGCCGGTACGGAGGCTTGGCGGCACGGCGAATGGCGCGGTCGGCAAATCGAATTTCATGATGACCGTCGTGCACTCACCCGGATTCATCCTGACGGTCTCTTTCCAGCCACGCTCGTTGGCATCCGGCGGCCGCGGCGGGCCCAGGCGCGACCCGACACGATGGAATCGCTGCCGAGAGATGACCTGCACGTTCACCAGGTGAAAGTGTATCGGGTGGGTATCGCCCGTGGTGTTGAAGACCCGCCAAACCTCGATTGCGCCGGCACGGGGTCCTTCGGTCGGCGGATCCTCATAGTTTCGCGCGAAGGTTCCCTCGTAGAGAGGGTCCAGAGTACCCAGTCGCTGAATCAACCGGCCGAACTCATCGAAATCTTCGTTGAGTGTGAGATCCCGCACGGGAACGGCTGGCGGCAACTCGGTCACACCCAACGGCACCAAGGGAGCGGGGTCGAGCGAAGGGAGCGTCAACGGCGCGTGCGGATCTCTGGCGCCAATCCGTGGTCCGACCACAATCTGCAGCAGCGTCCGCGTGTTGGGCCCGAAGCCAGGTTCTGATCGGCTCGGGTTCCTGGCACCCGGATAGTAATCCGTTGCCGGATCTCCCGCCGGAAACGGTGCGGATGCGTCGTTGTAAAGGACCAGAACCGACCCTGCCGGCACGTCCGAGAAGTCGACGATCAGATCCGCACGCTCGGCCGGAGCGAGCAGCAGCGTCGCATCCCTGCTTCCGTCCAGGAGCACGGGATCCGGCAGAAACCCGCCCTCGGTGCCGATCTGAACGAAGGACGGCCCTGGAGCGTGCAGATTGGGTTCGGCGCTGTCCGGAAAGGCTGCGCCCTGTGCGTAGAACAATCGCAGCGTGCAGAAGCGAGCGTTGCACGCGTTCAAGACCCGAAGCCGGTACCTGCGCTGTTCGACACGGGCTGTGGGGAACACGAGCCCATTGACCAGCATGGTATCGCCGAAAAACTCAGGCACGCATGAAGGAAACGGCAGGGCAAGACCGATAGGCCCCTGGTCGTTCGGATCGTACTCGCTCGGATACCAGAGATCGCCCGGCTGCCCCCACGCGTCTGCCGTGGTCTTGAACGTCTTGTCCTGAATGATGAGAGGAATCTCGTTCGACGGAATCGCACCGGAGGCCATCAACATGGCTTCGGCGACATCGCGCAGGATGTACGCAGAGGCGAGACCCGCGTACGCGTTCAGCCGCGTGATCCCCATTGCGTGATCGTGATACCACATCAAACGCGCACTCTGGTCGTTCGGATAGTAGTAGTTGAACGTGCCGGGCGCCGGTACCCCCATGTCCGGCGCAGAGATCGCGCTCGGGCCGAGGCTGCCGTCCGCGCCGAACCACGAGAAAGGCCCGCCATCGCTGATCCATGGAACGTGTCCGCCATGGAGATGCACGGCCGTACGGTTCGGAGCCGAGGCGGCCCCAGAAAGGGACGTGTCGACCGGGAGCGGATGGATCGACGGCAAGGCGTTGGTGACCGTGAGCCGCACGGGCGTGCCGCGCCGCGCCACAATGACAGGACCCAGGTGCCGGTGTAAGCCTGTCGTGGCATCTGCGTAGCCCCACAACCTGGTTGGATGCGGCAACTGCGGATGCAGTTGTTGCGTGTACTCCCCTGCCAGGAGTTGGAAGTAGTCAGCTCCCAGATACGAACTCCGCGCGGCCACCGGAATACCGTCGGGGCCGAGGCCCGGCAGCGTTTGTATGAACTTTCTCAACGCCGGGCTCTGCTCGCCCGCGTACGCGCGCTGCCATGGCACCATCACCGACGCGCCTGTGGCGGC
The DNA here is from genome assembly GCA_035495955.1 of Vicinamibacterales bacterium. Taxonomy (GTDB): domain Bacteria; phylum Acidobacteriota; class Vicinamibacteria; order Vicinamibacterales; family 2-12-FULL-66-21; genus JAICSD01. The sequence continues at coordinate 10,838 of DATJFE010000082.1, read as the reverse complement.
CGCCAATTGAAGAAACTCCCGTCGGGTGGTCTTCATACACCGCCTCGCGTTCCGCGGCTGCGGGAGGGACTTCCCAGTCAGCTTTTTGCGCACTGAGAGCAAGGATGAGGCCGCGAAAACCGTCTCAGCGAACGCCCTCATCGATGCCGGCAAACGCAGAAACTTGCAAGGAAGTCGGCCCGTTCGGAGACCTTGCGGCGGAGAAGATGCCTCATGCGTCCCGGAAACTCGGCAGGCGCTGGTGGCGGGAAACCGTTGCTTGATCCTGCCGACCCTCGGCACTACGATGACCGAATCGCCACCAAGCCGTGAGCTGGTGACGGGCTACTGGCGCTGGCTAACGGCGGGGGGTACTTCTATGAAGGTTTATGACGCGCAGAGTCTCCGGAACGTGGCGCTGGTCGGCCACTCCGGCTCCGGCAAAACGCAGCTCGTCTCGGCTCTGCTCTTCGACGCCGGGTCCGTCAACCGCTTCGGCAAGGTCGACGAAGGCACCACCATCACCGATTACGACGAAGAAGAGATCGCGCGCAAGCACACGCTCTCCGCGAGCGTCGCCTACGCGGAGTGGAACCGGACGAAGATCAACTTCATCGATACGCCGGGAATGGCGAATTTCCTGAGCGACGCGCGCGCCGCGCTGCGGGTGTCGGACGCCGCGCTGGTCGTCGTGGACGGCGTCTCCGGCGTGGAGGTGTCGACCGAGAAAGTCTGGGCGGCGGCCGACGAGCTGGCGCTGCCGCGGCTCATCGTGCTGAACCGGCTCGATCGGGAGCGCGCCAGCCTCGAGCGCTCGATCGAATCGCTGCGCGCGGTGTTCGGCCGGACCGTGATTGCGATCCAACTGCCGATCGGCGAGGAAAAGGCGTTCAAGGGCGTCGTGGATCTCGTCGCGATGAAGGCGTACACGTTCGCGGCCGACGGAAGCGGCAAGGCGTCGGAGGGCGACGTGCCGGCGGAGATCAGCGCCGCCGCGCAGGCGGCGCGCGAGGCGCTCATCGAGATGGTCGCCGAGGCCGACGATTCACTGATGGAAAAGTTCTTCGACGCCGGCACCCTGACCCAGGAGGAGCTGCTCGCGGGGCTGAAGCGCGGCGTCGCCGCGGCGCGTATTTTCCCCGTCCTCCTCGCGTCCGCGTTCGCGAACATCGGGGTGCCCCCGCTGCTCGACGCCATCGTGTCGTACGCGCCGTCGCCGGCCGAACGCCCGATGAAGGCGCGGGGCGCCGACGGCGAGGACGTCGAGATTCCCACGACGGAGGGCGGGCCCGCGGCGGCGTTCGTCTGGAAGACCGTCGCGGACCCCTTCGCCGGCCGCATCACGCTGTTTCGCGTGCTGTCGGGCGCGCTCAAGTCCGACACCACGGTGCAGAACGTCACGAAGGACACGCCCGAGCGGCTCGGGCACCTCGTCGTCGTCCAGGGCAAGACGCAGACGAATGTCCCCGAAGTCAGGGCAGGCGATATCGGCGCCGTCGCGAAGCTCAAGGAAACCCAGACGAGCGACGTTTTGGCCGACAAGGGAGCCGCGCCGGCGATTCCGGCGATCAAGTTCCCCGAGCCGGTCATCTCGTACGCGATCGAGCCGAAGAGCCGCGGCGACGAGGAGAAGATCAGCACGGCGCTGCACCGGCTGCAGGAGGAAGACCCGACGATCAACTACAGCCGCGACCAGCAGACGAAGGAGCTGCTGCTCGCCGGGCAGGGACAGTCGCACATCGAGGTCACCGTCGCGAAGCTGAAGCGGCGGTTCGGCGTGGAAGTGACGCTGAAGCTGCCGCGCATCCCGTACCGCGAGACCATCAAGGCGACCGTCGAGGCGCACGGCCGCCACAAGAAGCAGACGGGCGGCCACGGCCAGTTCGGCGACTGCAAGGTGAAGTTCGAGCCGCTGCCCACCGGCAGCGACTTCGAGTTCGTGAACGACATCTTCGGCGGCGCCATTCCGCGCCAGTTCGTGCCCGCGATCGAAAAGGGAATCCAGGACTCGCGCATGCGCGGCTTCCTCGCCGGCTATCCGATGGTCGATTTCCGCGCGAGCGTCTTCGACGGCTCCTTCCACCCCGTGGACTCGAGCGAAATGTCGTTCAAGATGGCGGGGTCGCTCGCCTTCAAGGACGGCATGGCGCGCGCGCGCCCGACGCTGCTCGAGCCGGTGATGAACGTGGAGGTGTACGCGCCGTCGGACTTCGCCGGCGATCTGATGGGGGATCTCAACAGCCGCCGCGGACGCATCGGCGGCATGGACACGCGCGGCGCGATGACGATCATTCGCGCGAAGGTGCCGATGTCCGAGATGCTGACCTACGAGCAGCACCTCACGTCAGCCACCGGCGGCCGCGGGTCGTACCACATGGAGTTCGATCACTACGAAGAGGTGCCCCAGCACCTGCACGCCAAGATTATCGCCGCCTCCAAGGCGGAACGGGGGGCGGAGGCGGCGGAGGAAGTCTGACGATTGCTGACATCGCGGCCGCCATGGCATCGCTGCCCGCCGACCTGACGCGCGGCCGCGTCGACGGGATGGCGTGCCGTCCGCCGGCCGGCGCCATCCGCGCCGTGCCATCCTCAGCTTGAGATGTGCGGGATCCTTGATGTCCTTGAAGCGATCGCTGTCGAAGAGACGATTGGCCAGAAATCACGAGGCCGGGTCGCGTGACGTGCAGCCCGGCCCAATCTTCAATCTTCAATCTTCAACTTATCGACATTGACAAGTCGTCAATGCCAATCGCCACTCGCCAATCGCCAATCCGTCGATCGCAAATCCCCAATCGTCATGTGCCGACCGGCAATCTGCAACCGGCAGTCGCCAATTAGCTCCCGCCCGCCTTCCTCGGTGTCGTCGTCTTGGCGCCCTTGCCGCGCGTGTCGGCCTTCGGGCCGTGCTCGTGCCGGTGTGACGGTTTGGCTTTCTTCTTCGACGTTTCCGCGCCCTCGGCGCCTTCCTCACCCTCGGCCTTGCCACCCTTCCCGCGGAGACGTTCGGCCGCCGCGCGCAGGCGGCCGCCGACGCCCTTCGCCTTGGGCTGTCCTTCGGCCGCCGCGGCCTTCTCGCGGTCGGCGTTCGGGTTGTACTCGCTGCCGACCAGTTCGATCTGCGCCACGTCCGCGCTGTCGCCCTGCCGGTGGCCAAGGCGGAGGATGCGGGTGTAGCCGCCTGGCCGCGCCTCGAAGCGCGGCGCGATCGTGTCGAACAGCTTCGCGACCACCTCGCGGTTCTGGATGTCGCGCAGGACGAGCCGGCGCGCGTGCAGCGAGCCGCCGTTGGCGTCGCCCGCGGCGAGGCCGCGCTTGGCGATCGTGATGATCCGCTCGACGAAGGGCCGCAGCTCCTTCGCCTTCGGCACGGTGGTCTGGAGGTGCTCGTAGCGAATCAGCCGCTCCGCCTGGCCGCGCAGCATCGCGATCCGATGCTCGGTGACCCTTCCCAGCTTCCGTTGTCCAACTCTGTGTCGCATGTCTGATCCTTGTCGAGGTGCGAGGCGGGACGGGCGCCTCGCACCCCGTGTCTCGCTATTCCTGTGAAGCGGCAGCCGGCTGATCGAGGCGCATGCCGAGGCTGAGACCCATCGACGTCAGGATCTCCTTGATCTCGTTGAGCGACTTCCGGCCGAAGTTCTTCGTCTTGAGCATCTCGCCCTCCGTCTTCTGCACCAGCTCGCGGATCGTGCGGATGTTCGCGTTCTTGAGGCAGTTGTACGACCGGACCGAGAGCTCCAGCTCCTCGACGCTCTTGTCGAGGTTTTCGTTCGACGTCGCGTGCGGGGCATCGCCGCCGCCCTCGGCCGCCAGCTCCGCCGCATCCTCGAGGTTGATGAAGATGTTCAGGTGATCGCGAATCAGCTTGGCCGAGAGCGACACGGCGTCGCGCGGCGTCACGGATCCGTTGGTCCACACGTCCACGGTCAGCTTGTCGTAGTCGGTGTTCTGGCCGATGCGCGCCGCCTCGACGAGGTAATTCACCTTCTTGATCGGCGAATGGACGGAGTCGACCGGGATCCAGCCGATGCCCAGATCTTCGTCGAAGTTCTTGTCGGCCGACACGTACCCGCGGCCGCGCTTCACGCGCAGCTCCATGTGCAGCTTGCCGTGCTCCGCGACGGTCGCGATGTGGGCGTCCGGCTCGAGGATCTCGATGTCGGCATCCGCCTCGATATCGCGTGCGCGCACCTCGCCCGACTTGTCGACGCGGAGGTACAGCGTCTTGGTCGCGTCGGTGTGCATCTTGAGCGGGATCTGCTTCAGATTGAGGATGATGTCGGTGGCGTCCTCGACCACGCCGGGAATCGGCGAGAACTCGTGCAGCACGCCGTCGATCTTCACGGCCGTCACCGCAGCCCCCTCGACCGATGACAGCAGGACGCGCCGCATGGCGTTGCCGACCGTCGTCCCGAACCCGCGCTCGAACGGCTGCGCGTAGAACCGGCCGAACCGGTCCGTCAGTGTTTCACGCTCGAACTCGAGCCGCTTCGGACGCTGAAAACCTTTCCACAACATGTGCCCTGGCCTTCTTGTATCGGACGCCCGATCGTGAACGTCCGCCGGATCTGCATTCGGCCCCCTGCCTCCCACCGCAGATCCGGAAAGGCTGCGGGCAGGGGACGATCGAGAAAGACGGAAGACGGAAGGCGCGAAGTACGTACTTACCGTCTTCCGCCTTCCGTCCTCCGTCTTTCTCCTATTTGCTATACAACTCCACGATCAACTGTTCCTGGACCGGCAGGTTGATCTGCTCGCGGGTCGGCAGCGAGGCGATGCGGCCCGTCATCGTGCCCGCGTCGAACGAGAGCCATTCCGGCACGCCGCGCCCCTTCACTTCCTCGAGCGCGTGCTGGATCGTGGGATTCTCCGCGCTCGTCCCGCGGACGCCGACGATGTCGCCGGCCTTCACCGAGTACGACGGAATGTCGACCTTGCGGCCGTTCACGGTGAAATGGCCGTGGCGCACCAGTTGCCGCGCCTGCGCGCGCGAGGTCGCCAGCCCGAGGCGGTAGATCACGTTGTCGAGGCGGCGCTCCAGGAGCTGGAGCAGCGTCTCGCCCGTGATGCCGCGCGTCCGCTCCGCCGTCTCGAAGTAACGGCGGAACTGATTCTCGAGCACGCCGTAGATGCGCTTCACTTTCTGCTTCTCGCGCAACTGCAGGCCGTAGCCCACCAGCTTCGCCTTGCGCAGCTTTCCGTGCTGTCCGGGCGGCAGGTTGCGCTTCTCGATCGCGCACTTCTCCGTGTAGCAGCGCTCCCCCTTCAGGAAGAGCTTCATGCCTTCGCGCCGGCACAGCCGACAAACAGGTCCGATATAACGAGCCACTAGTAGTACCTCACTCCAATTTGTGAATTCGTGAATTCGTGAGCTGGTGAATTGGCATTCGAATCAAATTCACCACATGACCAATTCACCAATTCACCAATTCATCAACTACACCCGCCGCCGCTTGGGCGGCCGGCACCCGTTGTGCGGAATCGGCGTCACGTCGCGGATCGACTTCACGTCGAGGCCGATGGTCTGCAGCGCGCGGATGGCCGATTCGCGGCCCGCGCCAGGACCCTTGACGCGGACTTCGAGCGTCCGCATCCCGAACGCCTTGGCGGCGTTCCCGGCGGCGATCGCGGCCTGCGTCGCCGCAAACGGCGTCCCCTTTCGCGATCCCTTGAAGCCGATCCCCCCGGCGCTCGACCATGCGACGACGTTCCCTTCCGGATCCGTAATCGTGATGGTCGTGTTGTTGAACGACGCGTGGATGTGCGCGAACCCGTGGTGGATGATGCGCTTCTCGCCGCGCTTCTTGAAGGTCTTCTTCTTCGCCGGACGTCCGGCGCCCTTCTTCCCGCCCTCGGTGCCGGGCGTTGCCGACGCGTCAACCGGTTCCTGTTTTGCCATGTTTGTCTTCCGTCTTCCGTCTTCCGTCTTCCTCTAGATGGTCTTCTTCTTCGCAATAGCGCCCTTGCGCGGACCCTTGCGCGTGCGCGCGTTCGTCTTCGTCCGCTGCCCGCGGACGGGCAGGTTCCGGCGGTGCCGCAGGCCCCGCCAGCTCCCGATTTCCATCAACCGCTTGATGTTCATCGAGATTTCCTTGCGCAGGTCGCCTTCGACGCGCCCCTGTTCCTCGATCACACGGCTGATCTTCCGGACGTCGTCTTCCGACAGATCCTTGATGCGGATGTCGGGGCTCACGCCCGCCGCGGTCAGAATGTCGTTCGACCGCTTGCGGCCGATCCCGTAGATGTAGGTCAGGCCGACTTCGATCCGCTTCGTGCGCGGAAGATCAACGCCCGCAATACGTGCCATGACTCAGCTCCCACTCGACAATCGGCCATCGACATTCCGTCGATCGCCACTCATCAATCGTCAATGCAATCTTCACTCGCCACTCGCCACCCGGCAATCCGCTAGCCTTGCCGCTGCTTATGCTTCTGGTTCGGACAGATCACGCGCACGACGCCGCGGCGGCGAATGACCTTGCACTTGTCGCAAATCCGTTTGACCGAGGCTCTCACCTTCATAGTTTTTGGACGATCCTTCCGCGCGTGACGTCCCGCGTGCTCAGCTCGAGGCGTACCCGATCGCCGACGAGCACGCGGATAAAATTCTTCCCGGGTCCGCTCGGCGCGTGCGCCGTGACCTGCCGCGGCCCGTCGATCTCCACCCGATACTGTCCATAGGGGAGCGCCTCGCGCACGACCCCGTCGGCGGTCACCAGTTCACCAGTTCACCAATTCCCCACCCGCCACTTCACCGGCTAGCCTCGAGCGACCACCGGGCGCAACGTCATCACGAGCGGCCCGTCCTTCGTCACCGCAACCGTGTGCTCGAAGTGCGCCGACAGGCTTCCGTCCTTCGTGACGGCCGTCCAGCCGTCGGCCAGCACTTTCACCGCCGCGCGTCCCATGTTCACCATCGGCTCGATGGCCAGCGTCATCCCTTCGGCGAGGCGCGGGCCGCGCCCGGGCTCGCCATAATTGGCGATCTGCGGCTCTTCGTGCAGCGCCGCGCCGATCCCGTGGCCGACGAACTCGCGAACCACCGCGAAGCCCTGCGACTCCACGTGCGCCTGAATCGCGTGACCGATATCGGAGATCCGCGCGCCCACGCGCACCTGCGAGATCCCCTTCTCCAGCGCTTCCTGCGTGACTTGCAGCAGCCTCGCCACCTCGTCGCTGACCGTGCCCACGGGCACCGTGATCGCCGAATCGCCGTAATACCCGTTCAGCTTCACGCCCATGTCGAGCGACACGATGTCGCCTGACTTGAGCGGCCGGGCGTTCGGAATGCCGTGCACGACCTGCTCGTTCACCGACGCGCAGAGCGTGGAGGGATACCCGCGATAGCCTTTGAAGGCCGGCTCCGCTCCCGCCGCCCGTACCTCCGCCTCGGCCGCCGCGTCCAGTTCCGCCGTCGTCACGCCCGGCGCGACCATCGCGGCAAGCTCGTCGAGGATTCGCGCGACCAGTTGGTTGGCCTCGCGCATCTTCTCGATTTCCATCGGCGACTTGCAGACGATCACAGCCGCACCTCTTTTGCCGGCGCCGACGCCTCGCAGATCGCCCGGTCCATCGCCGCCGTCACGGCGTCCGGCGGCTGGTTGCCGTCGATGCGCCGGAATGTCGGCCGGCCCGAGTAGAACTCGACGATCGGCTCCGTCTCGCGGTGGTACACCTTCAGCCGCTCCCCCACGATCCCCTCGCCGTCGTCGGTGCGATGGACGAGGGTGCCGCCGCAGTTGCCGCACGCCGTGATCCATTCGATCGGCGCGTTGACGCCGCACGAGCCGCAGATCCGCCGCGCGCCCAGCCGGCGCAGCAGCACCTCCTCGGGGACGACCATCTCGACGATGACCAACGGTCCTCGGCCCGTCATGAGACTGTCGAGCGCCGCCGCCTGCGGGACCGTGCGCGGAAAGCCGTCGAGGACGAATCCCGGCCGCGTGTCGGGCAGTTCCAGCCGCTCTCCCACGATACCGATGATCACGTCGTCGCCGACCAGGCGTCCGGCGTGCATCGTGGCCTTCGCGGCGCGTCCGAGCTCGGTGCCCGACCGGACGGCGTCGCGCAGGATGTCGCCCGTCGAGATCTTCGGGATCCCGTGAGTGCGCGCGAACCGCTCCGCCTGGGTGCCCTTGCCGGCCCCCGGAGGGCCGAGCATCACTACATTGAGCGCCACGCCGGGGCGCCGCTGAGTCACTACTGGCCCCGCCGTCCACGGATGCGGGTTTTCTTCATGAAGCCGTCGTAGTGGCGCATGATCAGCTGCGACTCGACCTGCTGCACGGTGTCCATCGCGACGCCCACGATAATCAGCAGCGACGTGCCGCCGAAATAGAACTGGACGTTGAGTCCCTGCGTCACGAAGGTCGGCAGATACAGGTCCAGCGTCGGCCCGATGAACGGGATCGGCGCGACCTTGAATCCGCTGATCAGGAACTGCGGCAGCAGCGCGACGAGCGCGAGATAGACGGCGCCCACGAGCGTAATGCGCGTGAGAATCGTGTCGATGTACTCCGCCGTCCGCTTGCCCGGGCGGATGCCGGGAATGAACCCGCCGTACTTCCGCATGTTCTCCGCGACGTCGTCCGGATTGAAGATGATCGCCGTGTAGAAGTAGCAGAAGAAGATGATCCCCGCGAGATACAGCAGATTGTACAGCGGCATCCCGTAATTGATCTGGTCGATGGCCTTCTGCAGGACGGACCCTTCCGGCGCCACCCCGCGCATCGTCAGCGGGAACGCCAGAATCGAAGACGCGAAGATCACCGGGATGACGCCGCCCGTATTGACCTTCAGCGGGATGTGCGTGCTCGACCCGCCGTACATCCGCCGGCCCACCACCCGCTTGGCGTATTGGACGGTCACGCGCCTGTGGCCGCGCTCGACGAAGATGATGGCCGCGACGACGAGGATCATCAACACGAGCAGGATCAGCATCTGGATGAGCCCGATCTGGCCGAGCCGCATCTGCTCGATCGTCGACAACACCGCATGCGGGAAGTTCACGACGATGCCCGCATAGATGATGAGCGACATCCCGTTGCCGACGCCGCGCTCCGTGATCTGCTCGCCGAGCCACATGATGAAGGCGGTGCCGGTCGTCAGCGTGAGCACCGTCATCAGGCGGAAGCCCCAGCCGGGGTTGTACACCAGCGGCAGTCCGCCGGCGACGTTGGTCTGGTGCTCGAGATAGAGCGCGATGCCGAGCGACTGCACCACGCTGAGGAGAATCGTCCCGTAGCGCGTGTACTGCGTGATCTTGCGCCGGCCCAGCTCGCCTTCCTTCGACAGCCGCTCCAGGTACGGCCAGACGACGGTCAAGAGCTGCAGGATGATCGACGCGCTGATATACGGCATGATGCCGAGCGCGAAGATCGTCATCTGCGACAGGTTCTTGCCCGAGAACATGTCGTACAGGCCGAACATCGTGTTCTTCGCCTGGTCGGCCAGCAGCGCCAGCGCCTGCGAGTTCACCCCCGGCGTCGGGATGTGGCCGCCCACGCGATACACGGCCAGCAGCCCGAGCGTGAAGAGCACGCGCTTGCGCAGGTCGGAGACCGCGAAGATGTTTTTGAGCGAATCAGCGAGCATCGTTTGAATCCCGCGTTTACGCCAGAACCTCGGCCTTGCCGCCGGCGGCGGCAATCTTCTCGGCGGCTTTGCCGCTGAACTTGTGCGCGCGCACGGTGTAGGCCTTCGAGATGTCGCCGCGCGCGAGGACCTTGACGCCGCCCGTGCGTCCGACGAGCCCGTGCTCGCGGAGCAGCTCCGGCGTCACCTCCGTGCCGGCGTCGAAGCGCTCGGCAATCGTGTCGAGATTGACGACGTCGTACTCCACCCGGAACGGGTTGTGAAACCCGCGCTTGGGCACACGGCGGTGCAGCGGCATCTGGCCGCCTTCGAATCCGCGCTTGTGCTTGAAGCCCGAACGCGACTTCGCGCCCTTGTGGCCACGACCGGCCGTCTTCCCGTTGCCCGAACCCTGGCCCCGGCCGACGCGCTTCTTCGAGTGCTTCGCGCCTTTGGGCGGACGCAGATTTGAGAGATTCATAAGGCTATCAACTCTTGGTCAATTCCCGACGACCAATTAACCGCTTACTTCCACCAGATGGCGCACCTTCAGGATCATGCCGTGCGTCTCGGGCGTATCGGGCAGCTCCACCGAGTGGCCGATTCGCCGCAGTCCCATGCCTTCTACGACTTTGCCCTGGTTCCTGTTGAAGCCGATCGGACTCCTGCGTAGCGTGATCGTGATTTTCTTCGTCGCTGCTTTCGCTGCGGCCGCTGTTTTTTTCGCCATTGCTGCTATCCCGCCTTCAGACGGGAGCTCCTTCCTCTTCCTTGCCGCGCAGGCGCAGCACCGACCCGGGTTCGCGCAGCTCCATCAACCCCTGGAACGTCGCGCGGACCACGTTGTGATGGTTGGCCGAGCCGATCGACTTGGTCAGCACGTTGAGGATGCCGCACGATTCCACGACCGCGCGGACGGCGCCGCCCGCGATGATGCCGGTGCCGTCCGGCGCGGGCTTGAGCAGCACCTGTCCGGCGCCGAACCGGCCAAGGACCGCGTGGGGCACCGTCGTCCCTTTGAGCGGCACGCGAATGAGCGACTTCTTCGCCGCCTCGATGCCCTTCTTGATTGCCGAGGGCACTTCCTTCGCCTTGCCGACGCCGAAACCGACCACGCCGTGCCCGTCGCCGACCACGACGAGCGCGCTGAAGCTCAGGTTCTTGCCGCCCTTCACGACCTTGGTGACTCGGCTGATATTCACGACCGTGTCTTTGAGGTCCAGTTGCGACGCGTCAATCTTTTCGCGAGTCTCAAACATAAGAAGTTACCAGTTACCAGCTACCAG
>DATJFE010000081.1:0-8309 GCA_035495955.1 Vicinamibacterales bacterium | reverse complement strand
GAAGGCGGCGGCCGCTTTGGCGATCGCCGCTTCAATCTCGGGCGGTCCGCCGCGGTGCACTCGCGCGATCAGCGCGCCGTCGTACGGGCTGCGGACGTCGAACGGCGCTCCCGTCGAGACCGTTCGTCCGCCGAGAAGGATGCCGAACTCGCCGAGGCGCGGACGCTCGGAATCACTGCCCGTGGTGGATGGGGTGTCTGCGCCCCGAAGCCGTGTGGGTGTCGCGACGTCTGCCATGAGACGAGCGTATCAACGGCGGCGAACGCGGCGCAAGGTGGACGATGGGCGATGCTCGCTGTTCGATGCTCGATGGTCGATGGGTGCTTCTGTGCGGTGGCGGTCACCGGCAGTCCCGGATCCGAACAGTCTTGTAGAACGCCGACAGAAGAATAAAGAAAACGGGCGGGAAATAACCCCGATGTCGGGCACGAGGGTTGCTCTTGTCGGTATACTACAGGACACCTCATGGACAGACTGCTTCAGAACGTTCGCTTCGCTTTCCGGACCTTCGGTGCCAACCGGACGTTCGCGGTCTTCGCCATCCTCACGCTCGGCCTCGGGATCGGCGCGAACACCGCCATCTTCAGCGTGATCGACGGCGTGCTGTTCAAGCCGCTTCCGTATGCGCAGGGTGACCGGCTCGTCGTCCTCCAGCAGTCTTCGCGTGCGGCCGCACGGCAGAACCCCGGCGTCGCGGTGAAAGAGTTGTACGACTACCGCGAGCAGACGCGCTCGTTCGACGCGCTGGTCGAATACCACCAGATGAACTTCGATCTGCTGCAGAAGGGGAACCCCGATCGCGTGAACACGGGCGTCGTGTCGCACGACTTCTTCAACGTGCTCGGTATCCGGCCGGACCTCGGGCGGACGTTCGTGGCCGGCGACGATCGTCCGGGTGCAGACGCCGTCCTCGTGCTCAGCCACTCGTACTGGATCAAGGCCTTTGGCGGCGATCCGGCCGTCGTCGGGCGTGTCGTGCAGATGAACGACCGTCCGCACACGATCGTCGGCGTGCTTCCGGCCGTGCCGCTGTACCCGCAGGAGAACGACGTCTATATGCCGGTGTCCGCCTGTCCGTTCCGGGCGGCCGCCGAGAAGCGGCTCGCGGCGAACCGCCGTGTCTTCTCCGCGCTGACGGTATTCGGGCGCCTCGAGTTCGGGGTGTCGATCGCGCAGGCCGCGGACGATGTGGCGCGGTCTGCCGCGCGGTTCGTCAGCGGCGATCCCAAAGCGTACCGGACGCTCGCGGGTTTCACGGCGACGACGACCTCGGTGCGAACCGAACTGACCAGGAACGCGCGGCCGCTGCTCCTGATCCTGCTCGGTGCGACCGGCTTCGTGCTGCTCATCGCGTGCTCGAACGTGGCGAACCTGTCGCTGGCGCGTCTCCTTCGCCGTGAGCGCGAACTGGCGGTGCGCGCCGCGCTCGGCGCCGGGCGCCGGCAGTTGATAGCGCAATTGCTCACGGAAAGCACGCTGCTCGCGCTCGCAGGCGGCGTCGTCGGTCTCGTGTTTGCCGGGTCGACCCTGTCGATGTTGACGGCGTTCGTCGGCCGGTTCACGTCGCGCACAGAGGAGATTGCGATCGATCCCCGCGTCCTCGGATTCACGATCGTCCTGTCGATCGCGACCGGCGTGCTGTTCGGCGTGTTGCCGGCGCTCAGCTCCCGCGCGGATCTGGTCTCGTCGATGAAGCAGGGGAGCAGTGGCAGCACCGAGTCGCGCGCACGCCGCCGCGTGCAGCACGCGCTCATCGTCGGCCAGGTCGCAGTGGCCGTCGTGCTGCTGGTCGGCGCGGGCCTGCTGCTCGCGAGCGTCTACCGCCTGCAGCAGATCGACGGCGGCTACAGCGCCGACCACGTGGTCAGCGCCGAGGCATTCCCGAATTTCACGAAGTATCCCAACGGCGCAGCGCAGGCGCAGTTCTACGAGACAGCCATTCAGCGTCTGGCGACGCTGCCCGGGGTCCTGTCTGTTGCGGTTACAAACGCGGTCCCGCTCAGCGCGATTACGCCCGGCGCGAACCCGATCCTGATCAAGGGGGAGACCGACGCCGCCTCGGAACACCGCCCGACGGCCGACCTGAACATCAGCTCCCCCCTGTATTTCAGCACCCTCGGCATCCCGATCGTCGAGGGGCGTGATTTCACCGTCGCCGACAAAATCGGCACGCCGCCAGTCGCCGTGATCAATCAGACGATGGGCAGGTACTGGGGCGGACGCAGTCCGATCGGCGCGCAGGTATCCCCGGACAACGGGCAGACATGGGTGACAATCGTCGGCGTCGCCGGCGACACGCACCAATACGGCGTGGGGCACGAGGTCGTGCCGGAGCTCTTTACGCCGCTTGCGCAATCCGGGATCGGCGGCGGCAGGTTCATCGTGCGGACACAGGGGGATCCCGCGGCTTTCGCATCGGCGCTGGTGGACAGCGTGCATGCGGTGGATCCGGACATGCCGGTGAAAAATGTCGTGACGTTATCGGAGCTGCGAGATCGGGCGCTCGAAACGCCGCGCCTGACGGCGGCGCTCCTTTCGGTGTTTGCGGCGCTCGCGCTCGGCGTGACGCTCGCCGGGGTCGGCGGCGTCATCGCGATGTCGGTGACGCACCGGTTGAAGGAATTCGGCGTCCGCATGGCGCTCGGGGCCACGCAACTGCAGATCCTGCGGACCGTGCTCAGGCAGGGTCTCATGCTCGTCGGCGCCGGTCTCGCCGCGGGCGTGCTCCTGTCGATGGCGGCGACGCGGGTGCTCTCGTCGTACCTCTACGACACGCGTCCATGGGATCCGGTAACGCTGCTGCTCGTCTGCATCGTCTTCGTCATCACCGGCGCGGCGTCCTGTTTCGGGCCTGCCTGGCGTGCCACCAGTGCTGATCCGCTCACGGTGCTGAAAGCAGAATGACGGCAGCGAAGTGACCAGTAGCCAGTAGCCAGTAGCCAGTTTCAGTTGGTAGTTGCGTAGTTGGAAGTTGCGTAGTTGTCTGAGCGCGCCCTATCGGCGCTTGTCCGGCACGCGGCGCTGGGGCGCGCCGTCGTACGTGTGATCCTTCGGATCGATCTGCCGCATGGGGACTTCGCGCCGGCGCTCCTCGAGCGCGTGCGCGGCAATGCCGGGAACGCGGGAGACGATGAACAGCGCGTTGGCGGTTTCCGGCGGCAGGCCGATGTCGCCGCAGACGGCGGCAATCGCGCCGTCGATGTTCACCGGGGGATGCTCGGCGCGCGCGGCCACTACAAGTTCGACCGCCCGGATCATCTGTGTGTGCGGTCCTTCCATCTCGAGTTCGAGCGCCATCTGAAACAGCCGCGCCGCGCGCGGATCGCGCGTATGGAAGCGGTGCCCGAATCCCGGCAGCGGTTCGCCCGCGGCCGCGTACTTCTGCACGAGCGCGGTCGCCGCTTCGTGATAGGTCTCGCCGCGGTGGACGCGCTCGAGCCCTTCGTCCAGGAAATGCATGCAGCTTTCGATGTCGCCGCCGTGGAACTGACCGAACCCCAGCACGCCGGCCGCGACACAGGCCCGGAGCGGCGCGCCGGTCGTGGCCGTGTTTCTCGCGGCGAGCGTCGACGGCGGCGTGGCCCCGTGATCGATGAACGAAATGAGCAGCGCTTCCATCAGGCTGCTGATCCCCGGCGACGGCACCTCGCCGGTCAACAGCAGATAGATCGCTTCGCCGAACGTGAGCCGCCCCATGATCTCGTCGAGCGGATAGCCCCGGACGAGAATCTTGTTCGGCTCGATGCACGTGAGCGCCGTCCGCCACTTCCCGTCGTCGCCCCGCGGAGCCTGCCGCCGCTCGATTCTGGTCATCTTCAGAACGTCCCGTAAAGACGGTCCCCGAAATCGCCCAGACCGGGCACGATGAACTTGTGCGCGTTCAACTCGCGGTCCACGACCGGCGTGTAGATGCGGACGTCCGGATGTGTCCGTTCGACCATGGCGATGCCTTCCGGCGCGGCGACGATGCAGATCATGCGGACGTCGCGAGCGCCCTCCGCCTTGAGGAGATCCAGCGCCGCCACGGCGCTGCCGCCCGTTGCCAGCATCGGATCGATCATCACGACCACGCTGTCGCGCATGCCTGCCGGCAGCTTCGCATAGTACTGCGAAGCGATGGCGGTCATCTCATCGCGTTGCAGGCCGATGTGGCCGACGCGGGCGCCCGGCATCAGCTCGAGAACGGCGTCGAGCATGCCCAGCCCGGCGCGCAGGACCGGCACGACCACGACGTCCGCTCCGATCCGGCGGCCGTCCGCGGGTCCGAGCGGCGTCGTCACGGTGACGCGCTTCACGGGGAGATCGCGGGTTGCTTCCGCCGCAAGCAGGAGACTGATACGCACGGCCATGCGGCGGAACAGCTCCGGAGGCGTGGAGGCATCGCGCAGCGCGACCAGCGCATCGTGGACGAGGGGATGGTCGATGATGTGAACCGACAATGCCAAATGCTAAATGGCAAGTGCCGAAAACGCCAAATGGCCCTGCGGAACGGTATAAGATTCCGGAGTCGATGCGACGTTTCGCGGTCCTGCTCACAGCCGTTGCCGCCGCGGCCGCGCTCGTTCACGCGCAGGCGGCCCGGCCGGTCTCGATTCTCATCACCCACGGCACGGTCATTACGGTGGACGCGCAGCGGCGCGTGATCGACGACGGCGCCGTGGCGATTGACGGCACCCGGATAGCCGACGTCGGCCGCGCGGCCGATCTCGCGGCGCGGTATCGCGCCGCAACGACAATCGATGCGTCCGGCAGCGTCGTCATGCCCGGCCTCGTCAATACACACACGCACGCGCCCATGGTGCTGTTTCGCGGTCTTGCGGACGACCTGGCGCTGATGGACTGGCTGCAGAAATACATCTTTCCGGCGGAAGCCAGAACCGTTTCACCCGAATTCGTCCGCGTCGGCACCCGGCTCGCCGCGCTCGAGATGATCGAGTCCGGCACGACGACGTATACGGACATGTATTACTTCGAGGACGAGATCGCCCGCGCCACCAAAGCGGCCGGGCTGCGCGGCGTCCTCGGCGAAACGATCATCCAGTTCCCTGTCGCCGACGCGAAGACGCCGGCCGAGAGCCTCGCCAGGACGGAGCGGTTCGCCGCCGAATTCGCGCACGACGACCTCATCACGCCGGCTGTCGCGCCGCACGCGATGTATACGCTCGACCCCGACACCCTGAAGGCGTGCCGGGCGCTCGCCGATCGGCTGCACATCCCCGTCATCATTCATCTGGCTGAAACGCACGACGAGGTGAAGACGGCGGAGGTGAAATACCACCTGACCCCCACCGCGTTCCTCGAGTCGATCGGCTTCTGGGGCCCTCGTACGATCGCGGCGCACGCGGTCCACGTGACGCCGGAAGATATCCAGATCCTGGCGCGACGGCACGTCGGCGTGTCGCACAACCCGGAAAGCAATATGAAGCTTGCGAGCGGCACCGCGCCCGTTCCCGCGATGCGCGCCGCCGGCATCGCGGTCGGCCTCGGGACCGATGGCGCCGCGAGCAACAACGATCTCGACATGTTCGAGGCAATGCGGCAGGCCGCCTTTCTGCACAAGCTGATCTCCGGCGATCCGCGGGTGATTCCCGCTCCCGTCGCGATCGAAATGGCGACCCTCGAGGGCGCCCGGGCGCTCGGGATGGAGCAGGAGATCGGATCGCTCGAGCGGGGCAAGCTCGCCGACGTGATTGTGGTGTCGATGTCGGCGGCGCGCCAGACTCCGATGTACAACGCGCAGTCGCATATCGTGTACGTCACCCGGGGAGACGACGTGCGGACGACGATTGTGAATGGCAAGATCCTGATGCGCGACAGGAAGATGTTGACCCTGGACGCGCCGCGCGTGCTTGCCGACGCGCGCGCCTATGCGGCGAAAGTGCGCGCCGCGGTCGCGCCGTCGACACCCTCCGGACGCTGATGACCACGACGACAGTTCTCCTGACCGAAGCCCGGATTCGCGACCGCGTCGCCAGCCTGGCCGCCGAAATCGAACGCGATTACCCCGAAGGCGAGGACATCCACCTCGTCGCCGTGCTCAAGGGGGGCTTCATGTTCATGGCCGACCTGGTCCGCGCGATGTCCACGAGAGTCTCGATGGACTTCATGGCCGTGTCGAGCTACGGCAAGGGCACGAAGTCGTCGGGACAGGTGATGGTCCTGAAGGACGTCGGCAGCAGCCTCGAGGGGCGCAACGTCATCATCGTTGAAGACATCGTGGACACCGGGCTCACCCTCCACTACCTGCAGGACATCTTCAAGGCGCGCGCGCCGCGGTCGGTCCGGACGGCGTGTCTCCTGAGCAAGCCATCGCGCCGCCAGGTCGACGTTCACGTCGACTACGTCGGGTTCACGATCGAAGATCACTTCGTCGTCGGGTACGGCCTCGATTACGCTGAGAAGTACCGGAACCTGCCGTACATCGCGGTGCTCGGAGAGTAGGGTGGTACGCCAGTTCGACATCATCACGGAAGCCGACGCGCGGCGGATCGAGGCGGGCACCAGCGTCGAACTCCGGGCAGGGGGACACGTTACGCCGCTCGCGGCCGACACCCTGAAAGCCAGGCGCGTCACCGTCGTCCCGGCGGGATCGATCGACCCGGCGTTGCCCGCCGACCTCGCGCCGCCTGCTCCGGTACGGCGCGTCGTGATTGCGAGCGATCACACGGGCGTGGCGCTCCGCGCCGCCATCATTGCGCACCTGCGAGCGAATGGCGTGGCCGTCGAAGATGTCGGCCCTGAGACGACGACGCCGGTCGATTATCCGGATACCGCTTCCTCTGTCGCGCGTGCCGTGGCGCGCGGGCAGGCGGACGCGGGCATTGCAATCGACGGCGCGGGCATCGGGTCGGCGATCGCGGCGAACAAGGTCAGGGGCGTGCGGGCGGCGATGTGCACCGACGAGACGCTGGCGCGGTACTCGCGCGAGCACAATGGCGCGAACGTGTTGACGCTCGGCTCGATGCTCCTGCCCGATACGGCGGCTGCGCTGCGTATCGTGGACGTGTGGCTCGCAACGCCGATGAAGGAGGCGCGCTACATCCGGCGGCTGCTGAAGATCCGTCGGCTCGAGGAGCAGGGCTGACCGATGCTGGACCCGAAGGACCTGCAACGCCTCGTCGAGATCATCACCGAGGAAGTCGTGGCCGCGCACCGGCGCGGCAGCGCGGCGCCGGCACAGTGCTCGTGCCACGCCGTCCTGTACGACTGCTGCCCGGACCGCCTTCGCGGCGTGATCGACGCGGGTGCGACGCGCATCGGGCTGCATGCGAGCGGCGCCGCGGCGGGTCCTGTCGCCGGGATGATCGATCACACGCTGCTGAAACCAGACGCGACGCGGTCGGATGTGGAGCAGCTGTGCCGGGAGGCGGCGGAGTTCCGGTTCGCAACGGTCTGCGTGAACCCCACCTGGGTCGCGTACGCGGCTGCCCGGCTGCGCGGCAGCGGCGTCGGCGTCTGCTCGGTGGTTGGGTTTCCCCTCGGCGCGACAACGCCCGACGTGAAGCACTACGAAACGCGGCGGGCCATCTTCGACGGCGCATCCGAAATCGACATGGTCATCAACATCGGCGCGCTCAAGTCCGGCGATCTCGAAACCGTGGAGCGCGACATCCAGGCCGTCACGACACCGTGTCACGAGGCGAACGTCGTCAGCAAGGTCATCATCGAAGCCGCGCTGCTGACCGACGAAGAGAAAGTGTCCGCGTGCACGCTTTCGAAAGCCGCCGGTGCCGACTTCGTCAAGACGTCGACCGGCTTCGCGTCGGGTGGCGCAACGGCCGCCGACGTCGCATTGATGCGCCGGGTCGTGGGCGCGGACATGGGCGTCAAAGCCGCCGGCGGGGTGCGCGACTACGAAGGCCTCAAGGCGATGGTGGCTGCGGGCGCGACCCGCATCGGGGCCAGCGCGGGCGTCCGCATCGTGCAGGAATCAGAAGGAAAACGTCACAATAGTGCCGCTTCTGGTTACTGAGCGCGGCCGGTGGCTAAGCCTGTCACAACGACAGCCCAATCCAGCCCGTGAGTGACGTGAGCCAGACAGAAATCAGCCTCGCGGCCTTCGGGCCTTCGGGATCTGTGTGGAACGCCGCCGGCGCGCGTCGGTGTTCCAGCGGCGATCGCCGGTCGTTGCGGACACTGCGATGGCTTGACGATGTGAAGCGGAAGGAGAGAGGTGCTGAGAGCGGCAGCCACTGTTTGTCGCACGGCCCCCGGGCCAGCCACGTAGGCCCCGAAAGCCCGAAGGCCGAAGTTGCAGTTGCGAAAAGAACGGGCCACGAACAGAGCCAACCGTCTTCATCTGTGGAGCC
>DATJFE010000080.1:0-5420 GCA_035495955.1 Vicinamibacterales bacterium | reverse complement strand
AAGCCAATACGCGCTAGCGCGAGATTGACGGCGGCGATTTTGGCGACAGGAGGGCAGGACAGGAGGAGATCCGGGAGGACGTTGACAGGAGAGCCAAGAGGCCAGGAGTCCTATCGGATCTGGTTCCTGATCTCTTGTTCTCCTGTTCAAGATCCTCCGGCTGCTCCTGAGCCTGTCCTGATCTTCTGTCGAAGCCAATACGCGCTAGTGCGAGATTGACGGCGGCGATTTTGGCGACAGGAGGGCAGGACAGGAGGAGATCCAGGAGGACGTTGACAGGAGAGCCAAGAGACCAGGAGTCCTATCGGATCTGGCTCCTGATCTCTTGTTCTCCTGTTCAAGATCCGCCGGCTGCTCCTGAGCCTCTCCTGATCTTTTGTCGAAATGAACACGGGCTAGCACTTCAGCCGGAAGATCATCTATCTCTGGACCCGTCCTGACGCGTCGCCTTTCGCGAGCGCATCGACTTCCGCCGCGGACACGCGGTTGAAATCGCCGGGGATCGTCTGCTGGAGCGCGCTCGCGGCCACCGCGAACCGCAGCGCATCCGCGTGGCTTCGGCCGGTCACCAATCCGTAGATCAATCCGGCGGCGAAGCTGTCCCCGCCGCCTATCCGATCCACGAGTCGGACCGTGTAGCGCTGGCTGCGATGCAGCGTGCCCGACGCGCCGTCCCACAACACCGCGCTCCAGCCGTTGTCGCTCGCCGAGAGGCTCTCGCGGAGCGTGATCGCGACCAGCGGCGGGCCGAACATCGTCGTCACGTGCTCGGCGGCGCTGCGGAAGCCCTCGACGTCGAGCGCGCCGCCCGTCACGTCGGCCCCCTCCACGTGCACGCCCAGCACCGACTGCAGGTCCTCCTCGTTGGCGATGACGACGTCGACGTCGGCCATCAGGGGCCGCATCGTCTGCTGCGCCTGCGCTTCGGTCCAGAGCTTCCTGCGGAAGTTCAGGTCGACGCTCACTTTCGCGCCTGCGCGGCGCGCGGCGGCCACGGCCGCTTTCGTCGCCAGCGTGGCGCGCTCGCCGAGGGCCGGCGTGATCCCGGTGACGTGAAACCAGACGGCGCCGTCCATCACGCGATCCCAGGGGACGGCGTCAGGCGGCATTTCGGCGATGGCGGAATTGGCGCGGTCGTAGATCACTGTCGACGCGCGCTGGCTGGCCCCCGTCTCGGCGAAATAGATGCCGACGCGGGCGCCGCCGCGCACGACGTGCTCGGTGCGGACGCCTTCCGCGCGAAGCGCGCGGATCGCGGCCTCGCCGATCGCATGCGACGGAAGACGCGTGACGTAGTGGCTCTCGAGGCCGAAGTGCGCGAGGCTCACCGCGACGTTGGCCTCGCCGCCACCGAAGGTCGCCGACAGGACCGGCGACTGCAGCAGGCGCTCGAATCCCGGAGGACTGAGCCGCAGCATCAGCTCGCCGAAGGTGACGATTCTGCCGCTCATGACGGCCGGGCGGACGCGACGCTTGCGACGATCCGCCGCGCGTTGCTGGTAATCACGTCGAGTCGTCCTTCCTCGATGGCCCTGGCGTCGAGCAGCGCGGACCCGGCGCCTACGGCCACGGCGCCAGCGCGGATCCACTCGCCGGCATTGTCGAGCGAGACCCCGCCGGTCGGCATCAGCCTGAGCTGCGGCATCGGCGCCCGGACGTCCTTGATGAACTGAGGACCGAGCGCGGTCGCGGGGAAAACCTTCACGATGTCGGCGCCTCGTTCGTGCGCGTCCAGGATCTCCGTCGGCGAGAAACATCCGGGCGCCGCCGCGACGTCGCGCTCGTGGCACGCCGCGATGACCTCGGCGCGGAGCACGGGACCGACGACGAAGCGCGCGCCCGCGTCGATGACGGCGCGGGTCGTAGCGGCATCGATGACCGTGCCGGCGCCCAGCAGGATCTCCGCCGGCAGCGAAGAGGCAAGCGCCCGTATGAGCGACACGGCGCCGGGCACCGTCATCGTGATCTCGACGGCGCGGACGCCGCCTTCCGCAAGCGCGTCCACGACGGCGCGCAGCTTCGCGGCGTCTTTCATCCGGATGACGGCGACAACGCCGAGCTGCTCGATGGTGCGAACGACCGTTTCTCTGGCTGTCATGGTCCGACAGGCGTCAGCCGCGCCCGATGAAGGAGGCGGCAGCCCCGACACGCGTCAGGCGCTATGAATCCACTTGTGCGCGGGATCTTCGTGCAGGGCGAGCTTGCGCTCCGCGCCGGCCATGCCCCAGAGGTAATAGAGCCTGTAGCCGGGAGGCGCGGAGACGGGATGGTAGCCGTACGGCAGCAGCACGGCGTCGCCGTCACGGACGGTGTGGGTGACGCACTCCCCGTCGGAGGTGTAGAGGATCTGCTGGCCGAATCCCTGCTGCGGCGCCACGCGATAGTAGTAGACCTCTTCGAGGACGGGCTCGCCGTCGCGGCCATCGTGCTTGTGGGGCGGATAGCTGCTCCAGTTGCCCGGCGGGTTGAACGTTTCGCCGACCATCAGGCGTTTGACGTGCGGATCGGTGACGAAGACGTTGTGGACCTCGCGAGAATAGTTTTCTTTTCCGCGCGCGTTGACCTCCACCTTCTCCGGGCCGATGGCCGAGGGGTGTCCGCCACCGGGCGCTGGCGTCGAAAAGAGCACCGCCTCGAGCGGCGCTTCCGAGGTCACGGTCAGCGGAACGCCGGGCGGCAGGTACAGCGCGCTGGCGCGCTCGTCGAAGACGTTCTTTCTCGAGAGCGTCCAGGTGCCCTCCGGAGTCACGAACCTGCCGCGGCCCTCCTGCAGCACGAGGACCGTCTCCTCATCGGCGATCTGATACTTGTGCGCGGCGCCGGCCGCGAGTCGCAGCCGCGACGTCGTCAGTTCGCGCGCGCCCCCCTCGCCGCGCTTCTGGAGCTGCTGGAGGCCGTCGATGCGCCGGATGCGATAGAGCGTGTCGTTCAGCATGTCTTCTGGCGGTCAGCTTATCATGTCGGGAAATGCTGACGCGCCGCCGCTTCCTGATCGACTCGGGTGCCTCCGCCGCGCTGCTGGCATCGGCCAGGTTCGATCTGCTCGCCTCCAAGGAGGATCTCTGGTCGAGGACGTCGGCGATCCTCAGGCGGATCACGGCGCCGCGGTTTTCTCGGCGGGACGTCGAGATCACGGCGCATGGGGCAAAAGGCGACGGCACGACCGACTGCAGCCAGGCCATCCGCGCGGCCATCGACGCGTGCCGGTCCGGCGGCGGCGGCCGCGTCGTGGTGCCGGCCGGTCGCTTCCTGACGGGCGCCATCCGTCTGCGGTCGAATGTGAACCTGCACCTGTCGGACGGGGCGGTGCTGGCGTTTCTCCCCGACGCGTCGGCGTATCTGCCCCTGGTCCTCACCAGGTTCGAGGGAACCGAGCTGATGAACTATTCGCCGTTCATCTATGCGCTCGACGAAACGAACGTGGCGATTACCGGCCACGGGACTCTGGACGGGCAGGCGGATCAGCAGCACTGGTGGAACTGGCGCGCAAACCAGGCGCCCGCGCGCAACCGCCTGATCCAGATGGCGACCGAGGGCGTCGCGCCCGAGCGGCGCGTGTTCGGCGACGGTCCGTCGCGGCTGCGCCCGAACTTCATTCAGCCGTATCGCTGCACGAACGTGCTGATCGAAGACGTGACGATCGTCAATTCCCCGATGTGGGAAGTCCATCCGGTGCTCTGCACGAACGTGATCGTCCGCGGGGTCAACATCAGAAGCCATGGGCCGAACAACGACGGGTGCGACCCGGAATCCTGCCGCGACGTCCTCATCGAGAAATGCACGTTCGACACGGGCGATGACTGCATCGCCTTGAAATCGGGACGGAACGAGGACGGCCGGCGGCTGCATGCGCCGATCGAAAACGTCGTGATTCGCGACTGCGACATGCGCGACGGACATGGCGGAGTCGTGATCGGCAGCGAGATCTCCGGCGGCGCCCGCGACATCTTCGCCGAGAAGTGCCGGATGGACAGCCCTCGACTCGATCGCGTCCTGCGGTTCAAGAACAACGCCGCGCGCGGGGGCCTCATCGAGCGGGTCGCGATGCGCGACGTGACGGTCGGGGAGGTCGCCGAGGCGATCGTCGCGGCCGACTTCTTCTACGAAGAAGGCAGGAACGGGCGGTACAAGCCGGTGCTGCGCGACGTCGAAGTCAGGAACGTGACCAGCCGGAAGAGCCGGTACGCGTTCCTGCTCCGCGGGTTCGCCGATTCGCCGATTGCCGACATCCGCGTGATCGACTGCACGTTCGACGGCGTGCAGTCGCCCGACGTTCTGGAAGGCGTGCGGGACCTGGTGCTCACGAACGTCAGGATCAACGGTCAGCGCCGCGACGAACGTCTGAATCGCTGATCCCTGATCCCTGATCGCGAATCCCGAATCGCGAATCCTGGATCCGCGATCCGGGATCGAGGATTCAGGATCCGCGATTCGCGATCAGGGCTCAGGGATCAGGGATTCAAAAGCCTGATATTCGCGCAGCAGCTTCGCGTACACGGCCGTTGCGGCGGCGTTTGGGCGCACGCGCAGGCGGTTGTCCCGATCGGTGAACCCCGCGACGGCCTCATTCCAGGACAGGCCGTCGGCCACGCGATCTCCATGGAACGCGCGCAGCGCGGCGCCGAGCGCCGCGGAGTTCCCGGCAGCGATTCGCACGACGTCGGCGTCGAACACGTCGGCGATCACCTGCAGGATATCGCGGTTGGCCGCGGCGCCCCCCGTGGCCCGCACCTCGGCCGCGCGATCTGCGATCCAGCGCGAGTGCAGGCGCATCGCCATCGCCTGCGCCTCGACGACCGCGCGGACGTTGCGCGGCGCGTCACCGGCCTCGAGCCCGCGGCGGTGCACGCCGGGCGCCGATACGGCCGGCGTGATCTCGGGAACGAACCAGGGCAGCATCAGCGCGCCGCCGTTGCCGGGCGGCGTGGAGTCCAGCGCTCGTGAGAAGGCGTCCCACGTGAGCCCGTATCGATCGCGGACGCGCTCGCGCGCGAGCGAACCATTGCTGAACACCGTGATGCCCATGAACTCGCCGGTCGGCGCACCGAACACGTGGCCCGTGCCGCCCGGATCGACTCGTGGCGCGCGCATCGGTCCAAAGATGGTGTCGCTCGTGCCGAGCGAGACGCCGATCTGCCCTTCGCGCACGAGGCCGAGCCCGATCAGGCTGCACGGGTTGTCGCCCGACCACACGTTGACCTTGGCGTCTGGCAGCCCGTAGCGGCGCCGCCAATAGGGCGACAGTCGTCCGGCGATCGCCGACGACGGCGCGATCGACGGCAGCTTCTCGCGCAGGTTCGGCGCGGTCGCGTCGACCGCGGGCGGCCACCACTGGCGCGACGCGAGATCCATCAGGTTCATGCCGGCGCCGTCGCCCGGATCGATCGGCGCATGACGCCCCACGAGAAGAGACGCGAGGT
>DATJFE010000079.1:0-24908 GCA_035495955.1 Vicinamibacterales bacterium | reverse complement strand
TTCGAGTACGCGCGAAAGTGCGGGCGCAAGCGCGTCACGGCGATTCACAAGGCGAACATCATGAAACTCAGCGACGGCCTGTTCCTGGAGAGCACGCGCGCCGTCTCGCACGAGTTCAAGGACGTCGCCTACGACGAGCGGATCGTGGACGCGGCGTGCATGTCCCTGGTGATGCACCCGGAAAAGATGGACGTGCTGCTGCTGCCGAATCTGTACGGCGACATCGTGTCGGATCTCTGCGCCGGCCTGGTGGGCGGCCTCGGGGTCGTCCCCGGCGCGAACATCGGGATCGAGTCCGCGATATTCGAGGCCGTCCATGGCAGCGCGCCCGACATTGCCGACCAGAATCTCGCCAACCCCACCGCCCTGCTGCTCTCAGGCCTCCTGATGCTGGAGCACATCGGCGAGACCACCCATGCCGGTCGCATTCGCACCGCCCTGCACCGCGTGCTGGCCGATGGAAAAGTCCGCACGCGCGATCTCGGCGGCAACGCCTCGACCACGGAGTTCGCCGACGAGATTTCCCGCGAAATAGATCGGGGCTGAGGGCTGGGGCCGAGTCGCGGCGCCGGGCTTCTTGCCCGATGCCCCTGCAGTCGCCTTTGATATAGTCTCCCCCAGTGCTCCCGGACGACATCACCGAAGCGGTCCTGGCCAGGAAGGACGTCGCGCGCTACCTGCGCGGAGGCCACGGGCAGAGCGACGTGCAGATGCGCGAGCGCATCCACGGCTATCTCGACGAGCTGCGGACGACGCAGCGCTACCCGATCTACCGCGCCCTCAAGCATCCGCTCTACCCGATCCTGCGCAAAGTCGAACGGATCGAGGAATCCGTCGGCATCGCCCAGCAGGCCGCGCGGGCGGGGCGCGTGATCTACGTTTCGGATCACAAATCGCACCTGGACTATCTGATCGAGCCGCTGGTGCTCGACGACAACGGGATCAAGCCGCCGATCACGGCCGCCGGCATCAACCTGTTCGGCGGTCCGCTCGGATTGCTCCACCGCTACGTCACCGGCGCGATTCCCATCCGGCGCAACACGAAGGATCCGGCGTACCTCGTCACGCTGAAGGCGTACGTCGCGGAGCTGCTGCAGCGCAGCGACCTGCTGTTCTACATCGAAGGCGGACGAAGCTACACCGGCGAGCTGAAGACGCCGAAGACCGGCCTGCTCCATGCGACGCTCCAGGCGGGTGTGCCGAACGCGGTCATCGTCCCGCTCGCCGTCGCGTACGACCTCGTGCTCGAGGATCACATCCTGGCGCACCAGGCCACGAAGCGCCGCGCGCGCCCCTTCTCGCGAGAGATCGCCGAAATGGTGCGCTACGCGGTCGGCTACCAGTCGCGCGCCTTCGTCACCTTCGGGAAGCCCATTCGGCTCGACGGCTACGATCCGGAATCGCGCCGCGAAGTGATGGACCTCGCGCACCAGATCCGCGACGCCATCGGGCTCCTCTACAAAGTGCTGCCGACCGCGATCGTCGCGGCCGCGATGCGGCCCTCGACGACGCGGAAGGACCTCGAGTCGCGCGCCGACGCGCTGATCGACGCGCTGCGGCAGTCGAAGGCGAACCTGGCCGTCGCGACCGGCCGCGACGCGATCGAACAGGGCGCGCCGATGCTGGCCGGCCGCGGCATCATCCACGTCGACCGCGGCGGACGCTATCGCGTTCGCGAGCGGACGGTACTGCGCTACTACGCCCGCACGCTCCAGCACCTGCTCGTGCCG
Organism: Vicinamibacterales bacterium; assembly: GCA_035495955.1. Taxonomy (GTDB): domain Bacteria; phylum Acidobacteriota; class Vicinamibacteria; order Vicinamibacterales; family 2-12-FULL-66-21; genus JAICSD01. Next base: position 23,178 of record DATJFE010000079.1, on the reverse strand, counting down.
CGCCGCGCCGTGCGTATGCACTGATGCTCCAGACGGTTTCGAAAGCTTTCTTCCACATCCTGGCCGGCAGCAAGACCTTGAAGCGGACCGCTTCGCGGTACGGCATGCGTCCGCGGGGATTCGCGCGCCGTTTCATCGCCGGCGAAAGCGTCGAGGAAGCGATCGAGGCCGCGCGGCAGATCGAAGCCGCCGGCCTGCTCGTCACCCTTGATCATCTCGGCGAGGCCGTCGGCTCCGTCGCGGAAGCCGACGCAGCGACGCGCGCGTATATCGGTCTCCTCGATCGCATCGCGTCGGCGGGCATCGAGCGCAACGTCTCGCTGAAGCTCACGCAGCTCGGACTCACCGTCGATCGCGCAACGTGCGTCGACAACCTGCGCCGGATTCTGGACGCAGCGACCGCGAAGAGCTTTTTCGTGCGCATCGACATGGAGGATTCTCCGTACACGGCCGTCACGCTGGAAATCTTCGAGACGATCTGGCAGCTCGGATATCGGAATGCCGGCGTCGTCCTGCAGTCGTGTGTGCGCCGCAGCGAAGAGGACGCCGCACACATGAACGCGCTCGGCGCCCGCGTCCGCCTGGTGAAAGGCGCGTACAAAGAGCCGACTAAAGTCGCGTTCCAGGCAAAATCTGACGTCGATGCCGCCTTCCTTCGCATCATGAAAGTACTGTTGATGGGTGGACACTACCCGGCCATCGCCACGCACGATTCTGCAATGATCGCGGCGACGCGTGCGTATGCGGCCGAACGCGCCGTGGCGCCGTCCGCATTTGAATTTCAAATGCTGTACGGCATCCGCCGCGATCTTCAGGCGTCACTCGCGCGTGACGGATTTCGGCTGCGCGTCTATGTACCATTCGGTCGTGAATGGTTCCCGTACTTCATGCGGAGACTGGGCGAGCGACCTGCCAATGCCACTTTCGTGCTTCGCAGCCTTCTGAGCGAACGGCGCGCGTGATGTGTCGGTCGTCCGACCAACTGTACGCAACCGCATTCTCACAAAACGCGTGATGTCTGGAAAAATACACGCGCCCCACTCACACTTCTGTGGTTTCACCGGCTAAGTCGCTGATCCGGCTGAGTTTCTATCTCAGCCGTAATATCGTGGCACGCGACTTGATATCCCTGAGGTTCCAGAGGGCGGAACCGGGCTGGTTGAGCCGGCGTCCTAGGGAACAAGGTTGAAAGGGTGAACAGTCCAATGGTCACGAACTATCCCCAGCGGCTCACGGCAACGCCGGCGGTCGACGCGCGCGGCGCCGAAACGGTGACGACGCGGGCAATCGGCCGTCTCGGCCAGTTCCTGTGCGGTTTGCGCGGCCACGACTCGGTCCTGCACTTCGAATCCAATCGCGTGATGATGCGTTGCACGTCGTGCGGACACGACAGTCCCGGATGGGAAATCACCGGACGCGGTCCACGGCAGCGGTTCGAAGGCGACCATCGCCGCCACGTGCTCGTGCCTCAGCGGCTGGTGCTCCGTAAGAGTGCCTGATCGACACTACCAGGCGCGTGCCAGCGCCGCCAGCGCATCGCGGCAGCGCAGCACATCCTGGATTTCGACATACTCCACGGCGCTGTGAAGGCCCGCGCCGCCGGGACCGAAGAGGACCGACGGGATCCCGGCCGCGCCGAGCACGGCCGCGTCGGTCCAGAACGACATCATCGTGACGGAGGCATCGGCTCCCGCCTTCGTTGCGGCCGCCAGCGCCCGCGGCAGCTCGGCATCCGCGGCAATCTCATACGACGGTCTCGAGAAAAGGGAAGTCAGCGCCACATCCAGTTCAGGATCGGCCGCTCGAAGACCGTCGAGGATCCCTTCCAGTTCAGCTGACACCCGCGCATCGGTTTCTCCACTCACCGTCCTGCGTTCGAGCTTGAGCGTGCACCGATCGGGATAGCTGCTCAACTCGCGTCCCCCTTCGATCACGCTGGCATGGAGCGACGCCGTCCCCATCAACGGATGCGGCCGACGGGCCTGCAACTCGCGGTCGAGACGCTCGAGCTCGCCCAGCACGCGTCCCATCCGGACGATAGCGTCGCGCCCCTCACGCGGACGGCTGCCGTGCGCCGCCCGGCCCTTCGTCTCGATCTCGAACCACGCGAATCCCTTGTGGCCGATCGCGATCCGCAGGTCGGTCGGCTCGGTCACGACCGCGGCGTCCGCGCGCCATCGCCCGACCAGCGCGTCCGCGCCGACGCTCGCGTACTCTTCGTCGACGACGGCGGCGATGATGAGGCGCCCGCTGGCGAGCCCCTCCTCCGCGACCACCCGCGCGGCGTCGATCATCGCGGCGACGCCTCCCTTCATGTCCTGCGCGCCGCGGCCGTACAGCCGGCCGTCGCGCTCGACGGGATCGAACGGCGCCGACATCCCGTCGACGCCGACGGTGTCCGTGTGGCCGCACAGCATCAGGGAACGCCCGCGCCGGCGTCCCTCCAGGACGCCGATCACGTTCGGACGTCCCGGAGCGGCCTCCTGCATCTCGACGTCGAGGCCGATGCGCCGCAGGTGCGCGGCGATCGCCTGCGCGATCTGTCCTTCCCCTGCCGCGCCGGGCGCCAGCGAAGGATTGACGGAATCGATCGCCACGAGATCTTTGAGAAGGCGGACTGCGGGATCCATGGATTGGCACCCATAGTATCGTTTAGCCGATGACTCTTGACGGCCGCGTCGCGGCGATCACCGGCGCGTCTTCGGGCATCGGGCTCGCCTGCGCCACCCACCTCGCACGCGAAGGCGTCGCCGTCGTCCTGGGCGCGCGGCGGCTGCCGCTGCTCGAGTCGGCCGCGAACGACATCAGGAGCGCGGGGGGACGCGCGGCGATTCTCGAGATGGACGCCGCGCGCGAAGCCGACGTCCGGTCTCTGGTGGCGACGGCGACGCGTGAATTCGGCCGGCTCGACATCATGATCTGCAACGCGGGCTTCGGATACTACGGGACGGTGGACGAGACGCCGTCCGACGTCATGCAGCGCATGATGGACGTCAACTACATGGGCACCTACTACGGCGCGCGCGCGGCGCTCCCGGTGTTCCGCGCGCAGAACAGCGGCCATCTTATCTTCGTGTCGTCGATCGTCGGACGCCGCGGGATCCCGCTGATGGGGGCATATACCGCAACGAAGGCCGCGCAGGCCGGACTCGCGGAATCGCTTCGCGCGGAATTCTCGGGGACGCCGATTCACGTGACGTGCGTCTATCCCGTGTCCACGCCCACCGGATTCATCGACGCGATGGCGCGGGACTACGGACAGCGCGTCAGCGGCCTCGGCCCGAAGCAGACGGTGGACGATGTGGCGCGCGCCGTGGTGGCGTGCGTCCGGCGCCCGCGTCCCGAAGTCTATCCGCATGCGGTTGCGCGGGGCCTCACGCTGCTCAATGCGCTCGCGCCGCGCTTCACCGATCGATTCGTGCAGAAGTACGGACGCCGGCGCGTCGAGACCGTCGCGGAATGATCGGGACGTTCGCGGAGATTCCCGCCGGAGAGTTCCTGATGGGCAGCGACGCGGGGCAGGAAGACGAGCGGCCGGTGCACCGGGTCCACGTCGACGCATTCCGGATGTCGATCTGCGCGGTGACGCGCGCCGAGTACGAGGCGTTCCTGCGTGCGACCGGCGGCGGCGCGCCGCGCGACTGGCAGCTCTCCGCGTTCGCCGGCGACGATCGGCCGGTTGTCGGCGTGAGCTGGAACGACGCGACGGCATACTGTGCGTGGCGCGCGCGACACGGGAGCGCCGAGCGGCTTCCAACGGAGGCCGAATGGGAGCGCGCCGCGCGCGGCGGCATCGACGGCAGGGCCTTTCCATCCGGCGAGACGATTCCATCCTGGATCCCCGCAGGCGGGCGCGGCCCGCTCGACGGTCCGTGGCCGGCCACGCTCGGAGAGCCGAATGGGTACGGACTCATGGGCATTGCAGCCAACGTGCACGAATGGTGCGCGGACTGGCACGATCGGGACTATTACGCCGCGTCGCCGACGCGGAATCCGAGAGGCCCCGCGTCGGGCGCGCGCCGGGCGTCGCGCGGCGGATCGTGGCGGCACGCGGTCACCATCAGCCGCTGCGCCGCGCGCAGCAAGCTGGATCCGTCCTTCCGCTACACCGATTACGGCTTTCGAACGGTGAAGGACCTGTGATCGAGATCGCGAAGGAGATGAGCGTGGCTGTCGCCGCGGCGGGCGGACGCGCGCTGATCGTGGGCGGATGGGTTCGCGATCGGCTGATGGGCCATCCGTCAAAGGACGTCGACATCGAAGTGTTCGGCGTCGACGCGGCCCGGCTCCGCGAGCTGCTGCAGGCGTTCGGGCCGGTCAACACCGTCGGCGAGAGCTTCACGGTCTACAAGGTGGCCGGGATCGACGTGTCGCTGCCGCGGCGGGAATCGAAGACGGGTCGCGGCCATCGCGGCTTCGTCGTCACCGGCGATCCGCGGATGTCGATCGCCGAGGCGGCGCGCCGCCGCGACTTCACGATCAACGCCATTGCCTGGGATCCGCTCACGGGCGAGTACCTGGATCCATTCGACGGCCGCCGCGATCTCGACCGCCGCGTGATCCGCGCCGTCGATCCGGCGACGTTCGGCGACGACAGCCTTCGCGTGCTGCGCGCGGTGCAGTTCGCCGCGCGCTTCGAGTTCGAGATCGACGCGGCCACGAAGGCTCTCTGCCGCACGATTCCGCTCGACGATCTTCCCGCCGAGCGGATCTGGGGAGAGATCGAGAAGCTGCTTCTCCGCGCCCGCAAGCCGTCGACGGGATTCGCGCTGGCGCTCGAGCTCGGCGTCGTCGAGCGTCTGTTTCCCGAGCTCGACGCGCTCGTCGGCTGTCCGCAGGAGCCGGAGTGGCATCCGGAAGGCGACGTCTGGGTGCACACGCTGCTCGTGATCGACGAAGCGCGCAAGAGAATCGACGATCTGCCCTACCCGCAGCAGATCGCGGTCATGCTCGGCGCGGTCTGCCACGATCTCGGAAAGCCGCCGACGACCGCGTTCGTGGACGGGCGGATTCGATCGCTGGATCACGAGGAAGCGGGCGTGCGGCCGGCGGTCGCGCTGCTCGATCGGATCAACGTCCATTCGCTGCAGGGATACGACGTTCGCCGCGAAGTGCTCGGCATGGTGGCCAATCACCTCAAGCCCGGCATGTTCGCGAAGGCGCAGCCGCCGGTGGGCGACGGCGCCTTCCGGCGTCTCGCGCAGAAAGTCGACCTGGAGCTGCTCGCGCGCGTCGCGAAGGCGGACTGCGAAGGGCGCGGCGGCGGCTTCGACTGCTCGGCGATGGACTGGTTCGTGTCGCGCGCGCGCGAGCTCGGCGTCGAGCATGCGCCGCCGGAGCCGCTCGTGAAAGGCCGCCATCTGCTGGAGCTCGGCGTGAGTCCGGGGCCCGCGCTCGGCGAGGTGCTGCGGCGCGTCTACGAGCGACAACTCGACGGCAGCGTCGCCGATTTCGACGCCGCGTTCGCGCTCGCGCGCGAGCTTGCGCGCGAGGCGCGGCTATACTAAGGATCTTGCCCGCCCAGTCCGTGCCGCGCGCCGTGTGCTGTCTGCTGGCCTGCCTCGCGATCGCCGCGCCGGCCGCGGCGCAGCAGCGGAACGAGCCGATCGGACGCTTCGCGCTGGATGTGCGCGGCGTCTTCGCGCGCCACAAGATCGAGCCGAGCATCGCGACCGAGCTCGCCGTCGCGGGCGGCAACCTCCCGACGCGGAGCTTCGGTCTCGTCGGCGGCGCGCATTACTATCCCTGGCGGACGTCGAAAATCACGCTCGGCATCGGCGGAGAGATGCTGTTCGCCCGGGGCAGCCGGACGATCGACATGCTTGGCGCCGACGGCAAGACGACGACGCCGGGCCCGACCGTCCGCCGGCACTTCACGTCGGTCGCCCCCGAGATCTCGTTGAACTTCGGGCATCGCAACGGCTGGAGCTACATCAGCGGCGGGATGTTCGGCTCGTCGAAGCTGTATCTGGAGCGCGCCGATGCCCCCGCGAACGGCGTTCCCCGCCGTCGGACGCTCAACTACGGCGGCGGCGCACGATGGTTCACGAACGACCACATCGCGTTCTCGGTCGACTTTCGCTGGTACTCCGTCGCCGAACAGCCCGCGTCCCCGACAGGCGCCGTCCTCGAACCGAGGACGACGCTGCTGGTCTTGAGCGGCGGGATCGGAATCAGATAGGGCTTACGGCTCAGGCCTCAGGACTGACGGCTTACTTCGTGTACTTCCGCAGGAACGCCAGCGTGAGCGGCCACGCTTCCTCGGCCGCTTTCATGTTGCCCGGCGCCTGTGGGCTGCCGCCCTGCTGACGAAGGAAGCCATGGCCCGCGCCGTCGAAGACGTGCGGTTCGTAGGTGACCTTCTGTTTCGCGAGCTCCTCTTTCGCCTTGTCGATCCCCGAATTCACGCGATTGTCGTTGCCGCCGTACAAGCCGAGAATCGGCGCCTTCGCCTTCGAGTAATCGAGGTCGGCGGGCATCGGCCCGTAGTAGGACACCGCCGCATTCAACGTCGGCTCGTTGAGCGCATACAGGAAGCTCGTGCCGCCGCCCCAGCAGAAACCGACAGTGGCGAGCTTGCCGGTGGCCGACGGAATCTTCATCGCGTACGCGCGAACGTCCTTGAGAATCCGCAGCTTCTCATCGTCCTTCATCGCCATCGTCGGCTGCGTCGACCCCTGCTCGCCGAGCTCGGCGCTGCCTCCGTGGTTCGCGCCCATCCCGGAGAGGAAGTCCGGCGCAATCGCGATGAACCCTTCTTTCGCGAGCTGGTCCGCTACGCCGCGGATCCAGTCTGTCAGTCCGAAGATCTCCGGGATGACGATCACGACAGGCGCCTTGTCCTTTCGCTCCGGGTACACGACGAACGTCTTGATCGGCGCCCCGCCGTTGCTCGGCGCGATTTCGACCCAATCGCCGTGGCGAGGCGACGAGGACAACTGCTGCTTCGCCCAGGCGTTCTTGTCGGCGCCCTGGACGTCTCCCGTCGGCGGCAGGTTCGGATTCCGTTTCGCGTCCGCCGGCGTCCCGGCCTGCGCCGGCGTCTGCGTCTCCACCATCGCGTGGCCGGCATGAGGATCCGCCGCCGGCGCGGATTGTCCGAACACCGGCGCCGCACCTATCAGCAGAGCGCCGGCGAGTACAACACCTCTCATCTCCGTGTCCTCCTAAATTTCCAAATTTCCAAATTAACTAAGCTGCCTTGCCCTGCTTCCATTCTTCGAACAGCCGCGCGGCATTCCCCGCGACGGACCGAAGCGTCGGCGTCCAGCCGAGCGCCCGGGCGCGAGGACTGCGGACGATCTGGTCGAGAGCCAGCGCGTCCGCGTACGGACCCATCTTCGCCCGGGCTTCCGACAGCGGCACGTGGCGGATGCTCGGTTGAATCTGCCCCTGATCGGCGAGCGCGCCGACGAGGTCGGCCACCCTTTCGTCGCCTTCGTCGTTCGCGTGAAAGATGCCGGAGGCTTCGCGCGACGCGATCAACCGCGCACACAGCTCGCCGAGATCGCGATCGTAGATGAGCGGCCAGTGGTTCTCGCCGGTCCCGACGATGCGGACGAGTCCGTTGGCGACGTCCTTCACCAGATCGCCGACGATGCCGCGCGAGCCGCCGTAGAGGATTCCGGGACGGACGACGATCGCGCGGACGCCCGACGCGGCGCTGTCGAGCACGCGCTTTTCGTGGGGCGGACGCCACGCCACGATCTCCAGCGGATTGAGCGGCGCCGTTTCGTCGACCGCCGACGGCGCGGAACCGAGCACCCAGATCCCCGATGTATAGACCAGAAAACGGCCGTCCTTCGGTGGAAGCTTCGTGAGGGTGTCGACGGCCGCTTCGTCGATCTTCTGCGCGCGGGGTCCGTATTCGATGGCGGCGTGGACCGAGCCGTCCGCCGCGGCCGCGGCGTCGCGCCACGAGGCCGTCTGCAGCAGATCGCCCAGGACGGGATGCGCGCCGCGGGCCTGGACTCTCGCCGCGCCTTCGTTGTTGCGTACGAGCGCGTCCACGCGATGCCCGGCACGCACGAAGGCCTCGAGCACCGCCGAACCAACGTATCCCGTACCGCCCGTCAAGAATACCCGCATTGTTTCCTTCGCCCGGTGGGCCGGACCGCGGCTCCGCAGTTTTCCATCATAATTCAGGACCGATGATGAGGCGCACGCTGCTCGACTTCTTCGCCGACGTCACGTCGGATGCCGCGGCCAAGAGCGCGCCGTTTCTCGCCTACGACGACGGCTACCGTGCGTGGACCTGGACGTATGGCGAGCTGGCCTCCGCCGCTCGATCCTTCGCCGCCCGTCTTCGCGCGAACGGCGTGGCCGCGGGCCACGCTGTCGCCATCTGGAGCGAGAATCGCCCCGAGTGGATTGCCGCGCTCTGGGGCGCGCTGCTCGAAGGCGTCGTCATCGTCCCCATCGACTACCGGACGTCCGCGGACTTCCTGCTGAAGGTCGCCGGGATCGTCGAGGCAAAGGCGATTCTCGTCGGCGAGACGGTGGATCTCGCCGCTCTGGGCGAGACGAGGCCGATCTGGAAGCTGCAGGAGGTCGTTCGAGCCAACTCCCACGCCCCAACTCCCAACTCCCAAGTCCACGAAGCGCCGGAGATCACCGCAGAGTCCACCGCGGAGATCATCTTTACGTCGGGTGCGACGGCCGAGCCGAAGGGCGTCGTCCTCACGCACAAGAACATTCTCGCGAACATCGTGCCGATCGAGCGCGAGATGGCGAAGTACCGCAAATACACGCGCCCGTTCCGGCCGATCCGGTTCCTGAATCTGCTGCCCCTCAGCCACATGTTCGGGCAGGCGATGGCGACGTTCGTGCCGCCGATGCTGCCGGGCGTCGTGATCTTCACGCGCAGCTATTCGCCCGACGATGTCATTCGTCAGATACGCGATCGGCGCGTATCGGTGCTCGTGTGCGTCCCGAAGATCCTGGAGGTCCTGAAAGATCACGTCCTGCGGGTCGCGCCCGAGGCGGCCGAGGCGCCGCCGTCCGGCATGCACTGGGCCGCACGCTGGTGGCGCTATCGGCGCATCCACAGGCTGTTCGGGTTCAAGTTCTGGGCGATGGTCGTAGGGGCGGCGCCGCTCGATCCGGAGCTGGAGGCGTTCTGGGGACGGCTCGGATTCCTGGTCGTTCAGGGTTACGGGCTGACGGAAACCGCGCCGATCGTGACGCTGAATCATCCGCTTCATGCCAAGCGGGGCGCGGTCGGCAAGCCGATCGCCGGCGTCGAGATCAAGATCGCTCCCGACGGCGAGATCCTCGTGCGGGGCGAAAACGTGACGCGCGGGTACTACAACGCCCCCGACGCGACGCGCGAGGCGTTCGAGGACGGCTGGTTCCACACCGGCGACATCGGCGAGATGGACGCGGAGGGTCGGCTGCTCATTCGCGGACGCAAGAAGGAGATGATCGTCACGCCCGAGGGGCTCAACGTCTTTCCCGAGGACGTGGAGCGCGTGCTGAACGAGCAGCCGGGCGTCCTCGATTCCGCCGTCGTCGGCGCGCCGGTGCCGGGCAGCACTGCCGAACGCGTGCAGGCGGTGCTGCGCCTGGCGCCGGGCACCGAGGCCGACGCGGTGATCCGCGCCGCGAACACGCGGCTCGGCGATCACCAGAGGATCCGCGCGTCGGCGGTCTGGACGGGGGCGGAGCTTCCGCGGACGGAGGGAACGAAGAAACTGAAGAGAAGAGAGCTGAGAACCTGGCTTGTGGACCAACAGACAGGACGTGGGGCCGGACCTGTGGCCGCGACCTTCAGGTCACGGGTACCGCAAGCCCGCACAGTCGGCTCAGTTCTCGAAAGATTCGCCCCCGGCCGCACCATCGCGCCGTCGACGACGATCGACGAGCTCGGCCTGACCTCGCTCGAGCGCGTCGAGCTCATGATGGCGCTCGAGGAGGCGTTTCAGATCACGGTCGACGAAGCGGCGTTCAGTGGGGCCGTGACGGTCGGCGACCTGGAGTCGATGGTGAAGCCGCCCGAATGGGGCGCGGCGACGGTCAACTCCCAACTTCCAACGCCCAGCTCCCAAGGCGCATCGTCGGCCATCGCCTATCGGACCTCGAACATCGTCTTTCCGAGCTGGAACCGCTGGCTGCCCGTCCGCGCGATCCGCCGCGCGAGCCTTCCGACCTGGATTCTGCCGCTCGGACGGATCTTCGCGCGCGTCACGGTCACGGGGCTCGAACATCTCGACGGGCTGGACGGCCCCGTCATCTTCGCCGCCAACCACCAGAGCCACTTCGACACGCCCGTGATCCTCGATGCGCTCCCGCCCCGATGGCGGTACCGCGCGGCGCCGGCGATGGCCAAGGAATTCTTCAACGCGCATTTCTTCCCGGAGCGCTATTCACGGCGGGAGTGGTTCACCAACAGCCTGAACTACTCCCTCGCCGCGTTTTTCTTCAACGCCTTCCCGCTGACGCAGGGGGGCGCCGGCACCCGGCAGACGCTGCGCTACATGGGAGAGCTGGTCGAGCACGGCTACTCCATCCTGATCTATCCCGAAGGCCGCCGGACGGAGGAAGGCGATATCGCCGCGTTTCAACCTGGAGTGGGAATGATTGCCTCGCGCCTCGGCGTGCCGGTCGTCCCCGTCCGGCTTCGGGGGCTGGAGCGAATCCTTCAGCGGCACGCGAGATTTCCGACGATCGGACAGGCGCAATGCGCGTTCGGCGCCCCTATATCACTGAGCGGCAACGACTACGCCGCGCTGGCGCACCAGGTCGAGCAGGCCGTTCGCGCCTTGTGATTACCGGACGCTTGTGGCACAATTATTGATTGTAGAAAGGAAAGCATTTGAGCAAGGACGATCTAATCGATGTTCAAGGCACTGTCGTGGCGGTTCACAGCGGCGGTCTCTACCGCGTGCAGTGCGACCAGGGCCACGAAGTCCTCGCACAGTTGAGCGGCCGCATGCGCCGCTTCCGCATCAAGGTCGTCCCGGGTGATCGGGTGACTGTCGGCGTCTCACCTTACGATCCCGTCCGCGGCATCATCACCTTCCGCGCTCGCTAAGAAAAAGACACTTTGGACTCCCATACAGCTCATTCCGGACGGCCTCATCGAAGGAGACGCGGGGGTGCGCGCCGCCCGGCCGCGACGACGCGGGCCCACTTTCAGGCGCCGCACAGACCGCAGGGCGCCAACCGGCCGCAAGCCGATTACGATCCGGCGCCCGTACCCTTCACATCGCTCGGCCTGGAGCCGTCGCTGCTCGAGGGCATCGCCGTCCGCGGCTTCGAGCAGACGACGCCGATCCAGAGCGCGGTGATTCCGATCGCGCTCCGCGGCGACGACGTCATCGGCTGCGCCGACACCGGCACGGGCAAGACAGTCGCCTTCGTGCTGCCGATCCTGCATCGCATCCTGCGGGCTCGCGCCGACAACCCGGACGACAAGGGGTTCACGCGCGTGCTGATCCTCGCGCCCACGCGCGAGCTCTGCGTGCAGATCGAAGACGACGTCCAGGGCTTCACCTACCACACCGATCTCACCAGCATCGCGGTCTACGGCGGCGTCGAGATGGGCGGCCAGGAGCGCGCCCTCAAATCCGGCGTCGACATCGTCGTCGCCACGCCGGGGCGGTTGATGGATCATCAGCGCAACGGCGCGGTGGATTTCTCGCGCGTCGACACATTCGTCCTCGACGAAGCGGACCGCATGATGGACATGGGCTTCTGGCCCGACGTCCGCCGCATCGCGCAGACGCTTCCGCCGCCGGAGAAGCGGCAGACGCTGCTCTTTTCCGCGACGATCCCCGACGACGTGTTGAGGATGCTGGACGAGGTGGTGCGCGACGCGCAGTACGTGCAGATCGGATCGGCGGGCGGCCCCGCGCGATCGATCACGCACGAAGTCGAGAACGTCCCGGCGGCGCAGAAGACCGAATGGCTCGCCAGGTTCCTGCGCCGCACGCAGGGACCGATTCTCGTGTTCATGCGGACGAAATCGGGCGCCGAGCGGCTGGCGCGCAAGCTCCAGACCTACGGGATCCGCGCGGCGGCGCTCCACGCGGATCGGACGCAGCAGCAGCGCACGGCAGCCGTGGAGGGTTTCCGCGGCGGCCAGTACCACGTGCTCGTGGCGACCGACGTCGCCGCGCGCGGCCTCGACATCGATGGCATCACCCACGTCGTGAACTTCGAAGTGCCGTCTTCCCGTGAGACCTACGTACACCGCGTCGGCCGCACCGGACGCGCGGCCGCGACCGGCACCGCCTTGACGCTGGTCGCTCCCGAGGAGCTGCGCGCGCTCGAAGCGCTGCAGCGCTCATTCGGTCCGGAGCTGCAAGGATGAGGGACGATATGAATCCATTTCCGCCGTCACCGTCACCCGCGCCGGCACAGCCCGCAACGCCGGAGACGGCCGCGGCGCCGGCCGAGCCGGCGGCCGCGCCGGCCGTGCTGAAGTTCAAGTCGTGCCGCTGGCGCTGCGCGCCGGAGGACGGCGAGTTCTGCACGCATCGGGACGTCCTGCCCTTCGCAGGCAAGAACGATTTCAAGGCCGACTCGTGGTGCCCGGAGTGCGCGTTCTACAAGCTGCGGCGGACGCCCAAGAAGCGCGACTGGGCAGCCGAGCGCGCCGAACGGAACATGTACTGACGCGCATCAATGACGAAGGCCGAATGCTGAGTGCCGAAATCGCTCGGCATTCGGCATTCGACATTGATGCCTTCTACTCGCTAAATTCCCTCGCCAACTCCACCCACTCTCCGTCCGGCGCGAGCTCCTGATATGTCTTCCAGTGGGGCTTGGCTTCCGGCGAGTGCCCGGTCTTCTCCAGCGTGACCGCCAGATAGAAGTGCGCGTCGGCGTAGCCGGGATTGAGCGACACGGCGTCCCGGTAGCACACCAGCGCCTCCTCGTAGCGGCCGAGGTCGTGATGGATGTTGGCGAGATTGAAGTGGGCCTCGAAGCAGTCCTGATCGAGCCCGATCGCGCGCTCGTAGAGCGCCTGCGCCTCGATCAGCTCGTCGCGCGCGTAGTGGATGTTCGCGAGATTGACGATCGCCGGCACCAGATCCGGATCGATCACGAGCGCCCGGCGGTACGCCGCCGCCGCCCCCTCCATCTTCCGCTCGTCGCCGTCGTCGAGGCGCGAGCCCTCGATGAAGTACTTCGCGGCGAGCGCGGCCTGCGGATCCGAGAACGGGAAGGCGTTGCCGGCGACGATCGGGACGCCGCCATTGCCGGCCGCGCGGCGCTCCTGCTTCGGCGGCTGGCGGGCCGGCAGGGTGACGACTTTCGCGGGTGAACTGCCCGAGGCGTGGAAGTCGAGCTCCATCTGCCCCTGGTGCTCCGCCATGAGCGCGCGAAGCGCCTGTTTCAGCGGGACGTCGCGTTCCAGCTCCGCCGACAACTGTTTGATGGTCGCGAGGTCGGTGAAGGTGAACTCGCGGTCGGCGCCGCGGGCGGCCGCTGGCCTGACGAGCCCCCATTTCTCCAGGTAGCGGAGATGGTTCTCGGTGATGCGCGGGTAGAGATTTCGAATGTCCCTGACGCCGAATGACATTCCCGGGCAACATTGAGACACCGGGGATCGAAAGTCAATAGAATTGGTGAATTCGTGATTTGGTGAATGGGTGAATTGAGATTCCCAATTCACTAATTCACCAATTCGCCAATTCGCCAATTCATAATAGGGCCATGTTGCTGGCGGCGGACGTCGGCGGGACGAAGACGCTGCTCGGCCTGTTCAAGCGGGCGCCCGAACGGCCGCCGGCGATCGAGGTCGGCGAATTCGTCACGATCGAGTACGACAGCCTGGTGCCGATGATCCGGGAGTTCCTCAAGGCGGAAGGCGTCGAGCCGCGGGCGATTGCGGCGTCGACGTTCGGCGTCGCGGGAGCGGTGACCGATCAGGTGGCGCGCCTGACGAACGTGCCGTGGCTCGTCGACGCGGCCGGGATCGCCGAGGCGGCCGGATTGCGCCGCGTGCACCTGCTCAACGATCTCGAGGCGATGGCGCATTCGGTCCCCGTGCTGGAGTCGAGCGAGCTCGCGACGCTGCAGCACGGCGTGGCGCAGCCGGGCGGCAACGCCGCGGTGATCGCCGCGGGCACCGGCCTCGGCGAAGCGCTCCTGCTCAACGTGGACGGGCGGTTCATCCCGGGCGCGACCGAAGCCGGCCATGCCGACTGGGGGCCGCGCACGCCGCGCGACATCGAGATGCTGACGGCGCTGACGCGGATCTACGGCCGGTGCAGCAACGAGCACATCATCTCGGGCCCGGGTCTCGTCAACATCTTCCAGTTCACGCACGACGCGTTCGGATCGCGGACGCTCATCTCGCCGGCCGCGTATCTGCCGGCGCGCACGTGCCCGGGCGTCGGCACCGTCGCCGATCCGGCAGATCTGCCGGCCGCGATCAGCCGGTCCGCGCTCGAGAAGCGCTGTCGGATGTGCGTCGAGTCGCTGGACCTGTTCGTCGCCGCGTACGGCGCCGAAGCCGGCAACCTCGCGCTGCGGACGGTCGCGACGGCCGGCGTGTATGTGGGCGGCGGCATCGCGCCGAAGATCCTGCCGTCGCTCCAGTCGGGACTCTTTCTCGACGCGTTCAGGGCCAAGGAGCCGCTCGCGGATTTCGTTGCCACAATTCCGGTGGCCGTGATCCTGAACGCGGAAGCCGGACTCCTCGGCGCCGCCGTCCACGCCAACGCTGCAGCGTGATACGATCCGCCGATCCCGGGTTTTCTTGGAGGAGAACCAATGTTTTCTGCGCGTGTAGTGCTACGTACGTTCCTATCCCTGTCTCTGCTCGCGCCGGCTGCGACGGCGCTCGCGCAGCAGACGGGCTCCATTCAGGGCAAAGTCGTTGACACCAGCGGCGCGGTGCTGCCGGGCGTCACGGTCGAGGCGAAATCCAACGTTCTGCCGACGCCCCGCTCGACCACGACGGGCGGCGACGGCGTCTATCAGTTGCCGGCGCTGCCGCCCGGCGCCTACACCCTCACGTTCACGCTCTCGGGCTTCCAGACGGTCACGCGCGAGTCGCAGGTGCAGCTCTCGGAAGTCACCTCGGTCGACGCCAAGCTGGCGGTTCAGGGCGTCACGGAAGCCGTGACGGTCACGGCCGAGCGGACCTTCGCCGACAAGACGTCGGCGGCGATCACGAGCGGCCTGTCGAACAGCCAAATCAGCCGCCTGCCCGTTGGCACGCAGTACCGCGATCTGATCAATCTGATCCCCGGGGTCATGTATACGCAGGATCAGGTGCGCGGTCCGAGCGCCGGCGCGAGCGGCCAGGACAACGTCTACAACTTCGACGGCGTGAACGTCACGCTGCCGCTGTTCGGCACGCTGTCCGCCGAGCCTTCGTCGCAGGACATCGCGCAGTTCACCGTCGTCAAAGGCGGGGCGAAAGCGGTCGATTTCAATCGCGCCGGCGGATTCAACGTCGACTCGGTCAGCAAGTCCGGCACGAACCGATTCAGCGGCGAAGCAAGCTATCGTTTCCAGCGGCACAATTTCGCCGCGGACCAGACGAGCGGAAGCGCGTCGCGCTTCGATCAGAATCGCGCCTGGAGCGACGCGAACCTCGGGGGGCCACTCGTGCCGGGAAAGGCGTTCTTCTACGGCTCGTACTATCGGCCTACGCAAAACAGACAGAATGCGTCGAATGTCTACGGCTCGCTCCCGGATTTCGACAGCGTGCGAAACGAGGAGTTCGGCAAAGTGACGGTGACGCCGACGAGCTCGACTCTCGTCAACCTCAGCTTCCGAAATTCGCACCGCCTCGACAAAGGCTCGCAGTTCGGAGGGACCACCGCGGCAACCGCCGGCACGGGCAACGAGTCGCGCCAGCGGATCGGTACCGCGGACGGGTCCTGGATCATCAAGAGCAACAGCGTCCTGACGTTCAAATACACCCACTTCGAGAATCCGACGCAGGGACGGCCCGACAACACGTCGTCAGCGGTGGTGAACACGGCGATCGGCACGCATCTCGACGTCAACAACCTCGATCAACTCGGTCTCCTGACCGTGCCGAGGATCGGCACGAACGCGGCGGTCAACGCGTTCATCCAGCCGCTCATCGATCGCTACGGCTTCGTGCAGAACGGCGTCAAGGTCGGCGGCGGCACGGTCGGGTTCGGCAGCCTGTTCGACAAGGATGACTTCTACCGCGACGCCGGCCAGATCGCGTTCAACACGACGCTGAGCGGGATGGGGATGCGGCACAACCTGCACGCCGGCTACCAGCAGTACATCGACTCGGAGGATCTCGACCGCAAGTCCAACGGGTGGGGATCGATCAACGTCCCCGCGGGCGGAGTCAGCTTCCCGGCGGGCACCGGCACGCCGGTCTTCTACCAGGCGACCTACCAGGCGCAGGGCGCCGGCAAGCTGCCCGTGATTCACTCCGAGTACCACTCGAAGAGCTTCGAGGGCAACGACACGATCAACTGGAAGAACTGGACGTTCAACGTCGGCGCCGTGATCAGCAACGACACGCTGTTCGGCCAGGGGCTGCAGCCGGATTCGTCTGCGCTGTCCGGGTTCGTGACGTCGCCGGCGACCGAGCTCGATCCCAAGAAGCGGAAATATCAGGAATACGACATTCCCTTCAGCAAGATGATTCAGCCGCGCGTCAGCGCGACCTGGGCGTACAACGACAAGGACACGATCTATGCGAGCTACGCGCGGTTCAACCCGGCGGCGAGCTCGCTGCCGCGCGCCGCGTCGTGGGACCGCAACCTCGCCGCGACGCAGAACGCCGACTTCGACGCGAACGGCAACCTGTTCGCCGTCGAGTCCGTCGCAGGCTCGACCGGGAAGCTGTTCGTGCCCGACTTGACGCCACGCCGCTACGACGAGTTCCTCGTCGGGACGGCCAGGCAATTCACGCCGGCGTTGGGCGGCCGCGCCTATTTCCGTTACCGGAAGGGCACCCACTATTGGGAGGACACGCCGAACTTGTCGCGCGTCCTGTTCAACGAGGGCTTCATCACGGTGCCGGGCACGAGCGCGCCGCTCCCGCACCTGCCCTATATCGCGAATCTCGCGGATCAACTCGCGGGACTGGGCATCTCAAACGGCGGAAACGCCTACGTGATTGCCGATCTCGACGGCTCATTCACGGACTACCGCGAGGCCACGTTCGAGTCCGAGTACCGGAAAGGCCGCGCGTGGGTGCAGGGCTCGTTCACGTGGAGCCGCTACTACGGCAACTTCGACCAGGACGGCTCCTCGTCGTATGTGGGGTCCAGTCTCACCGACAACAACGATTCGAACGTCTTCATCGGATCGTCCTTCATCGGGGACAGTGCCGGCCGGCAGTTGTGGGATCTCAAGCTCGGCCGCCTGCGAGGCGATCGCCCGTACTCCTTCAAGATGTTCGGGGCGTACAGTCTGGTGTGGAACGGCTCGATCGGCGCCTTCGTCACCGCGCAATCCGGGCAGCCCTGGGAAACGCACAGTTTCCAGCCGTATGCGGCGCTGACCGGCAGCACCAGCAACTCGGATCGGTACTCGGAGCCAGCCGGCTCGCACCGCTCCCCCGCGCATGCGCAGCTCGATTTGAACTACACGCAGGAACTCCCGTTCATGAAGCGCTACCGCGCGGGGGCGGTGTTCTACGTGTACAACGTCTTCAACAGTCAGACGGGTTACGCGATCGATCCAAACTTCAACGACGCGCTCTATCAGCAGCCCCTTCGATACTACGATTCGCGGCGGCTGGAAATGACCTTCAGGTTGCAGTTCTAACCGGGAGGCAGACGGCAGAAGGCAGAGCTTAGCCGAGCTTCGACTACTGTTTGCCGCCGAATAGTTTTTCTCGCTCGATGAGCGGACGCGTCACGGCGTCCGCTCTTTTTTTTGCGGCGTCGATCCGCGCGGGGGCGTCCGGCTCGTGCAGCAGGACGCTCACCTGCGCGCGCTTGAACAGCGCCATCGGGTCTCCGGGATGCGCCGCCAGCGAGCGGTCGAGCGCGGCGCGCGCGTCCTCGAACCGCCGGGCCGCCAGATAAAGGACGCCCAGTTCCAGATCGTGCGGGAAGGCGCCGGGCTGGAGCGCCCGCGCGCGCTCGAGATTCGCGATGGCTTCATCGGTCCGGCCCGCGTCCATCGCTCTCAATCCCTGCGCGTTCTTCACCGTCGCCAGCGCCTCGACGGCGGTTGCGCGGTCGGGCGATTCCGCCACGACCTGCTCCAGCAGCGCGGCGGCGCGATCCCAGTCCTTGACGCGCACGTAATGCAGGCCGAGATACGTACGCACGTCCTGCGAGCCGGGCGCGATCGCCGCGGCGCGCTGAAACATCTCGACGGCCTTCGCGTCGTGGCCGAGCGCCGAGTGCGCGGCGGCGAGGCGGAGCGCGGCGTCGACATTGTGCGGATCCGCGGCGAGGACGCGCTCGAACAGCGGGATCGACTCGGCGTATCGCTGGTCCTCGAAGAGCCCCGACGCGCGTTCGATGACGTCCATCAGCGCAGTCATGTCGGCCGGCCGGGGCGCGTCCTTCCGCACGACCGGCGCGGCGCCAGCGCTGACGTAGCCGAGACTCGCGAGCCGCCGCCTGGCGTCGGCGTCCAGATTGTCGGCGGCGTGCGCGGCAGCGGGAGACGGAACGGGATAATCCTCGAGCGCCTTCCGCACGCCTGGCGGGAGCGCGGCGGCCGATCCGAGATTGTGCTGCTCGCCCGGATCGACCGTGACGTCGTAAGTCTCAACCCTGCCCGCAAGGATTGCCTTGTAGCGATCGCCGATCGCCATCACCTGCGGCTGCCAGCCGTACTCGAGATATGGCTTCATAGCTTCGGCCAGGACGACCTCCGCGCTCTCATCGGACGTCGGACGTCGGAGGTCGGACCTCAGGAGCAGACTATGCGCCTCGTCGACGCCCGCCCAATCCAGGATTGTGTGGAACACCCGCCGCGTGCTGACCGGCGCATCGCTGACGCCGGCCGGCACGCCCGGTCCGACGAGCACGAGCGGCACGTGCACGGTCGCCTGATACAGCAGGCTGCCGTGCTGCGCTTCGCCGTGCTCGCCGAGGCCTTCCCCGTGATCCGCCACGATCGCGATCGCGACCGGCCCGCCGGCGTGCTGCTCGAACGCCTGGAGGAGACGCCCCAGCTGCTCGTCCATCGCCGCGATCTCTCCGAGATAAGGGCGGCTCGCGTAGCGGCTCCGGAACGGCTCGGGCGGCAGATAGGGAAAGTGCGGATCGTAGTAGTGGACCCAGACGAAACGCGGACGATCCGAGGCCTGCGCCAGGTCCGCCAGCGCCGCGTCGGTCGTTTCGCGCGACGCGCGCTCGTTGGCTCCGGCGGGCAGCCGGTCGTCGTAGACGTCGAAGCCGCGCGCGAGCCCGAACCGCTTCGCGAGGATGAACGATGAGACGAACGCCGACGTGCGGTACCCGGCGTCGTGGAGACGCTCGGCCAGCAGCGGCAGATTCGCCGGTATGTACCGCGCGTTTTCATGGACGCCGTGGCCGCCCGGATAGAGGCCGGTCATCAGCGACGTGTGGGACGGGAGCGTCTCGGGGACAGCCGCGTAGGCCTGCCGGAATCGTCGTCCGCGAGCCGCCAGCGCGTTGAACGCCGGCGTCTCGACGCCGGAGGCGTCGGGACCGATCGCATCCGCGCGCGTCGTGTCGAGCGTGACGAGGAGGATCGAGGGCCTCGGGGCCGGCGCACTCGCCGGCGATCGGCCGCACGCGCCTGCGAACAGGATGGCAATCGCGATCGGAATCTTCCGCCTGACGGCGGAAGCCGCAGCCGTCATTTCGACGCCGTGGTCGTCGTCTTCTTCCTCGTCGCCTGGCCGAGTCCCGGCTCGGCCATCAGCTTCTCGATCGCAGCGATTTCGACCGGGGCCATCGACGACATGTTCTCGTATCCCGTCGGGGTGATGAGCAGCATGTCTTCGAGGCGGATGTACACGCGATCCTCGGGGATCGTCAGCGCCGGCTCGATCGTGAACACCATGCCGGGCTGGTATCGGGTGAAGTTCTTCTGGACGTCGTGCACTTCCATGCCGACCATGTGGCCGAGCGTGGCGTTCGGGCGCGGCGTCGTCACGCGCGCGCGAAAGCTCTCGACGAATCGCTCCGCCGCCGCCTTGTACTTCGGATTGGCAAAGGAAGAGGACGCCATCACGGCGTCCATCTTCCGGACGATGTCCTTGAAGATGTCGAGTGAGGGAGCCGGGCGGATCGACGTCATGATCGCCTGATAGAGCTTCAGGTAGATTCCGTATAGCTCACACTGATCCGGCGAGAACTTGCCGTTCACCGGCCACATGCGCGTGACGTCTGACGTGTAGTAGTGGAAGTCGGGCGCGTAGTCGAACAGGACGAGGTCGCCGTCCTTCATCTGCGTCTGCGCCGCGTGATAGTGCGGCCAGAAGGCGTTCGCGCCGGAGGCCGTCAGGCCGAAGTACGCCGGACCCCACGCGTTGTGCGACTTGAAGAGGTAGTCGCCGATCGCCTCGATCTCGTATTCGTACATGCCCGGCTCGGCGGAGCGCATCGCTTCCATGTGCGCGAGCGCCGCGATCCGCGACGATTCGCGGAGCAGCGCGATCTCGCGCGGGCTCTTGATCATCCGCATCTCGTCGAGGATGTCGTCGAGGCTCTCGAAGGTCGCGCCGGGTGCCTTCTCGGCCAGCCGCGACCTGAAGTACGCCTCGCGCGATCCCTGCAGGTCCCACTGATCCGCCTCACGCGCGCGCGCGTGCGCGTTCGCGCGGTCGGGCGTGCCCATGAGCACGGTCTCGCCTCGGACGGTCGTGTAGATCGTGCGTCCCGCGAGGCCCGGCACCAGCGCGTCGAAATCGGCGCGCGGCTTCACGTGCTCGATCCCGGTCAGTTGTTCCGCGGCCGCGCCCGGCGCCAGCAGCGGTCCTTCGGATCGCTCCATCAGCTCGTTCGTGGGCAGGAGATACAGCGTCGAGCTCTTCGTCCGGCCGTCGAGCACCAGGATCGCGCGCGGCGTCTCGACGCCGGTCAGGTAATAGAACTGATTGCTCTGACGGAACTTCTCGTAGGCCGCCGATTCGGTCGCGCCCTGCATGACCACCGCCCCGTCGCCAATCCGCTGCAGCACCTTCGCGCGGCGCTCGGCGAATTCCTCCTTGGGCAGCGACGTGGAAAAGAGGGGCGGCCCGGACTGCGCCGAAAGGCTGACCAGCAGTCCCCCGACCACGAAGACAGGTATGGCGAACGCAAACTGGCGTTTCATGGCACGGATTATAGACCCCTCGTCCTTGGGCCTCTGATCCGCGTAGTCCGCGTAGTCCGCGTACTCCACGGCCGGTTATCCGCGGCCTGTGATCCGTATGGTCCGCGTACTCCGCGGCCGGTTATCCGCGGCCTGTGATCCGCGTAGTCCGCGTACTCCGCGGCCGGTTATCCGCGGCCTGTGATCCGTGTGGTCCGCGTACTCCGCGGCCGGTTATCCGCGGCCTGTGATCCGCGTCGTCCGCGTACTCCGCGGCAGTTATCCGCGACCATCGTCCGTGGCATAAGATCGCGTCGTGCCCCGCGTCCTCGCAATCGACATCGGCACGTCCTCCATCCGCGCGACGCTGTATGGCCGCGGCCTGCACCCGATCCGGCAGGGCGCGCACGTACCCTATCGGTGGCGCGCCGGCCGCGACGGCAGCGTCGAGGCCACCGCGGGCGCGATCGAACGCGCGGTGGCGCGGGCGATCGACGCCGCGCTCGACGGCCAGTCCGGTCCGGTCGATGCCGTCGGGATCGCCGCCTTCTGGCACAGCCTGATGGGCGTCGACGCGCACGGCCGCGCGATGACCGCCGTGCTGCCATGGACCGACACGCGGAGCGCCCGCGAAGTCGACGCGCTTCGCGGCCGGCTCGACGAACGGGCGATCCACGCGCGCACGGGCTGCCGGCTTCATTCGACGTACTGGCCCCCGCGGCTGCGCTGGTTCCGCGATCGGGACGCCAAGACGTTCCGCCGCGTCCGTGCGTGGCTGTCTCTTCCCGCCTATCTCGAGCGGCGATGGCTCGGTCGACATGCGGAGAGCTTGTCCCAGGCATCGGCGACGGGCCTCTTCGTCCACGACACCGGCGAGTGGGATGCCGAGCTGTGCGAGGCCTGCGGCGTCGACCCGGATCGTTTGAGCCGCGTCGTCGATCTGGACGATGCCGGGGCGGAGCCGTCCGCGGCGATCGCGCGGCGCTGGCCCCAGCTTCGCGGCGCGCGCTGGGTTCCTCCGACCGGCGACGGCGCCGCCAACGACGTCGGCGCCGGCTGCACGTCCGAAGGACGCACCGCCCTCATGATCGGGACCTCGGGCGCGCTGCGTCAGCTCTGGACCACGGCCGCTTCTCCGAACGTGCCGTTCGGCCTCTGGCGCTACTGGCTCGATGGGCGCCGCGTCGTCGTCGGCGGCGCGCTCAGCAACGGAGGCAACCTCGTCGACTGGATGCGACGGACCCTTGCGCTCGACCCCGGATCGCGCCTCGAGACCGCGCTCGCGCGCATGCCGCCCGACGCCCACAATCTGACCGTGCTCCCCTTCTTCGCCGGAGAGCGCAGTCCCGATTACCTGCCCGACGCGCGCGCGGCGATCTCCGGCCTGCGGCTTGCCACGACGGCGGCCGAGATCCTTCGCGCCGGACTCGAAGCCGTGGCCTTCAGGTTCCTCGCCGTTCTGGAACAGCTCGCCCCCATCACGGCCGTCACCCGCATCGTCGCCACGGGGACCGCGCTGACAGCGTCGCGCGTCTGGCCTCAAATCATGGCCGACGTCCTCGGACGTCCGATCGGCCTGCCGCGCGAGGCCGAGCTCACGAGTCGAGGCGCCGCCATCATCGCGTTCGAGCAGCTCGGCGTGTCTCCGCCCGCGCAGGAGTTGTCGCTGCTCCGCACGTTCCATCCAGATCCGGAAAGCCACGCCGTGTACCGCGCCGCCGCCGGACGCCAGCTTCAGTTGCTGCGCGCGCTGTACGGCTCGTGACCTGCGGCCTGTGATCCGTGTAGTCCGCGTACTCCGCGGCCTGTGATCCGCGTGGTCCGCGTACTCCGCGGCCTGTGATCCGCGTGGTCCGCGTACTCCGCGGCCTGCGATCCGCGTGGTCCGCGTACTCCGCGGCCTGTGATCCGCGTGGTCCGCGTACTCCGCGGCCTGTGGATCCGCGTGGTCCGCGTACTCCGCGGCCTGTGGATCCGCGTGGTCCGCGTACTCAG
>DATJFE010000078.1:0-43283 GCA_035495955.1 Vicinamibacterales bacterium | reverse complement strand
CGCCTGCGATTTTCGGAACCCAGCCGCCGTTCACACAAACACCGACAAGACCAGGAATCCCCACGAATGGATCGGGAATCGTGCAGGCGGTCGGTGGCGGGGGCGACCCTCCGCTTCCGCTTCCGCTGCCGACTACCAGCGGAGAATCCGGCGGCACCCATCCCCCGTTGACGCACACCCAGTTCGCGCCCGGCATCGGCGTCGTGCATGCCGGGCTTCCCGTCGTGCCGCCTGACGTGACAGAGCCGCCCGTGCCGCTGGATCCGTCGACCGCGAGCGGAGAACCCGGCGGAACCCATCCGCCGTTGACGCAGATCCAATCCGACCCGGGCATCGGAATCACGCACGCGGTGGCTTGCGGCGTTCCCGTGCCGCTGGTGGCTGCAGTGGGGGCGGGTTCGATCTGCCCGGCGCCCGCGGCCATCGGGCTACCCAGGGGCGCCCATCCGCCGTCGACCCACGCGCCGCCGCCGAGCGAGAGAAATGGATCCGGCGTGGCGCAGCCGGAGCCCGCCGGCGCCGCAATGGGATCGATCCGCAGGAGACGCCCGCCGCCGTAGTCCACCAGGTACACCTCGCACGATGCGTCCACACCAAACGCGCTGACGTTGCCGATCGGCATGCCGAGCGTGTGTTCCGTCTTGCCGCTGGCCACCGCCTCTCCCGTTGCAGGGTTGAGGACCAGGTAGACCGACCACAGACGGCCCGATCCAAAATCCGCGAAGAAGTAGCGGCCGAAAAATCCGATGCCGAGGGCTGAGCCACGGTACACGACGCCGCCGGTGATCACGTTTCCATCCGCGTGTGAGTACTCAGTGATCGGATCGATGAGCGGCAACGTCGCCGGCGGCAGGGTTGTCACGTTGTCGTGGGCCCCTTCGCGGTTTCGCCAGCCGTAATTACGTCCACCGCGGCCGAATGGATCGAAGTCGACTTCTTCCCACAAGTTCTGTCCGACGTCGCCGATGACCAGCGCGCCGCTGCCTCCCTCCGCGATCGCGTCCACGGTGAAGCGGAACGGGTTGCGCAGGCCGAGCGCCCAGATTTCCGGAAGGAACGCGCCATTCCCGACGAATGGGTTGTTGAAGGGCACGGAGTAGCCGTTCGGGTCGCTGTCGGGAACCGAGGCATCGACGCGTAACACCTTCCCAAGCAGGCTCATCGGATTCTGGGCGAAGTTCAGTGGATCGTTCCCGCTGCCGCCGTCACCCATGCCGACGTACAGGAAACCGTCGCTCCCAAAGAGCAGATCGCCGCCGTTGTGGTTGGCGAATGGCTGAGTGATGAATCGATTTCCGTCCGGCCACCGGAGGTCGAACCGCGACGAGGCGTCAGCGCGCAGCGGATCGCTCGCGGATCGGAGAAACCGCGCAATAACCGTGTTTCCGGATGGATTCGTGAAATTCACGAAGAACCGGCGGCTCGTCGCATAGTCGGGCGCGAACGCGAGCCCGAGCAGTCCCTGCTCTCCGCCCGCTGCGATCGCGCCGGAGAGATCGATGAAGTCGCCGGCCAGCAAGTGGCCGTCTTGTACCACCCGAATGCGTCCGAACTGTTCGACGACATACTGAACATTCGGCTGCACTGGATCCTGCACGAACGCCACGGGCGCCGTAAGGCCGCTTACGAGTACCGTCGCCCGCAGATGGGTGGAATCCTGCGCGGTTGCCGGGCGGGGCGGCACCCACGCCATCACGATCGACAGCCACAGTACAGCGCGAATCGGGAGCGGACTTCGGGTCAGTGGCATGAGACCTCTCTCGCGTTTGGCATCGGAGCAACTCTGGGGTCAGACCCCCTACGCCAGACGCGTGCCAATCCCGCTCCTCCAGAGGAGAACAGCTAGAATTACACTCACGTTGCTGCCATGAAACAGGACCCCGGCGATATTTTTGTCGACAAGCGTTTCGAGGCGGAGTACGTGCGGCATCCGCTGGTGCTCGCCGACGTTGGCGCGCGCGGCGGCCTCAAGAGGAACTGGTCCGCCGCCGAGCGGCACTTGCGCGTCTTGGGTTTCGAGCCGGATGAACGCGAGTACCGGCGGCTCGTCGAGACGGCGAAGGGCCGCGAGGATTCCCGCGTGTTTTTTCATGCGGCGCTTCACAACCGGCCGGGGCCGATTTCGCTCCGTATCGCGCAGGATCGCGGCCTCAGCTCGATTTTTGAGCCCAATCGGGCGTTTCTCGACGGCTTTCCCGAGGCGGAGCGCTTCAATACAACAGACGTCCGGGAAGTCCAGGCCGACACGCTCGACAATTTGCTGGAGTCCCACGGTCTCACCGATATCGATTTCATCAAGGCTGACACACAAGGGAGTGAGTTGTTCGTCCTCGAAGGCGCGGCCCGCGCACTTGGGGCCCTGGCCGTCGGCGCCGAGGTGGAGGTCGAGTTCACCCCGATCTACAGAAATCAGCCGCTCTTCGCGGACGTCGATACCTACATGCGCGGCCTTGGCTACTTCCTCTTCGATCTACGACCCTGCTACTGGAAGCGAGAGGCAGGCCGGGACGCCGGCGGACCCTACGGACAGATCATCTGGGCCGACGCGCTCTATCTGAAAGCCATACCGGCGCTGCAGACCGCCCTGGGCATGCTTCCGGCGGACGCGCGGAAGAGCAAAGTGCTCAGAGCGATTTCCGTCGCGCTGCTCTATGGCTACTATGACTACGCGATTGCGATCGCGCGGGATGCGGGCGGCGTCTTCTCGCTCGACGAACGTCAGACGATAGAACGGCGTCTCGGAGCGCGGCAGGCGAAAGGTGGTCCCCTCGGCTCGTTTCCGGGCCGGCGCCGGCTGGCGGCCGTGCTGCGCCGGCTCTGGAAGACGACGCGGGCCCGCAACGAAGGCTGGTCCGTCAGCGACGCGGGGATCGGGAACCTGGACTGACCGTTGGAGCCATACCTGTCGCGGGTTCGATATCGGGCCCGGCCGATGGAGGTTCGGCGGGCGTGTCGACGATGTCGCCCGCCATTTCGACCGGCGTGGCCTCGGCGCGCAGCACGGGCGTCCTCTTGCGCTGCAGCGCGCGGCTTCGAAGATCGCGAAGTACCCGCATTTCTCCGGGGTGGAAGAATCCGCTGACCGACAGCATCATCAAGTACATCAGCGTCGTCGCCATCGTCGAGAGCAGGATGCCTGCCACAGGCGGCAGGTTTCTCGGGACGGTGCCGCTGACGATTACGTAGCTGACGGCGCCGGCGATGCCGACGCGCAGCAGTCGCGCCCACTCATACGGAATCGGATAGACGTACCATGACACGCCGACCGTGCCCGTTGCGAGCGTGGCGTACGCGATGGTGTTGGCCCACGCGGCTCCCATGATTCCATAGCGGGGGATCAGCAGCACATTCGCCAGGACGCTCGCGGCGGCCGCGGCTCCGGTGGACAGAGGATAGACCTTCGTCCGCTTCGTGATGACGAGCCCGATCGAGCCGACGAGATAGATCCCCTGGAACATCACGCCGAGGGCGATCCACGGCGTGACGGCCGCGGCCGAGTGAAACTGCGCGGTGGTGAAGAGCCGGACGACTGCCGGCGCCGTCGCGCAAACGCCCGCGACGAGAAGGACCAGCAGCGCCAGCACGTACGTCGACACGGTGCTGTAGACCCGGGTGGCGTCCGGCTCGCGCATGAGTCCCAGGAAAAACGGCGTCCACGCGGACTCGAACGCGCTCAGGAAAAACTTGAGCGCGAGTCCGAAGCTCGCTCCAATCGAAAACAGCCCGACGTCGCGAAGCGTCCCGTAGGCGTTGAGGAAATATCGGTCGGCGAAGCCGATGATCTGCTGGGCGACGCTGTGGGGTACGCGCGGCAGGCCGAAGCCAAGCGCCTCACGCAGAACGCTGACCGAGAAAACCGGGCGAAGCAGCGGCGCATACCACTGGCTCAGGATCGCCGTCAGAATTGCCGTTACCGCGACGTCCGCCGTCACGATTCCCAGCACGCCCATGCGTGCGCCGATGACGAGTAGCAGCCGCGCGACGATGGTGCCCGCCGAGCGCGTGAAGGACAGCGCGACGAACTGGCCGGATCGTTCGCCGATGCGCAGCACCTGAAACGGGATGAAGAAGAACCCCGCGACAAACGTGTTCGCGAGCGTCAACTGGATGAGCAGGGCGTGGGCTCTCGTATGAAACAGTGTGTCGCTGAGCCATCCGGCCCACATCACGGCGGCCGCAACCAGTCCACCATTTACCAGGAAGAGGAAGTAGAAGATCGTGCTGGCCAGCCGCTGCTGCGCTCGCCGATCGTGGCAGTCGTAGTACAACCGCATGAAGGCTGTGTCGACGCCCCAGCGGAACATGACCTTCGTGATCGCTTCGATCGTCAGCAGGATCGTGATGACGCCATAGTCGGCGGGCGTCAGATAGCGGGTGAAGATCGGCAGCAGCAGCAGGCTGACGACCGACGTGGCGACGTCGCCCATGCCGTAGATGACGACGTTCCGGAAGAGACTCTTGACGCGTGTCAGCACGTGAGCGGCCGCTCGAGGGTTCCGATCTTACTTGGAGACGGACCGGCAGGCCGAACGATGCGAGCGAGAAGGTCGTGCGGAAAGCGACACGGCGTACAAACGAGGGCCGCGCCCCGCCGGGAGCGCGGCCCATCGATCGTATCGCGGACTTAGCGTTTTGGCACCCAGCCGCCGCTGACGCAGACCCCGCCCCCGATCGATGTGAACGGATCGGGACCGATGCAGCCGCTGGACGCCGGCACCCAGCCGCCATTCACGCAGATGCCGCCGCCGATCGAGGCGAACGGATCGGATCCGCTGCACGAGCCGGACGACGTCGATGGCGCCGCGCCCGGCACCCACCCGCCGTTGACGCAGTGGCCGCCGCCGATCGCGGCAAACGGGTCCGAACCGCTGCAGGTGGCGGACGAGGTCGTCGTGGTTGTCGTGGTGGTGGTCGTCGTCGTCGATCCGGACGAGGTGGTTGTAGACCGACCGGGGATCCAGCCGCCATTCACGCAGGTCCCCCCGCCGATTGCCGTGAATGGATCCGGGGTCGAGCAGCCGGTGCTCGTGGTGGTCGTCGTGGTCGGGGGCGGAGGCGATGTCGTTGTCGTCGTCGTCGTCGTCGTAGACCCGCCCGGGACCCAGCCGCCGTTCACGCACGTGCCGCCGCCGATCGACGCGAAGGGATCCGTTCCCGTGCAGCCGGTGCTGGTCGTCGGGGGAGGTGTCGACCCGCCACCGCCGCCACCGGCGCCACCGGTTGTGACGATCTGGTTGCGCGCGTCGAGGAACCCGCGGGAATGGACCACGTTCCAGTGGCTCGCGCTCGTACGCGATGAGACCAGGGGGTAGTACGACGGACGGGCCGAGGAGGCGCCCGACGTCACGATCGTGTCGCTCGTCTTCGGCGAGCCGCTGCTGTTCAACTCGACGCCGCCGATGTCATACGACGCCCAGCTCGAGCTCACGGTCAGGAAGCTGTTGCTGACCGGGTTATACGCGAGGCCCATCGAAAGATCGCCGCCAAGCGTGCCCGAGACGAAGGTCGGCGAGGTGAGGGGGTTGCCGCTCGCATCGAACATCGCGGAATACGTGCTCGGGGGGTGCCCCGCCCATGTCATCACGTATTGGTTGGCGGAATTCACGTCGATCCCCGTCGCGAACGTGCCGTACGCGTCGAAGCCAAAGGTACTCCGCCCGAATGCGGCGCCGTCCGAGGGACGGACACGGCGGAACTGCGCGTAGGGCACGCCGTTGAAACCGCTGTTCGCCATCCCGAATTCGTTGGAGGCGGGATTCCACGCGAGCGCGGGATCGCGGCTCATGCCGGTCTCGAATGTGATCACGGAGCCGACAGGGGAGCCGTCCGTCGCCACGAGGCGGCCCTGAATCCCGAAGGCCTCGGTCGTCCACGCGACCAGGAACCGTCCGCTGCTGGACGAATAGGCGATTGACGACCGATTCTCCATGAAGGTGCTATCCGGGAAATCGGCGGCGCCGCCGATCACGTTGGAAAGCTGCCGGACTGCGGACACGACTCGCGGCGCGCCGCCGGCGTAAGCAACGATTCGACTCTGGATCGAATTGAATCCGCTCTGGACGCCGTTGTCCCACGTGACGAGGAATCCGCCCGAGCCGCCGATGCCGTTGCTGACGCCGGAGCTGTAGCGCACCCGTGGGAAGTGACCGAAACCGGCCGAACCGTCGTAAATCGTGAAGGCCGACGTGACCGCCGAGTTCGACGAATTGAGGAAGACGCCCAGCACGGGACCGGATCCGGTGACCGTCAGGTAGACGTCGTTGACCGGGTCATAGGCGGTGTCGACGGTGGTGCGAGCCCCGCTTCCCCCCAGCGTGAGGATCGTGTCGCCGACGCGGCTCAATTGGGCAAAGGCTGGTGCCGACGCGAAGGTGATAACGGCCGTGGCCAGGACCATCACGGTTCGCGGCCCGGGCGCTAATGTGCGCAAGTTCATAGGTGTACCCGACTTCCTCGCAGGGTGGACAGTTCTGTTTGTGCGCTGTATCGGCCGCTGGGCAGACCGACGATAGGGGGAACCGGTGACCGATATCCTACCGGCTCAGCGGCGGTTAATCAAGACTCAATGCGAGCTCAGCGGGTCAGCTCGAGCATACGCGTGGCCGCCTTGACGCGGACGAGGACGTCCGCGCTCCGGAGAAGGCGCCGGAGCGTGGGGAAATCGGCCGCGACGCGGTCGACGAGCACCCCAGAGGCCGCCTCCCGGACGGCCAGGTTCTGGTCCTGCAGCAGGCCCTCGATGACCTGTTTGGCGAGGGGCTGATCGTAAGGGGCGATCAGCCTCGCGGCATCCAGCCGGACGACCGGATCTGGGTCGGTCGTCAGGTTCCGCACCAGCGCCTGCCACGTCGCGTCCGGCTGCGAGGCCAGCTCCCTGGCCGCGGCAATCCGAACGCCCGCGTGCTCGCTCTGTGTGAGCTCGGTGAGCAGGGCAAGGCCGCTCGAATCATTCAGGCGAAACAGGGCGCCGGCCGCTTTGAGCTTCACCGGAAAAAATGGGTCTTTCAGCAGTGCGCGCAACTGCGGGATCGCTTCGACCGCGCCGAGACGCCCCAGGGCGTCCGCGGCCGCTCCGCGATGGATATCTTTCGGGTCCGAGAGCACGCCGATCAGGGGACCCACGGCCAGCTTGCTGCCGCTGTTCCCGAGCGCGTCGATGATGGGCATCTTGTCGACGGCGGTCTCGAGCTGGGCGACGAGGTTCTTGACGGCGCGTTCGTTGCCGATCATCGCCAGGGCGCGCGTCTCGCCGAAGGCTCCCGAGAACGCAGCGCTCTCGAGGGCGGCCTGCGCGCCGGCATCGCCGTCGGCGGCGAGCGCCCGAAGCGCTTCCAGCCGCGCCGTCACGTTCGGCTGCTGTCTCGCGCTGGCTTCCGTTAGGAGGGCGCGCGCGATGCGCCGCAGAACGTGCGCTTCGTCGAGCCGTCGGCCGGCCAGCCATCGTTCGTAGGTGTCGAGCGCGGTCGTCGCGCCGCCGCGCGCGAGATCGACGTCGACCGCGAGGACGAGCGCAGCCGTGCTGCGCGGATCCCGCGCCACGGCTCCCTGCGCGGCTTGCGCCGCGCCTGTCAGATCCCCCTTGGCCAGACGCGACC
The DNA here is from genome assembly GCA_035495955.1 of Vicinamibacterales bacterium. Classification (GTDB taxonomy): domain Bacteria; phylum Acidobacteriota; class Vicinamibacteria; order Vicinamibacterales; family 2-12-FULL-66-21; genus JAICSD01. Next base: position 35,688 of record DATJFE010000078.1, on the reverse strand, counting down.
AGCCGTCGGCGAGGAGCGCGGCTTCGCCGGCCGGCGGCGTCTGGGTCTGCGGCACGACCGCGCCGGCGGGCATCGCGGCGCACACAAGAATCAGGAACAGTGAAACTCGAAGCGGCATAGGGTTTCTTGCATGCAGGGTGCGAATGAATTATCTCACGTACACTCTGGGACATGAGGCGCGCCGCGCTCGTCATTCTCCTTCTGGTTCTCGTCGCGCTGCGCCTTCCCTCTCTCGTGCAGCCCGCCGGCGGCGATCAAGGGTTGTATGGCTACGCGGGGCAGCGGATCGTCGCGGGCGAGGTCATGTACCGGGACATGTGGGACCAGAAACCCCCGGGAATCGGCGCCCTGTACGCGCTGCTGTGGCGAGTCTGGCCGCATGAATCGATGGTCCCCGGCGCCGACCTCGCGGCGGCGGCGGCCACCGCCTGCCTGCTCGTCGTGCTGGGGCGGCGCCGCTATTCCGAAGCCGTCGGTTTCGGCGCGGCGGCCGTCTTCCTGCTCTTCGGCGATCCGTACCTTCAGCGGATGAGCGGCGTCTACGTGCGCGGCCAATGCGAGCCGTTCATCGCCCTCGCGGTCACGGGCAGCCTGACGCTCTTGGCCTCTCCCGTCAGGCGGCGCCGGCAACTCGTGTCGGCGGGACTCGCGCTCGCCGCAGCGTTCTGGCTGAAGTACTCGGCGGCGTACGTGCTGCCGGTCGCGGCTGCAGCGTGGGTATGGCGCGAAGACCCAGATAACCGCGGCGGCGGCATCCTCCGCGAGCTGGGCTGGATCGGACTCGGGTTCGGGATCGTGGCGGCCGTCGTCCTCACCTACTTCGCGATCCACGGCGCGCTCACCGACCTGCGCCTCGCCACGATCGATTACAACCTCCGGTACTCGAACGAGACATATCAGAGCCGGACCGGCGCCCTCCTTTACCTCTTCAGTTTCCCGATGGCGCGGGCGCGAGTGGACATGCTCTGGTTCCTGGGCGCGATCGGAACGTTGCTGCTCGCTGCCCGTGCGCGCTCGAGCGCGGCCGCACTCGTGGCGCTGACATGGCTGGCGGCCGCGGTGATCTCGATCGGGATCAACGGCCGGCGCGATCTGCCGAACTACTTCGTGCAGGCGGCTCCGGCCCTGGCGCTCGCGGCCAGCGCAGGGCTCGCAACCCTGGCGACGTCGCGCGCGTGGCTGCGATGGGCGGTTGCCGCGCTGCTCGCCGCCGGATTCTGGCGAGTGGGATCCGACTCGCCGGTCCGGGGAATGCGGCTCGGCTCTCTGCCCGGCCTCGTCGACAACCTCCGCTACGATCTGCAATACGTTCGCGGCCGGATCGATCGAGAGGCCTACTTGAGCCGATTCACGGGGCAGAAATTCGACGCCCTCGAGATCGACCGGCTGGTCCGGTACGTCCGGGCGGCCACCGATCCCGGCGATCCGGTTTTCGTGTTCGGATTCTCGGGTGGAAGCGTCTGCTGGAAAAGCGAGCGCCGCAGTTCCTCCCGCTTCTTCTGGAGCCGTCCCGTGCTGATTGAGTTCGCGGCCGATCGGCCGGATTACGGATCGGCCGGCCTGCTGAGCGATCTGAAGCGGCGTCCGCCGGCCGTCGTGGCGCTCCAGAAAGAGGAGTGGCATTCGCGCGACTTCTTCATGAACAATGCCCCGCTGCGATCGTGGCTCGACGCCGGCTATGTGATGGATCACGAGACCGCGATGTTCTCCGTCTGGCGGCGTCAATCGAGCCGTCGATAGAGCGTGAAGTCTTCGATCTGCGCCTCGCGGCCGTAGGCGGTCAACAGCCGCGCGACGTCGGGGTCATCAGGGAGACGATCTACGGCGCGGCCCATCTCGGACAGAGAATTCAGCCGCTCGAAGATCAGGTATCTCGGCCGTCGCTCGGCAAGATCGGCGACCACCCGCGGAAGACGGAAGCTCGGATCCGGAAAATCGGTCGCGACGAAGAAATTCGCGCGGAGGAACCGATGCGCCGTCAGGCGATCCGCGCCGAAATAGACACCCGCCCCGCTGATGCCGAACAGGAAAATCCGTTCGTCCGGCGCCGTGTGGGCGCGGACGTAATCCGCCAGCTCCTCGTTGGCCCTGGCCGAGTATCCGCGCGCGTTTCCGTACCCGCCGAATCGGTCGAGATACGTCATGCGGTCCATGGATCCGCGCAGCGCCGCCGCGTCCGCCCGAGCCCACTCGAGCACTCGAGCCGGATACTGACGGGTCAGCATCAGTACCGCCATCAGCGCGGCCGTCGCGACTCCGATAGCGCGCCGGATCGCCGACTCGTCGCCCCCCTCTGTCACCAGCCACGCCGTGATCAGCGCGAGCGGCGGAAACACCTGCATGAAGTAGCTGTTGAAAAGCCGCGCCCCGTTGACGATCATGACCAGCGCGCCGGCGGCGCCCCACGCGATCGCGAGCCCGGCCAGCGGCGGCAGTCTCCGCCGCCGTGTCACATCCCACGCGGCCACGACCGTCGCGACGGCCGCTCCAAACCAGAGCGGATCCGTCTTGATCCGAAGCCAGATCGATTTCGAGAAATCCAGCGCGTAGCCGCCAACCGAGAACCCCTGGGACACATAAAAGCGGTTGAAGTCGATCACGGCGACGCGCGCGTCGTGGAGAAGTCCGAGACGCCACAGCCACAGGAAGGCGGCGGCCGGCACCACGGCCGCGCCGGCAGCGGCCCACGCGAGCGGCTGGACGAAGCGGCGGCCCGATCCCGGCGAATCACGCCGGTAGAGAGACATCCAGACGAGCAGCGCGGGAAAGTACAAGCCCGCGTTGGGTTTGAACACTACGGCCGCGCCGGCGAACACCCCCAGCGCGAAGGCTGAGGTCGCCGACGCCCGCTCCCGGAAACCGACGGCGCACCACGCACTCAGGCCGACGCTCACGACGATGAACGTCTCGCACACGCTCCGTTCGAGGAATCCTCCATGGCCGTACAGCCAGGCGGGCATGGTGAGGACCGCATAGAGCGCCGCGGCGCATGCGCCGGCGATCGGCGTGGCGAGCTTCCGTCCGATGGCATAGAGGAGCGCGGTCGTCGCCGACGAGGCGAGGATATCGAGCCAGGCGATCGCCGCCGGCGTCCAGCCGAAGATCCGGAAGCCTGTCAGATAGATCCAGTAGATGCCGGGCGGACGCTGCTCCCAGACGTCGCGATAGAGCCGCTGGCCGCGCGCCAGGCCTCTGACAGCCGACGCCCACAGGCTTTGATCGATCCCGAGCGGCTCGGCGATCGACAGGCACCGCACGAGCAGAGCGAGGATTGCCGCGGCCAGCATCGCGGCTCGCAGGAAGCGCATCGGTCGGCATCAGTATCTCACGCGTCATTGCCCGGAGCGCGCATTGCGATTAGGATCGAGCCACCCATGTCGTTCGTGCATCCACAGGCGCTCTGCGAGAGCGCGGCCATCGGCGAGAACACGCGCGTGTGGGCGTTCGCGCACGTGCTCCCGGGCGCGCGCATCGGCCGCGACTGCAACATCTGCGACCACGTCTTCGTCGAGAACGACGTGGTGATTGGCGACCGCGTGACCGTCAAATGCGGCGTTCAACTGTGGGACGGCATCCGCGTGGGCAACGATGTGTTCATCGGACCGAACGTGACGTTCTCCAACGACAAGCACCCCAAGAGCAAGCGATACCAGGACGCGGTGCTGCAGACCTTCATCGGCGATGGCGCATCGATTGGAGGCGGGGCCTCGATTCTTCCGGGCCTGCGGATCGGCGCGCGCGCGATGGTGGGGGCCGGGTCCGTCGTGACGCGCGACGTGCCGGAGCGCGCCCTGGTCTCGGGCAACCCCGCCCGCATCGTCGGCTACGTCGACGCGACGCGGCGGTCCACCCGCCCATCGGCCGCCCAGCCGTCGGTGCCGGGCGAGATCATCGCGACGGCGGTTGCCGGAGTGACGCTGCATCGGCTCGTGCTGGTCGAGGATCTCCGCGGGACGCTGACGGCGGGGGAGGCGCCCGCGCAAATTCCCTTCACGCCCGCCCGCTATTTCATGGTCTTCGACGTGCCTGGCAAGGACGTGCGCGGGGAGCACGCGCATCGCACGTGCAGTCAGTTTCTGGTGTGCGCGCGAGGGTCCGTCAGCGTCGTCGTGGACGATGGCCGCGAGAGCGAGGACATTGTCCTCGACGCGCCGGATCTCGGTCTCTACGTGCCGCCGATGATCTGGGCGGTGCAATACAAGTATTCCGCCGACGCGCTCCTGCTCGTCCTCGCCTCCGATCCCTACGATCCGGCCGACTACATCCGCGACTATGCCGAATTCGTCAGCTTGCGCGATCGAACGTCGAAGCGGACTTGACGACGAAGTTCGGCCGGCCGCGCGCGTTCTGAAGCGCCAGCCATAGGTACTGTCCGGTGATGCCGAGCCCGAGCGCGGTCAGCCCTCCAAAGAACGTGATCACCAGCATCAGGGGCGTATAGCCGAGCACCGGCACCCTTCCGGCGAACCATGCGACGAAGACGGTAATGCCCGCGACGAGCGCGAGCGCCGTCCCCGCTGCGCCCAGCAGCAGAAGGGCCCTTATCGGCAGGTCGCTGAACGCGAACACGCTGTCGAGCGCGTAGCGGAGCTTTCGCCCGAACGTCCACGCGCTCCGTCCTTCGAGTCTGGCCAACCGTTCGTAGGGGACGAACGATCGGCGGAAGCCGAGCCAGAACAGCAGCGCGATCAGGTTGGTATTCACCTCTCTCAGTTCCAGGAGACGATCGCGCACGTTCCGCGTGCAGCCGAACACATCGATGCCCCCTCTGGGCATGTCCGGAACGACGAACCGCCGATACAGCCGCCAGAAGGCCTCCGACAACAAATGCGAGCCCCACGGATCCACACGCCGCGTGCGATAACCGAAGACGGTGTCCGCGTCGCCGGCGGCCAATCTGCGCTGAAACTCCAGGATGAGATCGAGCGGCTCCTGCAGGTCGGCCGAAATCACCGCCAGGTACTCGCCGCGCGCGTGCCGCAGGCCTGCGGCGATGGCCGCGAACGATCCGAAGTTGCGACTGAGCTCGATCAATTGCGCGGGAAGGCGCCACGAGGGAAGCTGCTCCTGCAGGATTTGCAGCGACGCGTCGGGCGAGCCGTCGACGACGAACACGATCTCCAGGCCGCCGGCAAGCCGGCTGGCGAACTGTTCGAGCTCGCGAAACAGGCGCGGCAGATTCTCTTCGTTCCGGTACACCGGAATCACCAGCGAGAGCATGGTGTGCGGCCTCGGCGGGATTATAGTCACGTCGCCGGCGGCTTCCGGCACGCCACGTGGTAGCCGCTCGTCATGATCCCGTGTTCCGGCGTCATCCGCCGGCTGTCGCCGTATTCGGCCGTGACGAGAAAGGCGAAGGGCCGCGCCGCCTGCGCCGCGACGAGCCAGATCGCGCGTAGCGGCGTCCATCGCAGCGTCTGCGCCTGCATGCCGATCCGCTGGAGAAGGACGGCGAGCGTGCCGACGGCGTCGGTCTCCTCCTGCAGCTCCAGGACGTCGAACCGGCGCAGCAGATAGCGCAGTCCGTACTTGGTGTAGCGGAAGTAATCGTCGGGCGCGTCGTGGATCGGAAAAAGGAAGCGCGTGGTCAGCAGCAGCCGGCCGCCGGGTTTGAGGACGCGAAACATCTCGTCGATCGCCTGCTGCGGCTCACGGAGATGCTCCAGCACCTCCGTGCAGAGCACGACGTCGAAGGCGGCGTCGCGCACGCCCAGCGCCTGCGCATCGCCGATGATGCGAACCCCGGCGCCGGCGCGGATGTCGAGCCCGACGCGCCGCGGAAAGAGCGCGGCGTACGGGCCGTTCTGCGCGCCGATGTCGAGCGTCGGCCGATCCGTGGCGTGCGCGGCGATGAATCGGTCGAGCGTAATCCGCGTCAGCTTGGCGGAGAGGCCGCGGCCGATCCTGCTGAACAGCGGCATGGCGGCCGTCAGGCGTTCGTGCCCACGATCGCGTAGTCCAGGAAGGTGAACATCCGCGCGTTCAGCTTCTCGACGTTCGCATTGAACGCCTCGACGAGATCCGCCGACGAGGCGTCCGCGCCGGCGGCCGGCTGCAGCTTGTCCTGCGGCGGCACCGGCGATCGGTACTCGATGCGCGCCGAGGTGAAGCCGCTGGCGAGGACGAGATACCGGAGCGTCTCCGGGTGCAGCGGCCAGACGTGCGTGATGTCGCGGATGAAGCTCTCGAAGAACGCGAGCCAGCAGGCCGGATTCAGCGTCTCGAGCACGATCGGCGCGCCCGGACGCAGCTTGTGATGGGCCAGCTCCAGGAAGCTGAGGAGGTATCCCGGCTGCAGGTGCTCGACGACCTGCGCGGCAAAGAGCCCGCCCAGCGACGCGTCGGCCACGCCGTCGAGGAACGTGACCACATCCGCCTCCACGACGTTCAGTCCTCGGGCGCGGCACACTTCGACCATTTCATGGTTGAGATCCAGTCCCCGCGCGGAAACGCCGCGCGCGTTCAGCAGTTCCAGGAACTCTCCCCGGCCGCAGCCCACATCCAGCACGTCCGACGCACCCTGGAAGTACGGCAGGTAGCTTTCCAGGCGCTGCCGGATCACTTCCCGCGACCCGCGGAACTGGTCCTCGAAGCCGACGTACTTGTAGGCGTCCAGCGCCGGCGCGAAAGCCCCGTTCGCCTTGGGCGTTGGAAGTTGGGAATCGGGAGTCGGGAGCTGGGCGTTGGCCGTGAGCCGCTCCAACTCGCGCTTCACAGACAGCGCCGCCTGCTGCGACACGCCGACGAGCGCGCGCAGCTCGTCGTGCGCCGCGGTGAGCGCGGATACGCGCGCCTCGAAACGCCGCTCGCGGGCCGCCATCGATTCCTGCCGCTTCGCCAGTTCGTCGGCGAGCGCGTTCACGCCGGCGTTGACGACGAGCGATGTGCCGCCGACGTCGCGGTCCTTCGTGTCGACGAACGGCGTAATCTGCTGCAGATAGAGCATCAGCCGGGCCCGGAACGCCAGCAGATCCTCGACGTGCCCCTGAACCGCCGCCGACAGTCCCGCAAAGACGTCGTGCGTGGCGCGGTGCACCGCGACGTTGCGGTTGACGTGATCGACCACCACGGAATTGAACGCCGCCTGTTTCTGCAGCGTCGGCGCGACGATGCGCCATACGAATGCCGCGAGTCGTCCCTTGAGTCCGCCGGCAGCCGGCGGCGCCACGAGAACGTCGCACGTTTGATTGAGCGGCGTGACCTGGTGTTCGTCGTAGACCGGCGGCGGGTGAGGCAGGGTCGGCGGCCTGACGACCACCCGATCGAGGGCGGTCAGCGCATCATTGTACCGGCGGTCGGCTTCGTCGCGCTCCCGCTTCAAGCGGAGCAGCGTCGCGTCGAGCGGTTCGTGCTCGGGCGTCACCTGTGCGATGCGATCGTCAGGACGAAGGCCCCGACGGGAAGCTGCGCGGACATTTTCACCGGCACGTGCGCGGCATCGGTCGACAGCCAGAGCGACAGCGTGCGCGCGCCCGCCTCGGCCGGCGGCGTCACCGTCAACTGCTGCGCCGCCACGACGCCCGCGGCCGTGTTCACGCTTTCGATCGCGCCGGCCTGCACGAGGATCTTGTAGCTCATGCCGCCGTCGCAGATCGGCATCGTGATCTTTTCCCCTTGTTTCAGCGGAATCGACCGCAGCACGAACAACGCGCCGAGCGGATCCTGCGCCACCGCGGAAATCGCCACCGTCTTCTTCACCATCGTCCGCGTCTCGACCTGGTATTCCGCGCGGCGCTTGGAGTGATCGAACAGCGTGGTCTTCATCCGGTGCCGCTTCCCCTCTTCGCTGTACACGGATCCGCGCTGCGGCAGCAGCGAGAAGGTGTCGAGCAGCGTGTCGACCTTGTAATAGAGGGAATAGATCTTCGACACGAGCGACGTCGGGCGGCCCTCCGCGACGATGTAGTACGCGACCGAGCCGTAAGACGGCTTTTTCTCGACGACGTGGATCGTGGCGGTGCCGGCGGTCACAAATGTCGACCAGGAGACGTCGTAGGCCAGCGTTTCACCCGGCGCGAAGGGGACCGCCATCTCGTGTTTCGGCGCGGGAGCGGGAACGGGATGGGTCCGCTGGGCGGCGTGGCCGGTACTGGCGCTGACGAACCCGAACAGTGTCGCGCAGGCGACGCCCTTAAGCACGTTGCCCGAGTATAACTCAGCGCCTCACGCGCGCGCGTGCGCCGCGATCGTTCCGTCGATCGGGCTGCTCGCCGACGCGTAGGCCTTGCGTGGAATGCGGCCGGCGCGGTACGCGAGACGGCCGGCCTCGACGCCGAGCTTCATGGCGCGCGCCATCGCGACCGGATCGTCGGCGAGCGCGATCGCGGTGTTCATCAGCACGGCGTCGGCTCCAAGCTCCATCGCGAACGTCGCGTCGGACGCCGTCCCGACGCCCGCGTCGACGATCACCGGCACGCGCGCCTGTTCCTTGATGATGCGGATGTTGTTCGGGTTCTGGATCCCGAGGCCCGATCCGATCGGCGCGCCGAGCGGCATGACCGCCGCCGCGCCCGCGTCTTCGAGCTTGCGGCACATCACGGGATCGTCGTTCGTATAGGGAAGGACGACGAAGCCGTCCTTGACGAGGATGCGCGTGGCCTCGAGCAGCGCTTCGTTGTCGGGATACAGCGTCTTCTCGTCGCCGATGACTTCCAGCTTCACCCAATGCGAGAGCCCGACCTCGCGTCCGAGCCTCGCCGTCCGGATCGCGTCCTGCGCGGAGTAGCACGCGGCGGTATTCGGCAGGATGAAATAGCGCTTCGGGTCGATGAAGTCGAGCAGGGATTCCCGGGTACGATCGGTCAGATTCACGCGACGCACGGCGACGGTGACGATCTCGGTCCCCGACGCGTCGTGCGCCGACACCATGATCTGGTGTGTCGGATACTTCCCGGTGCCGACGATCAGCCGCGAGTGAAACTCGCGGCCTGCAATGACGAGAGAATCCATGTTTCCTGAGCCTCCGCCGACGAAGTTCACGATTTCTATCTGATCGCCGTCGGCCACGGGTGTCGTCGAGTACGTGTCGCGCTTGACCACGACGAAGTTGCGTTCGATGGCCACGCGCGCGGCATCGATCTCGAGCTTCGCCAGCAGATCCGCGATCGTGAGAGGACCCTCGGCGGTGAACGGCTCGCCGTTCAGCGAGATCGTCAAAATCCTACCTCAACATCGAACGGCCGCAGCAGATCGCGCAGCCGGCGATCGCCCGCATCGCGCATGTGCGCGGGCAGCTCGACCCGGGGGGCCGGGCGTCCCGCGGCTTCCTGCATGGCGCGCTCGTAATCGTCGGCCATGGCGTCGAGGGTATGTTCCCGGGCCCACCACTCGCGGGCGGCCCGGCCGAGCTCGCCGCGCAGCGCCGCGTCGGTCGCCAGGCGGCGCATCGCGAGCCGCAGCGAATGATCTTCGTCGAGAACGTCGATCGCGACGCAGACGGGACCTTGGGAGTTGGGAGGTGGGAGTTGCGTGTTCATCGTCCATGTGCGCGGATCGAGCGACGGGACGTCCGCCAGATGCGCGAGATCCAGCACGATCGTCGCGCGGCCGGCGGCGAGCGCGCGCAGCCAGGGCCCTGACGTCTCGCGCGCCGTGGGCCACCGCAGGTTCAGGCTGGCGTCGCACGCCGCCAGATGATCGGTCAGGTCCTCTTCGCGTTCGAGATAACCCGTCGATGTGACGCGATCGGCGAGCCCGAGCGCCGAGATGTCCGCCGCGGCCGAATAGTGCGCCGCGGGCGCGCCAGCGAGAAGCAGCCGCGCGCCGGGCGCGTAGGGCAGGATCGCCCGCAGCGCCTGCAGGATCTGTGGAATGCGCTTCTCCGAGGTCAGGCCGCCGAAACAGCCGAACAGGACGTCCCCATCGGCGATCCCGTATCGCGCACGAACCCGGGCGCGCGCGGCGCGTGCCCGCTCCGGCGCCACGGCCTCGCCGTGGCCGAGGCGTATGGATCGGACGATCGTTCCGGACACCGCGTCGCGCAACTCCTCCAGCGCTCCGTCGCCGTGCACGGCCACGAGCCGGGATGCCGCGACGAGCGCCCTGACCATCGGCCACTCGTAATACAACCGGCTGTCGAAGCCGGCGACGGCCAGTTCGGCCGCGCCGTCCGGAACGCCCGGATGATTCCAGTGGAACTCGTCGCGGTAGTCGGGCACGCGCTTCTCGCGGAGCAGCAGAGCCGCGCGGGCGTGGTGCAGGCGCGTGTCGTGCAGGACCGTCATCCCCGGATAGCGGAGGGCGTACGGCCATTCGTAGTCGTGGTGCGATGAATTGCCGAACTGGTAGACGATCAGGTCGTACGGCTGCCGCTGATGGCGCCACGGGAAATCGTGCGCTCCGGCTTCCGGATACGCGTCGATCGTCCACCCGCGCCGGCGCAGCACATCCACGAGCTCGGCGCTGCACTGCGCCACGCCCGTCCGGACGGGCGGAAACGGACTGAACCACGCGAGCCGCACGAACCCATTGTGATAGCATGCGGGGTTGAACGGTTGAGAAAAGATTCACAAGCGCCCATGCGAGTGAGCAGCGATTGATGCACGGCTGGATTCCTATCCTCATTATGATCGGCATGGGCGCCGGATTCGCCGTATTCAACATCGGCCTCGGCATGCTCGTCGGCCCCAGTCGCCCCACGCCGGAGAAGCTCGCGCCCTACGAATGCGGCATGCCGCCGGTCGGCGACGCCCGCGAGCGCCACCCCGTCAAGTTCTATCTCGTGGCGATGATCTTCCTCCTGTTCGACATCGAGATCGCGTTTCTCTATCCGTGGGCGATGGCCGTCCGCGAGCTGCGCTGGGTGGGCTTCTTCCAGTTGATCGTGTTCTTCGCGATCCTGCTCGCCGGCTACGTCTACGTCTGGCGCAAGGGCGTCTTCAACTGGGGGCACGAGGATCACCGGTGACGAACCATGTCTGACATCGAGATTCCCGTCCTGACGACGACGGTCACGAAGATGGTGCAGTGGGCGAGGCGCTCGTCCATCTGGCCCGTGACGTTCGGCCTGGCGTGCTGCGCGATCGAGATGATGGCGATGAGCACGTCGCGCTACGACATCGCGCGCTTCGGCGCGGAGGTCTTCCGCGGCTCGCCGCGGCAGTCGGATCTGATGATCGTCGCCGGCCGCCTCTCGCGGAAGATGGCGCCCGTCCTGCGCCGCATCTACGACCAGATGCCGGAGCCCAAGTACGTGATCTCGATGGGCGCCTGCGCGTCGGTCGGCGGCGTGTTCGACAACTACGCCCTCGTTCAGGGCGTGGATCAGATCGTCCCCGTCGACGTCTTCGTGCCGGGCTGCCCGCCGCGCCCCGAGTCGCTCATCTACGGCATCGTCCAGCTGCAGCGGAAGATCGATCAGCAGGCGCTGTACGAGCTGTCGAGCGAGTCCTCGCGCGTGCCCGGGCCGCGCGTCATCACTGGATAGACATGGATAGTCAGCAGATCGCGGACGCGCTGCGCGGCGTCGCGCCGGAGGGGGCCGTCGAGCCGGTTCACGCGGCCGACGGCATGCCGACGCTCGCGATCGCGCGCGAGCTTGCGCCGACGGTCTGCGTCGCGCTGCGCGATCGGCCGGAGCTGCGCTTCGTGCTGGCCTGCGACATCACGGCGGTGGACTACCTGCCGCGCGAGCCGCGCTTCGAAGTGCTCGTGCTGCTCGCGTCGCTGGGGCTGCCGGGACTGGGCGACGCGCCCAAGCGGCTGCGGCTGAAGATTCGGGTGCCGGGAAGCGACCCGCGCATGCCGACCCTGTCGGGCGTGTGGGCCGCGATGAACTGGGGCGAGCGCGAGGTCTACGATCTGTTCGGCATCCATTTCGACGGCCATCCGGATCTGCGGCGGATCCTGATGCCCGAGGACTGGGAAGGATATCCGGCGCGAAAGGATTATCCCGTCCAGATCAGGATGACGCCGAAGGTGTACGAGCCGCTTCAGCTGACGCCGCAGGAGTTCGCGTCCAACGTGCAGGCCGACCGGGATCGCGCGAAGGGCGCGCCCGCGGCGGACGCGAGGGTGAGGCGCGAGTAGATGGCGGCGCGCGACGGCACGCGGATCGCCGAGGACGCCTTCGCCGCCACGATCAAGCTCCACGATCGGATGCGCACGACCCTCGGGCCCACGCTCGTCGCGGCGCAGGCGATGTCGGACGCGCTCAACGCGGGCCGCAAGCTGCTCGTCTTCGGCAACGGCGGCAGCGCGTCCGACGCACAGCACATGTCGGCCGAGCTGGTCGGCCGCTTCCAGCGCGAGCGCGCGGCGCTGCCCGCGATCGCGCTGACGGTGGACACGAGCATCCTGACCAGCATCGCCAACGACTACTCGTACAAGCAGGTGTTCGCGAGGCAGATTGAAGCGCTGGGGCGGCCCGGGGACGTCGTCCTGGGGATCTCGACGAGCGGCGAGTCTCCCAACGTGGTGGCGGGACTGCAGGCGGCGAAAGCCCGGGGACTCAAGACGATTGCGCTCACGGGACGCGACGGCGGCAGCGTCGGCCGCGCGGCCGAGATCCACGTGAACGTGCCCGACGAGAACACGGCGCGCGTGCAGGAAGTCCACCGCACGCTGATCCACGTGATGTGCGAAGTTATTGAGGGGAACTTGTGAAAGGCGGAAGACGGAAGGCGGAAGACGGGAAGTACGGAGGATCTTCCGTACTTCCGCCTTCCGCCTTCCGTCTTTCGAGAGATCGATAAGTGCCTGAATTGCGCAGCGAGACCATGACGGTCAACATGGGGCCCCAGCACCCCAGCACGCACGGCGTGCTGCGGCTCGTGCTGGAGCTGTCGGGCGAGACGATCGTCAAGGCCAGCGCGACCATCGGGTTCCTGCACACCGGGATCGAGAAGACCGCCGAGCAGAAGAAATGGCAGCAGGTCATCCCGCTCGTCGAGCGGATGGACTATCTCGGCGCGCAGTCGAACTCGCTGGCGTTCTGCCTGTCGGTCGAGCGGCTGCTTGGCGTCGACGATCAGATGCCGGCGCGGGTGAAGGATATCCGCGTGCTGATCGCGGAGCTGCAGCGCATCGCGAGCCACCTGGTGTGGCTGGGCACGCATGCGCTCGAGGTCGGCGCCGTCTCGGTGCTCATGTACTGCCTCACCGATCGAGAGAAGCTGATGAACATCAACGAGATGGTCGCCGGCTTCCGGATGTTTCCCAGCTACATCCGCGTCGGCGGGCTGCGCGAAGATCTCCCGACCGGCTTCCACGAGGCGGTCGGCGCCTTCCTCGATTCGTTCCCGGGGCGGGTCGACGAGTACGAGCGGCTGCTGACGAAGAACCAGATCTGGCTGAAGCGGACGAAGGGGGTCGGCGCGCTGTCGAAGGACGACACGATCGCGTACGGCCTCGTGGGCCCGATTGCGCGCGCCGTCGGGGTGGCGTACGACGTTCGCAAGATGTTCCCGTACCTCGGCTACGAGACCTACCAGTTCGACGTGCCGACGCGCACCCACGGCGACGTCTACGATCGGTATCTCGTCCGCGTCGCCGAGATGCGGGAGAGCGTGAAGATCGCGAAGCAGGCGCTCGCGCGGATCTCGCCGCGCGGCCGGTTCGACATCCAGGACTTCCGGATCGTTCCGCCGCCGAAGGACAAGGTCTACACGGAGATGGAAGCGCTCATCCAGCACTTCCTGATCTACTCGCAGGGGTTCACGGTGCCGCCCGGCGACGCCTACGTCCCGGTCGAGGGCCCGCGGGGCGAGCACGGCGTCTCGATCGTCTCGGACGGCTCGAACCGGCCGTACCGGATCAAGATGCGCCCGGCGACGTTCTACGCGTGCCAGGCGCTGCCGAAGATGATCGAAGGGGGCATGATCGCCGACGTCATCGCCGTCATCGGATCGACCGATGTCGTCATGGGAGATGTGGATCGATGAGCTTCCATCCGCTCATGCCGTACGGGACCGCGGAATGGCATCGCTCCGAGCGCGTGCTCATGCCCACGGGCGAGCCGTTTGCCTATACGCCGGATCGCGCGGCGACGCTGGAGGAGATCTGCGGCAAGTATCCGCCCGAGCAGCGGAAGTCGGCCGTCCTCGCGGCGCTCTACCTCGTGCAGGAGCAGCAGGGATATCTCACCGCGAACGCGCTGCGGCACGTCGCGCAGTTCCTCCGGATCACGCCCGCGGAAGTCGAGGACGTCGCAACCTACTACGTGATGTTCTTCAAGGCGCCCGTCGGCAAGTACGTGCTGCAGGTGTGCCGGACGCTGTCCTGCGCCCTGGCGGGCGCCGAGCGCGTCACCGAGTCGCTCAGCGAGAAGCTCGGCATCAAGGTCGGCGAGACCGACGCCTCGGGCATGTTCACGCTCCTCGAGTTCGAGTGTCTCGGCGCCTGCGATCGCGCGCCGGTCGTGATGGTGAACAACGAACACTGGCACGAACGCGCGACGCCTGAGACGTGTGCGAAGCTGGTCGATGATTTGAAGGTCCGCGGCACGTCCGCGCTTTCGGGTTGTCATTTGCAGGTGGAGAGATGACACCTGTTGGCGGGACCTTCAGGTCCCGCGTGCTCGAATCAGCCACAGGCTGATTCGACGACCCGCGGCCTGAAAGGCCGCGGCCACAGGTGATGAATACGATGGACCCGATTCTTACGAAGTACGTTCGCGAGCCCGACAGCTTCACGCTGGAGTTTGCGCTGAAGCACGACGGGTACGTCGGCCTGAAGAAGGCGCTCGCGATGCCGCCCAACGACGTCATCGAGATGGTGAAGGCGTCCGGCCTGCGCGGGCGCGGCGGCGCGGGCTTTCCGACGGGCATGAAATGGCAGTTCGTCGACAAGAAGATCGAGCCGCGCTACATCGCCTGCAACGCCGACGAGAGCGAGCCGGGCACGTTCAAGGACCACGTGCTCATGGAGCGCAATCCCCACCTGCTGTTCGAGGGGTGCCTCATCGGGTGCTGGGCGATCGGCGCGAAGGTCGCCTACATCTACATCCGCGGCGAGTTCTTCCACGTGCAGAAGATCATGGAAGCCGAGCTCGCGAAGGCGTATGCGCAGGGCTACGCGGGCCGGAACATCCTCGGCAGCGGCTGGGACTGCGACATCGTCATTCATCGCGGCGCGGGCGCCTACGAAGCGGGCGAGGAAACCGCCCTCATCGAGTCGCTGGAAGGGAAGCGCGCGCAGCCGCGCATCAAGCCGCCGTTTCCGGCGGTGTCGGGCCTCTACAACAAGCCGACGGCCGTCAACAACGTCGAAACCCTCTGCAACCTGCCGCCGCTGCTGATGAACGGCGCCGACTGGTTCGTCCGGCTCGGCCCCGAGAAGAACGGCGGCCCGAAGCTGTACTGCGTCAGCGGGCACGTGAAGAAGCCGGGCGTGTACGAGGCGTCGATGAACGCGACGCTGAAGGAGCTGATTTTCGATCGGGCGGACGGCATCCGCGACGGGCATCAGCTCAAGGCGGTCATCCCCGGCGGATCGTCGGTGCCGATCCTGCTGCCCGATCAGCTCGACATCCCCGCGAGCTTCGACTCGGTCCAGAAGTCGGGATCGATGCTCGGCTCCGCCGGCATCATCGTCATGGACGACACGACGTGCATGGTCTGGGCGGCCATGAACCTGATGCACTTCTACATGCACGAGTCGTGCGGCAAGTGCACGCCGTGCCGCGAGGGAGGCGACTGGCTCTGGAAGATTCTGTCGAAGATCGAGCGCGGCGAAGGGGAGATGCGCGACCTCGATCTGCTGACGAGCGTCTCGAACAACATCGCGGGCAAGACGCTGTGCGCGTTCGGCGACGCCGAGGCGACGCCGCCGCTGACGACGCTGAAGCACTTCCGCGCCGAGTACGAGTCCCACATCAGGGAAGGTCGCTGCACCGTGCCCGCCGACTGGCGCGGCCGCGTGCTGGTCGGGGCGGGGCACTGACGCGTCATGATCGACTTCATCAGTCCATCGCTCATCGCGCACTTCGTCCTGATTTTCATCGTCTTCAACTGTCTCGTGCTGGCGTCGGCGTTCATGGTGTGGATGGAGCGCAAGGTCTGCGCCTACATCCAGGACCGGGAGGGCCCGAACCGCGTGGGGCCCGAAGGCCTCCTGCAGCCGTTCGCCGATGTCATCAAGCTGGTCTTCAAGGAAGACCTGCGGCCGAAGGCGGCCGACGCCTTTCTGTTCGCGATCGCGCCCGTCGTGTCCACGGCGACCGCGTTCGCCGCGTTCTCGGTCGTGCCCTTCGGGACCGAGACGACGCTGTTCGGGCTGCTGAGCGAGCCGCTTCGCCTGGAAGTGACCGACGTCAACGTCGCGGTCCTCGTGATCTTCGCGGTCACGTCGATGGGCATCTATGGCATCGTCCTGGCGGGCTGGAGCTCCAACAGCAAGTACTCGCTGCTCGGCGGCCTCCGCTCGTCGGCGCAGATGATCAGCTACGAGCTGTCATACGGGCTCTCGCTGGCCGCGGTGATCATGCTGGCGGGCTCGCTGTCGCTGCGCGAGATCGTCGTGAACCAGTCGGGCTACTGGTGGCACGTGATTCCACGGTGGTACGTGTTTCTCCAGCCGCTCGGCTTCCTGATCTACATGACGGCCGGCGTCGCGGAAACCAACCGCGCGCCCTTCGATTTTCCCGAAGCGGAGCAGGAGCTCGTCGCCGGATACCACACCGAGTACAGCAGCATGAGCTTCGCGCTGTTCTTCATGGCGGAGTACATCAACATGGTCACGGTCTCCGCCGTCGCCACGAGCCTGTTCCTCGGAGGCTGGCTCGGCCCGCTCCTCCCGGCCTGGCTCGGCTGGGTGTGGTTCATGATCAAGGTCCTGCTCCTCCTGTTCTTCTACGTGTGGATGCGCTGGACGCTGCCGCGCTACCGCTACGACCAGTTGATGGAGTTCGGGTGGAAGTGGCTGCTGCCGGCGGCGGTGCTCAATCTCGTCGCCACCGCCGCGCTCGTGATCTGGCTGGGCTGATGGAACAGATCGTCTTCTACGTCCTCGCCGCCGTCGCGCTGCTCGCCTCCTTCGGCGTGATCGGCCAGCGCAATCCGATGCACAGCGTGATGCTCCTCATCGTGTCCTTCGGCGCCTACGCGGGGCTCTACGTCCTGCTCGACGCGCCGTTCACCGCGGTCACGCAGATCATCATCTACGCCGGCGCAATCATGGTCCTCTTTCTGTTCGTCGTCATGCTCCTGAACGCCCATACCGAGGACGACATGGTGCCGGCGACGATCGGCCCGCGGACGATGAAGATCGGCGTGGTGCTCTCGCTGGCGCTGGTCGGCGAAGTCGCGTACGCGCTGCTGAAGATCGCCCGCACCGATTTCGGCACCGACGCCGGGACCGTGTCGTCGATCAAGGACGTCGGGCACATCGGGTCGATGCTCTATACGTCGTATTCTTTTGCGTTCGAAGTGACGTCGATCCTGATCCTTGTCTCGATGGTGGGCGCCGTCGTGATTGCCGGCAAGCCGCGGAAGGACCGCTGACATGGTGACGCTGAACCATTATCTGATCCTCTCCGGGCTGCTCTTCTGCGTCGGCACGGCGGGCGTCTTCCTGCGCCGAAACCTGATCACGGTCCTGCTCTCGGTCGAGATCATGCTCAACGCGGTGAACATCACGTTTGTCGCCGCGGGCCGGTATCACGGCTCGGTGGACGGCCAGATCATCACGTTCTTCGTGATGACGGTCGCCGCCGCGGAAGCCGCCGTCG
Source organism: Vicinamibacterales bacterium (assembly GCA_035495955.1). Lineage (GTDB taxonomy): Bacteria > Acidobacteriota > Vicinamibacteria > Vicinamibacterales > 2-12-FULL-66-21 > JAICSD01. Next base: position 18,023 of record DATJFE010000078.1, on the reverse strand, counting down.
GCCTCGCGCTCGTCATCGCGCTCTTCCGCCATCGCGAGACCTTGAGTCCGGATGCGTTCACGAGTCTGAAGTGGTAGCGCTGATCCCGCTGTTGCCCTTCCTGGGCTTCCTGATTAACGCGTCGGTCGGGAGGCGCGTGTCGAAGTCCGTGTCGGGCGCCGTCGCGTGCCTCCTGATGATCGGCGCGTTCGGCGCGTCGGTGACGGCGGTCCTGGCGGCGCACAACGCGCCGGGGCGGTTCATCCAGGAGACGGTCTTCCGCTGGATCTCCTCAGGCGACCTGCAGATTCCGCTCGCCTTCCGCGTCGATCCGCTGTCGTCGCTGATGATCCTCGTCGTCACCGGCATCGGATCCCTGATCCATATCTACTCGACGGCCTACATGCACGAGGAGACCGACGCCGAGTTCGCGCGCTACTTCTCGTACCTGAATCTGTTCGCCGCGTTCATGCTCGTGCTGGTCCTCGGCTCGAGCTTTCCGGTCATGTTCGTCGGCTGGGAGGGCGTCGGGCTCTGCTCGTACCTGCTGATCGGCTTCTGGTTCAGGAAACAGTCCGCCGCCGACGCCGGGAAGAAGGCGTTCGTCGTCAATCGCATCGGCGACTTCGGCTTCATCCTCGGCATGTTCCTGATCTTCGTCACATTCCATACGCTCGATTTCCAGGAGGTCGCGTGGCGCGTCTCGACCTGGGCGCCGGAAATCGCGGTGGGGCCGGCGACGATTGCGACGCTGCTGCTGTTCCTCGGCGCGACCGGCAAGTCCGCGCAGATTCCGCTCTACGTCTGGCTCCCGGACGCCATGGAAGGCCCGACGCCCGTCTCCGCCCTGATCCATGCGGCGACGATGGTGACGGCGGGCGTGTACATGATCGGCCGCAACGCCGTTCTCTTCCAGCACGCGCCGATCACGCTGGCGGTCGTCGCCGGCATCGGGATCGCGACGGCGCTGATGGCGGGCACGATAGGCCTCGTGCAGAACGACATCAAGCGCGTGCTCGCGTACTCCACCGTCTCGCAGCTCGGGTACATGTTCCTGGCGATGGGCGTGGGCGCGTATACGGCGGGGATCTTCCATCTCTACACGCACGCGTTCTTCAAGGCGCTCCTGTTCCTCGGATCGGGCGCGGTGATTCACGCGCTCGCGGGCGAGCAGGATCTGCGGAACATGGGCGGCCTGAGGAAGGCGCTGCCGATCACGTACTGGACGTTCCTGATCGGCGCGCTCGCGATTGCCGGCATCCCGCCGCTGGCGGGCTTCTTCAGCAAGGACGAGATTCTGTTCCGCACGTTCGCGCACGGGAACCGGATCATGTGGATCGTCGGACTGCTGACGTCGTTCCTGACCGCGACCTACATGTTCCGCCTCGTCTTCCTCGCGTTCCACGGCGACCGGCGGCATCCCGAGCACCCTGCGCACGACGCGCACCCCGCGCCCGACGCGCACCCCGCGCCCGACGCGCACCTCCACGATGCGCCTCCCGCGATGGCGATCGTGCTGATCGTGCTCGCGATCGGGTCCATCGTCGCGGGCTTTGTCGGCTGGCCGCACGCGATCGGCGGCGCCAATCGCATCGAGCGCTTCCTCGAGCCTTCGTTCGAGGCGCACCAGATGGCGCCGGGCGAGTTCCAGGTCATCGAGGGACGCGCGAGTCGGCAGCCGAGAGTCGAGCTTGCGGCGGGCGTCGAACCGGCCGTCCCGGGGAGTCAGGCCGTCGACGAACGTAGAGAGATAGAGCTGATGCTCCTGTCGGTGGGCATCGCCGTCGCGGGGATCCTCGTCGCCATGTTCTTCTGGCTGCGCAACCGCGCGGCGGCGACGCGGGTTGCGTATCGAGCCGCGCCGATCTACACGCTGCTCCTGAACAAGTACTACGTCGACGAGCTGTATGACGCCACGGTGGTGCAGCCGATCAAGAAGCTGTCCACGCTGCTGCTCTGGCGCGGCATCGACGCCGCGCTGATCGACGGCGCGGTCAACGGCGTGGGCGGCGCCGTCCGCGGCACGAGCGCGGCGCTCCGCCGGCTGCAGACCGGCTCAATCCGCGCCTACGCCGCGTCGCTGTTTCTCGGAGTCGTGGTGATTTTGGGGTGGTACTTGATGAGGTAACGGTCGCGGAGGATCGAGGTTGGCGGATGGAGGTCGGCGCTGCCTCTGTTGACTTCCAATCTCCCGTCCCCAGCCTCCAGCCTCCACGAAAGATATGCTCCTAACATCCATCGTCTTCCTCCCCCTGGCCGGCGCGCTGCTGGTCCTGCTGGCCGGCGGGCGCGGCGACCGGCCGGACCGCGAGGGCGTCGTGCGCGTCGTCGCGCTGGCGGTGTCGCTCGTCGTGTTCGTGGCGACGTTGTACCTGTGGTGGGCGTTCAATCCCGTCGATCCCGAGTTCCAGCTCGTCGAGCGGCACGCGTGGCTGCCGCAATTCGGCATCACGTATCACCTCGGCGTGGACGGCGTCAGCCTGTTCCTCATCGTGCTCACCGGCTTCCTGACGCCGCTCGCCCTGCTCTCGTCGTGGCAGTCGATCCACAAGAACGTGAAGCAGTTCTCGTTCTTCATGCTCGCGCTCGAAACCGCGATGCTCGGCGTGTTCGTGTCCCTCGATCTGTTCCTCTTCTACGTGTTCTGGGACGCGATGCTCATCCCGATGTACTTCCTCATCGGGATCTGGGGATACGAGCGCCGCATCTACGCGGCGGTGAAGTTCATCCTCTACACGATGGCCGGCAGCGTCCTGATGCTGATCGCGATCATCGGCCTGGCGTGGGTGCACTCGACGGCGACGGGCCAGGGACCGAGCTTCGACCTGCTCGATCTGTACGGGCTGCATCTGTCGTGGGGAATGGAGATGTGGTTCTTCCTCGCGTTCACCGTCGCGTTCGCGATCAAGGTCCCCCTCTTTCCGTTCCACACGTGGCTCCCCGACGCGCACGTCGAGGCGCCGACCGCCGGCTCCGTCATCCTGGCCGGCGTGCTCCTGAAGATGGGGACCTACGGGCTGCTCCGATTCTCGTTCCCGCTGTTTCCCTCGGCGGCGCACTATTTCGCGCCGTACCTCGCGGTCCTCGCCATCATCGGCATCGTCTACGGCGCGCTGGTCGCCATGGTGCAGCCGGACATGAAGAAGCTGGTGGCCTACTCGAGCGTGAGCCATCTCGGCTTCGTCGTGCTCGGCCTGTGCGCGCTCAACGTGAACGGCGTCCAGGGAGCCGTCTATCAGATGCTGAACCACGGCGTCAGCACCGGCGGGCTCTTCATGATCGTCGGCATGCTCTCGGATCGGCGGCACACGCGGCTCATCGCCGAATTCGGCGGCCTCAAGGCTGTCGTGCCGCGCCTGGTCGCGGCATTCCTGCTGATTACCCTCTCGTCGATCGCGCTTCCCGGCATGAACGGCTTCATCGGCGAGTTCCTGATCCTGCTGGGCGCGTTCCGCGCGCACCCGCGCATGACCGCCGTCGCCGCGACCGGCGTCATTCTGTCGGCGGTCTACATGCTCTGGATGTTCCAGCGCGTCAACTACGGCACGGTGACCAACGAGAAAAACCGCGGCCTGCGGGATCTCACGGGTCGCGAGTGGGCGATGATGGCGCCGACGATTGCGATGTGCATCTTCATGGGCGTCGCGCCCAATGTCTTCCTCAGGCCGATGGAGGCCTCCGTCGTCCGCGTCATCGACCGGATAAACGGCGTCACGACCTTCGCGAAGTCGCGAACCTCGAACCTCGACCCCCGGGCCCCGACCCTCCAACCTCCAACCTCCGGCACCGGGGTGCCGCGATGAACGCGTTCGCGGCCACGATCCCGATCCTGATCGTCGTCCTCTCGGCCATCGCCGCGATGCTGGCCGAGGCGATCCGGCATCCGGGGGAGCGGATGTACATCGCCGGCTTCGGCCTGATCGGCCTGACGGGCGCGCTCGTTGCGTCCTGCTTTCTTTGGGACGCCGACGCGACGAGCTTTGGCGTCGTCCGCGCAGACAACTTCTCTCTCTTCGTCAACATCGTCCTCTGCATCATCGGGATTCTGACGATGGTGTTTTCGCACGACGTGATCGAACGCGAGGAGATTCCGGCGGGAGAGTATTACGCGCTGACGCTGTTCGCGATCAGCGGCATGATGCTGATGGCCGCGGCGACCGACCTTCTCGTGATCTTCCTGGCCCTGGAAGTGTTGTCGCTGGCGGTTTACGTCCTCACCGGACTGCGGCGCGGCAGCGGGCTCGGCGCGGAGGCGGCCTTCAAGTACTTCCTGCTCGGCGCGTTCTCGAGCGCGTTCTTCCTCTACGGGATCGCGATCGCGTTCACCATCTCGGGTTCCACGCGGCTCGACCAGGTCGGCACGGCGATGGCGTCGGCGCCGAGTCCGACGCTGGCGTGGCTCGCCGTCGGGCTGCTCGCCGTCGGCTTCTGCTTCAAGGTCTCGGCCGTGCCCTTCCACATGTGGACGCCGGACGCCTACGAAGGCGCGCCCACGATCGTGACGGCGTTCATGTCCACGGGCGTCAAGGCGGCGGCGTTCGGCGCGTTCGCCCGCGTGTTCCTGTCGACGCTCGAGCCGATGCAGGGGCAGTGGGTCCCCGTGCTCTCCGCCGTCGCGGCGGCGACGATGATCGTCGGGGCCGTCGTCGGCGTGCTGCAGAACAACATCAAGCGGATGCTCGCGTATTCGAGCATCGCGCACGCCGGGTACCTGCTCCTCGGGATCATCGCCGCGAACAACGCGGGCAAGGCGGCGGTGCTCTTCTATCTCCTCGCGTATGCCGTCGCGAACCTTGGCGCGCTGGGCATCGTCGCGCTACTCGGGACGGCGGAGCATCCGCACGATCAGCTGCGCGACTTCGCGGGCCTCTGGCGCACTCGGCCGGCGCTGGCGGGACTGATGACGGTGTTTCTGCTGTCGCTCGGCGGATTCCCGCCGACGGCGGGGTTCATCGGCAAGTGGTACATCTTCGCCGCGGCCGTCCAGAACGGCCACTACTGGCTCGCGATTATCGGCGTGCTTTCGAGCGTCGTGTCTGTCTTCTTCTATCTGCGCATCGTGGTGATGATGTACATGACGGAAGACGCCTCCGCTCCCGCGCGGCCGCGAGTCTCGGCCCCCTCGATGGCTGCGCTCGGTTTCGCGACGCTGGCGGTGTTCTATTTGGGCGTGCTGCCCGCGCGCGTCATCGACTACGCTCTGCAGTCGATTCAAACGATCTTCTAATCTGGAAATCTGGAAATCTGGAAATCTGGAGACTTCGTAATCCTGCCCGCGCGCGCATCAAGGCGCCGGGAGTAGCCGGCGCAAGCAGCTTTCCAGATTTCCAAATTTCCAAATGTTGATCGCTCTGACGCGAAGCGTTCCGCCGGCGATCGACCAGTGCGAGCTGACGCACCTCGCGCGAACGCCGATCGATTATGCGCGCGCCGTCGCCGAGCACGCCACGTATGAAGCGGTCCTCGCGCGGCTTGGCTGCCGCGTGATCCGTCTGGCGGACCTGCCGGATCATCCTGATTCCGTGTTCGTCGAGGACGCGGCGGTCGTCCTCGATGAGATTGCCGTCATTGCGCGGCCGGGCGCGGAGTCCCGGCGTGGAGAGATTGGGACAGTGGCCGACGCGCTGAGAGCGTATCGGCGGCTCGCGATGATCGAGGCGCCCGCGACGCTCGACGGCGGCGACGTCCTCGTCACGCCCGGCCGCATCTTCGTCGGGATGTCGGGGCGGACCAACAGCGACGGCATCGCTCAGCTCGCCGCGATTGCCGCGCCGTGCGGTTACGAGACGATCCGCGTCCCGGTGACCGCTTGCCTGCATCTGAAGTCCGCGGTGACGCTGGCTGGGAGACTGTCGCCTGAAGGGGGAAGAGCTGCGTTCCTCGTCAACCCAGCGTGGGTCGACGCGCAGATCTTCGGAAACGTCGAACTGATCGAGGTGGATCCGTCCGAGCCAGGTGCGGCGAACGTGCTGCGGATCGGCGATCGCGTGATCTGCGGGACCCAGTATCCGCGGACGCGCGCCCGGCTCGAGGCGGCGGGGTTTGCCACGGTTGCCGTCCCTGCCGGCGAGCTTGCGAAGGCCGAAGGCGGACTGACGTGCGGGTCGCTCGTCTTCGAGGCCCTAAAGCATGAAGACGACAGCACTTTCTGTTCTTGACGCCGCGCCGCTAACGCGCTACCGTTCCGCGGCATACGCGCTGTATACCGCTGCCGGGGAGGAGGGGCCCCGCGGCGATCGTACGGCGTCGCCGTCGTTTGCCGTACTCCCCTCCGCATTGGATCATCTCCGGTCATTTGAAGGAGCACTGCATGACGAGACCTGCACGGAGGCTGTTCGTATATGCCTTCCTCGCCCTCGCGTCCCTCGGTTTCGGGACGGCGACGGCATTCGCACAAGGAAGTTCCACGTCTCAGATCTCAGGGACCGTTGTCGACACATCCGGAGCAGCGGTGCCCGGCGCGGACATCACGGCGATCGACAACGCTACCGGCACGAAGTTCAACGCTGTCAGCACCGAAACCGGCGCGTTCACGATCCCGGCGGTGCCAAGCGGCACCTATACCGTCACCGTGGCGCTCCAGGGATTCAAGACGGCCGTCCTCAAGGACGTCCAGGTAACCATCGGCGGTCCGGCGAGCGTCAAGGCGACGCTGCAGGTCGGCGGGCTCGAAGAGACCGTCACGGTCGGCGCCGCCAGTGAAATCGTTCAAACGCAGTCCACAGCGGTCGCGCAGACGCTGAACGCGCGGCAGATCGCGAACCTGCCGGTTCCCGGGCGCGCCGCGTTCGATCTCGTTTCCTACATGCCTGGCGTCACGTCCAACGACGGCACCATTCGCGGCTCGACAGTCAACGGCCTCCCGCAGAGCGCCGTGAACATCACGTTGGACGGCATGAACATCCAGGACAATTATCTGAAGACGTCGGACGGCATGTTCGCCCGTGTGAGCCCGCGGCTCGACGCCGTCGAGGAGGTCACGGTCGCGACCGCGTCGCAAGGGGCGGACATGGCAGGTCAGGGCGCCGTACAGGTGAAGTTCGTCACCCGCGCGGGGACGAACAAATTCGCGGGCAGCGGCTACTACTACCTGCGCAGGGACTGGATGAACACGAACACGTGGTTCAATCTGCACCGCAACGTCGATGCGGCCGGGAACCCGCTGCCGAAGCCCGTTCTCTCCCAATACCAGCCCGGGTTCCGCATTGGCGGCCCGTTCCTGATCCCGGGAGTCTGGGACGGACGCGACAAGGCCTTCTTCTTCGTCAACTACGAGGAATCGCGCTCGCCCGGATCGGTCACGAACAATCGCACGATCATGAGTCCCTCGTCCGAGCAGGGCATTTTCCAATACGCGGCCGGGACGCCCGTGGATCTGATGGCGCTGGCCTCGCGCAACGGCCAGGTCGCGCGCATCGATCCCCTCGTCGCGAAACTGCTCGCCGACGTGCGCGCCACGACATCCCAGGGCTCGCTCTCGGCGACGACCGATCCGTTGACGCAGGCGTTCGCCTGGCAGGCGGCGACCCACAACACGACGACATATCCGACGGTGCGTCTGGACTACAACGTCACGGCGAAGCACCGCATTTCGTTCACGACGACACGGAATCACATCCTGTCGGATCCCGACACCACGAATTCGAGGCAGCCGGCCTTCCCGGGGTTCCCTGTCCACGGGCTCCAGGACTCGCAGCGGTACTCGGGGCAGGGATCGCTGCGATCGACGCTGACGAGCAACCTCGTCAACGAAGCGCGGTTTGGCGCGACCGGAGGCGCGACGAAGTTCTCTCCCGACCTCGCGACGTCGATGTTCGGCGGCACGTCGGTCGCCGACATGCACGGCTACGACATCCGCTGGAACGGGTTCAAGAGCATCCAGAGCCCAGGCGTGCAGAACGCACCCAGCGCGCGCGAGGGCAAGACGCGGGTCTTCGAGGACACGCTGAACTGGATCAAAGGAGCGCATGCCGTGAGTGCCGGCATGTCGTATACGCGCGCGGGTGTCTGGCTGTATAACCAGCAGCTCGTGCCACAGATCACGCTGGGCGTGCCGAGCGGTGTGACCTACAACGGCGATCCCGCCGACGGCATGTTCACGACGACGAATTTTCCCGGAGCCTCTGCAACGGATCTCACGAACGCGAAAAACCTCTACTACGTTCTGACCGGCCGCGTGACGCAGATCGGCCGCGAAGCGCGGATCGGCGGCGACGGCAACTACTCCGTCCTTGGGGCCAGCAATCAGTATGGACGGCTGCCGCAGTGGGGCACGTTCGTCCAGGATTCATGGCGGTTGAAGCCGAACCTGACGTTCAATCTGGGCCTGCGCTACGACGTGCAGATGCCGTTCTATTCGCTGAACGACAGCTACTCCAGGGCCACGATGGATGACATCTTCGGCGTGACCGGCACCGGCTCCGGCTTCGAGCCGGGTTCGCTCGTCAGCGGAACGGGCAACCTCTTCAAGCCCGGCGTGCTGCAGGGCTCCCCGACGACATTCAAGCAGCTCCCGAAGGGAACGAAGGCGTACAACACCGACTGGAGCAACATCGCGCCGAGCGCCGGCGCCGCCTGGACGATCGGCGAGGATCAGGGCTTCCGGCACGCCTTGTTCGGCAACCCCGGCAACTCGGTCATCCGCGCCGGCTACAGCAAGGGCTATCAGCGCGGCGGCATGAGCGATTTCACCGGCGTATTCGGGGGCAATCCCGGAATCTCGATCGACGCCACCCGCAGCCAGACCAATGGCAATCTCGGCACACTGCCGCTCCTTCTCACCGGCGGCGATCTCACCGCGCCGGGAGTGCCCGCCTCGCGCACGTTCCCGCTGGCGGTACCCAATGCGAGCTCGAATGTGTTTGCCTTCGATCCGAACATCAAAACACCGTATGGCCATTCGGTGTCGGCCGGGTGGCAGCGCGGGCTGACCAAAGACATGTCGCTCGAGGCTCGTTACGTCTACACGAGGAGCGTCGGCACCTGGACGATCAATAACGTCAACGGATACCTCAACTACAACGAGCTGAACATCGTCGAAAACAAGTTCGTGAACGAGTTCAGGATCGCGCAGGCGAATCTTCAAGCGAACATAGCGGCGGGTCCGGGAAGCGGCTGCATCGGCGGCGCGACGACCGCGGGCTGCCAGAACAACTTTGCGTTCACCGGCGCGCCCGGCACGTCGCCGCTTCCGATCTTCCTCGCCTATCTGAACGGCTCGACCGCCTCGGCCGATCCGGCCAAATATACGGGAAGCAATTGGACGAACAGCACGTTCGTGCAGTCGCTGTTCCCGCTCAACCCGAATCCGTTCGTCGCCGCAAATGCCATCCGCGGCTCGGCGAGTCTCCTGTCGCAGGGAGCGGCCGCCGGCATGCCGTCGAACTTCTGGGTGGCGAATCCGAACGTCAATCAGGCGAACGTCGTCGCGAACGGACCGGACACGTACTACCATGGTATCCAGCTCGTGCTGAATCGCCGCTTCGCGCGCGGCCTCCAGATCCAGTCGAACTATGCGTACGGGAGAGGGTATCAGGGACAGTTCTACTCCTTCCATCGCCCGTATCAGACAACCGAGGAGAATTTCTCGAACTCCGGCAACGGGAGCGCAACCGGCAACGTCCGGCACGTCTGGTCGTCGACCTGGTTGTACGAGCTACCGTTCGGCCGAGGCAAGGCGATTGGCGGCAACGCCGGCAGCGTGCTGGATCGGATCATCGGCCATTGGAGCTATGAGGGGGTCGCGCGCGTCCAGAGCGGACGCATCGTCGACTTCGGCGATGTACGGCTGGTCGGCATGTCGGCCGACGATCTGCGGAAGGCTTTCAAGCCTCGTCTCGTGACGGATCCGGCGAATCCTCACCGCACGCTGGTCTACCTGCTTCCGCAGGACATCATCGACAACACGGTCAGGGCCTTCAGCGTGAACGCGACCGGCTACAGCAACGGCGCGCCGAGCGGCCGCTACTTCGCTCCCGCAAACGGACCGAATTGTCTCGAGACCGCACAGGCCTCGATCAACAATCCGACGACAGGTTTCGGCGATTGCGGCGTACGGAGCCTGCTCGCAACCGGTCCAAAAGTCATACGGTTCGACATGAACCTGGTGAAGCAGGTTGCGATCACACACGGTGTCAATCTGGAAGCGCAGCTCCAGGTGTTCAATGTGTTCAATCGTGTAAACTTCAATCCAGTTACGGGGTTCAACACCGCGTCGAACAGCTACAGCGTCTCCGATTCGTTCCAGGTGACGGGCGCGGTCGATCAGAGCCGCACGATGCAGATGGCATTCCGCATTCAGTTCTGAATCGGGGAATCTTCGGAACCGGGTAATCGCGTAATCGCGTAATCGGGTAATTGAAAAGGGCGGGTTCGCTTCGGGCGGGCCTGCCCCTTTTTTTGTGCCGGAATCCCGGCACGCCCTGCCGGATTTCCGCCATCCAAGCGTCTGTATCTCATTGATCCAAAAGACGGTTCTTGACCTTACTCCCCACGACGCACACAATGGCCGCACTTCAGAAAATTCCCGTGGAGGTAACGGCATGATACGGAATCTGTCCCGGCTCGGCGTGGTGTTCCTACTCGCGGCGCTCGCTGGCGGATCCCCGAGCCGCGCGTTCGCGCAGGGCGCCGCCAACTCTTCGCTGAACGGAACCGTCTTCGACAGTTCCGGCGCGGTGATGCCCGGCGCGAGCATCGTCGCGAAGAACGTCGCGACCGGCGCGGTGTTCGAGGGCGTGACGAACGATAAAGGCGAGTTCAACATTCCGGCGATGCCGCCCGGCACCTACGTCGTGTCTGTCGCATTGAGCGGCTTCAAGACGGCCATTCTGAACAACGTCGTCCTGCTCGCGTCGGTCCCGGCCACCGTGAAGGCAGCGCTCGAGGTGGGGCAGATGGAAGAAGTCGTCACTGTGACGGCCGGCAGCGAGATCGTGCAGACCCAATCGACGCAGGTCGCGACGACGCTGAATGTGAAGCAGATCAGCAATCTCCCGCTCGCGACGCGCAGCTTGATGGACGCGCTGACGATGCTGCCGGGCGTGAACACGCCGGGTACGCCGCGCAACTCCTCGATCAACGGGCTGCCGCAGAGCGCGATCAACATCACGATCGACGGCGTCAACGTGCAGGATAATTATCTGAAAGGGCAGGACGGCGGCGACGGATTCTTCTCGCTCATCAGCCCGCGCGTCGACGCGATCGAGCAGGTCACCGTGTCGACGGCGACGCCCGATGCCGGCAACGCGGGCCAGGGCTCCGCGCAGATCGCGTTCGTCACGCGCGCCGGAACGAATCGCTACCAGGGCAGCGTCTACGAGTACTACCGCGATCCGATGTTCAATTCGAACTACTGGTTCAACAACCGGGATCTCGCGCCGGTCAACGGCCACGCGCCCAAAGACCAGGTGAAGCTGCAGCAGATTGGCGGGCGTATCGGCGGGCCGATCATCTTTCCGGGCTTCAACGGCCACGACAAGGCGTTCTTCTTCGCGAACATGGAGAAGTACCACCAGCCCAATCAGGTGGCGCGTCAGCGGACCGTTCTGAACCCGGCCGCGCTGCAGGGGAACTTTCAGTACACCACGTCGTCGGGCGCCGTGCAGTCGATCAACGTGCTCGATCTCGCCGCGCGCAGCGGGCAGCTCGCGTCGACTGATCCGGTGATCATCAAGCTCCTGCAGGATATCCAGTCCGCGACGACGAAGACCGGCGGTCTGCAGGTATTGACGGATCCAAACCTGCAGCGTTTCTCGTTCAGCAACGACGCGTCGAACGATCGGTACTTTCCGACGTGGCGCCTGGACTACAACGTCGCCAAGAACCACCGGTTATCGTACTCCTCCAACTACCAGAAGTACGATTCCTATCCGGACACGTTGAACAGCCGCGACGCGACGTTTCCGGGCTTCCCGAACGTCGGCGGCCAGCACTCCAAGCGGCTGACCGTATCGGGGGCCATCCGCTCCACCGTGACCGCGACGATGGTCAATGAAGCGCGGGTCGGGTACACGAACTCCAAGGTCGAGTTCAATCCGGAAGTCGGGACCGGCATGTTCAAGGGAACCAGCGTCGCCGATCAGAACGGCTTCGCGCTGTCGCTGAGCAGCGCGTGCTGCGGCAGCAACGCCGCGGCCCTGACGAATCCGACCGCAAGCTCGGCGCCCTCGAAGCGTGCGGCGCCGAACTTCGAGTTGGGCGACACGTTCAACTGGACGAAGGGATCGCACAACGTCGCCGCCGGCGGTTCCTGGCAGCAGGTCGGCGTCTGGCTGCTCAACCAGACCAGGGTGCCGACGATCTCCTTCGGCATCGTCAGCGCGGATCCCGCATCGGCGATGTTCACGACCGCGAACTTCCCCGGCGCGTCGTCGGCCCAGCTGACCAACGCTCAGGGCCTCTACAACCTGCTGACGGGACGCGTGTCGCAGATCGCGGGCAACGCAGTCCTGGACGAGAAGACCGGGCAGTACAGCTATCTGGGCGATCAGGTCCAGCGCGGCCGCATGCACGAGATGGGGCTCTACGCGCAGGACAACTGGCGGATGAAGCGCAGCTTCACCGTGAACTACGGCCTGCGATGGGAAGTACAGCAGCCCTTCTACCCATTGAACGACGTGTACTCGTACAACAGTCTGCAGGACATCTGGGGCGTGTCGGGCGTGGGGAACATGTTCAAGCCGGGCACGTTGACGGGGGTCAAGCCGACCTACACCCAGTACAAAAAAGGAACCCCCGCGTTCAATACCGACTGGAACAATCTCGCGCCGAACCTGGGCTTCACGTTCCGTCCTTCCGTGGAGCACGGAGTGCTGCGCCGCGTCCTGGGTGAGGACGGCGACACCGTACTGCGGGGCGCCTACGCGCTCTCGTACGAGCGTCCCGGCATGGCGGACTACACGGATATCTACGGCTCCAATCAGGGGCTGACCGTGTCGGCCAACCGCAGCGCCACACTCGGCAACCTCGGCACACTGCCGGTGTTGTTCCGCGACACGTCGAGTCTCGGGCCCGGGTCGTTCGACCCGGCCCCGCGGTATCCGCTGACGCCGATCATTACCTCGCAGGTGAACTACTTCGATCCGAATATCCAGGTGCCGTATACGCAATCGTGGACCGCAGGCGTGCAGCGCGCGATTTCGAAAAACGACGTCATCGAGGTCCGCTATGTCGGCAACCGCCACCTGCAGGGATGGATCGACTACAACGTCAATGAAGTGAACATCGTCGAAAACGGCTTCCTGAAGGAATTCAAGACCGCGATGGCGAACTTGAAGGCCAATCAGGCGGCCGGGTCGGGCCGCGGATGCATCGGCGGGGTGACGACTAGCAACTGCCAGAACAACTTCGCCTACACAGGCGCTCCGGGTACGGCGCCGCTCCCGACATTCCTCGCGTTCTTCCAGGGGCTGCCGGCGTCACAGGCGTCGAACGTCACGTCATATGGAGGCACGAACTGGGCGTCCAGCACGTTCCTCGCGTTCCTGGCGCCCACCGCGGCGAATCCGTATGGGTTCGCTTCGACGGGATCGAACGGGTTCATCGGCAACGCCACGTTCAGGCAGAACGGACTGAATGCCGGCCTGTCGTCGAACTTCTTCATCGTGAACCCCGACGTGATCGGTGGCGCGTTCCTCCGCGGCAACGGCGGCTATACGCGCTACGATTCGATGCAGATCGACTACCGGCGCCGGCTGGTGCACGGCTTCCAGGTCCAGGCGAATTACGCGTTGGCGACGTCTCTCGCGTCGCAGCGCGTCTCGTTCAGAACCGGCCGGGTGTCCGTGGAGCAGACCGGCGGCGACGAAGGCAGCGTGCGTCACGCGCTCAAGATGAACGGCGTGTGGGAGCTGCCTTTCGGCCGCAGCCGCCGCTTCCTGTCGGACGCCGGCGGATTCCTGGATCGCCTGGTGGGCGGGTGGGAAGTCGACGGCGTCGGGCGCGTGCAGAGCGGACAGATCCTCTCGTTCGGAAACGTCCGTCTCGTCGGCATGACCGACAAGGAACTGCAGAAGGTGTACAAGATCCGCAAGGAGTCGGGTGTCGTCTACATTCTTCCGCAAGACATCGTCGACAACACGATCAAGGCGTTCAGCACCAGCGCGACGACGCCGGACGGCTACAGCGCATCGCTCGGCGCGCCGAGCGGACGGTATTTCGCGCCGGCAAGCCAGGCCGATTGCGTCCAGGTGATCTCCGGCGATTGCGCGCCGCTCAACCACCTCGTGACCGGTCCCAAATTCGTCCGCGCGGATTTCAGTCTAGTGAAGCGGACGAGGCTCACCGGCCGCGCGAATGCGGAAGTGCGCTTCGACTTCCTGAACGCGTTCAACAACATCAACTTCCTGCCCACGACGACAATCTCAACGTCGAACATCTCGACGTTCGGACAGGTGACCTCGGCGTACCGCGATCCGAACAACACGCAGGATCCCGGCGGCCGCCTGGGACAGTTGACGTTCCGACTGAGCTGGTAACAGGTAGGTCAACTCGTTTGACACCCTTGGTGACTGGCGACGGATGACCCGGACGGGTCAGCACGAGATCCGACGGCGACGGTGTTGATGACAGGAGGTCAGGAGAGCAGGAGCCGCCGCGTCGATCGCTGAGATCGGCTCTTACGCACCCGTCAGGAGCGCGCGCAGCTCCCTGTCTTCCCGCACTGTCCTGAGGTCCATCACCACGCGATCGTCCTGAATCCGCGCGACGACGGGCGGATCGAGCGAGCGCAGGCGCTGTTCGATCTGGTCCGCGGTCATGCCATCACGCTGCACTTCGACGAGGCGGGTGGGAATCTCCACGCCCGGCGCGCTGCCGCCGCCCACGGTGGAGAGGCCGTCGATCACGCGCGCGCGCCAGCCCGACGCGTTCAGCGCCGAGGCCAGCGCCTCGGCCCTGCGGCCGATCTCGACGGCGGTCATCCTCAACATGCGCTGCACCGGGACGTCCTGTCCCTGGCCGATCGCGTGCGCCTCGAGCGTCGCCTCGAGCGCGGCGTAGGTCAGCTTGTCGACGCGCAGCGCCCGCATCAGCGGATGCGTCCTGATGCGATCGAGCGCCTCGCGGCTGCCGGCGACGATGCCGGCCTGCGGGCCGCCGAGGAGCTTGTCGCCGCTGAAGCAGACGACGTCGGCGCCGGCCGCGATGCTGGCCGAGACGATCGGCTCGTCGCGCAGCCCCTCGGGGAGCTCGTCGCGCTCGGGCCATCCGAGCCAGCCGCTGCCGAGATCCTCCGCGACGGGGACGTTGAAGCGGCGCCCGATCGCCACCAGCTCGTCGAGTGCCGGACGCTCGGTGAAGCCGACGACGCGGAAATTGGACGGATGGACGCGGAGAATGAGCGCCGTGCGATCGCTGATGGCTGCGGCGTAGTCGGCGGCGCGCGTGCGATTGGTCGTCCCCACTTCACGCAGGAGCGCCCCCGACTGCGCCATGACGTCGGGCACCCGGAAGCCGCCGCCGATCTCGACGAGCTCTCCCCGCGAGATGATCACCTCGCGGCCGTCGGCGAGCGCGGCGAGGAGCAGGAGCGTCGCGGCGGCGTTGTTGTTGACGACCAGGGCGGCGTCCGCGCCCGTGAGGCGCGCGATCAGCCGCTCGGCGTGGATGTCGCGGCGTCCTCTGGCGCCGAGATCCAGATCGTACTCGAGATTCGCGTAGCCGCCCGCGACGGCGGCGACGCGCGCGAGGGCCGCGTCGGAGAGCGGCGCCCGTCCGAGATTCGTGTGGACGATCACACCCGTCGCGTTGATGACGCGGACGAGCGACGGGCGCATCGCCGCCCGCAGACGGTCGGCGACGCCTCGCTCGATCGCCTCCACCGCGTCGCCGACGGTGACCGCGGCAATCGCGCCGGACCCCAGCCGCTCGCGCAGCGCGCCCGTTTCGGCGCGCAGCGCGCCGGTCACGGCCGCCCGGCCGTAGCGCGTCTCGAGTTCGCGCATCGCCTCGCGCTGGCGGAGCTGCTCGACGGAAGGGATAATTCGGAAATCAGTCATGGAATTTGGAGATTCGGGAATTGGGTAATTGGGAAATCTGACCAGATTCCCAAATTCCCAGATTTCCAAATTTCCCAATTTTCAGGATACCATTCTCATTCCGCCTGACATGGCCTCCGATCCGAACGAGCCGCCGCGCGTGCCGGTGCCGGACTATCGGCCCATCGAGCGATTCTGGCCGTACGTCGATCTGCCGGAGCAGCCGAGCGACGAGGAGCTGGCGGCGCTCGATCCGGAGCTGAGCGAGGCGCTGTTCGGGACGCCGAAGCTCCCGTTCTCGGTCACGCTGGATTTCCCCGTCTTCGACGGGCCCGACTACGCGCGCGCCGTCGAGATGGCGCGCGCCTCGGCCGAATACCGCGAGGTGCGCCGTGGCGGCGTCCTCCGGCATCGCGCGCGCTTCTATCCGCGCGACGCGATCGCGCTGCGCGATCTGTTCGGCATCGTCGGACGGCTGGACGCGACGGAAGTGCTGATCGACGACAAGCCCGTCCCCTACGCGCGCGAGCTGTGGCTGCCTCTGATATGGTTTTTGATTCGGTAGCCCATGCCCGAACTCACCGAAGTCCAGAAGGACTTGCAGGCGCTCGCCGCCGGGCTGAAGCAGTTGGAAGTGGAGTACAACCAGTTCTTCGCAGGACGCCTGCCGCGTCCGCCGTGGGAGACGCGGCACCGCGTCGCCGCGCTCGTCAAGAAATGGGATCGCGGCTACATCCAGGCGGCCGCGGACCGGTTTCAGTTCGACACCCTGCAGCGGCGCTATCAGACGTTCATCGATCTATGGGATCGCGGGCTGCGGGCGCGCGAAGAGGGACGGCCCGGGCCCTTCGCGCAGCCGCCGCCGAAGGAGATCAAGAAGGAGAAGGCGCCGGAGCAGCGCGTCGTCCACGTCACCGCGTTCTAGGATCCGATGCGCGAGATGGACAAGCTGCACTCCCTGTACGATTCGCTGATGGACGTGCGGCGCGAAGCCGGCGATGACGTGGTGCCCTTCCACCGGTTTGCCGCGCTGGTGAAGGATCAGGTGACGAAGCTGCGATCGGCGGGGAGCGATGAAGTCGCGTTCCGCGTCACGGTGGTCGAGGGAAAAGTGAATCTGACGGTCAGAGGAATGAAGGCGGGCGAAGAGCAGAAAGAGTAGGGGCGGCAGGGCCGCCCCCACGGAGAAGGATCTTACGCAACCTTGGTGACGTTGCCGGCCTGCGGGCCTTTCGGACCGTCAACGATCTCGAACTCGACCGCCTGGCCCTCCTCGAGCGTCCGGAATCCGTTTCCCTGGACCGCCGAGAAGTGCACGAAGACGTCGCTTCCGCCGTCGCGCTCGATGAATCCGTAACCCTTGGCGTTGTTGAACCACTTGACCTTGCCTGTGATACGCATCGTACTTTCCTGCCTTGCAATGGGCATAAACATAAAAAAAGACCGCGAGTGCGCGGCCTCGGCTTACGACGCTGGCCCGCCAGCGCCGGAGAAATAGTATCGGCGGCGGCCCGAATGTGTCAAGACAAACCAGTTTTTTGGATGACGGAATGCGCGCAATCCTGAGTGTTTCCGACAAATCCGGCCTAGTGGATTTCGCCAGCGGCCTCGCGGCCCGCGGCGTCCAGCTCGTGTCGACCGGCGGCACCGCGAAGACGCTGGCCGATGCCGGCCTGCCCGTCACGAACGTCTCCGACGTGACGGGCTTTCCCGAGATGATGGATGGGCGCGTCAAGACGCTCCATCCGAAAATCCACGGCGGCATCCTGGCCCGCCGGCACCGTCCGGACGATCTCGAGGCGATCAAACGACAGGGCGTCGAGCTCGTCGATCTCGTCGTCGTCAACCTGTATCCCTTTGCGAAAGCCGCGGCCGATCCGGAGACGCCGTCCGACGAGCTGGTCGAGCAGATCGACATCGGCGGTCCGTCGCTCCTGCGCGCCGCGGGCAAGAACTTTCAGGACGTCCTCGTCGTCGTCGACCCGGCCGATTATCCTCGCGTGCTCGAGCAGCTCGGACGTCCGGGCGGACCGTCGCGCGATTTCCGTTTCGAGTTGATGAAGAAAA
>DATJFE010000077.1:0-91018 GCA_035495955.1 Vicinamibacterales bacterium | reverse complement strand
TACGATGTCGTGACGTTCTACGTGCAAACGTCGCCTGAGTGTTCGCCACTGTCGTGCAACTCTCTCGCAGCCGAAGTCGAAACGAACGCGCGCTGCCTGCTGCAGTCGTTCGAGCAAGCACGAACGCTGCTGGAGGGCGGGTCATTCAACAACTCGGAGCCAGGACCGTACAGAATTTTCGCCGTGTACTCGGTTGCGTGGCCTGGCGGCGCGTGATGCGGCGAGCAGCAACACGAGCGCGTGTCGATTGTCTTGCATCGAGGGCGGCGCGTTGAGCTCACGCTGGCTCGCGTAATCGGCCGAGCTGGCGCAGCAAAGCGGCCAGTCGGTTCCAACTGGCGCCAGTCTGGTCCACCAAATTAAGTCATTTATTATCAATCGTTACAGGTATTAACTGCGGTCTCGATGTTTGTCACTTCGCATTGGGGGCAGGCGGTGATGCCTTCGCAGCTGTCACAGGCGGCATAGTGCTTGACGGCAGATGACGACGACCGTGGTGACGAAATATCCCAGCCGTTCTGCCGTGGCGTGTCATCGGGCGAAGAGCACTGTGGACGTGTGGCTGTTGTTGTCGATTCCAGTGGCCGTGCTGATGACGATAGCCGCAGGTATCGGGTTGTTCGTTCGCGGACTGTACCGGGACGCACCATTCTTCGCGCTCCAAGCCGTCGCGCAGGATTTCATCACGTTGTTTGTCGTCGTGCCGACGCTTGGCGTCAGTGTGTGGTGGACGGCTCGTGGCTCAAGTCGAGCGCGACTCGTGTGGCTTGGTGCCCTCGCCTACATCGTCTACAGCTACGCCATCAGTGTGTTCGTGGTCCGCTTCAACTCGCTGTTCTTGGTCTACGTCGGCTTGTTCGGCTGTGCGCTCTACGCGCTCATTGGCGGCGTCGTCACCACCGACATGAAGGGCATCGCCGAGCGGTTTACTGGTCGCGTGCCGGTCAGAAGCGTCAGTGCGTTCCTCACGCTGTTAGCGGTGTTGTTCTACGCGGTGTGGTTGAGCGAAGCGGTTCCTGCCATGCTCAGAGGTACCGTTCCGCCGAGTGTCCAGCAGAACGGAACGCCGACGAACGCGGTGCACGTGCTCGACATGGCGTGGATGCTCCCAGCGTTTATCATTGCCGCCGTGAACCTCGCACGACGCACACCGCTCGGCTACACGCTTGCCGGGGCCGCCTTGACCTTCGTCGTGTTGCTCGTGCTCGCCGTGCTCTCGATTGTCGGGTTCGCGGTGCGAGCCGGACATCCAGTCGTGGTCCCACAAGTCGCTATCTTCGGGGCCAGTTTCGTCGGCGGACTCGTCCTGCTCGTCTGGTACCTCAAGACGTTGCAGACGACCTTCCGGTGAGGCTCGAGATGCAGAGAGTGCTCGTCATCGCTGCCGCGGTCGTTCTCGTGCTGCACGGCCTGATTCATCTGATGGGCACGGCCGCCTATCTCAAGCTGGCGAATGTGACCGGCATTCCGTACAAGACGACGCTGCTGAACCGACGATGGGATGTAGGCGACACTGGCATTCGTGTGTTCGGCGTGTTATGGACCGTCGCGGCCTTCGGGTTCATCGTTGCGGCCGTTGCGCTGCTCGCCGGTTCGACGTGGTGGCGTTCGGTGCTCTTGGCGATCACCGGGTTGTCGTTGGTGCTCACTGCACTCGATTGGAACGTCGCCTTCGCAGGGGTCTTCGTGAACGTGGCGATTCTGGCGGTCCTGTTCTTCGCTCGCTGACCGGCAGGTCCGCATGATGGCCTCGGGGTCGAATGGAAGCCAGATTACTCCGGCGATCCTCCGCCTACCTTACAGGTCATCGTCGGCGCGCACGAAACGCCACAGCCCATCCCGACACGCGTCTACGACGGTGCCGCAGCGACGCAAAACAAACACCGTCCGAGCGCAGTCTCATGCTCGCTAAAGCGGAGCTTTGTATCTTGGCGGGGTTCGGGGCAGTGACAGATCTCGGTTGGATAGAGGACTTTTCCGCGAAGCTATCTGTCGACGCCGGGCCAGATGTCGCCG
This sequence comes from Vicinamibacterales bacterium, assembly GCA_035495955.1. GTDB lineage: Bacteria > Acidobacteriota > Vicinamibacteria > Vicinamibacterales > 2-12-FULL-66-21 > JAICSD01. The sequence goes on along the minus strand of DATJFE010000077.1, from coordinate 89,002 downwards.
TGCTGATTCGACACATTGGGTTCGACGGCCAGGATGCATTCGGATTCGCGTACGGAACGCTCACGAACCACGCCGAGAGCGGATTTGAGGGGCGCGGCGCGTAACGCTAGACTCTGACGTGTCATGTCGACAAAGTCCCCGAAACGTCGGAACTTTAGAGGTCCAATCGGCAAGCCCGGAACACGCGGCCCGAAAGGACTGATCGGACCCGCTCAGCAGGACGACCTGCTTGGCAAGGTGACGACGCATTTCGACGATGTCTATCGACAGTTGAATATTTGGATGACACGGATGGGGCAGATACAAGCTCAACTCGACGTGCTCGCCGCCACCGTCAACGCCAAGCTCGCGAAACGATAACTGACCTCCTGCTCGAATAATCGCCGGCGGCATAGATAACCATCCAAACCTTTTCTGTCGGCCTGCCGTCCAATCTGCCGCCGGTATATACCGATAGGTATAAACTGTCGCGCCATGTCCAGGAGACATCCTTCCGAGCCCGCCGCCTTGGAGCCGCACTGGTTCCAGATCCTGCTTGCCCTGGCCGACCGCCCTCTCTACGGGCTCGGGATCATGAACGAGGTTCTGGAGCGCACCGGTGGACGCATGCGACTCTGGCCCGGGATGCTGTACCGCAATCTCGGACGGCTGACCGACCTCGGACTGGTCGTCGAAGTGGAAGCTCCGGAAGACTCGACGGCGGGCGGCGGGCGGCCGCGGTACTTCCACATCACGCCGGCCGGCCGGCGTGCGTGCGCCGCCGAGGCGCAGCGTCTCGCCGGATTCGTCGAGGCTGCGCGTAAGAAGAAGCTGCTGAAGGTTTGACGGATGTCGAGATTCTCCCGGTCGTTCGTCCGCCTGCTGCTGCATCTCTATCCGTCAGAGGTTCGCGCCCGAGACGGAAGGGCCCTGGCGCAGGCTGGCGTCGCGTGCCTGGACCGTGAGCGTCGCCGAATCGGTCGCGCGGGAATGTTCTACGCGGCCATCCGGCTGACCGTCGACGCGATCGCGGCAGGCGTGATGCTCCGGCTCGACGAACGCCGGCGACGGCACATCGCGCGGCAACACATCCTGGTTCCCGCGCCCAAGGAGGGTTACATGCGCCTGTGGCAGGACGTCAAGTATGCCGCGCGTGGCATGGCGCACGCGCCGCTCTTCAGCGCGATCGTCATCATCACGCTCGCGCTGACCATCGGCGCGACGACGGCGGTCTTCACGGTGATCAACGCGGTTCTGCTCCGTTCGCTTCCGTATGCGGATCCAGCCAGGCTGGTGCTGCTCTATCAGGGGATTCCGGCAGCGATCGCGGGGCCGATCGGGTTTTCGGCTCCTGACTATCTCGCGTTCGAGCGGCGTGCCGGGATGTTCGAATCTGTCGCCGCCTTCCGTAACCGCGAGTACGAGCTGTCGGGGGTTGAGCCGCCAGAGCGGATCATCGTGACCCGTGCGTCTGCATCTCTCTTCGAGACGATCGGCGTGCGCCCGGCGGTCGGCCGTGCCTTCTCGCGCCAAGACGACGAGTCGGGCCGCCCGGTCGCCGTCATCAGCGACGGGCTCTGGGCACGCAAGTTCGGGCGCGATCCCGGCGCCCTTGGGCGGGCCATCATGCTCGATCGCCAGCCGTTCACCATCGTCGCCGTGATGCCGCGCGGCTTCGTTTTTCCGAACCCCGGGCCGCTGTTCAATAACGTCCCGGCTGACGTGTATCTGCCGATCAGCTTCACCGCGCAAGAACGTGGCGCCTTCGGCAGTATGTACGCCAACAGTGTGATCGCCCGGCTGAGGCCCGGCATTGGTGTGCCGCAGGCGGACGCCGACACACGTGCCGTCGTGCGCTCCAACGCGGCGGAGATGTATCCGGCAGCCCTCAGGGACCTTGCGGGCGCCCTCACCGCATCCGTCGTGCCATTGACGGACGAGGTCATTGGCCGCTCCCGCACGTTCCTGTGGGTGGCGTTCGCGGCAGTGGGATTGGTACTGCTCATTGCCTGCGCCGATCTGGCGAGCTTGATGCTGACGCGCGCGATGGGGCGCGAGCGTGAGATCGCGGTTCGCACGGCGCTCGGCGCGAGCCGGGGACGGATCGTGCGTCAGTTGTTCGCCGAATCCGGCGTCCTGGCCGCGATCGGCAGCGCGATGGGACTGCTGGTCGCCGTCTGGCTTTCGCGGGCGCTCGTGACGCTCGCGCCGCCGACCTTGCCGCGCCTGCACGAGATTGGCATCGACGGCCGCATCCTGGCATTCACCGGCACGTTGTCGGTGCTGACGGCTGTCTTGTGCGGCGTGCTTCCGGCGCTCGAGCTCTCGCGTCCGACCACGAGCGACGCGCTCAAAGAAGGTGGTCGCACCACGACGGCCGGCCGCCGCCAGCGGCGCATCTTCGGCACACTGGTCGCCGCGCAAGTGGCGGTGGCGGTCGTCCTGCTCGTTGGCGGCGGATTGCTCCTGCGCAGCTTCTGGCGGCTGATGTCCGTGGATCCCGGCTTCCGCGCCGATCACGTCCTGACGCTCGCCGCCAGCCTGCCGGTGACGGCCTATCTGCAGGGTCCCGACGTGCGGGCGTTCTACACACGCCTGCTGGATGATATCGCCCGGCTTCCCGGCGTCCGGGCCGCTGGTGTCTCGACGGATTTGCCGCTCGCCGTCCGCGATCGTCGCGCTGTCGCCATTGACGGCGAAACTGATGCCACACGCGAGCTGTCGCATGCATTCGCGACCGAGTGGATCATGGGCCGCTACTTCGAATCGCTCGGCATTCCGCTGAAACGCGGTCGCTTCTTCACGGCCCACGACGACGTATCCGGTGAGCCCGTCGCAATCATCAATGAGACGATGGCCCGGCGATTCTGGAGCGACGTCGATCCGATCGGGCAACGGATCGCCTGGGGCGGAGCCGCCAATCACCAGCCCTGGATACGGATCGTCGGCGTCGTCGGCGATGTCAAGCAGGGACCGCTGAGCACCGACACGGTTCCAGAGATCTACACGCCCTGGCTGCAAGCGTCCGACTCCACGCTCGCGGAGAACATCGTCGGCATCATGCGGTCGCTGCGGATGGTGATCTGGACGGACGTCGACCCGGCCGGGCTCGCATCGAGCGTGCGTCAGCAGGTGCGAGCGCTCGATCCGGCGTTGCCGCTGACCGCGGTGAGGACGATGGACGACGTCGTGCGGACGTCGGCGGCCGTGCAGCGGTTCAACGCCACGCTCGTCGGCTTCTTCGCGCTCCTGGCGCTGCTGCTCGCGGCGATCGGGGTCGCCGGGCTGCTGGCGACGTCGGTGTCGCGGCGGGCACAGGAGCTCGGCATCCGCCTCGCGCTCGGAGCGCAGCGTGGAACGCTCGTCTCGATGGTGGTGCGTGACGGTATGCTGCTGGCCGCGGTCGGCCTGGCCGCCGGCCTGCCGGCAGCGTGGATACTGTCGCGCGTCCTGTCGGCGCTGCTGTTCGAGGTGAGCCCGCGCGATCCCTTGACGTTCGGCGGCGTCGCCGCGCTGCTCGCGATCGTCGTGCTCGTCGCCTGCGCGGTTCCGGCGTGGCGTGCCACGCGGATCGATCCCTTGATCGTCCTGCGAACCGAATAACCGCGACCCCACTGACGCATTTGCATTGTCGGGCCACCCATGGTCTAATATTAGTGAACATGTTTACTAATAATATGGGGCCAAGAAAACGGGGGCGTCCGCCAGGGCAGACAGCTCAAGGAGCTGAGACGAGAGACCGGTTGTATGCCACAGCGATGGCACTCGTCGCCCGACGTGGATACGAGGCGACGACTCTTCGGGACATCGCCAGGGAGGCGAACGTCAGCGTTGGGCTGCTGTACCGCTACTTCCCGAGCAAACAGGCGGTCATCCTCGCGTTCTACGATGAGCTGTCTGCCGACTTCGCGCGTCAAGCCGCGGGCATGCACCCTGGCCGGTGGCGCGACCGCTTCATCTTCGCGCTGACGACGAGTCTTCGTGTGCTCGAGCCCCATCGGGTGGCACTGCGAGCGCTGGCGCCCGTGCTGGTGGGAGATCCGGACGATGGCGTGTTCTCGGAGCGGACGGCTTTTTCGCGCCAGCGCGTCCAGCCCGTATTCGAGGACGCGGTGGCCGGAGCCAGTGACGCGCCGAAACAGCCACTCGCTGCCGCCCTCGGCCGTCTTCTGTACCTGGTCCACCTGGTCGTCCTCTTGTGGTGGCTCTTCGACAAGAGCTCGCGTCAGCGCGCGACGTCGGCGCTCGTCGCGCTGACCGAGCAGCTTCTGCCGTCCGCCGCGCTCGCGCTTCGTGTGCCGCCCGTTCGGCGGTTCGTAGTTGCCGTCGACGCACTCATACGCGAAGCGTTGTTCGGAAGTGCTGTTTCGGCCTGAGCAAATGAGCAGTCACCAGTTCGCCCCATTCGGGTGGCCGCGCTGGGCGCAGATGTGGACGCTGGCCCTGATCGTCTACACCGGCTGCAAGTGGCTGACGTGGCAGCGGACGTCCATTCGCCATGTCCCGGTTTGGAAGCAGTGTGCGTATCTGTTCGCCTGGCCCGGAATGGACGCGGCGATCTTCCTCGACGAAGGGCCAAGTCCGAATCTCTCGCACTGTCGCGACTCGGAATGGATCGCAGCGACGGCGAAGCTCGTGTCCGGTGTCGCTCTTCTCTTCGGCGTTGCTCGAACGATTCCTCTGCAACATGAGTACGTCGTGGGATGGATCGGAATGATCGGAATCGTCTTGATCCTTCATTTCGGCGTGTTCCATTTACTCTCCTGTTCGTGGAGAAGCCGGGGTATCCAAGCGCGGCCGCTGATGAACCGTCCACTGGCCTCGACGAGTCTCGCCGAATTCTGGAGTCGGCGCTGGAACAGCGCGTTCCGGGATCTGACATACCGGTTTCTCTATCGGCCCTCTGCGTCGCGGCTCGGACCGCGCTGGGGCATCGCGGTCGGATTCCTGTTCAGCGGTGCGATCCACGATCTCGTCATTTCTGTTCCGGCTCACGGTGGGTACGGCGGTCCGACGGTTTTCTTTGCGATTCAGGGAGCGGCGATGATGACCGAGCGCAGTGAATTCGGCCGACACCTTGGATTGGGTTCCGGTTGGTCGGGACGATTGTTCGCGATCAGTGTGTTGCTCGCGCCGGCTCCTCTGCTGTTTCATCGTCCGTTCGTCCTGGGAATCATCGTGCCGTTCATGCGGGCCCTGGGAGCAATCTGATGAATGCCGTGCTCGCGCGCCTGATCTTCGTCGCCGGGGTTGGGCAATTCGGCGTCCTGATCGCGTCGGCCCTTGTGCCGTTCCAGTTGAACTGGCGCCACGAATTGCGCGGCTTGTCGAGGCTGCACCGGCAGATGCATTGGGTCTACGGCGGTTACGTGGTGTTGTCGATCGTCGCCTTTGCGCTGCTGAGCGTCTTCAACTCGCGTGAACTGGCGAGTGGAAGCGGCCTCGCACGTGGTCTCAGCGCATATGTGGCGCTGTTCTGGGGAATTCGCCTCGGCTTGCAGGCGGTCTTTGACGTCAAGGCGCATTTGACCGCCTGGTGGCTCAAGGCTGGGTACTTTGCGCTGACGGTCATGTTCGCCGGATTCACCGTCGTGTACGCGTGGGCAGCGTTGCAGTCCGGAACGCCGGGACGCCCATGAAAGTCGGAATCGTGGATGATCGCGGCTTGCTCGAGGCGACGATGGGTGACGGCCGGCCGCTGCTGGCTCTCGCCGGTGTTCTTCTCGTGGGTTGCGGTGGCTTCGCGGTTTTTCAGGCCGCGACCGGTAATTTCCTGCCGCACGATTCCATCTATCTCGGCATGACTGCACGGGAGCTCTGCGCGCTGCAGGACTGTCGCATCCTGCATTTCATGATTCACGACCGCATTTCGTTCGGCGGGGTCCTCATCGCCATCGGTGTGCTCTACCTGTGGTTGGCGCTGTTTCCGATGCGCAACAGGGAATCGTGGGCGTGGTGGGCGCTTGCGTTCAGCAGTCTGGTCGGGTTCTTGAGCTTCCTCTCGTATCTCGGATATGGGTACCTCGATACGTGGCACGGCGCGGCCACGCTGACCCTCGTGCCGCTCTTCTTCGTGGGGCTGATTCGTTCACGCCGACTGCGCCGCAAGTCGGTCGCGCCGAATCCGGTCGATTTGCATAGCGCGTCTGGATTTGGTCGCGCGCTGCTTCTTCTGTCGAGTATCGGGATAGGTCTCGCGGGTCTGACGATCATGACTGTTGGAATGACGAGCGTGTTCGTCCCGCAGGACCTCGAATTCATGGGCCTGACACGCGTGGCGATCGGCGCCATCAACCCGCATCTCGTGCCGTTGATCGCGCACGACCGCGCAGGCTTCGGCGGCGCGTTACTGAGCTTCGGTGTGGCGATGTTTGGCTGCCTGCGATATGGACGTCCGTCGCGCGCGTTCTGGCAAGCGTTGACGGTTTCTGGAATCGCCGGATTCGGCACAGCAGTCGGCGTACACCCGGCAATTGGCTACCTCAGCGCGGCCCACCTCGGGCCGGCATTACTGGGATGCTTCGTGTTCGGAGCCGGGTTGGCGTTGGCGGCTTTGGATTCAGGCGCACAGGCGTCACTGTCGAGTTCGATCACCGCGCCAGCCCCGGCAGCAGTCCGGCGATGCCGCGTCCGAGCAGCCCGAACGCGGTCGCACTCACCAGGATCCCCATCACGCGCGTGACGACGTTGAGGCCGATCGGGCCAAGACGTCGCGCGATCGGGCCCGCCGAACGGAACGTCACCCACATGACGAGCGCCGTGCCGACGCACACGGCGGTGATGATCAGCAGATCGCGCAGATCCGCAAACGTCGTCGCCTGCACGACGACGGTGGTGATCGTGCCTGCGCCGACGGTCCCCGGAATCGCCAGCGGGACGACGGCGAGCGTCTTCCACTGCTCCTCCGGAACCTCTTCAGCCGACACCTGTTCCTCCGGCGTCAGTTTCAACTCGTCGACGGTCACCATCCGTACGCCGTAGAGGAGCAGGATCAGACCGCCGGCGGCCTGCAGCATCGGCACGCTGATGCCGAGCACGTGCAGCAGCGGACGCCCGAGCCAGGCGCACACCAGCAGGATCACCAGAATGGCGGACGCGCTTTGATTGGCCATGCGGCGCTGAATCCCGGCCGCGAAGCGCCCCGACATCGTCGCGAAGAGCACGGCGGAGCTGATCGGGTTGACGATCGCCAGCAGCGTCGTCGTGAAGAGGACGATGGCCTGCAGGTTCAACGTCCTACAGTATGGCATTCAGACTGACGCGACGAGCCGCGACGCTTTCTATTCGTATCTGAGCGCGATCATGAGGTCGACGGACGTCGCGCGCTGCACGGGCAGGTACGCGCCGCAGGCCCGTCGCCCCGAGCGCGCCCGCGAAGCTTGCCGTCAGGATCGCCCTGGGTTGGGCGATGGAAAGCCGCGTGCGTAATCGTCAGGCGTATCGATATCCCGCGTCACGCCCGGATCGTCGACCTCGACATCCTCGACCGGCACGAGTGCGAAGACCGCCTTCGCGCCGACGGCGGGATCGGCGCGGCGCAGCGCGTCGAACATCGCACGCTTGAAGATCACCGGATGACCGTGCCGATGGCGATGGCACGCGCGGAGGATGGGCGCCGGCGAGATTACGGCGCGCGAGAGGAGCGTGCGCACCGTGGCAGGCTCGACCAGAGGCACGTCGACGAGCGTCACGATCACGGCGTCGACGCCCGCCACGTCGACGGCGTCGAGGCCTGCGACGAGCGACGAGAGTTGTCCTCTGTCGGGATTGGGATTGACGATCGTCAGAGCGCCCGCGGCGCCGACCTCCGCCACCGTCTCGTGGTGGCCGGGGCGCACGACCACGACGGTCTCGACGACGCCAGCCGCGCGAAGCGTATCGAGAATGCGCCGGACGAACGTGCGGTTACCCGCCCGCAGCAGCGCCTTGGGGCGCCCCATTCGGGTCGACGCCCCCGCGGCCAGCACGATCGCCGGAATCATCCGACGATCTTACTGTCTGGAGTTGCCCGATACCCGATATCCCTTAACCGCCGCAGTATTGATAACTGCAGTTGGGTGGGGGATCGCCGACCGATCCGTTGAAGCCCCCGACCATGCCGGGATGAATCGTGCAGTGATACGACTTGCTGTTGCCGATCGCGATCGCGGCACTCGTGGTGCCCGGGGGGATGTCGGCCGTCTGCGCCGAGCCATCATCCATGATCATATGATGCGTAACGGTGTCGTTGTTCTTGAATTGGACCTTCTGAACGGCGGGGTCCACGGTCGCGGGGTTCGGATTCAGCGCCTGGGTTCCGTTCTGTCCCGTTATGGCGATTGTGACGTTATTGCTGCCGCCCGCGGACGGTGACGGGGACGTCGGCGCACTGCCGCCCCCACCGCCTCCGCAGCTGATCGCCAGCAACGCCGCCGCCAGCGCCCCGCCGATCGTCATGGTTCTTCGCATCGAATTGCCCTCCAGGTGTTGATGAACAACGGCTGGAGGAGCAACACGAGTACCCGGCACCACACACGGAAACGCCTATGTTTTCAGCAATTACCGGGACTGCTCTTTACGCCTGATGTAAGGGCTTACGAGATTAGTTCCCCGTCGAGCTCAGCGCTCGGACCCGTGCGTGTTGACGTCTTCGTCTTCGATAGGGTTCAGGTCGGAATCGAACGACGCGTCGTAATTTCTACCGTCGTCGCTGACCATCGTTTCGAAATCCCGAGGCTCGTCCTGGATGGAACTGCCGGGCTGACGGTCGCGATCCTGTTGAGGGAGCGGGGTTTCGTCTGTCCTGTTCGGCATCGCAGTCCTCCTCAAGCCGAGAGCGCATGCAAGATAGGGCTCATGGCTTAGGATTGAAGGATGGCTCACGTGCAGACGGCCGCGCGGCTTGGCGAGTTCGGGATCCTGCTCGGCGGCGCGAGCGTCAGGACCGGATCCGCCTTCGAGGTCCGGAGTCCGTTCGACGCCGGGTTGATTGCGGTCGTCCATTACGCCGGCCCGACCGAGATCGAACGCGCGATCGTCGACGCGGAGCGCGCGTTCCCGATCACGCGGAAGCTGCCGTCGTGGAAGCGCGCGGCGATTCTCGAGGCGGTGTCGGCGGCGGTCGTCGCGCGCCGGGAGGAGCTGGCGAAGACGATCGCGCTCGAGGCAGGCAAACCGATCAGGACCGCGCGGCTCGAAGTGGACCGTGCGGCGTTCACGTTCAAGGTCGCGTCGGAGGAAGCCAAGCGCATCCCCGGCGAGATCCTGTCGCTCGACTGGCTGCCGGGAACGGAAAACCGCGAGGCGCACGTCCGGCGCGTCCCGCTCGGGCCGATCGCCGGGATTACGCCGTTCAACTTTCCGCTGCTCCTGGTCGCGCACAAGGCGGCGCCCGCCATGGCCGCCGGCAACCCGATCCTGATCCGTCCGGCTCCGCGTACGCCGGTGTCCGCCATCGCGCTCGGCCGGATCATCGTCGACGCCGGGTGGCCCGCGGACGGCTGCGCCGTCATTCCCTGCACGATCCCGGACACCGCGCGGATCGTCGAGGACGATCGCGTCAAACTTCTGAGCTTTACCGGCAGTCCGGCCGTCGGCTGGGAGCTGAAGACGCGCGCCGGACGGAAACGGGTGACGCTGGAGCTGGGCGGAAACGCCGCGGTCATCGTCCATCGCGACGCCGACGTCGCGTACGCGGCCGAGCGGGTCGCGCTCGGCGGCTACAGCTACGCGGGCCAGTCCTGCATTTCCGCGCAGCGGATCTACGTTCACGCGGATGTCTACGACGCCTTCACGGCGGATCTCGTCACGCGAGCGAAGGCGCTCAAGGCGGGCGACCCGCTCCTCGAGGAGACCGATCTCGGCCCGGTCATCGACAAGGCCGCGGCGGATCGCATCGGCGCGTGGATCGACGAGGCGACCTCCGGCGGCGCGAAGATCCTTGCCGGCGGGACGCGGCAGGGCTCGGTGTGGCAGCCGACCGTCATCGAGAACGCGCCGCCCCGCGCCCGAGTGAACTGTCAGGAGGTCTTCGCGCCGCTCGTCTCGCTGACGGAGTACGTCGACGTGCGCGACGCGATTGCCGCGGCCAACGACAGCGACTTCGGCTTGCAGGCTGGAATCTTCACGCACGACGATCGGATCATCGCGGCCGCCATCGACGGCATCGACGCCGGCGGGATCATGATCAACGACACCTCGACGTTCCGCGTGGATCACATGCCGTACGGCGGCGTCAAGCGCTCCGGCTTCGGGCGCGAAGGACTGCGCTACGCGATCGAAGAGATGACCGAAATGAAGCTGGTCGCTTATAACAACAGGTAAGAGACGGGAAGGCGGGACGTCCTTCCGCCTTCCGCCTTCCGTCTTTTATTTGATCACCGTATACCCTTCGGGGACCTTGAACAGATCGTCGCTGACGGCGTCGGTGTTGATCGACGTGACCTTGGTCGTGATCTTCATCGGGCCCATCTGCTGCATCATCTCGGCCATCTGACCCGTGCCCTCGGCAGTCATCGTCATCTCGGTCAGATAGGCCATGCCGTTCAGATTCCCCATGGCCTTCATCATCCGGCCCATGCCGGGCACGTTGACGCCCGATACGCCGGCCATGACCGACGAGAGATCGGTGGCGCCCGCCGCTTTCTGGAAGGCGATGTACTCCGCGGCGCCGGGGACCTCGGTCGCGACCCACATCGACCCCTTCAGGATCATCCTGACGTCTTTCATCATGGCGGCCGCCTCGGGCGGCATCTGCGGACCGCTCATTTCCGACATGTTGATGGACGTCGAGAAGGTGTACTCGGAGCACTTGATGCCGTCGATCACCTGCGACCGTCCGGTCGGCGCGACGGTGGTGTCGACTTTCGGCGTGCCCGGGGCCGGCGCTGGAGGTGCGTCTGCGCCGGAGGCCGGCTGGGTGATGATCTGCGCGGTCTTCTGATCCGGCCGCAGCACGATCACCTGCCTCGCGGCGATGTCGGCGATCGTCGCAAGCTGGACGGGCCCGGCGTTGATGTCCGTCCTCGCCTTCATCCCCTTGATGCGGCTCGTCATCGTCGGCGACATGTTCTGCCCGCCCATGGCCGTCATGCCGCCTTCGATTGTGGTCGTCTGCACGAGGGTGACGTCGGCCTGCAGAACAGCCGCGCACACAATCACCGCGAGGAGGGTCCCGAGCGAGCGCTTCATGATTGGCCTCCTGGGGCCGAAACGAACGAGGTCTCCGGCGCTAACTGCAGCCGGCGTGATGGCATCCGCAGCGGAGCTCAGTGATGTTGCCCGCCTTCTTGCAGGCCTCGCTGCAGTACTTGCCGAAGGGACCGTTGGGCGCGACCGAACAGGAGCAAGCCGGATGCGCGCATTTCTGTTCCATGGCGTTCCTCCTTCGACCTCGAGTCGCCGCTATTGTACGCCCGCTGGCACGCCCGCCACCCCGAGGATTATCGCGAGAGCGATCAGCTCGTTCGGATGGTTGAGCTTGGGATCGACGTCGGTCCATTCATCAGGCGAGTGCTGGCGGCCGCCGGGGCCCCCGCGGCCGATCGTTATCGCCGGAATCCCCATGCTCATCGGGATGTTCGCGTCGGTGCTGCTGATGTCGAACGTCGGCGTCTGGCCGAAGGCCGTGACGGCCGCCGCCGCGGTCTGGACGATGGGCGCCGTCATCGGTGTTTCACCGCACGGCCGTTCGCCGATGACCTTCGGGTCGGCTTCGATGCGCCCTTCCTTCGTCGATCGCGCGGCATTCTCCGCGTTCACCGCCTCGCGTACGAGCGCGAGAAACGCCGTATCGACCTTCTGCAACTCTCCGCAGGACACCGATCGCATGTCGATGTCCATGCTCACTTCGGACGGAATCGCGTTGACTGACGTTCCGCCGCGGACGGCTCCCACGTTGAACGTCGTCTTGGGCGACGAGGGGACCTGCAGGCGAGACAAACGGACGATGGCGTCTCCCATCGCGAACGCCGGATTCACCAATCCGAATGCGCCGTAGCTGTGCCCGCCGGGCCCTCTGAATGCGACACGGTAGCGCCTGCTGCCGACGCCGCCGCGCGTGATACCGCTCGACTCGGTTCCATCGATGGCGACCATCTGCGTCACGCGGCCCTTGTACCGACCTTTGTTCAGCAGGTACTTGATGCCACGCAGATCGCCTTCGCCCTCCTCGCCGACGTTCCCGACGAACAGAATGTCGCTGGCGGTCCGGATTCCTCCGGCGTCCATGGCCCTGACGAGCGCGAGGATGAGCGCGAGCCCACGTGTGTCGTCGCCGACGCCTGGCGCCGAGAGCCGCGTGCCCTGGCGTTTGACCTTGACGTCCGTTCCTTCGGGAAAGACCGTGTCCAGGTGCGCGTTGACTACGAGCAGCCCGTCGCCGCGGCCCTTGCGAAGGCCCATCGCGTTGCCCTCGGGGTCCATCTCGACGCCGGTCAGCCCCGACTGCCGGAGCATGTCGAGAAATGCCGCGGCGCGCCGCTGCTCCTTGAAAGGCGGCGAAGGGATTTCGGTCAGCGCGATCAGCTCACGGACGAATCGATCCTGGTCCGTCTCCAGGAACGCCGCCGCGCGCTTGAACGCCGGGCTGTCGATGATGCCGCGAACCGGGGCGTCAGGCCGCTGCGCCACCGCGGAGAACGACGCCACGGCCGCGAGGGCCGCGGCTCCGAGGAAATGCGCTCGCATCGCGCGATCATATGCCACGGATCGCGTCATCTCGGCCGCGGATTGCACGGACTTCGCTGATACGAATTGTCGGGCCACGGACGACACGGACGTCGCGGGTCCTTTAGGGTGTAGGGTGTTCTCTCAGGTCGTCCATGAATAGAGCAGTGCTCGCCGCAGGCCTTGTCGTCGCGGCGAGCTGCGGCGAACGGGACGCGCGATCGTTTGTGAGTACCCGCGCTCCCGTGATCGCGATCACGCATGTACGCGTGATCGACGGCACGGGAACGGCGGCGCGCGACGATCAGACCGTCATTCTCGAAGCCGGACGCATCGGTCGTCTCGGGAATGCTGCTGTTCTGCGTCCACCTGAGGGAGCGCAAGTCGTGGATGGTCACGGCCGCGCGCTGATGCCCGGTCTCGTCGGGATGCACGATCATCTCTTCTACATGCAGGCCAATGCCTCGGTCCCGGTCCAGGCGGCCTTTGCGCGGCTGTATCTGGCGAACGGTGTCACGACGATCCGAACCGCAGGCACCGTCGACCTGGAAGGGGATCTACGAGTCAAACGCGACATCGACGCCGGTCGCCTTCCCGGGCCGAAGATTCATGTGAGCGGCCAGTATCTCAGCGCGCCGCCAGGCCCCCCCAACCCGGCGCTCGTGGCGCAAGAAGTCGCGGCGGAGGCCGATCGCGGCGCTACCTCGTTCAAGGCGTACATGACGCTGCGAGCCTCGGAGCTGCGCGCGGCGATCCAGGCCGCGCACGCGCGCGGCCTCTCGATCGCCGGCCATCTCTGTGCGGTCGGCTTCCGGGATGCCGCGGCCATGGGCATCGACAGTCTCGAGCACGGCCTGATCGTCGACACCGAGTTCTATTCCAACAAGCAGGTCGACCAATGCCCTGAACAGGGAGCGTCCATCGGTGAGCTGGCCGAGCTCGACGTCGGTACCGATCCGCGCATCCACCGCATGATCGGGGATCTTGTGGGACATGGCGTCGCGGTGACATCGACGCTGGCGGTATTCGAGACGTTGACAGGATACGCGTCCGCGGTCGATCCCCGAACCCCGGCGGTGCTCGCGCCAACAGTTCGCCTGCAATACAACATCGATCGATCGCTGTGGGCCGATCCGAATACGCCGGGGGCCCGCGCGTGGGCGTCGGCGCTTGCGAAAGAGATGCAGTTCGAACGGATGTTCGTGGCCGCCGGCGGGCGGCTCATGGCCGGCGTCGATCCGACGGGGTGGGGAGGAATCGTCGCGGGATTCGGGGACCAGCGCGAGCTCGAGCTGCTGGTGGAGGCTGGATTCACGCCGGCGGCGGCGATCAAGATCGCCACGGAGAACGGCGCGGCCTTTCTCCACGAAGGGGATCGCGTCGGGAGAATCGCCGAAGGGTATCAGGCGGATCTCGTGCTGATGCGCGGAGACCCCTCGGTGAAGATTTCGGACGTGAGGAACGTCGAGCTCGTGTTCAAGGACGGCATCGGGTACGATACCGCTGCACTCATCGCGACAACGGAGGGCACGGTTGGCCGTTACGACCTGCGACAGGTCTCGCGACGGCCGTTCGGCGCCCTCCTGATCGGCGCCGTCGCCCTGGTTGTCTTGTACAACGTCGTACGGTACTTCGATCGTCGAAAGGCGAAACGACGGCGAGCATCGTCGACGAGACCAGACGCGCGTACCATGTAACGGATGATCTGGTACGAGAGTGAATTGATCGCCCCGTAGAATTCGTATCCGCCCGAGACATGTCACACGATCACCGCCGTCACGCGCATAATCGTGGCCCGGACCCGCATGCGCCTGATAAGGTCCCGGCCCGAACGATGGGCCCGGCCGTCACGCTGACGCTGGTGTTCGTCGTCGTCGAGGCTCTCGGTGGATGGCGTGCCCACAGCCTCGCGCTGCTCTCGGACGCGGGGCACAACCTGGCTGACGCGGCGGCTCTGGGTTTCAGTTGGTATGCGCTCTGGATCTCCAGCAAGCCGTCTCACCACGGGATGACGTTCGGCTACCACCGCGTCGGAATATTCGCCGCTCTGGTGAATGCCGTATCGCTGGTGGTGATTGCGCTCTTCATTGGATGGGAAGCCATCGCACGGATCCGGCACCCTGAAGCCGCCAACGGCGCGGTCATGATCGGCGTAGCCGCCGCGGCCGTCGTCATGAACGTTCTGATCGGAGTGTGGCTGCACAAAGACGCGAAGCAGGACATCAATGTGCACAGCGCGTATCTGCACATGTTGGGCGACGCCGCCTCGGCGTCTGGAGTCGCCGTCGCCGGCGTGCTCGTGATGACAACGCGCGCCCCATTGGCCGATCCGATCGTGTCGTTGCTGATCGCCGGGCTCATTCTCTACAGCAGTTACGGCACCCTGAGCGAGAGCGTGACCGTGCTGCTCGAAGGCACGCCCGCGGGGGTGGACATGCCGGCAGTCATCGGCGCGATCAAGGCCGTGGCCGGCGTGCTGGACGTCCACGATCTGCAT
Organism: Vicinamibacterales bacterium; assembly: GCA_035495955.1. Lineage (GTDB taxonomy): Bacteria > Acidobacteriota > Vicinamibacteria > Vicinamibacterales > 2-12-FULL-66-21 > JAICSD01. The sequence goes on along the minus strand of DATJFE010000077.1, from coordinate 73,881 downwards.
GTGTGGATGGTCGGTCCGCGGGTCGTCGCCTGCAGTTGCCACGTGCTCGTGGCCGAACAAAGCGTCCGCGAAGGGCAACAGGTGCTGCGCGCGGTCGTGCATGATCTCGAGCATCGCTTCCACATCACGCACACGACGGTTCAAGTCGAGGTCGAGGGCTGCGACGCAAACGACATGTACTGCATGGGTCAGCGGTCCGGCAATGCGGTACGCTAATCCAGGCTGACGCCCTACCGCCCCCACGTCAGAACCAGCGCGACCGCCGCCGCGCACATGGCGGCCGTTGTCGCCCAGCCGATGGCATTGCTGACAGGTCCGTTGACGTGCTCGCCGAGAACCGATCTGTTGTTGGCGATCAACATCACGACGACAAGGATGGGCGGCGCAAGAAACCCATTGAGGACGGCTGTCCAGAACAGCGCGGTCATCGGATTGACGCCGACGAAGTTGATCAACATGCCGACCAACGTCGAAAGACTGATCACTCCGTAGAACAGCTTGGCGCGTCTCGGCTTTTCGTCCAGACCATGCGTCCAGTCCAATGCCTCCGCCATGGCATACGCGGCCGAACCTGTGAGAATCGGCACACAGAGCACGCCGGCGCCAATCAGGCCGGGGGCCCACAGCAGGTACGCCGCACGGCCGGCGAGGGGACGGAGCGCCTGCGCCGCCTGGATCGCCGACTCGATGTGCGTTTGTCCGCTCTTGAACAGCGTCGACGCCGTCGCCAGAATGATGAAATACATCACCAGGTTGGAGAAGAACATGCCGATCGCCACGTCCCAGTTGGCGTACTTCAATTCACCGGCAGTCGCGCCGATGCGCTGGCTGAGCGCGCGACGGCCCATGGACAACTCTTCCTCGACCTCTTGATTGGCCTGCCAGAAGAACAGATACGGCGTGATCGTCGTCCCGAGGATACCGACCAGGATGACCAGAAACCGACGATCGAATCGGAGCGTCGGGAACAGAGTGGCCTCGAGAATGTCGCTCCAATCCGGCTTCGCGAAGAAGGCGGACAAGACATATGCAAAGAGGGCGAGGCTGAGCCATTTGAAGGTCCTCGCGATGAATCGGTACGAGCCCCAGATTTGCCCGATGAGAATCGCGACCGCGATCGGGACAATCAATGCAGCGATCGGAACGGGCACCAGCAGATTGATTGCCGCGGCGATGGCGCCGATGTCTACTCCGGCGTTGATCGTATTGGCGATGACGAGACCCGCGACCACCGGATAGAGCAGCCATCGGGGATAGTGGTTCCGCAGCACCTGGGCCAGACCGCCGCCGGTGATCATGCCGATCCGCGCGCAGATGAATTGGATGGACCACATCATCGGAAATGTGAACAGCGCGGTCCAGAGAGAGGACAACCCCAATGCGGCGCCCGCCTGCGCATACGTCCCGATCCCCGACGGGTCGTCGTCCGACGCGCCCGTCACGAGACCAGGGCCGAGAAGCAGAAACAATCGCCTGATCGGATTCTTCTCGCGTGCGAGCCGTTTCTCCAGGGATTCCGTCGCCGGTCCGAGGGGTGTCATGGGTAACGCCGTTACATGATTCGGTCCAAGTCGCGGACGACGGCACCGAGTATAGCAACGTGATCGGTAGAGTCCGTTGCCGTCCGCGGCGTCCGTGGCCACCAAGAGTCCGTCCCGGTCCACGGCGTCCGTGGCAACCAAGAGTCTGTCCCGTCCGCGGCGTTCGTGGCCACCAAGAGTCCGTTGCCGTCCGCGGCGTCCGTGGCCACCAAGAGTCCATCCCGATCCGCGGCGTCCGTGGCCACCAAGAGTCTGTCCCGTCCGCGGCGTCCGTGGCCACCAAGAGTCCGTCCCGGTCCGCGGCGTCCGTGGCAACCAAGAGTCTGTCCTGTCCGCGGCGTTCGTGGCGATCAAAAGTCCGTACCGTCCGTGGAGTCCGTGGCTTAGACTGATTAAGGTGAAGCCTCTGTCCGTGGCCCTCATGGCGGTGCTCGCGGCGGCCGCTGTGGCGGCGCAGCCTCCGCTCCGGTCGAGCGTCGAGCTCACGGTCGTGACGGCGACCGTCCGGGACGCCGACGGGAAGCTCGTGACGGGGCTGCCGAAGGAGACGTTCGAGGTCTACGAGGACGGCGAGCCGCTTCCCATCGCGCAGTTCACCAATCAGCGCGTGCCGCTCGGCCTGGGTCTCCTGCTCGACATCAGCGACAGTATGTTCGGCCGCCGCATCAAGGACGCCGAGGACGCCGTCGAGCGATTCCTGCTGCATCTGCTGCCGTCGACCGACGCGTTCTTCGTGATCGCGTTCAATCACGAGACGAGGCTCCTGTTCGGCTGGAAGACCGACGCGATCGGGGTGCACGACGCGCTGCAGCGGCTGCACCCGACCGGCAGCACGGCGATCTACGATGCGGTCCTCGCCGCCGTGCCGTTCCTCGACAATCGCCCGCGCGAGCGTGCCGCGCTCGTCCTGATTACCGACGGGGCCGATACGGCGAGCGATACGACCATGGCGGAGCTGCGGCCCGCGCTGGTGCGCACCGACGCCTTCGTCTACGCGATCGCGATCGACACGCCCGAGCCGCAGCCGATCGCCCAGCGCGTCAACGTGCAGACGCTGAACGAAATCACCGGCCAGAGCGGCGGCCGCACGGAAATCGTGCGCGACACGGCGGCGCTCGAGACCGCAACGGCGAACATCGCCGAGGAGCTGAACAGCCAATACGTGTTCGGCTACTCGTCGAAGCACCCGGGCGACGGCCGCTATCACACTATCCGGGTCCACGTGCAGGGTCCCGGCTACAAGGTTCGCGCGCGCGCGGGCTACGTCGCCGTGCGCCGCCTGCCCTCCCGCTGAACGACCCACGTGGTCATCGCCCGCTGATTCTGCACGTTGGTGGTCTTGATCGGATCGAGCAGCCCACCGCCGAGCCGCGCGGTCGTGTCGAGCAGGAGCCGCTCGTCGACCACGAATCGCTCGGAGCCGTCCGGCAGCCGGACGCGGCCTGTCGTATCCTCGAGCAGCCCCTCGATGCCGATGCTCGATGCCAGGCGCGCGAAGAAGAGGCCGCCCGGCACCAGCACCCGCCACATTTCCTCCACCATGCGATCGAAGTGCACGCGGTCGCGCGCAAAATGGAGGACGGCGCTGCAGACGATGGCGTCCATGCAGCCGTCGCGCCATGGAAGCACGTGAAGCGTCCCCTGCCGGATGTTGTCCGGCGGGAGCGCCGGCGCCGCGCTCGCGGCCAGCTTGCGCGTCGCGGCGACGGCCGCCGGGTCCTCGTCGATCGCATACACGTCGAAGCCGGCCGCGAGCAGGTACCGGAGGTTTCGTCCGTGTCCGCAGCCGGCGTCGAGCACCCGGCGCCGGCCATCGAAGCGGCCGCGCAGGAGCTGATCGAACAGATAGATGTCGATCTCGCCGAATCGCTCGTGGAGATCGGATGAAGGAACGGTCATCGGCGTCTCTCGTCTAAACAGGAGCCGGAGAGCAATACCATGGCTGATTTCTTCCTGTCCATCCCTGGCCTGATTGCCTGCGTGGGCATCGGCGCGCTGATCCTCATTCCCGGCCGGCGCACGCCCTCGGCCAGCCGATCGATCGGGGCCCGCGACCCGCTGCAGCGCGGCATGCAGGTCGCGGTCTCGCTGGCGGTCCTCGGCTCGGGCCTCTGGGTGATTCTGAGCGGCCATTACGACGCCGACGCGCAGCGCTGGGCGTCGGGAGCGATCGGCACAGTCGTGGGATACTGGCTCAAGCCGTGACGACGATTCTTCAGAGCCTTCCAGCCGGCCAGAAAGTCGGCATCGCATTTTCAGGCGGACTCGACACGAGCGCCGCCCTGCACTGGATGCGCGCGAAAGGCGCGATCCCCTACGCCTACACCGCGAATCTGGGACAGCCGGACGAGCCCGACTACGACGACATCCCGAAACGCGCGCTGCAGTACGGGGCCGAGAAGGCGCGGCTGATCGACTGCCGCGCACAGCTCGTCGGCGAGGGGCTCGCGGCGCTTCAGTGCGGCGCGTTCCACATCTCCACGGCCGGCGTGCCCTACTTCAACACCACGCCGATTGGCCGCGCCGTGACCGGCACCATGCTCGTCGCCGCGATGAAGGAAGACGACGTCAACATCTGGGGCGACGGGAGCACATTCAAGGGCAACGACATCGAGCGCTTCTACCGCTACGGGCTGCTCGCGAATCCCGCCCTGCAGATTTACAAGCCCTGGCTCGATCAGCGGTTCATCGACGAGCTCGGCGGCCGCGCCGAGATGTCGGCCTACATGACGCACGCGGGCTTCGCGTACCGCATGAGCGCCGAGAAAGCGTACTCGACCGATTCGAACATGCTCGGCGCCACGCACGAGGCCAAGGACCTCGAGCGTCTCGATACGGGCGTGACGATCGTCGATCCCATCATGGGCGTCGCATTCTGGCGCGAGGAGGTGGCGATTAAGCGGGAAGAAATCTCGATCCGCTTCGACGAAGGTCACCCCGTCGCCCTGAACGGGGTCGTGTTCAGAGATGCCGTTCAGTTGATGAAGGAGGCCAACCGCATCGGCGGCAGACACGGCCTCGGAATGAGCGATCAGATCGAAAACCGCATCATCGAGGCGAAGAGCCGCGGCATCTACGAGGCGCCGGGAATGGCGCTGCTCTTCATCGCCTACGAACGGCTCGTCACCGGCATTCACAACGAAGACACGATCGAGCAGTACCGTGACAATGGGCGCCGGCTCGGCCGGCTGCTCTATCAGGGGCGCTGGTTCGATCCGCAGGCCATGATGCTGCGCGAGACCGCGCAGCGCTGGGTCGCGCGCGCGATCACCGGCGAGGTGACGCTCGAGCTGCGCCGCGGCAACGACTACTCCATCCTGAACACGACATCATCCAACCTGACGTACAAGCCCGAGCGGCTGACCATGGAGAAGGGGGAGTCGATGTTCACGCCGCAGGACCGCATCGGGCAATTGACGATGCGGAATCTGGACATCGTCGACACTCGTGAGAAACTGTTCTTGTATGTGAAAGCCGGCGTGCTTGCACCCGGGAGCGGGACTGCGCTGCCGCACCTGGTTCTTCCGCCCGGCCACGAAGATGAAAGCTGAGATTGCCGTCACGATCGTGCTGACCGCACTTGCCGCGGGCTGCGGCGGCAGCGGGACCTCTTCCTCGACGACTTCGCCGTCGCCCGCGCCGACCACGCCGGTCAGCTCGGCCTGCGACGCGCTCGGGCAGACCGGATCGGCCAGGATTCAGATCGTCAACGGCGCCGGGTGCTCGGTCACCAACACCCCCGTCGTCCTCCTGAACATGAAGGACGCCGACGGCCAGCAGGCAGGATCGTGTTCCGGGACGGTGATCGCGCCTCGCGCCATCCTGACCGCCGCCCACTGTCTGGCGTCGACGACGGCATCGATCAAGGTGTTTCTGGGTACCGGGCCCGAAATCGTCGCGCAGTCGTTCGCGCGGCATCCGAACTATCGCGACAGCGACAACACGACGCTCGACGTCGGCGTCGTCCTGCTGGCAGACGATGTCGGACGCCCGGCGGTGTCGCTCCTGTTGAGCCGCGACGCCCGGGTCGGCGAAACGGCAGTGATCGCCGGCTGGGGCAAGGATCAGACGCAGACGTTGGCCACACTGCGCGCTGGTGTCGCGACGATCACGGTCGTGTCGACGTTGACGCTCCAGACGCAGTTCACGACCGATTTCAGCTCCACGTGTCAGGGGGATTCGGGCGGCCCCCTCCTGTTGTCGGAAGGGGGCGTCTGGGCGATCGCCGGCGTCATTTCCGCGAACTCCACGCTGGCATGCTCGTTCGGCGCGAACTTCTACGCGAATGTCCGCGACCCCGATATCAGCTCGTTCATTCTGGCGCGCGTGCCCAACGCGACGCGCAGGTAAGGCTGACGGAAGCCGTAGAAAGTTAACGGTTATCCCGTAACGCCGCCCGCGCGGCGAAATACCCGCACATGCCGTGAACGCCCACGCCGGGCGGCGTGGCGGCGGAGCAGATGTAGAGCCCGCGCCGCGGCGTGCGGTACCAGCGGAGCGTCGGCCTGACAATCATCTGGCGGAGATCGGTGATTCCCATGGCGATGTCGCCGCCGACGAGATTCGGGTTCCGCCGCTCGAAGTCGGCCGATGTAATGACGTGACTGGCCAGGATGCGATCGCCGAAGCCGGGTGCAAAGCGTTCGATTTGCGCCTCGATCGCGGGAAGCATGTCTTCGGTCGATCCATGCGGCACGTGGCAATAGGCCCAGGCGGTCTGCCCCCCCGCTGGCGCACGTGACGGGTCGAATAGGCTCTGCTGCGCGAGAAGCACGAAAGGCCGATCGGTGGTGTGGCCTTCCCAGACCGCGCCCTCCGACGTCGCGATCTCCTCGAGCGTCCCTCCGAGATGCACCGTGCCCGCGCGGGCGACCGCTCGATCCTTCCACGGAATCGGCGCCGCGAGCGCCCAATCGACCTTGAAGACACCCATGCCGTAGCGATACCGCTGGAGCTTTCGCTTGTAGGCGTCCGGCAACACCCGTCCGGCGATGCGTAAGAGCGGACGCGGCGATAGATCGCACAAGATGATGTTCGCGGGCGGAAGATCCTCAATCGCCGTGACTGGCGTGCCAGTCACGATCTCGCCCCCGAGCGATCGCAGGTAGCTCGCGAGGGCGTCGGAAAGCCGCTGCGATCCTCCGCGCGGGAACGGCCATCCTTTCGCGTGCGCAACGGCCCCGAGGACCAGCGCAATCGCGCCGCTCGGCACCATGTCGAGCGTCACCATGCTGTGCGCCGCGATGCCCGCGACGAGGGCCCGCGCTCGCTCGCCCCTGAACCGGCGCCGGGCCAGCCGCTCCGCAGACTGGAGCGCGGTGACACCGAACCGAGCGAGCGCGAGCGGATGACGCGACAGGCGCGGCGGACCGAGCAGCGCGTCCTCGATGAGCGGCCAGGCGTCGACCACCGACCCGATGGTACGGCGGTAGGCGGCCTCGTCCTCGCCGAGACCGGCTGCGGTCCGCTCGACCGATCGCTCGACGATGGCGGCGGGGCGGTCGTCGAACGGATGCGCGAGCATCGCGGAGGGTTCGATCCACTCGAGGCCGTGATCGCGCAAGGGAAGCGTCCGGAAAAAAGGGGAGGCGACCGCCATTGGATGGATCGCCGAGCAGACGTCGTGGACGAAACCCGGAAGCGTCAGCGGCTCCGACTTGCAGCCCCCTCCGATTGCCGCCTGAGCTTCGTAGACGATGACCTTGCGGCCGGCGCGCGCCAGGACGATCGCGGCGGACAGGCCGTTGGGACCGGCGCCGATGACGATTGCGTCGTGTGCGGCCACGTGTTTGCTATACCCTCCAGGCGGAGCGGCCGTGCCATCCTACTGGTATTCTCGCTTCGTCTTCGAGCGCGGGCTCGCGCTCATCTATCTCATCGCCTTCATCGCCGTCGTCAATCAGTTCGTGCCGCTGCTGGGCGAGCACGGCCTGCTTCCCGCGACGCGCTTCGTGCGCGAGGTCCCATTCCGCGCGTCGCCGAGCCTGTTCTTCTTCCGCGCGACCGACAATGCGTTCCGGCTGGCGGGATGGCTGGGCGTGCTCCTGTCGCTGCTCGCCGTTACCGGTCTTGTCGTCCATCGCAGCGCGATCGGCGCCGGCGTCGTCTGGGCGCTTCTCTGGGTGTTGTACCTCTCTTTCGTCAACGTGGGCCAGACCTTCTATGGGTTCGGCTGGGAATCGCTGCTCCTCGAGGCGGGTTTCTTCACGATCTTTGCCGGCGCGTCCGGCACGCCGCCGCACGCGGCGCTCAACTGGATCTATCGCTGGACCCTGTTCCGGCTGATGTTCGGGGCGGGGCTGATCAAGATGCGCGGCGACTCCTGCTGGCGCGATCTGACCTGCCTCGATTACTACTTCGAGACGCAGCCGATTCCCAATCCCCTGAGCTGGTACTTTCACTGGCTGCCGCGGCGCGTGCTCCACGGCGGCGTCGTCTTCAATCACTTCGTCGAGCTGATCGTCCCCTTCGGGTATTTTTTGCCGCAGCCGTTCGCGGGCATTGCAGGGCTGATCACGATCGTGTTCCAGTTGACGCTGATCGTCAGCGGCAATCTGTCGTGGCTGAACTGGCTGACTCTCGTGCTGGCCGTGACGACGCTGGACGACCGGTTCCTGTCGTGGCTGCCGGTACACATGCCGTCCCTTGATCCGCCGGCTGCCGCGCAGCGCATCGCGGTCTACGTCCTCGCCGCGCTCGTGGCGGTGCTCAGCATCCCGCCGATCCTGAACATGCTCTCGCCCGGACAGCTGATGAACTCCGCCTTCAATCCGCTGCAGATCGTCAACACCTACGGCGCGTTCGGCAGCATCACGAAGGAACGATTCGAGATCGCGATTGAAGGCACCTCGGACGAGAGTCTCACGGAACGGACCGTGTGGCGCGAATACGAATTCAAGGGCAAGCCGGGCGATCCCGGCCGGCGGCCGGCGCAGATCGCCCCATACCACCTGCGACTCGACTGGCTGATGTGGTTTGCCGCGATGGGCAGCGCGCAGGACGAACCCTGGTTCAGCGAGTTGATCCTGAAGCTGCTCCTGGGCGATCGCGCGACCCTGGGCCTTCTTCGAGCCAATCCATTTCCGGAAGCGCCGCCCCGCTGGGTTCGGGCCGGCATGTACCGCTACCACTTCACGACGCCAGCCGAACGACGCGCGACCGGCCGCTGGTGGAACCGGGAGCGGGTCGGCGAATACTTCCCCGCAGTGCGCCTGCCGGCTCGATAATCCGCGGCGCCGCGCATTCCGCGTGCTCCGCGTGCTCCGCGTATTCCGCGTACTCCGCGTATTCCGCGGCCGAGGTCGAAGCGGCATCGCCCATGCAGCTGCGCCGGACGATGAGCACTGTCAAGCGGACGAAAGACGCCATTGACGTGCTCGAACACGCCATGCAGGGCGTCCACACGTCGAACGATCACCGGATTGTCAGTTTCAGCCGTGAACGCGGTCTGATAGGGACGAGGTCGGCAGTCGAGATCGATGTCATGGATGACACACCCGGGGAACGCGAAGTGGTCGTGAGGATGCCGCGTGCGGCCGCCCGCCGGGGCCGCTGAGCTCAGCCGTTTTTTCTCCAGCCGTCCCGACCTGGAGTATTCTGAGTCCTTCCGTATCGACGCGCGAACGGCCTGCCGCATGTCCTTCTCCCGGTTTCATCCGCTCGTCCAGCAGTGGTTCACGACGACGCTCGGCGCCCCCACGTCCGCGCAGCGGCGCGGGTGGACGTCGATCCGCGACGGGCATCACACCCTGATCGCCGCGCCGACGGGTTCGGGCAAGACTCTCGCCGCGTTTCTCGGCGCGCTCGACGATCTGATCTGCGAGAGCCTGCGGTCGCCGCTCCCCGACGAAGTCCGCGTGCTGTACGTTTCTCCGCTGAAGGCGCTGAGCGCGGACATCCACAAGAATCTCGAGGAGCCGCGCGCCGGCATCCGCGCCCTCGCGTCGGACCGAGGCCTGGACCTGCCTCGCATCACGGCGGCCGTCCGCACGGGCGACACGCCGCCGTCGGAACGGGCCGCCATGGTGCGCACGCCTCCGCACATCCTGGTGACAACGCCCGAGTCGCTCTACCTCCTGCTGACGTCGGAGCGCAGCCGCCTGATGCTTCGCTCTGTCCGGACGGCGATCGTCGATGAGATCCACGCGGTGATCGGCACGCGCCGGGGTGCGCACCTGGCGCTGTCGCTCGAGCGCCTGCAGCAGACGGCGGATCGTCCGCTGCTGCGGATCGGACTGTCCGCGACGCAGAAGCCGATCGAAGACGTTGCGGCGTTCCTCGCGCCTGCGGGCGGATGCACGATCGTCGACGAAGGCCATCGGCGAGCCATGGATCTGGGGATCGAGCTTCCCCGTTCGGCGCTCGAAGCGGTGATGGCTCATGAAGTCTGGGAGGAGTACTACGATCGACTCGCGGCGCTGATCCTGGCGCACCGGACGACCCTCGTCTTCGTCAACACGCGCCGGATGGCCGAGCGCGTCGCCCGGCATCTGACCGATCGTCTCGGCGGCGGCGCCGTCGCGGCGCATCATGGCAGCCTCTCGAAGGAGACGCGGCTGGACGCGGAGGCGCGGCTGAAGGACGGCGGCCTGCGCGCCATCGTCGCGACGGCGTCCCTCGAGCTTGGGATCGACATCGGGCACGTCGATCTGGTCTGCCAGATCGGATCGCCGCACCGCATCACGACGCTCCTCCAGCGGGTCGGCCGGTCCGGCCACACCATCAAGGGCGTGCCGAAGGGACGGCTGTTCCCGACGACCCGCGACGATCTCGTCGAGTGCGCGGCGCTGCTGCGCTCCGTGCGCCGCGGCGAGCTCGACGCCATCGTCCCTCACGATTGTCCGCTGGACGTGCTCGCGCAGCAGATCGTCGCCGAGTGCGCGTGCCGCAGCTATTCCGAGGATGAGTTGTTCGCGTGGGCGCGACGGGCGTGGCCGTACCGCGCGCTGTCGCGTACCGATTTTGTCGCCGTGCTGAAGATGACGGCCGACGGCTTTTCGACGCGGCGGGGCCGCCGCGCGGCGCTCGTGCACCGCGACGAAGTCAACGGAACCGTCCGGGGCCGGCGCGGCGCCCGCCTGCTCGCGCAGACCTCCGGCGGCGCCATTCCGGAGGTCGCCGACTATCGCGTCATGCTCGATCCCGGAGACACCTACATCGGGAGCCTGAACGAGGATTTCGCCATCGAGTCCCAGGCGGGCGACATCTTTCAACTGGGAAACATGTCGTGGAGGATTCTGCAGGTGGCGGGCGGCACCGTCCGCGTGGCAGACGCGCGGGGGGCGCCGCCGACGATTCCGTTCTGGCTCGGCGAGGCGCCTGCCAGGAGCGACGAGCTCTCGCGGGCAGTCAGCGATCTGCGCGCCGATGTCGAAAAGCTCGTGGCTTCCGACGCCGGCCGGAGCGACCGGAGCGCCGACGATCTCACCGCCGACTGCGGGATCTCGCGGGAAGCCGCCGACCAGGCTGTCGGGTATCTCGCGGACGGCCGGCGCGTGCTCGGCACGATCCCGACACAGGAGACGCTCGTGCTCGAGCGCTTCTTCGACGAGTCGGGCGGCATGCAGCTCGTGCTGCACGCGCCGTTTGGCAGCCGCATCAACAAGGCGTGGGCGCTTGCGCTGCGCAAACGGTTCTGCCGCCAGTTCAATTTCGAGCTGCAGGCGTCCGCGACGGAAGACGCGCTGATGCTGTCGCTTGGGCCGCAGCATTCCTTCCCGTTGTCGGATGTCTTTCGGTATCTGCATCCGGCGACGACCCGCGACGTCCTCGTCCAGGCGTTTCTCGACGCACCCGTCTTCGAGACGCGCTGGCGATGGAACGCGACGCTGTCGCTGGCCGTGCCGCGCAGCCGCGGCGGGCGCAAGCTCGCCCCGCAGATCCAGCGGATGCTGGCCGAGGATCTGCTCGCCTCGGTGTTTCCGGACGCCGCGGCCTGCCTCGAGAACATTCCCGGCGATCGCGAGATCCCGGATCACCCCCTCGTCCAGCAAGTGGTGCGTGATTGCCTCGAAGAGGCGATGGACTTCCGCGGCCTGCGCGCCGTCCTCGAGAGGATTCACCGCGGCGAGCTGGCGCTCGTCGCGCGCGACACGCCGGAGCCGTCCGTCTTCACGCACGAGATCCTCGACGCGCGGCCGTACGCGTTCCTTGATGATGCGCCGCTCGAGGAGCGGCGGAGCCACGCGGTACAGACGCGGCGCGGCGGGACCGCGGAGGACCTGGGCGCGCTCGATCCTGACGCGATCGATCGCGTGCGCGCGGAAGCGCGTCCGGATCCCCGCGATGCCGACGAGCTGCACGATGCGCTGCTGACGGCCGGGTTCCTGGCACCTGGCGAATTGGCGGCGGCGGCGGATCTGGATCGTCTGAAGGCCTCGCGCCGCGCGACGTCGACCGCGATCGGCGCGATCGCCGCCGAACGGCTGCCCGAGCTTCTGGCCGTCCATCCCGGGATGCCGCTCGACCCGGCGATCGACGCGCCGCCCTCACGCGCGCGTTCATGGACGCGCGAGCAGGCGATTGTTGAGCTCCTGCGCGGACGTCTCACGCTCATCGGGCCCGTGGCCGCAACCGCGCTCGCGGCGTCGCTGGCAATCGATGTGCGCGATGCCGAGGCCGCGCTGCTCGCGCTCGAATCCGAAGGGGTCGTCCTTCGCGGCCGGTTTTCGCCGGCCGCGTCCCTGGAGTCCGTCCCGGAATGGTGCGACCGGGCTTTGCTCGCGCGCATCCACCGCTACACCGTTCACCGCCTGCGCGCCGAGATCGAACCGGTGAGCCCGGCCGATTTCATGCGCTTCCTGTTCAAGTGGCAGCACGCCGACACGGCCGATCGGCTGAGCGGTCTCGACGGTCTGCGGGAGACGATCGCGGCGCTCGACGGGTACGAGCTCGCCGCGGCCGCCTGGGAGCGCCTCGTGCTGCCGCTGCGCGTGGACGGCTACGAATCGGCGATGCTCGACATGCTCTGTCTCGCGGGGGACGTGGCGTGGGGCCGATTGTCACGAGTCGAGCCGCGGCGTTCCGAGCCGGCGCGGCTGGCGCCGTCCACGCCGATCGCGCTCTTCCTGCGAGAGCATGCGGCCGCCTGGCGGACGCTGCGGGCGCCGGCCGCGAACGAGGAGGACGCGCTCGCGCCCGCGCCGCGCACGATGCTTCGCGTGCTGCGCTCGCGGGGCGCATCGTTCTTCAACGATCTCCGCCGGGCCTGCGATCTCGACGGCGACGAGGCGCGCAGCGCGATTGGCGCGCTGGTCGCCGCGGGCCTGGCCTCCTCCGACGGCTTTGCGGGCGTGCGCGCGCTGATCCGCCCGGCGTCCGCGCCTCCGGCCGTCCGTGATCGCCATGCGCATTTTGCCGGAAGATGGACGGCGACGCCTCCAGCGCTGGACGGGGATGCCGCCGCGGTCGAGACGCAGGCGTGGGCGCTGCTGCGGCGGTACGGCGTCGTGTTCCGCCGTGTTCTCACACGCGAGGCGGTCTGCGCGCCCTGGCGCGAGCTGACGCGGGTGTACCGGCGGCTCGAGGCGCGAGGGGAAATCCGCGGCGGACGGTTCGTCTCAGGCATGTCGGGCGAGCAATTCGCCCTGCCGCGTGCGGTCGAGCGCCTGCGCGAAGTGCGCCGGACGCCGCCGGACGGTCGCCTGATCGTCATCAGCGCGGCCGATCCGCTCAATCTGGGCGGTATCGTGACCTCCGGCGATCGCGTCCGCGCGGCCGGCCGGACTCGCATCGCGTATCGCGATGGGGCGCCGATCGCCGTGCGCGAGGGAGACGTCACGCGATCGCTGGCGCCGGTCGACGCGGCGATAGCGGCCGCGGCGTCGCGCGCCCTGCGGGTCCGCTCCCCGCATCCGGCCTTTCCGGCTCCGGCCGCACGCGTTTGAAACAGGATTTGAAGACCGATGCGTGGCGGGCTTGACTTTCATTTTAGTTTAATCTAAATTGTTTCCATGGACGCCGCTATCCTGGCCGCCGTCGCCTCGCCGCGCCGCCGCGAGATCCTGCGCCTGATCTGGGGCGAGGAACGCGCCGCGGGCGAGATTCACGCCGCCATGCCGGATGTGTCCTTTGGCGCGGTTTCGCTCCAACTGCGCACCCTGCACGACGCCGGCCTCGTGGATTGCCGCCGCGAGCACCGGCGCCGCTTCTATCGCGCGCGCCGCGACGCCCTCGGGCCTGTGGGCCCCGCGCTCGAGCGCATGTGGGCGGACGCCCTGTGGCGGCTCAAGCTGCGCGCGGAGCTCGAACACTCGCGCCGCGGCCCGAAGCCCGCGCGGCGCGGCGCCGCTCGATTCACCAGACGAAGGAGGCCGTCGTGACCGCACTCGCGCATCGACTCGACCGCACGATCCTCATCGTGGCGCCGCCCGATCTCGTGTTCCGGTACTTCACCGATTCCGCGCGATGGGCGGCCTGGTGGGGCGCGGGATCGACCATCGACGCGCGGCCGGGCGGCCGGGTGTACGTGCGCCATCCGGAAGGCACGGAGGCTGCGGGTGAAGTGATCGAGATCGCTCCTCCGACGCGCATCGTCTTCTCCTACGGATATGTGACCGGCGCGCCGGTTCCTGTCGGCGGGTCGCGCGTCACGATCCGGCTCGAGCCGGCGCCGCGCGGCACGCGGCTGCATCTCGCGCACGAATTCGCCGACGCCGCGGCGCGCGACGAACACATCCAGGGCTGGCGCTATCAGTTGTCGGTCTTCGCCAACGTGGTGGCCAACGAGGCCCACGCGGGCGTCGCCGCGCGCGTCGACGGCTGGTTCGGGCTCTGGACGGAGACCGACGAAGCCGTGCGCGCGAAGACCCTCGCCGAGATTGCGGCCAGCGGCGTACTCGTGCACGATCGGTTCAGCTGCATCGAGGGCGCCGCCGAGCTGACGAAGCACATCGGGGCCGCGCAGCGATTCATGCCGGGGATGCGTCTCGAGCGTGCCGGCGAGCCGCGCCATTGCCAGGGGCTCCTGCTCGTTGAGTGGACCGCGAGCGGCGCCGACGGCCAGCCCCGCGGGCGCGGCACGAACGTCTTCACGCTCGGGGCCGACGGCCGCATCGAGGGCGTGACGGGATTCTGGATGTAGGCTGTTGGGCCTGGGCACTCTCGCCGTCATCCTCAATACGTCTTCCGGCTCGGTGACGCCCGAGGCGATCGCCGCGATCGAGCGCGCGATTGCGCGCGAGGGGCTCGAGGCTCACCTCCACGCCGTCGCCGGTCCGCAACTGCGCGAAACCGCCGAGCGCGCTGCGGCTTCAGGACAGACCCTCGTCGCCGCGGGCGGCGACGGAACGGTGTCGAGTGTCGCCGGAGTCGCCGCGGCCGCCGCCGCCACGCTGGGGATCGTGCCGCTCGGCACGCTCAACCACTTCGCGCGCGACGCCGGCATCCCTGGCGACATCGACGCCGCTGTGGCGACGCTCGCGCGAGGCCGCACCGGCACGCTGGACGCCGGCGAGATCTCGGGGCATGTCTTCGTCAACAACTGCAGCCTGGGCTTCTACCCCCGGATCGTGCGCGAGCGACGGATGGCCGAGCGACGCGGGCGCTCGAAGTGGACGGCCTTTGCGATCGGGATGGCGCGGGCCTGGATGCACTACCGGCCGATTACCGTCCACCTGACCGTTGACGGCGCGCCGCTGGTGCGTCGGACGCCGTTCGTGTTCGTCGGCAACGGCGAGTACACGGTTGAGGGGACGCAGCTCGGCAGCCGTCGATCGCTGACGGGTGGACGGCTCTGGATCTATCTGGCGCCCGCATGCGGACGCTTCGAGATGCTCGGACTGTCGGTGCGGGCGCTCGCAGGCCGTCTGAGGGGGGACGTCACACTCGAGGCGTTCGCGGCCTCGGACGTGACGATCGAGATGGCGCCGCGGACGGTCACCGTCGCCGTGGACGGCGAGTTGCTCGCGCTCACGCCGCCGCTGCGCTGCGCGATCCGCCCGCGGGCGCTGCGCACGCTGGTGCCGGCGGCTTCAACAGGAGATCAGGAGATCTTTTGTACATAAGAAGACAGCAGATCTCCTGAACTCTGTTCTCCTGCTCAAACTCTCCTCATCTCCTGTCCTCCTGCCCACTCTCTCCTGATTACCTGTCCTCCTGTTCAACGGTTTTCACCGCCGCGCGGGCCGCTTGCAGCTCGGGACGTCCGGACGCATCGGCGCGCGCGCAGATCTGCAGGAGCTGCTGGTAGTACCGCCGTGACGCGGGCGTATCGCCCGCCTGCGCGGCCGCGCGGGCCGCGCCGGCGATCCCGCGGAAACGGTTCGGCTCCTTCGCCATCGTCTTCTGGAACTCCGCCAGCGCTTCCTTGGGCTGCCCGAGCTGCAGCAGCATTTCGCCGAGGAGTTCGCGCGCCGGCGCCAGCGGTCCCGGCGTGACTGCCGATTTCTCCGTTCGATCTTCGCGATCCGCGGCTTCCCGCATCGCCGCGAGCGCCTCGGCGCTCCGGCTTTCGGCGAGCGCGAGCCACGCGGACGCGCCGAGCTGCTGGATCGCCACCTGTTCGGCCCAATAGGGCTCGTTTTCCCGCGCAAGGCGTGCCGCGCTCCTTTGCAATTCGGCGACCGCCGCACGCGCCGTCGCGGCATCGCCGCTGCGGGCGCCGCCCAGCGCGCGCGCGAACCACGTGATCGCGTCGACGTACGCGAATGGGCTCGGGTGCACTCCCAGACGCGCCGCATCCGCCCACGCGCCGCGTTCGAGCGCGTATCGAGCGGGGATCGCGGCGGCGGCGTAGCTGCCGGCAAGCGGCGGCGCCGCGCTGGCCGCGGCCGCCGTTCCGATCCGAGCGACCATGCCCGGCAACCTATCCACGAGACGCTTCGCGGCCGCGTCCTGCCCCGTCTGCAGATAGGCGTAGACCTCGTAGTCGGTGGCGTGCAGCTCCTCGAACGTCGCGTTCGCCTCCCGTGCCGCGGCGGCGGACAGGATGTTCGTGTCGATCGAATCCTGCCAGTAGCCGAGCCGCGTGAAGGTATGCGACGGCATGTGCAGCGCGTGCGGCGCGTCCGGCGCGATCTGCGCGTAGCGGCGGGCCGCATCGACGGCGCGCGGCGCCAGGGCCGGCACGTCGTAGGTATGGATGATGTAGTGCGCCAGGCCCGGGTGCTGCGGCTGCGCCTGCCAGAGCTTCTCGAGGATCGATCCGGCCTTGAGCTGATCCGCGTAGGTCTTGTCGGCCGGATCCGCCGCGAACGCGAGCGCGAGCGCGTAGAACGCCGCCGCCTCGGCGTCCCCGGGGTTGCCGGCCGAGAGGCGACCCATTGCGTCCCGGTACCGGATCATCCGCGTGCGCTGATCGACCGTCTTGAAGCCGTCGTACAACGCCGATGCAGCCTCGATGTATTCGCGCTCCCGCGCGGTCTTGGCGCCGACCGCCCTGGCGCGCTCAATCGTCGAGCGGCCGGCCTCCAGCTGCGCCGACGGACGCCGACCGATCGAGAAGGGGTTGCCCCACTGCGCGACCGCGATCCCCCACAGCGCGATGCCGCACGTCCGATCCTTGTGGGCAACGCTCGTGAAGCCGTCGATGGCTGGACCGAACTCGAACGAGTGCAGCAGCGCCATCGCGCGCGCGAACGCGGGCTGCACGACGGGGTCGCACGAGTTCTCGAAGTGTACGGTTCCGAGCTGGCTGGCGCCGTGCTGGTGCTCCTGCGCCGGCATGCCGCCGGCGAGAACAAGGCTGAAGGCAAATGCGAACATCGCGCTAGATATTAGCGCGCCTGGTGGCGCACATATACTGCTCGAATGTCCGAAACCATCGGGTTCGTCGGCCTCGGCCTCATGGGAAAGCCCATGGCGGCCAACCTGCTGAAACACGGCTACCGGCTCGTTGTGCACAGCCGCAGCTCGCCGCCGGTCGACGCGTTGGTTGCCGCGGGCGCCGCGCGGGCCGACTCGCCGGCGGACGTCGCGCGCCGCGCGACGCGAATCATCACGATGCTACCCGACTCGCCTGACGTGGAGCAGGTGGTCGAAGGATCCCGCGGCATCTTCGAGGGCATGCAACCGCAGACCATCCTCATCGACATGAGCACCATTTCTCCATCGGTCGCGAGACGCCTGGCGGACGCCGCACGCACGCGCGCGGCCGTGATGCTCGATGCGCCCGTGAGCGGCGGCGAGATCGGAGCAATCAATGGCACGCTGTCGATCATGGTCGGCGGCGACGCGACCGCGTTTGCGGACGTGCGGCCCATCCTCGACGCGATGGGCAACCCCGATCGCATCATCCGCATCGGCGAGTCAGGCGCCGGCCAGCTCTGCAAAGTGTGCAATCAGATGGTCATCGGCGGCACGCTGACGGTCGTCAGCGAAGCCTTCGCGCTGGCGCGGAAGGCGGGCGTCGACGCGGCGAAGGTGCGCGAAGCGCTCCTGGGCGGCTTCGCGGCGAGCCGCGTGCTCGAAGTCCACGGAGAGCGGATTCTTGCCGGGAACTACAAGCCCGGATTCCGATCGCGCCTGTACGCGAAGGACTATCGCATCGTGAGCGAGACGCTCGCGGCGAACCACGCGCCGGCGCCGGTGTCGTCGGTCGTCCGCGACCTCGTGGACGACCTCCTTGCGTCGGGCCGCGGAGACGATGACTATGCTGCGCTGGCAACGGTCATCTTCCGGATGGCGGGACTCCCGGACACGGTCTGAAGCGGAACGGTGCACCGGCCGACGAAGCAGGCACTCGTCAATCGCCAATTCGTCGATCGCCAATCGGCAATAGCCAGTCCCGATCGGCAGTCGCCAATCGCCAATCGGCACTGCCTACCGCTTTTTTTTCTTGACGAGCCGCTCGAGCAAAGACGAGGCGCGCCGCTGGAGCTCGTTGCCGATCGCCCGCCGCGTCGCCGCGGCGACATCCACGAAGACCGTCGGTCTGTCTAGCGTGCCCGCGATCGTCACGGGCACGACGACCCGGCCGTCCTGCTGTGCGTAGCGGCGGAGATCGGTGCCTGCCTGAGACGTCAGCTCCCGCGACAGCACGGCGTCCGCCCGGGCGTCGACGAGGCCCGTATCGAGACGGACGTGCCCGCGGCCCGCCAGATCGAAGTCGCGCGACTGCAGCGACAGGTCGTCCGTGGTCAGGACGCTGTTCACGAGCGCGAATGCGCCCGCGAGGCGGGTGAAGGCCGAGCCCGATCCCTCCGGAGGCGCTCCGGATGGCTTACCGAAGGCGAGCACGATCGGCCGCACCAGGTCGAGATACGGCAGCGTGCCGTCTTGTACCGCGGCGCGAATCGTCCCGCGCGCGGATCGCACCAGCGCCGCGCCATCCGCGCCGTCGGCCGAGAGGGTGATATTGCCGCTCAAGCGGCCCGTGACGCTGCCGGGCGCGCCGGTGTGCTTCATGACCTGGGCCGCGTCGACCCGCGTCACCGCGCCGGTCAACTGCAGGCGCGGCAGCGTGCCGCGGACGTCGGCGTCGAGGCGGCCGTCGAACGTTCCGCCGAACATGGAAAACGAGAGCGGCGACAGCGTGAAGCGCTGGGGCGTAAACGTGAACGTCCCCGCAAGATCGCGCGCGGCGTAGCCGGCCACGTTCGCAACCCCCTTCAGGTTCAGCCTTCCCTCGATGCGCGCGAGGCTTCCGATCGCCCCCTGCGCCTGGAGCCGCGTGTCGCCCGATTGCGCAGTCAGGCGCTTGACGTCCAGCCGATCGCCGTCGAGCGAGGCGTCCAGGCTGATGGCGATCGCCGGCAGCGTCGTCGCGAGCGTGATGTCTCGGAGTTGGATACGCCGCACGGACGCAATCCGGAACGAAGGAGTCCCGCCCGCGACGGTGGACGCGGTCGAGCCGATTGGAAAGGGCAGTGGCCAGGCGATCCGGCCGTCCTCGAGGACGAGCTCCGCGTCTTCAACCGTCCGGGAGAACAGAGCGCGTGCGCCCGTCACGACGAGCAGACGACGCAGATGGACCGATGCCGGCGCGCCGATCGTCACGTCGCGCAGCTCGACGCCGATTCGCGGAAAGATGGAGGGCGATGCCGAGCCGATGCGTACGGGCTGCCCCAGTCGCGTCGCGAGCTGCTGCTCGATCTCGGATCGGACCAGGTCCGACGCCAGCGCCTGCCTGATCGTAATCGCGGCGCCCGCCGCGATCAGCACGACAGCGCCGCATGCGACGCCAATCGCCCTGTTCCGCATCTCGCTCTACTGCAGCGGCCGGAAGTTCACGTCGAGGACGCGCAGCCGCGCGGCGTCGGCTGTCAGGCGTGAGAGATAGCTCGCGTAGTCCTTTCGCTCTTTCGGCGTCCAGACCACTTCGGCGAGCGCGGTGAGACGGGGGAACGCCATGTATTCGACATCCTTGGGCGTCGCCATGTATTCGGTCCATACCTGCGCCTGCGCGCCCAGGATGTGTCCGGCGAACTGCGGTTCGAGCTCCTGCGGCACCGGTTCATACGCATAAACGGTTTCCAAGGGCAGCACGGCGCTCTGCCCGACGGGCTCGCCCGGGTCCTTCGATTGCGCGTAGTCGAGATACGTGTTGGTCGTCGGGGCCATGACGACGTCGTGTCCGGCGCGCGCGGCCTCGATGCCGCCCTTGACGCCGCGCCACGACATCACGACGGCGTTCTCCGCGAGCCCGCCTTCGAGGATCTCGTCCCATCCGACCAGCCGCCGCTTGTGAGCGGTGAGGAACGCGTCCATCTGCCGGATGAACCAGCTCTGCAGCTCGTGCTCGTCCTTGACACCGAGCTCCTTGATTCGCACCTGGATGCGCGGACTCGCCTTCCATTTCGTCTTGTCGGCCTCGTCGCCGCCGATATGGATGTACCGGCTCGGGAAGATGGCCATGACCTCGGTCAGCACGTTCTGCATGAACTGAACCGTGGAGGGCTCGGCATTGAGGATGTCGGAGAAGATGCCCCAGCGCGTGGCGACTTCCATCGGCTCGCCGCTGACGCCCAGTTCCGGATAGGCGGCGATCGCCGCGACGGCGTGGCCGGGCATTTCAATTTCAGGTACGACGTTGATGAAACGCGCCTTCGCATACGCGACGATCTCCCGCGCGTCTTCCTGGGTGTAGAAGCCACCGTGCCGCCGGCCATCGTACTTGCGCTCCTCCTGGCCGCGCGGATGGCCGACGACGGTTTCTTTCCGCCATGCCCCGACCTCGGTCAGCTTGGGGTACTGCTTGATCTCGAGCCGCCAGCCCTGATCTTCGGTGAGATGCCAATGGAACGTATTGAGCTTGTGGAGCGCGAGCAGATCGATGTACTTCTTCACGAACTCCTTGGGCATGAAGTGGCGTCCCGTGTCGAGATGCGCGCCGCGCCATGCGAAGCGAGGACAGTCCTCGATCGCGGCGGCGGGAACGGTCCATGCCACCCCCGCCACCGGCGCCTCGCGAAACACCTGCGGCGGCAGCATCTGCCTGATCGTCTGCACGGCGTAGAACAGTCCCGCGGGCTCGGGCGCGCGGACCACAATCCGCGAAGGGCGGACGTCGAGCAGATACCCTTCCGCGCCGAGCCGCGCGAGCGATCGATCGCGATGGAAGACGATCGTGCCGGCCGCGGGCGCGCTGCCGCGGCGCACGGCGAGCGTGAAACCCGTCGCGGGCTCGAGATATCGCACGAACCGCTCGGCCACCGCGGCCGACGCGGCGTCGGTGGAGACCACCGTTCGCGGCGTGATCGTGAAGTGTCCGGCCCGCTCGGCGATCTTGACCGGCTGCGGAATGATCGCAATGGCGGTCGTCGACGCCTGTGCCGACACGAGGAGCAGCCCAATCAGCGGAAGATGCATGCGACATCATAGCCTCGGAGGCTGGAGGTTGGAGGTTGGAGGCTGGAGGTTGGAGGTCCCGATCGGACGTCGCGCTCAGGCGCCGGCGAGCACTTGCGCGAACACGGCGCGGTCGACGTTGCCGCCGGTGAGGACAACGCCAACCGTGCGGCCGTGGATGCGGTCGCGCTCGCGCAACAGCGCGGCGACGGCCGATGCCGCGGCTCCTTCCGCGACGTTGTGGGTATCGTCGTAGATCGCCCGCATCGCGGATTCGATCTCGTCATCGCTCACCTCGACCACGCGATCGACGCCGGCTCGAATCCGATCGAGGGCATCGGGGACGGGCGTCCGGCACGCCATGCCGTCCGCGATTCTGGTCGTCGCTTCATGCGAGACGAGCCGTCCGAGGGCGAGCGAGCGGGCGTAGGCCGGCGCCGAGGCGGCGACCACCGCCACGATCCTGGTCGTCAGGCCGAGCGCGTCGCGCGCGGCGATCGATCCGCAGATGCCGGACCCGAGCCCGATGGGCACGTAGAGCGTCTCGAGATCCGGCGCGGCGCGGAACAGCTCGAGCGCGTACGACGCCACGCCCTGCACGAGAAGCGAATCGAAGGACGGCACGAGATGCCAGGCGCGCTCGGCGGCGATCCGGGCTGCAGCATCGAGCGACGCCTGGAAGTCGTATCCTTCCTCGATCAGCTCGGCGCCCAGCGCGCGCATCGCGGCGTTCTTGCCCGCGCTGTTGCCGTGTGGCACGACGAGGGCCGAGGCAATCCCGTAGCGCGCGGCCGCAAACGCGACCGATTGGCCGTGATTGCCGCGCGTCGCGGCCACCACCCCCTTTACGGGCTGGGCGCGGCGCAACGCGTCGAAATACACGAGACCCCCGCGAATCTTGAAGGCGCCGACGGGCGTCTGGTTTTCATGCTTCACCCAGACGGCCGCGCCGGCGCGATCGTCGAGAAGCGGCCACCGCTGCTGCGGCGTCGGGCCCATCGCCTGATACACGACACTCGCGGCGGCTTCCAGCTCGGACAACGTCGCCATGCCCGCATCGTACCGCCTGCCGCGCACGCACAGTCGAACCAATCGGGCAACGGACCTTCTAGGGTCCCAGGTCCCAGGTCCCTGATAGACTTCCCGCCATGAAAAGCCTTCTGGTTGCCGGTGCGCTGATCGCCGCGCCGATATGGCTGGTCGCGCAGCGCGGAGGCGGACCCGGTGGCACCAACCCTGACGGCTCGCTCCGGCCGGCCGGTCCCGTCACGCGGTACTTCACGCAGGACGCCTATACCGAGTACGCGCTGCTGGAGCCGGGCAGCGAGTCGTTCCGCATCCGGTATCTCCCCGAGCAGACCCGCGCCGGAGCGACGGAACTGGTCAATGCGACGCGCGGCGGCAGCGAAGGATCCGGCGTCGAGGTCTACGATCCGCGCACGGGACAGCCGCTGAAGTTCACGTACGAACAGCAGGGAAACGATCCCGAAAGTCATGCGATCCGCGCGACGCTGCCGACCGCCGTGCCCGAAGGGGGCATCGGCCGCGTGTTGATCTACAAGACCTACAAGGATCCTCGCACCTACATCATGGACGGCCGCGACATCGTCTGGGTGCGCAGCCTGGCCGGCTATCGTCTCGGCGTCATCCTGCCCAAGGGCTACGGCTTCACCTCCTCCGACGTCGCGGCGCAACTGACGACGACGGCGGACGGCCGATTGAAGCTTGCGTTTGCGAATCCGAGCGGGCAGAGCAACCCCGTGACCATTCACGCGCATCCGACCACGGCGGCATTCACCCCCTCCGCGTTCGACGACATGTTCTTCGACGACATCAAGACGCTGTACGACCTCGATTCGCCGGAAAGCGGCCGGATCTCGGTCGAGCAGATCTACAGCGACTATCGCAAGGGCGACAGCGAGCGGCTCGACTCGCTCGCCTATCTGCCGCTGGACGATCTGAAGGTGGTCGATCTCGACACGGCGAAGCCGCTGACGGCGGTCAACAGGCGCAACGCCATGTACGTGAAGCTCGACGTGCCGATCGCGGATGACAAGCAGAGCGCGCACCTCAGGATTTCGGGCACGCTGAAGGCCGCCGGATATCAGCTCGTGAACGGCGAGCTCGTGTTCCAGCGGACGTTGAAGGGCCTTCGCAACACGGTGGTGCTGCCGAAAGGATGGGACGTGTCTGGCGTGTCTCAGTCTGCGACGATCGGCACGGACCGCAACGGCCGGGCCTTCGTGGCGCTGATCAATCTCAATTCCGAGAACGCCTACAAGGTGACGATTCGCGCGAAGAGAGGGACGTAGACCGCAGCGTGAGCCGGTCCGCCCGCGGATTTCGCCTTTCGGGACAGCGGCCCGGTACGGCCAGGGAGGCGGTATGTACAAAGAGCGGGGGACGATCGCGCTCTCAATCGCGACCGAGCGCGACCGCGAGGCAATCTACGCGATCCGCCATCAGGTATACGCCCGTGAGCTCGGCCAGCACGCCCCGAACGCCGATGCGCGGCTGACGGATGCGCTCGACGCCGTCAACGTGTATCTCGTCGCCAGGATCGGCGGGGCGGTCGCCGGCTTCGTCTCGATCACGCCTCCCGGCGATGCCGGTTACTCCATCGACAAGTATTTCGCGCGTGACGACGTCGCGGTGCGCTTCGACCGGGGCCTGTACGAAGTTCGGCTGCTCACTGTGACCCAGCCCCACCGCGGCGCGCAGATTGCGGTTCTGCTGATGTACGCGGCGCTCCGGTATCTCGATTCGGCCGGCGCGACGACCGTCGTGGCGATTGGCCGGCTCGACCTGCTCGGCATGTACACGCGCGCGGGGCTCACGCCGCTGGGGCTTCGCGCGAAGTCGGGCAGCGTGACGTACGAGCTGATGGCGGCCGAGGTCCGCGACTTGCGGGCGCGGGCGTCTCTCTCCCGGGATATGCTCGCCCGCCTCGAGAGGATCGTCGACTGGCGGCTCGAGGGCGTGCCCTTCCGCCTCAACGACGGCTGTTACCACGGCGGCGCCTTCTTTGACGCCATCGGGGACGAATTCGACGCGCTGGACCAGCGGGATCGCGTCATCGGCGCGGACGTGCTGGACGCATGGTTCGATCCGGCGCCCGCCGTGGTCGACAAGGTGGCGAGGTACTTGCCATTCGCGCTCAAGACGTCTCCGCCGACCGGCTGTGAGGGCATGCGCCGGGCGATCGCGCGCGCGCGCGGCGTTCCCGAAGAATCCATTCTTCCGGGCGCCGGCTCGTCGGATCTGATCTTCGCGGGGCTGCGTCAGTGGATCGCGCCTGCGTCGCGCGTGCTCATTCTCGATCCGATGTACGCCGAGTACGCGCACGTGCTGGAGGCGGTGATCGGCGCGCGCGTCGATCGCCTGCAGCTTCCGAGGGCTCGCAGCTACGACGTCGACGTCGACGAGCTGGCCTCGCGTGCGCATGGCTACGACTGGATCGTGCTGGTCAATCCGAACAGCCCGACAGGGCGCCACGTGCCTCGCGCGCAACTGGAGCGCGTGCTCTCCACCGCCTCGTTTGCCACGCGCTGGTGGATTGACGAAACCTACGTGGAGTACGCGGGTCCGGGGCAGTCGCTCGAAGCGTATGCCGCCGCGTCCACCAACGCCGTCGTCTGCAAGTCGATGTCGAAGGTGTACGCCCTGTCAGGGGTGAGGGCGGCCTATCTGTGCGGGCCGAGCCGGATGGTGGAGGAGCTGAGGCCTCAGTGTCCGCCGTGGTCGGTCAGTCTGCCGGGGCAGATCGCGGCGTGCGAAGCGCTGCAGCACACGTCGTATTACCGTAGCCGCTGGGCGGAGACGCACCGGCTCCGCGACGCGCTCTCGACGTCGCTGAGCCGTCTGGGATGGGACGTCGTGCCAGGCTGCGCGAACTTCCTGCTCTGTCATCTTCCCGCCATGCAGCCCGAGGCCGCGGCGCTGGTGGAGGCCTGCCGCAAGCGCAATCTCTTCGTGCGCGACGTCGCGAACATGGGATCCGGTTTCGACGCGCGCACGCTGCGTGTCGCGGTGAAGGACGCGGCGACGAATGCGGCGATGATCGACGTGTTGAAAGCGGTGCTGGCCGATATGGCCCGGATCGCCGGAACGACCGCGGCGGCTTAATGCGGCCGCGGGGAGCTCTCGTAGTATTTCCTGTACATCCCGCGCCTGAAGACCCAGCCGCCGAGCGGCCCGAGCCACCGCAGCACGTGATACATGTAGCCGAGATCCGTGATCTCGATGAGATTGCCGTCGAGATCCCTCACGAAGAACAGCCAGTGGCCGCGCGGCGACCGTTCCGGCGGACTGACGATCTCGACGCCCTTGCTCACCAAATAGTCGTGCCATTTGTGGATGCCGCGGACGTTGAGGCAGATATGAGTCGGGCCCAGGCGGTTCCACACGACCGGCTGCGGCGGCTGCTGGGGCTCGAAGTGAAAGATCTCGATCACGGCGCCGCCCGGAATCCGGATCCACCCGATCCGGCAGGTCGCGCCGGGAGCATCCGTGCCGAAGAATCCGCGGACGCGGTCGGCCGGCGCATCCGACACGCCCACGAGCGGACAGCCGAACACGTCCCAGTAGAAGCGGACGGCTCTGTTGAAGTCCGAGACCGTGATGCCGCTATGGCTGAAGGATCGCGCTCTCACAGCGACTCCTTTAGATGATCCGCGACTCTGAGCGCCTGCGCGATGATCGTGAGCCCGGGATTGACGGCGGCCGATGAGGGAAAGAACGAGGCGTCCACGACGAACAGGTTCTCGACGTCGTGGGCGCGGCAGAACGGGTCGAGCACGGAGGATCGCGGATCGGCCCCGAATACGACCGTGCCGCACTGGTGCGTCGTGTTGCGCGCGCCGTGCGAGTGCTTCATCACGAGCCAGTACCCGAGCCGGCGCAGGATGCGCTCCGTTTCCCGCACGAGCATCCGGTGCGGCGCCACGTTGTTCGCGCGATAGTGCAGCCGGATTCGGCCGCCCGAGTCCACGGTGACGCGGTTGTGCTCGTCCGGAAGATCTTCCGACACCGCCAGCCAGTCCACGCCGCGGGCGACCCATGCCTCGTACGCCCACAGGGGAATCCACGGCACCACCGTCTGCGCCATCACGCCGTGCGTCCGTCCCTGCGACTGAATCTGTCCGAGCGGAAACCTCGTGTCGGGACCGCGTAGGTAGAAATCGTTGATCGCGACCGTTTTCTGAAAGATCGTCGAGTTCTTCTGAAACGGATGAAACGCTTGCATCATCGTCGCCAGGTGCGCCATGTAGCGCCGGCCGACGAGTCCGGATGAATTGGCCAGCCCGGACGGATGCCGGCCGCCGGCGGACCGCAGCAGGAGCGCCGCGGAATTGACCGCGCCGCACGCCACGATGAACGTGGATCCAGTGACAGTGACGACCTCCCCATTGCGCTCGACTTCGACGGAGCCAACCTTCCCTCCGCGCGAATCCGCAATCAGTCGGCGCGCGCAGGCGTTGGTCCACAGCGTGACGTTCGAGCGCGTCATGATGGGGCGGATGCCGCAGACGTCGGCCTCGCTCTTCGCGTGGAGCCTGCAGGCGAACGAGTTGCACGTGTTGCAGAGGATGCAGCCGTCCCGGAGGCCGAGCGGCAGCGGCGAGGGATGGAGCCCGAACGTACGCAGCCGCTCGACAATCTTGGCCATTCCGTCGGCGTGCGGCACGGGGCCGTATGGGAACGGCCCGCGCGGCGGCTCCGTCGGATCGAGGCCCGCCGCGCCGTGCACGTCGTACATCTGCTCGGCCCGGTCGTAGTACGGCTCCAGCGTGTCGTAGTCGATTGGCCACGCGGGAGATACGCCGTCCGCGTGTTCCACCGCCTGAAAATCCTCGCGCCTGAGGCGATAGAGCACGCTGCCCCAGAACTTCGTGTTGCCGCCCACGTTGTAGTGCGTGTACGGACGAAACTCGCGCCCGTTCGAATCCAGCCAGCGTTCCCTGGTCTGGTAGCGCAGGTGCTTCCAGACGGCCTCGGGACTCCAGTTCTCGTCTTCCTGCGGAACGAAGTCGCCGCGCTCGAGGACGAGCATCCGCGCGCCCGTGTCGCCGAGCGCGCGCGCGATCGTGCCGCCGCCGGCGCCGGTCCCGATGATGACGATGTCGTAGTGTGCGTTCACGGCCCGATCGTCGCGTAGACCTGATCCATGAGCCGCTGATCCTCGATCGCGCGCTCGAGGCTCATCGCCGGCGCGGCTCCCGTGCGGATGGCGTGGATGAAATCGCGGTACATCGCGCGATAGCCGCGGATGTCCTTGAAGCCGGGGAGGACGATGCGGGGGAGGCCTTTCCCGCGCGATGCCGCGATCAGCCCGTTCGATTCGAACGTAATCACCCCGTCGCGGCCGAACAGCTTCGACAGCCGCAGGCCTCGCCACAGCGACGGCACCTCGCGCGAGTAGAACAGCGATCCGACCGCGCCGTTGTCGTAGCGAAAGCTCACCATCATGCTCTTGGCGCGTGAGTCGGGGCCCGTCCGCGGCGCCGCCGGACGATACCCGTGTATCGCGACGATCTTCGGTCCGAGGCTGTTGGCCAGGTGCAGCCAGTGGATCCCCTCCTCGAAAAACGCGTCGCCCCCCGCCATCGCTTCGTCGTTGCGCCAGTCGTCCGCCGTCTTCAGCCGCTTCGCGATCGTCGTGAAATACGCCATTACCATGTCGCCGATCGCTCCCGCGGCCAGCATCCCCCGCAGACACGCGGCCAGCGGCTTGTAGTGATCGTTCTCGCCGACGAGGACGACGCGCATCGCTCGGTCCCTCGCCTCGACGACGGCGCGGTAATCCTCCATCGACGGGAACCCCGGCTTTTCGACGAGCACGTGCTTGCCTGCCTCGAGCGCACGCTCCGCGAGATCGCGATGGAATCTGGGCGGCACGGCGATGACGACAGCGTCGATCGCGGGATCGGCGATCGCGTCGAGATAGCCGCCGAACGCCGACGCGCCGCCGTACCGGCGGCAGTACGCCTCCGCCCTGGAGCGATCGCGGCTCGCGTACGAGCGGACGACCTCCGTGCCCAGCCGGCGCAGATGACGGCTGTGGACGCCCGTGATGAAGCCACAGCCCAGAAAGGCCAGGCGGAGCGGTTCCGGCATGCAGGATTCCTCCATCATACCGGGTGTTTCGCGTAGACTGGCTCCCCTGCCCTGACATGCCATCCGCGCTGATCGAGGTCACCGGCCTTCGGAAACGCTTCGGCGAGGTCGAGGCGCTGCGCGGCGTCAGTTTCCACGTCGCGCCGGGCGAGGTCTATGGCCTGCTCGGGCCCAACGGCGCGGGGAAATCCACGACGATCAACATCCTCTGCGGCTTGGTCCAACCCGACGGCGGCGACGCGCGCCTCAACGGCATCGACGTGGTCCGCGATCCGGTCGGCGCGCGGCGGGTGCTCGGCGTCGTCCCGCAGGAGGTCGCCCTCTACTCCGACATGTCGGCGCGCGAGAACTTGGCATTCTTCGGACGCCTGTACGGACTGCGCGGATCGGACCTGCGCGCGCGAATCGATCGCGTGCTCGCGCAAGTCAATCTGGCCGATCGCGCGAAGGAACCGATCGAGAGATACTCCGGCGGCATGCTGCGGCGCCTGAATATCGCGGCCGGAATCCTGCACTCGCCGAAAATCGTCCTGCTGGACGAGCCCACGGTCGGCCTCGATCCGCAGTCGCGCGCGGCGATTCTGGACCTGGTTCGCGCGATCGCCGCCGGCGCGGCGGTCGTCTACACGACGCATTATCTCGACGAAGCGGAGCGGCTCTGCGATCGCCTCGCGATCGTCGATCACGGGGCCGTACTCGCGGAGGGCACGCTGGCGGAGCTGCGGCAGGCCGCCGGCGAACGGGAGATCGTCGCCCTGCGCGGCGCATTTCGCAGCGAGGGCGTCCCCGCGGCGCTGGGGGCGGCGACGGACGTCCAGATCCTCAAGTGCACGCCGGACGAACTGCTGTTCAGCGTCCGGAGCGCCGAGCGCGAGCTGTCGGGGCTGATGGCCGTCGCCGCCGGATTCGGCGACGTGCGCGAAGTCGCCATCAAGCAGCCGAGCCTCGAAAACCTGTTCATCAAGCTGACGGGCCGCGATCTTCGCGAGTAGCGCATGGCCGCTTTCATCATCGCCTGGCATCATCTCGCGCGCATCGCGCGCAGCCCCGGGCTGATCCTGATTCTTCTCGCGATTCCCGTGACGCTGGCCGGAATCGAATACGCAGCCTTCGGCCCGACGGTCGCTTCGGGCAAGCTCCCGCCCATCAAAGTCATCGTGCTCGACGAGGACAAGACGCTCGCGTCCGCGCTGGTGCCGCAGATGTTCACCGGCGGCGGGCCGATGAAGGACATGTTCGAAACCTCGCCCGTCGCGGATCGCGCGGCCGCCCGGGATCTGTTTCAGAAGAACGACGCCTCGGCCCTCGTCGTCGTCCCGAAAGGATTCCAGGAAGCGCTCCTGGCCGGCAATCGCGCCGAGCTGCAGTTCGCGCCCAATCCGCTGCAGACGTACTCGCCCGCGGTCGCATCGGCAGTGCTCGAAATGACCACGATGATCGGCAACGGGCTGCTGGGACAGGCCGCGGGGCCGCTTCGCCGGATCAATGCCGTACGAACCGCCGGGCAGCCATTGACGTCGGACGATGTCGCGGAAATCTCGCGCGGGTTCTTCGAGGCGGGACAGCGGCTCAACGGGCTGAACGCGGTGGCCAGCCTGAAGGTGACGGCCATCCGTCCGACCGGCGAAAAGGCAGGTCCCGAGGGCAGCCCGAAAGCCTTCTTCGCATTCATCTTTCCGGGACTGGTGATCTTCGGGGTAATGTTCATCAGCCAGTCGCTGGCCCTCCGCCTGATGCGCGATCGCGTCCGCGGCGTCGAACGCCGCCTCGGCATGACTCCGATCTCGCCTGCCGCGCGGATAGCCGGGTCGTTCCTCTTCATGGCGAGCGGCCTGATCGCGATCCTGGCGCTGCTCCTGGCGGTCGGCGCCGTCGTGTTTCGCATCGAGCCGCGAAATCCTCCGGCGCTCCTCGCGCTCGCGGCCGGCTTCGCCCTCTTCGCGTCGGCGCTGCACCTGACGATCATCGCGATCGCGCGCGACGAGCGAAGCGCCTCGTTCATCGGCAGCGGCCTCGTCATGCTGCTCTCGCTCCTCGGGGGGACGTTCTTTCCCGCCGAGAGCATGCCGCCGTTCCTGCGCGCCGTCGCCTTCGTCACCCCGAACGGCGCCGCGCAGCAGGGATTCGTGGACGTCCTCGCGCACGGCCGCACGCTCGTCGAGGCCTCCGCCCGCATCTTCACGACCTGGGGATGGGCACTGGCGACGATGACGGTCGCGCTCGCCGCGACGTATCGGAAGGCTGGCCGCGCGTGAACGTCCTGTATATCGCGCTCAACGGGCTCCGGCTGACGTTCAGGAGCCGTGAAGGCGTGTTCTGGATCTTCATCGGCCCGCTGATGATGGCGACCTTCTTCGGGATTCTCTTCAAGCCCCAGCCGCCGGTGAAAGTGCGCATCGACATCGTCAACGAGGACAGCGGAGACCTGGCCGCGCGCATCACCGAGTCCCTCCAGCGCGATGGCATTCTCGTGAGCCCCGCTGCGACCGTCAGACGCGGCCAGACGACGCTGGTGATTCCCGCAGGGGCGTCGGCCGCCATGGAGGAGGGACGGGCGCTCGATCTGGCGTTGCACACCGGCACCGAGGAAACTCGCGCGGAGGCGGACCTGCGATTCAGGATCGTCAAGGCGCTGGTGTCGACGGCGCTCGGCGTGAAAGCGACGGATCCGCCAGGACCGCTCGAGATCGCCAATGCGGACATCGGCGTCAAGGCGCGCGAAGTGACGGCCGGCTTCCAGCGGTCGGTCCCGAGCTATATGGTGATGTTCGTGTTCCTCAACCTGCTCGTCTCGGGCGCGGGCATTGCGGAGGAGCGGAAGCTGGGCCTGCTGCGGCGGCTCGGCATGGCGCCGATCTCGCGCCGTGAGATCGTTCTCGGCAAGCTGCTCGGCCGGTTCTTCGTCGGCTGGATTCAGATCGCCTGGATGCTCGCCGTCGGCCGGCTGCTGTTCCGGATTCACTGGGCGGAGCACGGCTGGGTGCTATTCGGCTTCCTGAGCCTCTTCGCGCTCACCTGCGCGTCGGTCGGGGTCTTCTTCGGTACGTTGTTCCGCGATCCCGACAAATGCCGGGGCATCGCGATCTGGACGGCCATCCTGCTGGCGCCGCTCGGCGGGCTGTGGTGGCCGATCGAAATCGTCGGCCCCACCCTAAAGCGGGTGTCGCACCTCGTGCCGACTGGCTGGGCGATGGAGCCGATCAACGCGATGCTGGCATTCGGGGCGGGCGCGCGCGAGGCTCTGCCCTTCGCGGCCGCATTCCTGGCGCTTTTTGCCGTGACGTTCGTGCTCGCGTCGCGGCGACTCGACCCGGTGTAGCTAGGAAACCCTGACGCTCTCGGCGCGCGGACCCTTGGGGCCCTGGCCTTTTTCGAACGTCACCGCCTGCCCCTCACGCAGCTCATCGAAGCGCGTGCCCTGGCACGCCGAGTTGTGAAAGAAATATTCGTTCCCGTCGTCGGCGAGAATGAAGCCAAAGCCCTTCTCGCTCACCAGCCGCTTGATCTTGCCGTTCGTCGCCATTGCGGTCCTTCCAGACGTTGTCGGGCCGCGCATCGGCGCGGCATGTCGAAGTAGCGGACCAGTATATGCGACGTCCACGCCGGTCCGCCCGGCTTTCTTTTGCCGGCCCCAAATGGCCCGTCACCCCCTTACCTGGAACCCCCTCGCGCGGAGGTACTCCCGGACCCGCTCGCGAAGGTCCCCCTGCAGTTCGACGCCGTCCTCGGTAGAGGTGCCGCCGGTGCCGCAGGCCCGCTTCAACTGCTGGGCCAAATCCTTCAGGAATACCGCGTTATGGGGCAGGCCGAACACGACGGTGACGGTCTTTCCGCCACGCCCGGCCTTTTCCATCCGCACCTTGGCTATTGGGCGATCGGGGACGGCTTCGCTCGCCGCCCGGTCGCATCGGCACCCGCGCTCGGGCTGGCCGCAGCCGGGGCAGATCCGACCGGCGGCGGAGGAATAGACGAGCCGTTCGTTGCGGTCCTTGCCGGCCACCCTCTGATGCTACCAGCCAGGGCCGGGCTATTTCTTGTTGCGCGGATCGTCCGACGGGTTCACATACTTGAACTCGACCGGGCCGACGCCGTAGAGGACGATCGTCGTCTCCTGCGCCCCGGTGTAGGCGAAGTGATTCATGTTCGCCGGCGCGAGCGCGTAGCTGCCGGCGCCCAGCGTCTTGTTGCCCGCCGCGCCCTTTGCGAGCGTATCGCCCATGCCGAGTGTCAATGCGCCCGAAACGACGACGACGTTCTCGTCGGTCGGATGCGAGTGCGCCGGCACCGCGTAGTTCGCGGGGAATTTCAGTCGTACGGTGTACGGCGCGCTCTTGGATGGATCCCCCGAGAGCACCGCGATCTGCGCGCCGGCCGGCAGCATCGGCGGCGCCGGACCCCAGTGCGCCTCTTTTACCGTCTCCAGCACACCCATCGACTGCGCGCGCATCCCCACCGTCAGCCCCCCACCGAGAATTGCCGCCGCTGTAATCACCGAAGCGATCGTTCTCATGTTCCCTCCTCTCGCAGCACCTTACCGTCGGCACGCGGGGCGCGCGTCCCACGCGCGGGTCATTTTGGGGCGAGGGCCGTAAATGGCCCTTTCGGGCCAGACCTCCGGTCCCTGGTCCCTGGTCCCTTGGTCCCGGGTCCCTGGTCCCGGGTCCCGAGTCCCTTAGTCAGTCAGGAGACCGCGGCGAGCCGCCTGGGCGACGGCGGCGGCGCGCGACGAGACACTGAGCTTGCTGAAGATGTTGGCGACGTGCCGATGAATCGTGTGCTCGCTGACGAAGAGCCGCTCGGCGATCGCCTGGTTGTTGAGGCCCGCGGCGACGAGCCGCAGGACCTCGATCTCGCGGGGCGTCAGTCCGGCGGCGGCACGGGACAGCGGGACGGACGCGGCCGCTCCGAGCGACGCCTTCAGCTCGCGCGTGCGCGCCACTTCGAGCTCGGCGTTCAGCTCCGCAAACATGTCGAGCGCGCGCTGCGCTTCCTCGGCGGCCGCCTCGGCGCGGCCGAGCGACGACAGCGTGCGCGCGAGCTCCACGCGCGCGCGCGCCAGCTCGAAGCACGCGCCGCTCTGCAGGAAGCCGTCGACGGCATCCTCGATCGCCCGCCGGGCGGCATCGGGATCGCCGGCAGCCCGGTGCACGCACCCGGCGGCGAGGCTCGCCGCGGCCCGGACGGGACGAGTGCCGACGATCGTCGCGATCGCGGTCATCTCCGCGAGCGCCGTTCGGGCGCGATCGAGATCGCCGACGGCGGCGAGCGCGCGGACCAGCAGATCGAGGCCGGCGGCGCGATCGATGCGGTTGCGCGCCGGGATGCGCCGCAGATAGCGCTCGGCTTCTTCCGCGGCGGCGCGCATATCGCCGCGATCGATCGCCAGCTCGCCGCGGCCGAGCGACGACAGCGGATGCGGATTCGATCGCTCGAACAGCTCGGCGGCCTCGAGCAGGCGGCCCTGCCGACGCCGCAGCTCTCCGAGGCGCACGGTCCCGTCGGCCGTCATCCCCGGACGCGAAGCGGCGAGCTCGTCGGTCGCGGCGACCAGCTCCTGCTCCGCCTCGAGCCAGGTGCCCCGCCACATGCAGATCGACGCGTACTGCGTGCGGCAGACGGCAAACAGCGGGCGCAGCCCCCACTTCGCGCAGAAGGCCTTCAGTCGCGTGCACCATTCGAGCGCGCGATCGTAGTCGCGCACGCGATCGCAGGCGGCGACCATGTAGCAGCACGCAAGCCCGATCGCGAGCAGATCGGTGAGCTCGCCGGCGACGACGGCGGCGTTGACCTCGTCGAGCAGCCGCATCCCTTCGGCGACGGCGCCCGACGCCACGAGCGCGAGTCCCTGGACCGCGCGGCCGAGCATCTCGAGATCGAGGCTGCGCGACGCCTTGGCCGCGCGGATGCCCTCGGTCGCATGCGCGTGCGCGCGATCGGGGTCGCCGTCCTCGAGAAGCGCGAGGGCGCCTTCGCGCAGCTCGAGCCACGCGCGCTCGCTGGAGTCGGGCAGATCCTCGAGGAGCCGCCGCGCGCGCTGCAGCCAGCCGTTCGCCACGGCGTGCTCGCCGCGGAACGCCCAGCAGTCCCACGCCAGGCAGACGGCGATCCGCGCGGCGCCGGCGCGATCCTCGCGTTCGCGGTAGAGGCGATAGGCCCGCTCGCGCGCGTCGAACAGGACGTCCGCGAGGTCGAGCCACCAGGCTGCGACGCCCAGCCCCTCGAGCGCTTCCGGGCTCTCGCGGACGGCCAGCGCGGCCTCGAACGCCGTCCGGGCCTCGACCCACGCGCCTCGACCCAGCGCGGCGTCGCCCGCCTCGCAGTCCGCCGGTCTCGTCGCGCGCACGATCGCCATCTTCAGAACACCACCGTCATCGTCTCGTCCGCCCCAATCGTCTTCTGGATCGCGGCGCCCCGATCGGGAGCGATCCTGACGGCGAGCCGGTCCCCGCGCCGCGCCACGTCGACGTCGAAGATGCGGCCGAAGGCGTGCACGGCGCGCAGCGACATGTGGTCCCACCGGGCGGGGAGGCGCGGCGTGAGCAGGAACGCGTTGAGGCCGGCCGGCCGAATGCCGAACAGGCCCTCGACGAAGATGCGGCAGTACAGCGCGCTCTCGGCCGACAGATGGGCCTGGCCGCCCTCGGGGTACGCTTCGACGGCATACGGCACGTGCTCGCCGAGCAGGCGCCGGCGCGTATAGGCCGTCAGCTTCTCGAGGCCGCGGCGCGAGTCGCCGGCCGCAAACACCCCACGCAGGGCGTACAGCGTGGAGCGATCCCAGAAATCCGGCTTCCCGGCTTCGGTCGCGAGTCCGTCATCGGTCCAGAGCCGCGGCGAGAACAGCGCGTCGATCGTGCCCGCCGCGCGATCATAGATGCCGACCGTCAACGGCGTCGTGATCCACGCGCGCAGGGTCGTGTTGCCGTCGTAGTACCGGTACGTGTCGAAGCCGTCGATCGTCGCGCTGAAATGCGTCCCGATCGCGGCGCGCAGCGCCGCCGCGCGCGCGCGATACTCGGCCGTCGCCGCCGGCGGTTTGCCGAGGGCGTCTCCCAGCATCGCCGCGGAGATCAGGGCGTCGTAGGCGAGCGAGGCCGTGTTCAGGTTCGCCTTGCCGGCCGGAAAGCGGTTCTCCAGCTCGTCGCTGTCCGACGCAATCACGCCGTCGCTCGTGGTCTTTCGTTTCAGGTACTCGAGGCACCATTCGATGAGCGGCCACACCTCTTCCGCGATCGCGCGATCGCCCGACGCCAGCGCGAATCGGCCCGCGCCGTAGGCGATCATCGCCTGATCGCCGCGGTCCTTCGCGCCATGCCACGTGCCGGTTCCTTCGGCGATGATGGAGCTCGGGATCGGGCTGTACTCCGGATTCATGAAGCGCGCGAAGTGCCGGAACGCATTGCGCGCCGATTCGCGCGGATTGCCAGGCCCGAGAAAGCCGAAGAATGGATTGGCGTACTCCGCCTGATCGTTCGCCCAGATCGCCGCGTAGTAACGTCCGCCGCCGGGGCCGTGCATCAGGCCGCCTCTGGTCGCGAAGATGCTTTCCGTCGCGCGGATCTTCGCAAAGGCAAACGCCCGGTTGACCACCGGATCCGGCGTCTCGAGCACCAGACGCCGTCCGGTCTCGGCGACGAATGCGCGCCGCGCGTCGAGCTCGCGCGCGCCGTCGATCTCCGGAACGGCGTCGCCCGCGCGGCGCGCGAAATAGACGATCGCGTAGGACCGCGCTTCGTTCGGCGCGAGCGTCCAGTCGACGAAGCGATCGGTTGCGGCTTCGATGATGTACTCGCCGTCCACGCCCTTTGCGGGATCGGTGTGCGTCGCGATGCCTTTCTCGGAGCTTCGAAGCACCACCGGCGCGCGCGATGTGTTCGAGACTTCGATCAGCTCGACGAGGGCGGCCCGCTCGCGCGAAGGGAATATCGTGTGCGTCACAAGAACGCCCTCCTGCGCCGCGGTTCGAAGGACGAGCGTGCCGTCGATCTCCGCCGAGAGCAGGCGCTCGCCGACGGCCGCCTTGCCGTCGATCATCAACGCGGGAATCTCGTCCGCGTCGAAGGCGTGCTGCAGGCTGGCGTGCGTGTCGTTGGGAATCGTCCGCAGCATCGGCCAGACCACGCGCCGCTGCAGCGCGAGCCGCCGGTCCGTCCCCGCGATTCCATACTGGATGATGGCGGACACCCGAAGGCCGCTCATCTCGATGTGGTCCTCGTGCGGTCGTGGATCGCGCTGTATCTCGGAGGCCGGCCACTCGATGCCGTCCGGCGTCAATCGCCACCGATCGCCGGCATCCTCGGCGCCGGCGCGGAGCATGGCGCCGCACGCCGTGGCCACGAGCACGAGCGCCGCGGAGATCGCACGCTCCGACATGCGCGACATGGCGTCACGATAGTGGCACGCGCCGAGATATGTCAAAACTCCAGTCGGCCGTGGGAATTGGCCTTGGGCCTTGGCCCTTGGGAGTTGGGAGTTGACTTTAGCTCAGGCTCGCGTGGCTGAGAGAGACCACGGCCGCGATGAGCGATCCGGCGTCGATCGGCTTGGTGAGGTGCATCTGGAACCCGGCCTGCAGCGCCGCGTGTCGATCCTCGTCCCGCGCGAAGGCGGTGAGCGCGGCAGCGGGAATCGTCGCCGCGCGCGATGCGTGCAGCGCGCGGAGCTTGCGCAGCAGCGTGTAGCCGTCTTCCCCAGGCATCGCCACGTCGGCCAGCAGCACGTTGACGTGCTCCCGCTGCAGCAGGTCGAGCGCTTCGCCCGCCGACGCGGCCGTCAGTACCCGCGCATGATGGTTTTCCAGGTACGCCGCCACAACCGATCGACTCTCGTCGTCGTCGTCTACGACGAGCACCGAGACGCCGCGAAGCGAGGAGAGGAGGTGATCGCCCTCCGACGGCGGATACAGCGGGGATCGCTGCCGGTCGTTCGCGAGCACGAGCGGCAGACGCACCGTGAAGGTCGCGCCCTGTCCGTCGCCCGCGCTGTCGACTTCGACGCTCCCGCTGTGCGCCTCGACCAGGTGGCGAACGATCGCGAGGCCGAGCCCGAGCCCCCCGTGCAGGCGCGTACGCGATCCGTCCGCCTGGCGGAACGGCTCGAAGACAGAGGGCAGGAAATCGCGGGGAATGCCTGGCCCGGAATCGGTGACGGTGATCTCGCCGGCGCTTCCGGCGCGGCGGACGCGCACCCGCACGGTCCCGGCCGCGGGAGTGAACTTCACGGCGTTCGACAGCAGGTTCCAGAGCACCTGCTGCAGCCGCGCGGCGTCGCCGTCGAACGCGTCGACCTGCGGATCGATGTCAACCGAGATCTGGATGCGCTTGGCTTCCGCCGCGGGCTGGACCGTCTCGAGCGCGCCGGCGATGATGTCGCGCGGATTGACCGCCGTGCGCGCGAGCGTGAGCTTGCCCGACATGATGCGCGCCATATCGAGCAGCTCGTCGATCAGTTGCGCCTGCCGCCTGGCATTGTTGAAGATCGCCTCGCAGGCCCGGTCGCGCCGCTCCTCGGCAAGCATGCCGGTACGCAGCATTTCCGACCATCCGAGAATGGCGCTGAGCGGCGTACGCAGCTCGTGCGAGACCGTGGCCAGGAACTGATCCTTCAGCCGGTTCGCCGCTTCGGCGCTCGCCCGAGCGGCCTGCTCGCGATCGAGCAGCTCTTCGCGGACCTGCTTCAGCCGGATCATCTCGTCGAGCAGCCGCCGGGTTTCGAACATGTGCTGCTTCTGATCCTCGAGCCGCGCGACAAACAGACGATAGGTACGGTACGTGAGGTACACGGGCGCCAGCATCAGTACGGCTTTCCAGTGGTCGCCGCGACTGACGACCACGGCCGCAATGGCTCCCGCGCTGCCGGAGACCATGAAGCTCGTCGCGCTCCAGAGGAAATCTTCGCGCCACACCTGCCAGAGCGAACGCCCGGTCGACAGCGCGATGGCGCCGGCCACCAGACCGGTGTTGATGCAGAAGTACGTCGCGATCGCGCCGACCAGCGGCCTCAACAGCGACGTCACCTCGAACGGTCCGGTACCGCCGCCAAGCGCCTGATAGACGAGGCCGGTCGCCGCCATCGTGATGACTTCGGCGGCCATGCTGAAAACCGTGCGATAGATCGGATACCGGCGCCTGACGTTGACGGTGCACTGCGTCCACACGCCGACGGCGGCGATCACGACGGCGACGCGCGGCCCGAGCAGGAGCAGCGCCATCAGATCCGCCGCATACGAGACCGAGAGCGTCGAGCCGCTCGTGAGTGCGATCGGAAGGGTGACCTTCCAGGCCGACGTCAGGCACGCCGCGCTCAACGCGAAGAAGAAGAGTCCCGCCGGCGGAAACGTGCGTGGCAGAAACGCGATCAGGCCGACCGCCCCGGCAACCATGACCGCGGCGACGTACAGGCGCGAGGCCGCGGGCAGCGTCCGCCAGGCCAGACGTCCCGGTTCGGCCGCGGGGCCGTCCTCGACGGACGAGATGGGGACTGCGCTCGCGATCGTCACTGTCTGCTCCAGATCACCGGCTGGCAGCTTGGGTCGGTGCAGCTCGTTCCCCAGACCACCGTCTCCCCCTCCGTCTCGCTCGTCCCCCACACGACCGTGTCGGCTTCAGTGTCGGACGCGGCCGTCACCGAGGAGTTCGTCCACGGCACCCGACAGTCGTCGCCGCCGCACAGCGCCCCCCACACGATGTTGGGCAGCGTGCTGAGATCGCTCGGCTGCCACGGAGCGCTGTCGGACGGATCGCAATGGGCCGTCGAACAGACGATGCCCCAGGTGATACGCTCGCCGTCCGGTGTCGTCGCGTCCCCCCACGTCACGCCCGGAGACCATGCGTTGGCATCGCCGGTCAGGCGGCCGCCTTCGGCAACGTGATTGCCCCAGATGATCTGAGTGCTCCAGCCGTCCGTGGCCGGATAATCCCCGTCGGGCGCCGCCAGAAACGCCGAGAGCTCGACGGCCGCCTTCGCGTTCAGGAAGCCGGCGCCCTCGGTCAGCCGATCGTAGCCCTGGTACGCCTGCGCCGTGTACTGCAGGATCGCTTTCACGGCATTCGGGGTCAGTTGCGGATTCGCCTGCAGCATGAGCGCGACGGTGCCCGTCACGACCGGCGTCGCCATGCTCGTGCCGGTCAGGCTCAGATACGGGAAGGATGGTGTCGGCACCGTGCCGTTCAACAAGTACGCCGCGTCGGCCTCGTACAG
This sequence comes from Vicinamibacterales bacterium, assembly GCA_035495955.1. GTDB lineage: Bacteria > Acidobacteriota > Vicinamibacteria > Vicinamibacterales > 2-12-FULL-66-21 > JAICSD01. The sequence goes on along the minus strand of DATJFE010000077.1, from coordinate 34,300 downwards.
CGCGCTGCCGGGATTGGCCAGGGATTCGATTCCGACGCCCGGCGCGACGACATCCGGCTTCGCGGCGTAGTCGATGGCGCCGGGCCCCCGCGAGCTGAATGCGGCGATCGTATCGTCGGAGCGATCGACTGTTCCCATGTGGCTCGAGGCGCCGACGGTCAGCACCCACGGCGCATTCCCCGGCGCCGTCACGCCGCCGTACCGCGGCGTGCCGAGCGGGCCGCGGCCATTGTTGCCGGCGGCAGCGACGACCACGATCCCGGCCGATACGGCGCGGCGGGCGGCGAGAGTGAGCGGATCGGTGTTGTACGACTCGTAGACGCCCGCGGCAACCGAGAGATTGACGATCCGGATGCCCAGTTCGTCCTTGTGCGCGACGGCATAGTCGAGCGCGGCGATGACGTCGCTGATGCGGCCGCTGCCAGAACCGTCGAGAACCTTGAGCACGGTGAGATGGGCGGCGGGCGCAATCCCCGCGCGCGCCCCGTTCGAGTCGGATCCGTTGCCGGCCGCGATGCCGGCGACATGCGTGCCGTGGCCGTAGTCGTCGTAGGCGTCCTGGCGTCCGTCGACGAAGTCGACGAATCGATCCACGCGCTGCGCGTTCAAACCATTCGCCGCGAGATCGTCATGCCACGGCGTCACGCCCGAGTCGATGATCGCCATGCCGACGCCGGTGCCGTCGTAGCCGAGCTCCTGGCGGACGGCGGTGGCGCCGACGGCGGCGCTGGTGCGCTCGTTCGAGCCGACGATGAGCCGATCCATCGAGACTCGCTCGACGAGCGGGTTGCCCGCGAGCAGCGGCAGGAGGTTGTTTGGAATGTCGACCGCGGCCCCGCTGACGATCGGCAGCGTGCGGAGGACGCGAGCCCCGGCCAGTTGCGCCGCCGGGAGCACGGAAAGAAGCGCGGCCGCGCTCGGCACGCGCACGACAACGCGTGATCGGCCGGGTCGTGCGGCCTGCTGCTGAAGGAGTCGATCGAGCTTGTCGATCCAGCCTGGGGCGGCCGTGACCCCAGTCGTCAAGGAAACCCCGAGGATGCGCGCCGCGACGAGGACCGCAAGAACGACTCGGAAGCCGCCGGCCTTGGCAGCGTTCATCAACCGCTCCTTCGCCAGGCGGATCGCCCCGGCAAAGCCGAGCCCGGAAGCAACCGATGTGCCGGCAGTTCGGGCCGGTTACTCGCTGATCGGAGAGGGGTTGTCTAGCTCAACCGTCCGAGAATCGCACTCGGACTGGAACAATCGACAACAAGTTCGAGGGCAGCTCATCCAGTGAATCCGACGTACCCGGGGAATCGCGCGCGAAGGGTAGGCAGCCATTTGGTGCCGAGCACCAGCAGCGCCGTCGAGAGCGCATCGCATTCGAACGATCCGGGGCCTGTCACCAGCGCGGAGGATGTCGAGCGAACCGGGGCTCCTGTCCGCGGATCCAGGACGTGTCCAAACACCGTCCCGCCATGGATCACTGTCTTTCCGTGCGGAGCGGACACCGACAGCGCGCGGTCGCGCAAGGCGACCGTCCTCCCCGGGGAGTCCGGCAGTCTCCAGGCAATCTTCCATCCGTCGGCGCGTGGAGGCGCGCCTACAGCGTGCACGCTGCTCGTGCCTCCGTGCAGGAGCGCGCTCCCCGCGCCATGGTTCCGCAGGATCTCGATCGCGCGGTCGACAGCATAGCCTTTTCCCGCCGCGCCGAGATCGATGCTCATGCCGGGGCGCTCGAAGCGAATCGTCGAGGCGCGGGGATCGAGCCGAAGGTGCCGGTAGCCGACGCGTGTGCGAGCGTCGGCTGCCAGCCGGCTCGGATCGACCTCCCATGCGCGCATCAGCGGTCCGACCGTGATGTCGAAGGCGCCGTCGGTCGCCTCGGACAAGGCGACGCAGCGCTGGAGCAGCGAGAACAGCGCCGGCGCGACCTTCACCGCGCGGCGCCCCGCGTATGCGTTGATCCAGCTGACGTCGCTCGCAGGCTGATGGCAGCTCAGATGCGATTCCAGCCGAGCGATTTCCGCGAGGGCTTCCTGCGCAATCTCGTGGCTTCCACGGTTCGATGGAAGGTCCACACACGGAAGCACCAGCTCGAACCGCGTCGCCATCGCCTCGATGGCGAGGCACACCGGCGCGCACGCGGCACCGGCGTCAGCGGGCAAGGGGATCACGCGACGATCTCGCGCCTGCCCTCGTCGAAGCGTACGTGCTTCTGCCTGCGGAACGCGATCTCGGCCATCGAGACGACCGTCTGCACGCGGATGCCGAGATCCTCGCTGCAGTTCGGCGGCACGTCGGCGCGGAGGCTCTCGAGGAAATTGCGCATGTGCTTCACGTGCGTTTCCCCGGCATCCGGCGGCGTCTCGTCCCGCCCGTCGATTTCATCGGCAGATGGACGTTCCGGCGCGACCTGCAGCCGGTTGCCACCCATCGTGAGATTCGCCTTCGAGCCGCGGATGACGTCTTCGAACCCGCGCTCGTTCACCGTCGATCCCGCGAGCACGATGCTGACGCCGGACGGAAACTCCACCATCATCATCGTCGTGTCGGGTACGTCGCGGCGTTCGCCGTACGGCATCCCGTCAGGCCCGACGCCGGCGTCGGCATGACACATGTCGGCGCCGATGCAGCTGACCGACCTCGGGAACTCGTTCAGATTCATCGCCATCATGAGCGGGTGCAGTCGGTGCGGCCAGAGGTCGCCGATGATACCGGTGCCGTAGTCCCAGTACTTCCGCCACCGGAAGAAACGTTCGGGACTCCAGTCGCGCTTCGGCGCCGGACCGAGCCACGTCTTCCAGTCCAGCGTCTGCGGCGTGAGCTCGGGTTCGATCTTGTAGTTCCATTCGCCTTTCGGATTGTTGCGGCAGTAGCTGCCCTGCGCCCAGAGCAGCTTCCCGAGCGTGCCTTTCCTGATGAGGTCGCGGGCATGGAGATACTTCGTGTCGCTGCAGCCGTGGGATCCCACCTGGACGTGGAGGCCGGTTTCCTTGGCGGCGTCGTAGATCCTGAACGCCTCGTCCAGCCGGCGCGTCATCGGCTTCTCTATGTAAAGGTGCTTGCCCGCCAGGAGCGTATCGAAGCCGATGCGGCCGTGCCAGTGATCCGGCGTGGCGACGACGACGGCGTCGATGTCCTTGTTGTCGAGGAGCCGGCGATAGTCCGTGTAGACCACCGAATCCGCCAGCTGCGCGGTCTTCTGCGCCTTCAGTCGCACGGTCTCCCACAGATCGCAGACGGCCGCCACCTGGACGTTGTCGTTCTTCATCTCGTCGCCGACGAGGTTGCGGAGATGTCCGCCGCCCATGCCCTTGACGCCGACGATCCCGATGCGAATGCGATCGTTGGCCCCGATGACGCGCCGCGTGGCCGTGCGGGTCGCGGCAGCCGCGACACGTGCCGAGCCGATGACCGTGGTCGCGGCGGCCACTCCCGCGGTCGCCGTCCTGATGAAGTCGCGCCGTGTGACGGTGTTGTCTTCAGACATCAATAGCCTCCGCGTGTTCCGCGCACGTCGCGGTGTGTTCCGCGGCGTATTCCGCGGCATAGTCTTCCTGCCGGAGCTCGATCTTCGAATTGGCGACGACCGCCGCGTTTGCCTCGAGCGCGGCTACCGTCGCGGCATAGGCGTCCGCAGGCCCGCAGACCGGCGCCGCCCCCGTTCGGATGCTGGCGATGAAGGCCTCGAAGGCGACGACGAGCGCCGGCTTTTCCGGTTCGAGCGGCGCGTCTTGGCCCGGTTCCTTGCCCGCCTGCAGCAGCTTCGTCGCGTCGGCCACCAGCGCGATCCCCGTTTCGTCGTGGACCGATTCCTTCCGCGCGTACACCTCCCAACCGAGGAGCGGCGAATCGGCCTCCTTGATCAGCCAGCCGCGGTTCTCCTTCAGCAGCAGGCTGCTGTTGCTGCCCTGAAAGATCGTGTAGGCGCCACCGAAGGAGCTGGCGAGCGTCGCGCGAACGGTGGCGCGCGTATTCCCGAAATCGATCAGGCACGACGCGGTGTCGGGCGTTTCGCGGCCGTCCTTCCACGCGGCGATGGTACCGTTGCCGACGATCGTCGACGGCCTGACGCCGAGGTAGTGGGACACGAGATCGAGCTGATGGATGGCGATCTCCCCCATCAGCCCTGCCGACGATTTCTCGAGGCGCCAGTTCAACGCGCGCTCGCGTTCCGCGCTCGGCGCGGCGCGGCGCCAGCTGTCTTTCCTGCCCCATTGCGCGTTCACCAGGGCGACGTCGCCGAGCACGCCGCTTTTGACGAACTGGCGCACGTGCGCGTACAGCGGATTCGCGCGTCCCTGCAGGCCGGCCTGAAAGACGACGCGGGCAGCGTTGTTCGCCGCGGTCGCGATCGCGCGCGCGTCGTCTCTCGAAGCCGCGATCGGCGCCTCGCAGTAGACGTGCTTCCCCGCTTGGAGCGCCGCCAGTACGATCTCGCGATGGACAGGCGTCGGCGTGGCCACGACGATCGCGTCGATGTCCGGCGCGTCGGCGAGCCGGCGCCAGTCAGTGGTCGGCGCCCCGTTGGGGACGTTTCCCGCCGCGCGTTTCAGGAAGGGCTCGTAGAGATCGCAGATCGCCGCGATCTGCGCGCTGTCGATCCGGCCGAGCGCGTCGAGAATCTCGCGGCCCCACACGCCGAGTCCGACGAGGCCGAACCGAACCGGCGGTCCCGCAGGCGTCTGCCGCTGGGGCGTTTGCGCCGCCCGAAGTCCCTGGCGGCTCAGGAGCAGCGCCAGCGTGCCGGCGGTCGTCTTCAGGAACTCGCGTCGATCGAAGGGCGCGTCCATGGCTGGCGGATCGGGCGGGCGACGAGCAAGAAACGAACCTTTCTTGCGTGCGCCGGATCTGTGGGAAATACCGCGCGGTCGCCCGGGCGCTGCGACGAGGCACCGGCAGGCCGCCGGAAATCCGTCGGTCCACGGTTCTATAATCGCCGCATGAGACCGCGCACTCGACGGACGTTCCTGAAAGAAGCCGCCGCCGGCGCCGCGGGCGGTGCCCTGCTGCCGTCGGCGCTCGCCTCGCAGGCGGCATCGCAGGATCGCGTTGCGGGCGCGAACCGGCGCGTGCGCGTCGGACTGATCGGCTGCGGCGGCCAGGGCAACACCGATCTCCGGCTCGCCCTCCGGCTCGGCGCGCAATGCGTCGCCCTGTGCGACGCAGACGACGAGCAGGCCGCCAGCACCGCGGCGCGCATCGCGAAGGATTTCGATCAGAAGCCGGACTTCACCACGCGCGATTTCCGGCGCCTCCTCGATCGGAAGGACATCGACGCGGTGATCGTCGGCACGCCGGATCACTGGCACGCGCTGATGACGATCATGGCGTGCGAGGCCGGCAAGGACGTGTACGTCGAGAAGCCACTCGCGCTGACGATCGGCGAAGGGCGCGTCATGGTGAACGCTGCGCGCCGTTACGACCGCATCGTGCAGATGGGGACGCAGCAGCGCAGCTCCACGCACTTCCGCGAGGCGGTGGAGTTCGTCAAGAGCGGCGCGCTCGGCAGGATTCGCCTCGTGAAGGCGTGGGCGTATCAGGACTGGATGGGCAATATCCCGCCCGTCCCCGACGCCGAGCCTCCCTCCACCGTCGACTACGACATGTGGCTCGGCCCCGCGCCGAAGCGGCCTTTCAACAAGAATCGCTTCCATTTCAACTTCCGCTGGTACTACGACTACTCGGGCGGGCTGATGACGGACTGGGGTGCGCACATGATCGACATCGCCACCTGGGCGATGGGCGTCACGACGCCGCGCTCGGCCACGTCTCTCGGCGGCAAGTTCGGCTTTCCCGACGATGCGGAGGAGACCCCCGACACGCAGCAGGCGCTCTGGGACTGCGGCGGCTTCAGTATGATCTGGGAGCACGCGACGGCCGTCGGGCAGGGACCCTACATGCGCGATCACGGCGTCGCCTTCCACGGCAACAACGGCGTCCTAGTCGTCGATCGCGGCGGATGGGAAGTGCTGCCGGAAACGGAGACGAAGAGCGGGAAGAAGCGCTACCGCATGATCGGCGAGCCGCGGCGCGGCAGCAGCGGCGACATGGGGCAGGCGCACGTGAAGAACTTCTTCGACTGCCTCGACTCGCGGAAGCGGCCGACCTCCGACGTCGAGATCGGCCACAACTCGATGATCGCGTGCCACCTCGCGAACATCGCCTTCCGGATCGGCCGCGTCGTCCGCTGGGACGCCGCGCGGGAGCAGATCGTGGGCGACGCGGACGCGCAGAAGCTGGTTCTCAAGCCGTATCGCGCGCCGTGGAAGCTGCCGTCGATCGGCGCGTCGTAGCCGCGCGTCAGCGGTGGCCGGCCGCGACCGCCTTGCCGGCGCGGAAATCGATCTCGATGAGCTTTTCGCTGGTCGGGATGCGCGCGGCGACGGTCTTCGAAACTGTATCGATCGCAACGCCACCATCGGGATAGGCATAGCGGCCGTCGATCCCGAACGTCAGCCATCCCGGATGCGGGCGTTCTGCGGGATTCGCAAAGAGCGGGATGCTCGCCATCTGCCGCGGCGGCAGCGTCGTGACGTCGAATACGTACACGTAGCCGTACACACCGTCCACCATCCAGACTTCCTTTTGATCGGGACGAAGATTGAGCCCATGGCTCGGCGTGCTGTGCGGCTTCGCCTTCGGCGGATCGGGGATCTGCGCGAGCCGCTCCGGGGGAGTGCGGGCCTCGACGCGATGGATCACCTTTCCGGCGGCGACGTCCGCGATCTCGAACCCGAGCAGGCCGTCCACGTTCGCATACAAGTACCGGTCGTCGTCCGAAACGGCGAACGGCCGGAGGCCTTTTCCGAACGGACCGATTTTGCCGACGACGCGATTGGACGCGACGTCGGCGACGTAGATGTACGGCACCGTCAGCACTTCGAGGTACGCGCGCGTGCCGGCCTTGTTGATCCACGTGTTGTGCGGGCCGATGTCCGCGATCGGATCGACGTCGTACCGCCGGCCGCGCTCGGTTTCGATGCGCGCGAGCTCGGATCCATCGGCGGCGTCGAGCACCCTCCAGTCGGTTTCTCCGCGGAGCGGCACGTAGAGGCGCCGGCCGTCAGGCGTCACCCAGTGGCTGTCGGCGTAGGCGCCGACGTTCTTGCGCCACACGATCGCGTCCGTCGCGAGATCGAGACAGATCAGCTCATCGCGCCGATGCGACGTCACGTACAGACGGCCGAGCTGCGGGCTCGCGGCGATGCCCTTGTAGTCGCCGCTGTCGGCGATTTCGATCCGCCTCACGAACGCGTGGTTGCCATCGATGTCGTAGACGCTGATGCCGGATGCATTCGTCACATACAGCCGGCGCTCGACCGGCTGCGTCCGCGCCACGATCGTGCCGCCAACGACGATCGCTGCCGCTTCCAGGAATTCGCGTCGGTTCATGTGCGCAGTTTATAGGAATGGGAACCATGCGCGCGGGAGATGCGTTGCCCGGAGGATACATCGGCGCGCTACGATTGCCGGATGGATGCTCGAAAGCGGATCGCGCTCATCGCGCACGACAACTGCAAGGCGGGTCTGAGCGACTGGGCCCGGTACAATCGCGGCACGCTCGCGCGGCACGAGCTCTTCGCGACGGGGACCACCGGCGCGCTTCTCACGTCGGAGCTGGGGCTTCGCGTCACGCCGTTCCTCAGCGGCCCTCTCGGCGGCGATCAGCAGGTCGGCGCGGCGGTCGCCGAAGGACGCCTGGACTTCGTCATCTTCTTCTGGGATCCGCTGGCGCCGCATCCGCACGACGTGGACGTCAAGGCGTTGCTCCGAATCGCCGTCGTCTACAACGTCCCCATCGCGTGCAACCGCTCGACAGCGGATTTCATCCTGTCGTCGCCGCTCATGGAGCGCCCGTACGAGCCGATAGCCTCAGTCGCCTGACGGGTACATCGGTTGCATTACTGGACGTGAAACCAAACCGATCCGCGCGATCCGCGGTCGACTAGGAGGACTCATGACCGCCAAGGACCTGATGACGTCCGATCCCGCCTGCTGCACGATGGACACGCCGCTCGAGGAGGTGGCGCGGCTGATGGTCCAGCACGACTGCGGCGAAATCCCCGTCGTCGAGTGCGGCGACGTGAAAAAAGTCGTCGGCGTTGTCACCGATCGCGACATCGTGTGCCGCACGATCGCCGAGGGAGTCAACCCGCTGTCGATGGACGCGGCGGCGGTGATGTCGAGCCCGGCGGTAACCGTCACCGAGCAGGATGACATCGATGAAGTGATTCTGGTGATGGAAATGCACCAGATCCCGGCGCGTCCCTGTGGTGGATTCCCGCGGAGAGTGCCGCGGAATCGTCGCGCTCGCCGACATCGCGCGGTGCGAGGTCCCGGCCGAGACCGCCGAGCTCGTCTGCGAGGTCTCCGCGCCGGCGCACTAGCGCTTCGCGAGCAGCCAGAACTGCGTTTCGTTCAGCAGCGTGATGCGGTGCCCCTTCTCCCGCAGGCGCTTGATTTCCATCAGCTTCAGGCCCGCGTCGCGCCCGGCCACCTGCTGCACGTTGGGCCGTCCGCGCACGACGACGGTGGTGATCGCTGACGGACCGCCGTGCACGATTGCGCCCGCGCGCCGCGCTGCGCGCGCGGCCGCGAGGCGCGGCTTGCCCAGCCGGCCGGTGAACGCGAGGTGCACCCCTTTCAACGAGCGCAGGACGCCGGTCTTCAGCGGCGCCGGCGGATTCCGCAGCGCCTCAATCATCTCGTCGGCGCTCTCGTAGCGCTTCCGCCGCTCGCCGATGCAGCGATGGACGATCTCTTTCAGATGGTCGCTGCACGGCAGGCGGCGGACGTCTCCGGTGTGAAGACGTTCCCGCGCGTCTCCCTTGACGAGCATTCCCAGCAATTGTCCCACCTGGTACACATCGTCGCGCGCCTGCCACTTCGGGACCGCGCGCGCGAGAATGTCGCTCGGAGCCGTCATCGCGTTCAGCGTGTGCGCCGTGATGCCGCGCCGATCGCTCTGCTGCCGGACGATGCCGAAGTCGCCGAGCTTCAGCCGCGGCCCCTCGCAGACGAACACGTTGACGGGCGTGAGGTCCCGATGCAGGAGCTGGCCGCGGTGCAGCTTCCGCAGGACGTCGAGGATTCCCGCGATCTCGCGGCGGACGGTGGCTTCGGCCCAGCCCTTCTCCGCGCGGCGCAGAAAGGCGCTCAGGTCGCCGTGCGGGGCGTACTCGAGCGCGAGGCAATACAGCACGCCGCGGCGCGGCTCGATCAACGGGAAGGCGTCGAAAACCCGGATCGCGCGTGGGTGGCCTTCGAGGAGCTGACCGAAATACGCCTCGCGAAGCCAGCCGTCGATGCGCTCGCTGACCTTGATGCAGACGACCGCGGGGACGTCCGACGATCGGCTCACGCGCGTCGCCAGGAAGGCCTGCCCGAATCCCCCTTCGCCGATCAGGCGCTCGATGCGGTACTGGAGGCCGGTCTCGGGACTTTCGATGATGTGTCCATCCGACAGGAACCGTACCGCCCGCCTGATCGGTACGTGCACCGATCTCGTCGTCCGCGTCGTGGCCGTCCAGGGATTCGGAGACATCCGCGCCGACTAGTTTACCCGCGCGCGGCGCTCACATCCGTCAGAGCAGCGCGAGGCCGGCCGCGCGCGCGAAATTCCGAACGTCCTTGTCGCGAGTGACGGGGGAAACCGACTGATCGAGACGGCTCTGGGCGATGAGCGCATCGGCGACCCGTGAGCTGCTGGTGCGTCAGCGCGGAGTCGACCAGATCGGCGTCATCTCCCGCCGCGCCCAGACGCAGCCCCTGCCGGACGGTTTCGGTGATCCCGTGCCCAGACGAGGCCTGCGCGCGCGTCAACAAATCCTCCGGCACATCCGCTTGCACATCGTGGCGGCGTCGAAGCAGAATTCAGCCATGGCGACATCAGCTCAGCGCGCGGCGGCTCGGCGCAACATCAAGAGGGCCGCGGCGGCGGCGAGCCGGAAGCGCACGATCGCGCATTTACCGAAGCGCACCCGCACGGCGCTCGGCAAGCAGGGCGCGAAAGTCGCGAAGCGCAAGAAACGCTAAACCGGAGATCGCGCGAGCGCCGTCGCCTCTCGGACGGTGAGGACCTTGTTGTAGAGCGGAGTGCTCGGCTGCTGGCGGCGTCCACCCTCGGCGAGCGATCCAGTGTCGACGGCGCCGAAGCCGATCTCCGCGATCAGTGTGATGACTGTCTTCTTGGCGTCCGCATCATCTCCCGCGACGAAGATCGCGTGGCGATCGTCGAGCGGGAGATCTTTGCGCCCGCGCTCCGCCAGGTGCGTGAACCAGATCGTATTGAAGGCCTTCACGAGGCGCGCGCCGGGCAGCCGCTTTCGCGTCTCCTCCGAGGAGCTGGACGTGCCGAGATCGGCGATCGTCCCGTCCCTCATGTACGGATTCATCGCGTCGACGACGATCTTCCCCGCGACGGTCTCGGCCGGCGGCAGCGCTTCGGGAGTCCGCCATGGAATCGCGAGCAGCACGATGTCGGCCCACTGCGCGGCGTCGGCCCCAGTCATGGCGCGTGCCTTCGGCCCCAGCGTCTTCACGAGACTCGCGAGTGACGCCGGTCCACGCGAATTACTGACCGCCACTTCATGTCCCGCCTCGACGAACAGCCGCGCCGTCGTCGAGCCAATCATCCCGGCGCCGATAATCCCGATTCTATGCATAGTGGTGTAGACGCCTGATGCCCGTCTCTGGATCCGACCCGATCGTGGCTTTCTTTTCCGGGGGCCGCGACATTGAAGGACGGACCCTCGACCAAATCCTCGGCTGGGACGACCACCGCCTCGAGGGCGTGCACGACTATATCCAGTGGCTGTTCCCGACACGCCAGCCGAGCGGCGTCAATCCGTCCGCGCCGCTCGTGACCGACGCCACGGCTGGCGCGTTCGAGCGCACCGACGCCCTGCGGGCGAGCCTCCGACGGGCATTCGACCGCATGCTCGCCTTCTACGGTCTGCGATGGAACGACGGGCGCGTCGAGATCGATGAAGGGCGCTTCCCCGTCCGCGGACGGGTCTGGCTGCACGCCGGCAACCACAATCATCTACGCCTGACGCGGATCATCGACAGTCTCGCCGCACTAGACCTCCGCGCGGAGGCGCGGGCGCTGCAGCGATGCCTGATCGACGACGTGGCAGCAAATGCCGGCCCCGGCCATATCACTCCCGGGACGGTCCAGTTCTGGCGCCGTGCGGGCAGCGGCTAACCAATCGGCAGCGCCGGCGATCTCCGCGCTCCGCGGCGGACGGCGATCAGCGCCGGAACGGTCGACGCGGCGCCGATTCCCACGAGGGTCAGACCGAGGGCGCGACGGCGAGTCTCCGAGAGCCGCTTCGACAGCAGCAATCCCAGGCCGACGCCGAGCGCGGCGCGCGTCGCCACTACGAAGCCGAATGTCGGCACGTTCAGCGTGAGCTTCGCCATGATGCTGTTCACCTCCAGACGTTCGGAATGATGGCCTCGATGCGATTCGTGCGTGTGTTGACGACGATGAGATCGTCGCCGGCGAAATAGCGATGGTAGTACGGCGGCACCGGCGGCAGCCGGGCGATGAGCGGCGCGGGCACGGCCACCAGACGCTTTTGCAGGCCCGGGGGAAGCTCGCCGCGCTCGTGGAGCTGTTTGCGCAATCCGGGCGGGAGCGCCTCGCGCTTGGCGAGGCCCGGCGGCAGCGAGCCCGACCGCGCGTACTCGCGAATCACGCGCACGTGCCCTTCGCGATCGATGACGACCGCCTGTTCGGCCGGACGGTCTGTGTCGGCCTTCGCTTTCGCGTGTCCACGGCCGCGGCCTTGAGCCAGGGCCGAGCCATCCAGCCCGGCCGTGAAAAGCGCCAGCGCGACGGTAATGACAAGAATCCTGCTCATCCATCACCTTCCTGAGGTGGAGTGTCGTGGGACTACGAGCAAGTCACGCGCCAGTCAGGCTGCCCGGGCGCGATCGGTCTTCCCACGGTCCTCCCGTGCGCGCCAGGCGCGTTCGACGCGGCGCGCGTACGCACGCGGCGAGCCGGCGAACAGCGCGCGAACCCTGCCGATCGATTTGCGCCTGAGCGTGCGCTGCAACGCATCGACGGCGCACCGAAGCCGCTGCGTATCAAGAGGGTTGCGGCACACCGTGGGATCCTTCGACAGTTCGGCGCAGAGCACGACCAGGTTGTGGTCGTCGCCCAGCCATTTCTGGATGGCTCGAAGCGCGCGGATGTCGCGGCCGACAGCCGCGGTCCCGCCGCCGATCAGCCGCAGGAGGTACCAGAGGCTCTTCGCCGCCTTGCGCCATTCGTGAAAGTCGGCGGCCTGTCCGCTCTCCTTCGCGCGCATCATCGCCTTTCGCGCGCGGCGGACCGCCGCCTGGATACCCGGCTCGAGCGCGCGAAACCCGCGGTGGCGCGGGCGCCATTTCCCTGCGGCCTTCTGCAGCACCCGCAAGTCGTCCGCGGCCTCCGTCCACGATCCGTCCCGCTGCGCCTCGCGGACGATAGCCTCCTTCCGAGCGGTGAAATCGCGGCGCAGCCGAGCGTATACGTGCTCGCTGAACAACTCCGGGTGGCGTTGCTTCAGCGCGGCGAGCGTCTCGATCATCGCGTCCGCGTCGCGGACGCAGGACAGCCTGCGATTGACGCTGCGCAGCCGTTTCGCGGCGCCGGCAAGCCCGCGACCGTCGTCTTCTTCAACCAGCCGGAAGATGGCGCGGGCTCTCTTGACGCTCTTTCGGGCGGCGTGGACCGCATCCTCCGTCGGCGGATCGACGTCGCGCAGCGCCGTGCGAGCCGATCGAAGCGCTTTCTTCGCCAGCCGGCGAAGCCCATGCCTGGCGGATTCCGCGGGTCGAAACCGATACGCCATGTGACTCGACCGCCCTTCGTTCGCAGCCTGGAATCCGACATGCAGTCATCAGGCCAGCGAGGACGAAACATGGCTCAGGTCGGAAATCTCATTGCGTTGCCGACCTTCGGCGAACACGGGGCCGTCAATGTCGTCGTGGAGTCGCCGAGGGGCGCGACCCTGAAGCTGACCTTCGATCCGGACCTCGGCGTGATGACGCTCTCGCGGCCGCTGCCGCAGGGTTTGGTCTATCCCCACGATTGGGGCTTCATTCCGTCCACGCGCGCGGAAGACGGCGACCCGCTGGACGCGATCGTCGTCTGGGACGGCGTGAGTTACCCCGGAGTCGTCATCGCCTGCCGGCCGATCGGCGTCCTTCAGATCGAACAGAACAACAAGGAGACCGGCGAGCGCGAGCGCAACGATCGGCTCGCGGTACTGCCGGTCGACGCGCCGCGATGGAATTCGATCGGGACGATCGACGATCTCGGCGAGCGCGCGTGTCTCGAGCTCGAGCACTTCTTTCGCGCGGCAGTGGCGTTCGAGGGAAAAGAGCTGCGTACCGTCGGCTGGAAGGGACCGGCGGCCGCGATGAAACTGGTCCGAGCTTCGATCAGGACCACCCGCGGCAAGCGCCGGTAATCGACGGACGATGGATCCGTGTTCGCGTTAGGCCCTTGTCAGGACGCCGCGCGGTCCGCGTAGGACTGCAGCAGGCCGGACCAGCCGTTGGGCGAATCCACGGCCGTCCGCATCGCGCCCGCGCCGGCGCCGTGACGCTCGAGATGCCGGTGCTCCAGATCCACGCGCGTCATGCCGCCCGGCACCGGCGTGAAGCGCACCTCGACCTCGCTCGCCTGCGCGAGGTCGGGCTGATACGTCCAGTCGCCGTGGATCTGCCAGGCGATCACCAGGCGGTGCGGCGGATCCCAGGCGAGAATGGTCCCCCACTCGCACTCGGTTCCGTCGGTCTGCTCGGTGTAGCAGCGTCCGCCGGCGCGGCCTTCGACGATCGCCCGCTTCATCGGGGCCTTGCCAATGTGATGCGTGCGCGGCCACCACGTGTCGAACTCCTGCGTGAACACACGGAACGCGCGTTCGGCGTCGGCCTTCACGGTGATGGTCTTGCGGACGGGCGCGGCGGTCGTCGATTCAGTCATGCCGGTATCCACGCGCTTTCTCCTTCCTGCGGTGTCTTGCGCGCACGGAGCGGGGTTTGCCGATACGGTCGTCGCCGGCCTCGACGCGCCGCTTGAATGCGTCGAGCGCCTGGCTCCAGAACTGGTCGAAGTAGTCGCGCAGCGAGCCGAAGGCTTGCGGATTCAGCGCGTAGACGCGCCGGTTGCCCTGCGCCTCGTCGACGACGAGCCGCGCCTCCTTGAGCACGCGCAGGTGCTGCGACACCGCGGGCCGGCTGACCGGCAGATCGCGCGCGAGCTCCACGACGGGGCGGGGGCCGTGCAGGAGGGCGGCGAGGATCGCGCGCCGGGTGGAGTCCCCGAGCGCGTCCAACTGCGTTTCTTGGTAAGTAACCACTAACGGTAAGTTATAACTTACCTAGCCCCGGTGTCAAGCCTCATGCGACAATGACCCCAGCAGGAGGCTTCCATGACCGTCCAGCAGCTCGAGCACCTCGCCGACGGGCTCTCTGTCTTCGCATGCGGACGGACTCTCGTCCTCGACCGCACCAGAGTACGCCCGGTTGCGGGTGGCCACGACGTCTCGTTCGTGATCGCGGGAACGGACCTGGCGCCCCGCATTCATCTCTCGCGCGGACAGCTCTCGACTGGAAGCTGGGACGAAATGTCGGTCCTGCTGCGGCACGTCGCGGCGCGGGTCGTCTGCGGGCGATAGCCGCGGGTCCCGGCCGTGCGACGGGACGCTCGCTGACCTAGCCTGTCACGCGTACGGCGCAGGATGGCGTCTGGTTGTAGAATGACGACGCCGATTTCCATCCCAGTCCCCTGCCCACACGTGAGCACGTCCTTGTTCGATCTCTCCGTACTCGACGCCGTCGAGTGGCTGCGCGCGCTGCCCGCGGAGTCGATCGATCTGCTCGTCACCGATCCCGCGTACGAATCGCTCGAAAAGCACCGGGCGGTCGGGACGACCACGCGGCTGAAGCACAGCAAGGGATCGAGCAACGACTGGTTTTGCGTCTTTCCCAACGCGCGGTTCGGCGAGCTGTTCGACGAGGCCTTCCGCGTGCTGAAGCGCGATACGCATCTGTATCTCTTCTGCGACGCGGAAACCATGTTCGTCGCCAAGCCGGAAGCCGAACGCGCCGGATTCCGGTTCTGGAAGCCGCTCGTCTGGGACAAGAAGACGATCGGCATGGGGTACCACTACCGCGCGCGGTACGAGCTCATTCTGTTTTTCGAGAAGGGGAAGCGGCGGCTGAACGATCTGGGCGTCGCGGACATCATTTCCGCGCCGCGGATCCATCGCGGGTACCCCGCCGAGAAGCCGCACGCCGTCTCCGAAGTGCTGATCAAGCAAAGCTCCGTGCGCGGCGAACTGGTGGCGGACCCGTTCATGGGATCCGGCAGCGTCGGCGTGGCGGCGCTCAAGTCCGGACGTCGATTCTGCGGCACCGATCTGAACCCGGAGGCCGTGCGGCTGACGGCAGACCGCCTGATGCCGTTCGGCGCCGGCCGCGTGCCCGAGGATCTGCCGGACGCCGCGCCAGACCTCCTCGAGTTCTCCGACTCACCGCTGTGACCGGCGCGGATTACGCGAACCTGATCGCGTCGTATCTCGCGAAGCGCTTCGGCCCGCGCGGGCTCAGGGTGTATCGCGAGATCCGGGTCGGCAAATCCATCATCGGCAAGAATCGCTGCATCGACGTCTTCTGCGTGCGCGAGGCCGACAGCACGGCGTTCGCCGTCGAGTGCAAGTACCAGGACTCGATGGGCACGGTCGACGAGAAGATCCCCTACGCGCTGGACGATCTCGACGCGCTACCGATGGCCGGCTGCATCGCGTACGCGGGGAAGGGATTTTCCGAGGGCGTCCTCCACATGCTGAACGCGTCCCCGCGCGCGGCATACTGCCTGCCGGCCGGTGATCAGGGGGACTCCTCGTCGGAAACGCGGGAGCTCGATCATCTCCTGGCGGCGCACTTCGGGTGGTGGGACGTGCTCGTCGGCACGAAGAAGCCCGTGGCCTGATCCGGATCCACATGACCTCGCCCGCGCCCACCTCCGACCGCAATCCCGCGCTGATCGTCGTCGACGATCGGGATGGGCCGCGCGCGGTGCTCGCGGCAGCGCTCGCGCGCCGGTTCGGCGCGGACTACAAGGTCGTCGCGGCGCACTCGGCGGATGCCGCGCTGGCGGCGATGGCCGAGAGCGAGGACGCCGGGAGCGTGGCGATGATCCTGGTCTGGGAGCGTCTGGGCACCGGTGACGCGCTGGACTGCTTCGCCCGGATGCGCCCCATGCACCCGCGCGCGAAGCGCGTGCTGCTGAT
The DNA here is from genome assembly GCA_035495955.1 of Vicinamibacterales bacterium. Taxonomy (GTDB): domain Bacteria; phylum Acidobacteriota; class Vicinamibacteria; order Vicinamibacterales; family 2-12-FULL-66-21; genus JAICSD01. The sequence continues at coordinate 18,017 of DATJFE010000077.1, read as the reverse complement.
CGGACGCGGAGGCTGGCGGTCCGCGCACTGGCGTGTTCGCCGCCGGCGACGTCCGTTCGCGTTCGGTGAAGCGCGTCGCGTCGGCGGTCGGGGAAGGCGCCACCGCCATCCAGTTGGTGCACCAGTATCTCGCGGAGATTCGATAGCGCCCGGTTCGCCGAGTCTTACTTCGGCGCCTCGGCCGCACGCAGCGTCTCGGAAATCGTCGCGAGCAGCTCGGACGGAACGGCGGGCTTCGCGACAAACGCGTCGAAGCCGGCCGCCAGCGCCGCCGCGCGATCTTCCGCGCGCGCGTAGGCCGACAGCGCCACGACCGGCACCTTCCCCCCTCGATCCGCCGGCCGTCCCCGCAGGCGGCGCACCAGCGACAGGCCGTCCTGTTCCGGCATGCCGACGTCGGCGACGATGAGCGTCGGCACGATCGCGTCGAGCTGCTCGAGTGCTTCGCGCGCAGTCGACGCCGCCAGCACGCGCGCGCCGGTGCGGTTCAGCATCGCCATCATGAGCTCACGCGTGGCGGCGTCGTCATCGACGACGAGCACGAGCCGGCCGGACAGATCCGGCGCCTTCGGCGTCGGGCGCGCCTCGTCTCCGGACGAGACGCCGGCCTCCAGCAGACCCCCCAGTTCGGCCGACACAGGCAGCCGCACGCGGAATGCCGCGCCGGTTCCAGGCCCTGCGCTGTCGGCGCTCACCTCGCCGCCGTGCATCTCCACCACCTGCTTCACGATCGCGAGGCCGAGTCCCAGGCCTCCGTGCGTGCGGGTGAATGTCTGGTCCGCCTGCCGGAACCGATCGAACACGTACGGCAGGAAGTCCGGTGTGAGCCCGACGCCGTTGTCCAACACCGCGATTTCGACGGACCCTCCGGCGCGCGACAGCTCGACGCGTACGTGCCCTCCCGGCGAGCTGAATTTCACGGCATTCGAGAGCAGATTCCAGATCACCTGCTGAAGCCGCTCGGGATCCGCCGTCACGAACCACGGCTCGTCCGACCGATCGAAGACGAGCTCGATGCCCTTGACGTCGGCGCCAGGGCGCACCGTATCGATCGCGTCTTGAATGACCGCCGACAGCGAAACGGGCCGGACGTTCAGCCGGATCTTGCCGGCGATCATGCGCGAAACGTCCAGCACGTCGGAGACGAGCTGGGCCTGCGCGGTCGCATTCCGCTCGACGATCTCGAGCACCCGCGGCACGCGATCCGGCTCGACGCTGTTCTGTCGAAGCATCGACGTCCATCCGAGGATGGCGTTGAGCGGCGTCCGCAGCTCGTGCGACAGCGTCGCCAGGAAATCGTCCTTCAGCCGGCTCGCGCGCTCGGCCTGCTCCCGGGCCGCGTGGAGGCTGACGAGCACGTCGCGCATCTCGTACTGGCGCGCGCGGGCGCGCAGCGCCGCGCGGACGATGCTGAACACGGCGGCAATGCGGATCGGGCGCTCGATCATCGTGACGTTCGTGAGCGCCTCGAGCGTGGCCAACGCGCGCGCCGACGTGCGCGCGCCATCCCCGCCCGCGAAGATCAGCACGGGAATGTCGGACCACGCCGGCTGTCCGGCGAGCGCCTCGATCAGGGCGCCGGCATCGCTGCATTCGAGCGCCTCTTCCGTCAGAAGAACGGCGCCGGCGACGTCGAGTCCCGTATCGCATAACTCCGTCAGCGAGCCGTACACGACGCTGCTGACGCCGATTCGCGTGAGAAGGTCGCGCGTGAGCGGCCCGTCGCGCCCGACCGGCGCGAACACGGCGACAAAGGCCGGGTCAGCGGGCGGGGGGCTCATTGCGCAGCAGGGGCGCGCTGCCGCCACGATAAGTGGGCACGCCGGTGAGGACGCCCTGGAACTCGGTCAGCGGCGCGCCGACGCGCACGCGGCTGTTCTGGACGCTGAATTCACGAATCGAGGTCTCGTGCTCGCCGGTCCGCTTCTTCATGACGGAGAGCGCCTTTCGCACGGAGCCGTGCGCCTCGAAGTAGCGCAGCATGATCACGCAGTCGGCCAGATAGCTGATGTCGACGGGCACGGGCATGTTCGATCCGATCATGCCGTGCTGCGCCGCGATGAGCAGGGTGGCCACGCTGCGTTCGTTGAGATACGAGAGCAGCTCGTGCATCCGCACGAGCGGACTGCTCGTGTTCGAAATCGCGTTGAGGTACCCGTTCAGGCTGTCGATGATCACGATCCGCGCCCCGGCCTCGACACTCGCGCAGACCAGATGGGAGAATTCGCCTGGCGAGAGCTCGCCCGGCTCGACCTGCCTGATCGTCACTTCGCCGGCCTCGATGCGCCTCGTCATGTCCATGCCGAGCGCGTCGCAGCGCCGGACGAACGTGTCGATCCGCTCGTCGAACAGGAAGATGGCGGCCTGCCGCTTCTCGAGGGCCGTTGCGACCACGTACTGCGCGGCGATCGTGGACTTGCCGACACCGGCCGGACCGATGAAGAGCGTGCAGGTGCCCCAGTTCAGGCCGCCGCCGAGGATCGCGTCGAGCTCCGCGATGCCGCTGGCGATCAGTGCCCCATCGCTGCGGCGCGGCCCGGCGTCGGGCACGAGCTGCGGATAGACCTCGAGGCCGCCGCGGCGGATCCGGAAGTCGTGGAAGCCGTCGATCGCGGCGACGCCGCGGAGCTTCACCACGCGCACGCGGCGCCGCGCGCGCCCGAAGTCGAAGGGCTGCTGATCGAGCTGGATGACGCCGTGCGAGATGCTCTGGAGCTGCAGGTCGTGGTCGCCCGAGGTCTTGTCGTCGAGCAGCAGCACCGTGCACTCGCGGCCCGCGAAGAAGTCCTTCAGCGCGAGCACCTGCCGCCGGTAGCGCAGCGAATCGCGCGCCAGCAGCCGCACTTCGGACAGCGAATCGAAGACGACGCGGGAAGGCTTCGTGCGCTCGGTCATGTCGAGCACGTTCTGCATCATCTCGCCGAGCTCGATTTCAGCGGGATGATAGAGCGTGTAGGTGTCCCCGGCGGCGGGCTCTGGCGTCTTGAGCTGGTAGACGTGGATGTTATCGAGCGAGAAGCCGTGCGATCGGGCGATGTCGAACAGCTCGTTGCCGGTTTCCGCCAGCGTCACGTACAGGCACGACTCGCCGCGATCGCGCCCTTCGAGCAGGAACTGCAGCGCCAGCGTGGTCTTGCCCGTCCCCGGATCGCCTTCGACGAGATAGACGCGATCCGCCGGCAGCCCGCCTTTCAGCAGGGTGTCGAGTCCGGAAATCCCTGTGCTCTTGACGGAGGTGGGTGGCGCCGACACGTGAGGATTGCTGATCAACGATCGAATTATGACACGCGCGCCAAGCTCATCCAGCTCGCTCACCGCGATCAGTCGGCGGATAATCGACTCATGTCGCTCGATCCTGGGTTGCTGTTCCTGTCGCTCGTCACGAGCGGCGCCGGATTCGTGCTGTTCGTCTACGGCAGGAAGCAGGAACGCACGCCGCAGCTCGTCGCCGGTCTCGTGCTGATGATCTACCCGTACTTCGTGTCGAGCCTCGCGATGAGCCTCGGGATCGCCGTCGCGATCGGCGTTGCGCTGTGGGTGGCGGTGAGGCAGGGGTGGTGATCGACGATCACCGGATCGGATCCGGCGGCACCCCGGACGCGGTGATCCGGACGGGAAGAATCAGGCCCGTCGAATCGAATCGCAACTCGTCGACGCACACCACACGGTGATTGCGATCGGTTTCTCCGAGCGGCCGTCGGTGGTACACGATGTACCACCTGCTGGAACCGTCCGCGTGCAGGACCGAATGGTGGCCGGCGCCGGTTGCGACTGATGGGTCCTGCTGCAGGATCTTGCCGATCCGCTCGAACGGTCCGAAGGGCGATGAGCCCACGGCGTACGCGACGGCGTAGTTCGGGCCGGTCCAGCCGCCTTCCGACCACATGAAGTAATACCTGCCGTCCTTCAGCAGCATGAACGCGCCTTCGACGTAGCCTGCCGGCGTGATCTCCTTGAAGGTGCTGCCGTCGGCGAACGGAACGAGTCCCGTGAAATCGTCCTTGAGCCGCGCGATGTTGCAGTGGCGCCATCCTCCATAGACGATATAGAACGAGCCGTCGCGATCCTTGAAGACCATCTGGTCGATCGGCTGGGCGCCGTTGTGGAACTTGTCGATGAGCGGCCGCCCCAGATAATCCTTGAAGGGACCGTCGGGCTGGCGCGCGCGCGCGATCCCGATGCCTCCGACCTCATCGTCTTGCTGGATGTCGTTCGCGCCGAAAAACAGGTAGTACCAGCCGTTTTTTTCGACGATCGACGGCGCCCACATCGCGCGGCGCGCCCACGGCACGTCGGCGACGTCGAGAACGCGCGGATGCTTCTTCCAGGTCACGAGGTCCGGCGACGAGAACGCGTCCATGAAGGTCTGCTGATCGTAGGGAGCCGAGTACGTCGGATAGATCCAGTACTCGTGCTGGAAGACATGCGCTTCGGGATCCGCGTACCAGCCCGGGATTACCGGGTTCCCGGACTGAACGGCCTGGTGGCCGCCGAGTGTGACCAGCGCGAGCAGCAGCACAGCGAGTCGGGCCATGGGTTCAGATCTCCGGATATTGTAGTGTCAGGAGTCATGGGTCCAGAGCGAGCCTACCTGCCGGCGGCCGGACACGACGTCTTCCTGCCGTTCTACGACCCGATCATGCGGCTGTTCGGGGGCCATGCTGCGCTCCGCCGCCTCATCGATCAGGCTGCGCTGAGGCCCCGCTGCGCCGTGCTCGACGTCGGGTGCGGCACCGGCACGCTTGCGGTGCTCATCGGACGCGTTCATCCCGGCGTTGATGTCATCGGCGTCGATCCGGATCCGAAGGCGCTCGCGCGCGCCGAGCGCAAGGCCGCGCGCGCCAGGGTGGCGGTCCGTTTCGAGCGCGCGTTCGCGGACGCGCTGCCGTTCGCCGACGGCGCGTTCGACCGCGTCTTCTCGTCGATGATGTTCCATCACGTCCCGAAGGAGGACAAGGCAGGCGCGCTCGCCGACATCCGACGCGTGATCAGGCCCGGCGGCCGTCTCGAATTCCTCGATCTCGCAGGCGGGTCGCACGGCATGCTCGCGCGATTGATTCACGGGACGCACGTCAGCGCGGGTCCGGATCCTGACGATCGTCTGATCAACCGCATGCGCGAAAGCGGATTCGTGGACGCGAAACGGATCGCGGTGCACGGAACGATCGTCGGACCGATCGCCTTCTATCAGGCATCGGTGCCGGCTTCCTGACGCGGCCAGCGATCTCGTCCAGATCACCGCGCGGACGCGGCCAGCACGACGTACATGTGGGTGCCGAGTGGCGCCGTGTCAGCGTTCGAGCCGAGCGTCAGACTGGTATCTGTGTCGATGCGGCGCGTGAACAGCTTCATCGGCTGCCCGTCGATCTCGATCGCCCGATCCGTCGCCTGGAACTGCTTCGCCAGCCAGCCGGGCGCGGGGACGCGCGCGTCGTGCGCGATCGTCACCACGCTGCCCGCCTTGACCGCCAGCTCGATCAGATCGACCGCGCTGTAGCCCTGGTCCGTGTCGGCAGCCTGGATCCAGTCGGCGCCGACGAGATCCGCCGGCAATCCCTTGAAAGTGTAGTCGCGATCGACGTAGACGTTCCGCCCGTCGCGCGCGCCCGTCTCGACATGGACGATCGAGGCGGCCGGTCCCGTGTACCCGACACGCGCAATGAAGGCGCTCGCGGAGGGAGCGGCCGCAGCCCGAGCCGGCTTCGCCGCCGCGCTCGTGAAGGGTGAATGGCGCGGTGCGCCGGCAGGCAGCGGCGCTGGCGATCGCGCGGGCGGCAGCGTCGACATGCCGTCAGTTGCGGCGACCGCGTGCGACAAAACCGGGACAGTCCCCGTTGTCAGTCCGGCAGCGGTCGCGCGAACGGTGATGGCTCCCGCCGTTCGCGTCGCGCGAATCGCGACGCGATTGATCCCGGCTTCCAGATCGAGAAAGGGATGGTTGATCGAATCGATCTTTCCGCTGTTGTAGCCGCCGCGCCACACCGCGGGACCGTCCGTCGTGAAGTCGACCCGCTGCTGGAAGGTCGGCACGCGCTCGCCCTTGGCGTCGAGGGCTTCCACGTCGATCAGCGCGACGTCCGCGCCGTCCGCCCGCAGCCCTTCGGGCGCCGTGATCGTCGTCAGTCTGAGCGCGACCGGAGGGCCGGCGGTGCGCTTCGTGTGCGTGGCGACCACCTTGCCGCCTTTCGACGCAACCGCTTTCACCTCCCCGGGCTCGAACGCGACGTCCTTGAAGGTGAACAGGTAGACGTCCGAGCGCACACCCTTGCCGAGCGACCGCCCGTTCACGAACAGCTCGACCTCGTCGGCGTTCGAGGCGACGAAGACGTCCTTCTTCGCGTTCGCCGGATACGACCAGTGGCCGATGACGTGGACCTGCGGGTCGGAGCGGAACATCGTGGAGACGACGAAGTAGGCTTCCTTCGGAAGGCGGACGCCGTCCACTTCTCCGCCGGCGCGCGCGACCTCGGCGGGCACGCGTCCGCCGCTCGTCGAATCGGAGAAGATCCAGTTCGCGCCGCCGCTGTGATCCGGCGCGCCGAGCTTCCTGACGTACTGCGAGATCTGGTTGACCGCGTACTCTTCGGACGTGAGCTGGTAGGTCATCCCCTTGGCTTCCGGATAGCCGAAGTTCGGCGGCGACGCCGTGTCCCACACGCGCCGCGGCGATTCCTCGCGGTCGTACTCCCCTTCGAACACCGGGAGCGACGCGATCTCCCGTCCGCCTTCGGTGCCAACCTGAACGTCCATGAACTCCGCGGTGATCGCATCGGCTCGCCGGTGCGCGTAGGCGCGGCCGCCGCGCGGGTCCCACGTGTCCACGATCGTCCGCAGCTCCTGCGCGTGCTCGCGCGTGACCTTCTGGTTGCCGCCTTCCCATACGAGGATCGACGGATTGTTGCGGAAGTAGATGACGATGTCGCGCAAGGCCTGCGCGCGAAGCTGCCACGCGGCCTTCACCGTGTCCGACTCTCCGTCGACGCCCGGCTGATCGACGACGAGGCCGAGGCGATCGGACGCGTCGATCTGCGCGGGGCCCGCCGCGCAGTGGCCCCATCGGATCATGTTGCCGCCGGCGTCTTTCATCAGCTTCACGGTGAAGAAGTGCAGCCAGTCGGGCAGCGCGGCACCGAGGCCGGGCCATTCGTTCGTGGGCTTCTGTCCCCAGCCGTGGAGCTTCAGATGATTGCCGTTGATGAAGAAGCCTGCGTTGGCGTCCCATCGCGGCGCGCGAATGCCGAGCGGAACGTCGCTCGTGTCGACGGTCTGTCCGGCGGCGCGGAGTGTGTTCACCACTCGGTAGACGTGCGGGTAATCGGGCTCCCAGAGCCGCGGACTGCTCAACGGTCCGCTGACGGTGAACGTGCCCGACGCGCCGGCCGCAATCGTCGTCGTCTGCGCCTGCGACAGCACCGTCCGGCCGTCCGCGTCGACGATCGTCGTCTGAAGCTCGACCCGCTGATCCGAAGCTCGGTCGTTCTGCACGGGCACTTCGATCGTCACTCGCGCGGACGCCGGCGTGATGTCCGTCGCGTAGGCGTAGGGGCCCGCCGTCTGCAGAAAGGAATAGAGCGGCAGCGAGATGTGGAGGGGGTCGGTGACGTAGAGCCGGACGTTTCGATAGAGGCCGCCATGCGCGGGATGCCAGTGCGGGTTGTTCCAGGGGATCTGGTCCGCCTGGAGATCCTCGATGCGGTCCGGGATCGTCTTGTTGACGTCGGCCTGCAGTTGCCGGAGATTCGGATTCGCCTGCGACGTACCCGGATCCTTCATGAAGCGGTTGTCGACCATCACGGCGAGGACGTTCGCCTCGCCGATGCGAAGGTGTGGCGTGAGATCGAAGCCGAACGGCGTGAATCCGGTCTTGCTCACGCCCAGCATCCGGCCGTTGAGGTACACCTCCGCCACCTGGCGCGCCGCTTCGAACTCGATGAAGACTTTTCGTCCTCGCCATTCCGCCGGCGCCGTGAACGTCTTCCGGTACCACGTCCGTCCGCTCCACTGGATCTGCTCGCCGCGGTGCCCCGGCGTGGACCAGTTGTCGAAGGTGTCGACGTCGTTGAAGGTGTGCGGCGTGGACACGATCGTCCACCGCGAATCATCGAACGTCATTTCCTGCGCGCCCGCGGGATCGTCCTTGATGAAGCGCCAGTCTGGATTGAAGTTGAGGGTGAGACGCTCCCCGGCGGCCGCGCTCGCGACATGAAACAGGAATGCGAGCAGAAACAGCAGCCGGCGCGGCGTCATCGTTCAAGCTTACAGCGGTCTCACTTGATCGATCGTCGCCACCCGGACTAACGTGCGCAGATGACCGATCGGATCGTCCGCCGCGTCACGTGGCCTCTCGCCCTTTTCTCCCTGGCACTCGCCAGCGCCTTCCCACTGCACATGCGCGCGGCGACGCCGCAGGACAGTCCCGACACGTCCATCGGGCCCGACCTCTATACAGGATTGAAATGGCGCAACATCGGACCCTTCCACGGCGGCCGCGTCGCGTCCGTCACCGGCGCGATCGGCCAGCCGGGGGTTTTCTATATCGGCACCCCGCTCGGCGGCATCTGGAAGACGACGAGCGCGGGCGTCACGTGGTACCCCATCTTCGACCAGGTGACGGAAGTGGACAGCGTCGGCGCGATTCAGGTGGCGCCATCCGATCCCAATATCATTTATGCGGGCAGCGGCGATTCCGTCGGCGGCAGCGATGGCAACGGCATGTACAAGTCGACCGACGCCGGCAAGACGTGGACGCACATCGGACTCGATGAGACGACGCGCATCAACAAGATGGTGGTCGATCCGAAGGATGCCAACATCGTTCTGGTGTCGACGACGGGAGACGCCACGCACAAGGGGGGCGGCGTCTACCGCACGGCCGACGGCGGCCGCACGTGGCAGAACGTCCTCAAGCCCGAAGGCTTCAACGGCACGCGCGATATCGAGTACGAGTTCGACGCGCCGAACTTCGTCTTCGCCACCACGCAGGGAACCGGCGGCGGGTTCGGCGGCGGCGCGGCGGGGCGCGGCGGTCCGGCGCCGCTCCCGGCAAAGCTGTTCAAGTCCACGGACGAAGGCAAGACGTGGACGGACGTCACGACCCTGCCGCGCTATCCCGGTCGAATCAGCGTCGCCGTCGCGATGCACACCAACGGCCAGCGCGTCTTCATCGTCGGCCAGCCCATCGACAACGGCTCGGGCCTCTATCGATCAGACGACGGCGGCGCGACGTGGAAGCACATGGCGGGCAGCGACACGCGCGTCGCCAACGGTCAGGGCAACTACCAGTCGGGCGTGTTCGTCGATCCGCAGAATCCCGACGTCGTCTACGTGACGAGCATCGCGCTCATGCGATCGACCGACGGCGGCGCGACGTTCACGTCGTTCAAGGGCGCGCCGGGCGGCGAGGACTATCACATGATGTGGATCGATCCGACGAACGGGCAGCGCATGCTCGTCGGCGCGGATCAGGGACCGACCGTCACGCTCGACGGCGGCAAGACGTGGAGTCTCTGGTATCCGGTTCCGATCTCGCAGGTCTATCACGTGTCCACCGACGCGCGCTACCCGTACTGGGTGATGGCGGCGCAGCAGGACACCGGCGCGGTGATGACGCGCAGCCGCGGCGACTTCGGCCAAGTCAACTTCACCGACTGGTCGCCACTGCCGTCTTCCGAGTTCGGCACCATTACCGCCGATCCATTACAGCCGGAAATCCTCTACGGCGTCGGCTACGGTCCGGGCGGCGGCGGCGGCGGTCTGGTGAAGATCAACATGGCGACGGGCCAATGGCAGAACGTCGCCCCCAATTTCGGCGCGGACGCGACGAAGTACCGGCAGGTCCGCGATTTCTGGAAGAAGTTCGATCCGTTCGATCAGCACGCGATGTACGTCGGCTATCAGTGCCTGCTCGTCACGCGTGACGGTGCGCAGACGTGGAAGGCCGTTAGTCCAGATCTAACCATGGGCAAGGACCAGAAGCCGGATCCGTGCGGCACTCCGACGACGCCTCCGCCTATCGGTACGGCGGGACGCGGTGCTTTCGCGATTACCGACTTCTTCCTGTCCACGGCCCAGAAGGGGACGGTATGGACCGTCAGCAACAACGGCCAGTTCTACCGGACCGTGGACGCGGGCTTGCACTGGACGAACGTGACCAACATCAGCGACTCGCCGGCCAATACGGCGTTCAACGCGCTCGACGGTGGACATCATGACGCGGCGACGGCGTACGTCTCGGGCCGCATCACCACCGGCGGCCGTGGCGGCGCGCCGGAAAACGTCGATACCAACGTTCCGCTGATCTGGCGCACGCACGACGGCGGCAAGACGTGGACGAAGATCGTCAACGGCCTGCCCAAGGACGAGCGCACCGGAAGCTGGGTGAACGTCGTCCGCGAGGATCCGAAGCAGAAGGGGCTGCTCTTCTGCGGCACCGAAACGACCGTCTACGTGTCCTTCGACGATGGCGATCGCTGGCGGTCGCTGCGGCTGAACCTGCCGAGCACGTCGATCCGCGATCTCGTGTTCCACACCGACGATCACATGAACGACATCGTCATCGGGACGTACGGCCGCGGCTTCTGGGTGCTCGACGACATGAGCCCGCTGCGCGAGATCGCGGCGAAGGCCGGCGAGATCGCCGCCGCGCCGGTGTACTTCTTCAAGCCCGGCGACGCCATCCGCGCCCGCGTCAACGCGAACTGGGATCAGCCGACGTCGGTCGAGATGCCGCACGCGCCGAATCCGCCGTACGGCGCGGTGCTCTATTACCACCTCGGCCAGCCGCCTGCCGGCGAGATGAAGCTGCAGGTCTTCGACGCGGCCGGCGGCCTGGTCCGGACGATCTCGAGCATTCCGCCGCCGCCCGTCGAGGGAGCGATCTATCCAGACTACTGGCTGATGACGCCGGCCTCGCGCGCGCTGCCGACCACGGTGGGCACGAACCGCGTCAACTGGGATCTGCACTACGACGATCCCCCGGCGTTCAACCACGATCTCGAGAACCAGATGAACATGGTGGAGGCGATGGCGATGGCGGGTCCGCACGGTCCGCAGGTCCCTCCGGGCACGTACACGCTGAAGCTGACCGTCGACGGCAAGGTCTACACGCAGTCCGTCGTCGTGCACAACGATCCGCGCGCCGGCGAGAGCGCGGCGACGCTGAGCGCGCTGAAGTCGCAGAACAGACTCACCATGCTCGCCTACCAGGGCATGAAGGACAGCTACAGCGGGAACGAGGAGGTGGCGGCCGTCCGCGCGCAGATCGCGTCGCTGACGCAGGCCCCCCCGACTGCGGCCGTGGCGGTTCAGCCGGCGGCGGATGTCGCGGCGAAGGCGAAGGAGCTCGATACGAAGCTCGCGACGTTCGGCGGCGCCGTCGAGGGACGCGGCGGGCGCGGCGGCGGTGGTTTCGGCGGCGGGAGGGGCGGTGCCGCGCCCGGCGCGATGCTCTCGTTCATCGCGCTCAACAACGCTTTCAACACCATGGTGAGCATGATGCAGGTCGGCCTCGACATGGCGCCGACGAAAGCGCAGGTCGATACCTGGGAGAGCGACTGCACGAACTACAACACGACGGTGACGGCGTGGAAGAAGGCGCAGTCCGACGATCTGGCGGCGTTCAATGCGGTGCTGGCGACGAACAATCTGAAGCCGCTGACGGTGACGCCGACGAAGCTGACCACTGCGGCATGCACGACCGCTCCGCCGTCACCGTCCGCCGCGCGGCGGTGACGGAAGAGCAAGCCGTTTCCCGTACGACGCGTTACGCCGTCTTCTTCTGGTGCAGTGAGAAGGCGGCCCCCTGCGGATCCATCCCATTGAGGATCTGATCGCCGCCGGGAACCTCCATCGGGCCGTTGAGGATCTTTCCGCCGTTCGACTTGACGCGTTCGGCGGCCGCGTTGATGTCGGGCACGCGGAAATAGATCGCCCAGTGCGGCGGCGCCTGCGCCATCTCTTTCGGCTTGTTCATCATGCCGCCGATCATCCGCGAGCCGCGATCGAACATCTGGTACGTGCCCATCTCACCCATGTCCATCGCCTGGCTCGGCTGCCAGCCGAAGAGCTGCTGGTAGAACTTCATCGCCGCCGGCGCGTCCGTCGTCATCAGCTCGATCCAGGAGGGCTCGCCCACTTCCGGGTCGCCCTCGGGCGGAGTGTCGCGGGGCTCCGGCTGAATGATGTAGAACGCGGCGCCCTGGGGATCCTTCAGCATCTGCAGGCGGCCTATCGTGGGAACGTCGATGACGCCGGAAAGGTCACTGCCGCCCAGGCGTTTGATCTGCGCGACGGCCTCGTCGAGATTCGGCACCGCGATGTACATCGACCAGAACGGCGGCATGTTCATGCCGGCCGGCCTCTCCATCAGGCCGGCGACGGCCGTGCCGCCGCTCCGCTTGAACTGCGTGTAGGGCATCGGCGAGTTGGGCGACGGCTCCGACGTCCAGCCGACGACCTTGTCGTAAAACGTCTCGGCGGCCTTCGTGTCGGTCGTCATCAGCTCGGACCAGACGTGGCGACCCAGGATCTGAGCAGGTGCAGCAGTAGTCATCGTGCCTCCAGTGCAAACCACTATTGCAGCACATTCTGTCGCACGAACGTTACGGTCTTGTGACGAATAACGGAACGCGGGTTAGCGTCAGGGTCATGTGATAGCGTCGGCCGGAATGCTGCGCCATTTTCTGGCCGCGCTGGCGTATCGCACCCAGAAAGCCCTGCGCGGCGCGCCCGTCGGCTTCGGCAAATTCCGCGCCGGACATGACGTGCGTACTCCAGCCGAGCTGGTCCGACACATGACCAGTGTGCTTGGCTATGCCAGGACCTACTTCATCGGTGGACGGTACTCGGCGGAGCCGTTGCCGGACTTGGACGCAGAAATTAGCCGGCTGCACGAGATGATCGCGGACCTCGCCACTCATCTGGAGCGCGGAGACGAGCTGCGCGGCATTAAGCCCGAACAGCTGCTGCAGGGCCCCTTCTCGGACGCGATGACCCATGTGGGCCAGCTCGCGCTGCTGCGGCGGCTCGCCGGTTCTCCCGTGCCTCCCGAGAACTTCATCTACGCCGACATCCGGGAGGGGCGCTTCGGACCCGACCAGCCGGAGCCGAAGCAGCCCGACACGGTCTGGCCCGAGGCGCCCCCGGGATGGAGGCCGCCTTAGAACGTCACCTTCGCCGCGAGCTGCACCTGGCGCGGATCGCCGACGCCCTGCCTCAGGAATCCGTCGAAGTTGAACAGCGCCGGCGTCGTCAACGGATTGACGTTGTTGGCGTTGTTGAACGTGTTGAACATCTCGAGGCTGGGCACGATCTCGGCGCGCGAGCCGAGGCGGAAGGCGCGCTGCAGCCGCCAGTCCAGCGAGAAATATTTGTTGTCCTTGCGATCCCAGTTGCGCCCGCGGTCCGTGCCGTTGAGGACGCGCGGCGAGGTGGTGATCGGCTGCGCGCTGCGCGCCTGGGCGCGCACGTTGATCAGGAACTTCTGCGGGAGCTCGGCGTAGGTGAAGAAATTGAACCGGTGCCGGATGTCGCGGTCGGACGGTCCGTAGTCGAGGCTCAGATCGTAGAAGTTGAACGAGCGATCGGTGAACGGATCGCGCTCGTTCGAGTCGTCGTCTTCGTCCTTCGACAGGACGTAGTTGGCCTCGAGTTGATAGTGCTGCGAGAAGCGCTTGCGGACGCCGAACGTCGCGCCGCGATAGAGGCCGTGCCCGACGCTGTTGGTCACGAAGACGTCGCCAAGCTGCGGGTTGAACGGGTTCGACACGTTGTAGCTGGTGATGTCGCGCGACGGCGGCTGCGCCGCCAATGCCGCGCTGCCGTGCGCGTTGTAGTTGAGAAAGCGCGTGAGGTGCACGCCCTTGGCGACGGTGAAGTCCACGTACGCCGCCAGCGCCGGCAGCAGCTCGCGGTCGTAGCCGGCGTTGAAGGTATAGACGCGCGGGTTGCGGTAGTTGCGGTCGAACACGCGAATGCCGGTGAACAGCGGGAACGTCCCCGGCGGCGCGGCGCTCGGCGCCAGCAGGTTGGGCCACACCGGCATGTCGGCGAACGCGGTGAAGTCCGTGTCGCGAAAATCGCTCTTCTGCTGGATGCCGTTGGTCGTCACCGAACCGACCTGGCTCAGCATGTTCTGTCTCGCGTAATAGATGCCGGCGTTGCCGCGTAACACGGATTTGCCGTCTTCGTTGATGTCCCACGCGAATCCGCCGCGAGGCTGGAACTCCTTCCACTGATCCGGGATGGTGCCGTCCGACGGAAAGCGCGCGTCATTGAGGAACGCCGCGTACGCCGTGGTTTTTGGATCGACGGTCTTCGGCATCTTCTGGCCGTCCCACCTCAGGCCGTAGTTGAGCGTCAGGCCGTGGCCAGGCTGCCACTTGTCCTGGACGAACAGCGCAACCTCCTCGTTGACGATGTCGGAAGCGCCGGCCGCGTCGCGCGCGATGCCGTCGGGGCTGCTGCTCTGCAGATAGAAAAGGAGTGGGCCGCCCGTCGCCGACGATCCAGCGGGACACGCTGCCGGCGCCGTCACGTACGAGCCGTTCGAGCAGCCAACCGTGAACGGTCCGAAGCCGCCGGCCGCGGCGGGCGAAGCGTAACGCAGGAACCCGGCGACGCTGTCGAAGATGTAGCGTCCCTCGAAGAAACCCCGGAACACCTGTGCGTTCCTCGTGTGCTCCCACTCGCCGCCGGCCTTCACGGTGTGGTGTCCGCTCACGACCGAGAAGTTGTCCTTCACCTGCGTGCGCTTCACCAGTTCGTCGACCGTCGGATTGAGGAAGAACGGATTACCGAAGCGGAACGTCGTGCCGAATCCCATCGCCGTGTCGGCGGGCACCGAAGACGGCACCGCCGCCCGTGGACGCGCCTCACGCGAGTAGGTGAAGTGAAGCTCGTTCAGCCGCGTCGCCGACAGGGTCGTGAAGAGGTTGACGTTGGCCACGTGGATCTTCGCCGGCCCTTCGATGCCGTTCGCCGAGTCGCCGTAGGTGGCGACGTCGAACGTCTGGTTCGTGTTCCTCGAATAGTCGAAGTTATAGGACGCGGACAGGTTGTTGGCAGGCGTGATCGACCAGTCGGCCTTCGCCAGCGCCGCGTTGTTGCTGATCGAGTGCTTGACCGGCAGCCCTTCCTCCTGCCCGCGGGTGGTCCGGAAGAAACCGAGCAGCGCCAGCCGCTGGCAGTCGGGGCTGGCGTTGATCAGCGACTCGTTCGCGGCCACCGTCGGGGTGCTCACCGCGCACGGCGTGCCGATCGCTTCGGACAGATTCGGGCGCGACAGTCGTTCGCGCACGCCTTCGAAGGCCAGGAAATAGAACGCCTGGTTCTTGACGAGCGGGCCGCCGCTCGTGCCGCCGAACTGCTCGCGGCGGAAGTCCTTGAGCGGCTTGCCGTCGGAGGTGTTCGACGTGAGCCCTTCGAGCCGCTGGAAATGGAACAGCGTTCCGTGCACCTGGTTGGTGCCGGACTTGGTGATCACGTTCACGACGCCGCCGGCGGTGTGCCCGAATTCCGCGTTCGCGCCGCTCGCGATGACCTGGAATTCCTTGACGGCGTCGAGCGTGATGTCGATCGCCGCGCGCTGCCCGCCGACCTGCTCGCCGAAGAAGCCGTTGGTGTAGTCGCCGCCGTCGAGGCTGATGTTGTTGAACACGCCGCGCTGGCCCGAGAAGTTGATCTCATCGCCGTCGGGTCCCTGGACAATGCTCACGCCCGGCGTCAGGGTCAGCAGATCTTCGAACTTGCGGCCGAGGATTGGGATCGATCGAATCGTGTTCTCGTCGAGCGTGCTCGACGCGGTCGTCCGGCTCGGTTCAACCGCCGGCGACGCGGTCGTCACCGTCACCGTCTCAGCAACGCCCGACACTTTCATCGTGGGGTTCAGCGAGGCGGTCTGGCCGACGCTGACGAGCACGTTGTCGAGCACCATCGTCGTGAAGCCGGAGAGTTTGAGTGTGACGGCATACCGGCCTGGGGCCAACTGGAGCGCCGAGAACCGGCCGCTCGCGTCCGTGGTCAGGCTGCGCGAGATGTTCGTGTCGAAGTTCCGGATCTCCACGTTCACGCCCGGCAGCACGGCGCCGCTGCTGTCCTTCACGATGCCCTCGATGGCGGACGTCGTGATCTGCGCCCGCGCCGGCGCCGCGACGACCAGGCACAGAGCCGCAGCGCCCAGGATGATTCGTAGACGTCTGTTCACGTTACACCTCACGAGCGGCATCATGCGTCATTCCGGGAGGGGTTGCCAGTGTTTTGCGCGGCCGATTCAGCCGGACGCATCGAGGCGATGAGGATCTCGCACCGACGCCTATCTAATCAGGAACTGCGCGAACCCGCGCCAGGCGGCAGTGCTCGAGAGCGCCAGCCGGAGCGGCACGGACACGAACAACAGCGCGCCTCCCCAGATGTACACCTTGTGGACTCGCCCGCGAGACAGGTAGTCATAGAGGGCGCCGGCGATGACGACGAGGAACGCCAACCCGTAGAACGCGAGAGGCCCGAGCGGCAACACGCCCGGCAGGCGCGCGATCGGCGCCGCAAGGATACTGGCGTACGCGAGCAGCATCAGCCGCTTGTGCGTCTCCTTCTCGCGCCTCCATGCGAGCGCCCCGACGAGGAACGTCGCGAACATGACCATGTCGAACAGCGGGACCGCGAGAAACTCGAGCGGGCCGACGCCGGGAGGGGCGCCGCCCCGCCGCGCCAGACCGATGGCCGTGAACGTTCCCACGACAATCATCGTCATCCCGAGCGCGGCGCCGAAGACGCCGAGCCGGCGGTGCACGGCCACGCGGCGGCTCGAAATGAGGGCTGTCTGTACGACGAACAGCGCCACCCAGGCGCTGAACAGCGCGCCGTGAAGATGGACGAGCGCGGTGAAGGGCCCTCCGCTAATCGTGGCTCTCGGGCCGCCGTCGAGGAATCTCAGATAGTAGGTGGACGCAAACCCGCTCAGCGTGATCGCCGCGAGCGCTATCGCCGCGCCGCCGTAAAAGAGGCGATCGTACTTGCCGACGGAACGGGGCGCTGCCGCCGCCGGAATCCTGTCCAGACCAATGGTTGACATGGGGGTCCTCCGGGAAGAGGTGGAGGATACCACGGTGCACGATGGCTCGACGCCTCCAACCGGCAGCGGCTACAGTCCCCGGCCTTTGATGACGTTGATCAGCAGGAAGATGATCGCGACGATCAACAGGATGTGCAGCAGGCCGCCGAGCGTCGTCTTCGTAACGACCCCCAACAGCCACAGGACGAGGAGAATCACGACGATGGCCATCATGGTGGCGTGCTCCGGCGTGGGCGATATACCCGGCCGTCAAATGTGTAGGTGACGCGACTCGAGCCGGTCGCGCTGAGATTGGCGGTGACCGTCAGATCCTTGATTCCGTTGGTCGCGCCGGGACCAAACCGGATGGTGTCGGCGATCGGCGCCTGCCGATCGCCGAACAGCGACACCCAACGATCCTTCACCTTGCGCAGCACGAACACCTGGCAGTTCCCGGTCCCCCCGCAGAGCAGTCGACTGCCCCGCAGGATGAGTCCCGGGCCCGATCCAAGGTCGACGCGCGCGGCACGCAGTTCGTCCGTCCACGAGGCCGGCGTATCGAAGGCGTTCGGTTCGATGGCCGTGACGATCTGCTGAATCTCGGCTGCCGGCAGACCGGTCGACTGCAGGGTGTCGTGTGCCCCCGGCCAGTCCGTTGATTGCGCAGCGCCTTGCGACAATGCCAAGGCGAGGACGATATGGCGGACGATCATCATCCGTCAGATTATCGCGCGCGCCGGCGCCGCGAATGTTGTCCGGCCTCTGTTGCCCGTGGTGTGACCGCGGCGCATGAGCCTCAGCTGACGCGAAGAGGTTCCGCGGACGGATTCGACGTCCCCCCGTCTTGAGTAGCAGTCGGCGTTAGAGTCCGGCGGTGACTGTACTCGTTTCCTTCATCAGCGTCTTGGCATACGCGGCGGGCGTCAGCCCGCCGAGACTCTTTTTCGGTCGTTCCTCGTTGTATTCCCGT
>DATJFE010000076.1:0-16293 GCA_035495955.1 Vicinamibacterales bacterium | reverse complement strand
GCTGGTGACGCGCCGCGATAACGGGATCGCGGTTGCCGTGGCGTCGAATATCGCGCACGCCAACACCGCCGCTCTCGCGCTGAAAGTGGCTGACGTGTTCGCCGAACAGAAGTAAAGCCGCCGCGTCGCCAGATGGCCGGTGGCGGATCCGACGACGCTTGAGTCCGACGGTTATCCTGCGCAGCGACCGAAGTCAGGTTTCAACGGTGCTTTGATTCGTGCGGATTCGGTGCCCCCATGAGCCGGGCGACGCTCCACTGCGTCAACTGGTCCAGAAGGTCAGGTGACGTGAGAAAGGCGGGCAGTGCGGCCCATCCGCTGGAGAGGCCGACAGGATCCGGCAGCAGGGAATGGCTCACGCCTGGAATGATCCGGACGGTGACGTCCGCGTTGCCGCCGGCCCGCATCGCCCCCGCGATGCGCTCCGCGGATCGCAGGGGGACGGTCGCATCCGTCGCACCCTGCATGATGAGCGCGGGGCAGCGCACCTGGCGATCGTACGCAAGCGGGTCGATCGACAGATAGCTGGTTTCGTGCGGCGAGAGATCCTTCAGCGCGTCTTCGAATTGCTTCTCGAACGCCTTCTCTCGATCGGCGGCTGACATCGTGGGATCTTTCAGGATTGGCTGCTGGACCTGGTACCGCGCGACCTCCACCCCCGGCACGCCAGGACCGGCGAGCGTGACGACCGCGGCGATGGATGGGTCGCCTGCGGCGACCATCGGCGCGATCAGCCCGCCTTCACTGTAGCCGACGAGCATGATCCGTTTGGGATCGATGCCGGGCTGCGCGCGCAGCCAGGCGACCTCCGCCCGCACATCGTCGGCTTTGTCGAAGCTCGTGAGCCTCATGTTGTCGCCGGTCGACTTGCCGATGCCGCGGTCGTCCGCGCGCAGGGCCGCGATGCCCGCGCGGCCGAGCGCGTCCGCAATGTCGCGGAACGTCATCCACGGCGCGTTGCCGTTGTTGCGTTCGTGTGGCGAAAGGCCCGTGATCAGCACGGCGGCCGCGATGCGGCCCTCGTGAGGCGGCACGGTGAACGTGCCCGCCAGCGCGTGGCCCTGGGGCGCGCGGATGCTGACGTTCTGCGCCGCGTACGCGTGATCCGGCGGCGCGGCGTAGGCCGGCCACGGCGGATACCGGCTTTCGGAGAATCCGGTCCGGCGCTCGATGACCACGCCGTACTCCGGCAGCGTCGCCGACAGCAGGCAGCCGCGATCATCGGTGAGCACCAGGTACCTCTTGTCCTGAGCGCCGATCACCCAGTCGGTAGGATCGACGCGCTCGACCATGATCTCCGCGCGGGCATCGCTGAATAGAGACGCGCCTGGAATCGTCGATGACGGTGTGTCGAGCACGCGCGCGCGCGCGACGGCCTGCTCGATGGAGCTGGGGATCCGGGGCGACCAGTAGATGGCGCTCTCGCCAAAATCGCGTGCCGCTTTCATCGGCGCACCTGAATCGCCAATCGTGGACAGGACGGAGGACGAATGGACCGCGGTCTCGTCCGCACGCAATTCGATCGTCACGTCCATCACGTGCGACTGCGTTTCGATGACGCGCGTGTGCAGCCGGTTCGCCGTGCGATCGACCCAGTCGACCGCGGCGAGCCGACCCTGCTCGTACGTGAGGAACGCCGCCGCGCCGCATCCTGACGATGCGGCCAGGGAGCCGGCCGGCGTTTGAGCCGCGGCTAGGATCGGCGGGTGATGGAACAGCCACGCGGCGGAAGCCAGCGCAGCCACGCGCGCCGTCGCGGCTCTCCTGAAGATATTTCTCAGGGCCTCTTCCTTCCTCGTGCGGATGTCCGCGTGCGCGTCGGCCGCGTGTTCCCGCCGTTCCGATGGTCGAGGGGTGTGAGAATCACCGTCACCCCGTAGAGCCGCCCGCGACCGCGAGGCGCGGACACGTCCTGCGCCAAGTCCCGCATGCGGCGATTCACCTGGGCCAGCTTCGCGCGCGACAGGCGGCCGACTTTTCGCCACGCCCAGAGCTCCCGCTGCGCGCCGGAGACGACGACCTGGCCAGCCTCAAACGAGCGCCGAAAATCGCGGCTCGCCAGTCGCAGCATCGACGCCGCAATGCCGGCGATCGCGCGGCGATTGGCGGCGTCCTTCGGTTCGTAGCCGAGTTGCAATTCCGCCTGGACGGTCCGATAGAGCGCCTCTTTGCGGCCGGACCGAGTGCGATGCCCGGCGAGGCGCACCAGACCGGCACGGATGAGCGCGCGCAGATGAAAGTACAGCGCGTCTGCCGGGCGGCCGAGCGATGCGGCCAGCTCCGCCACGGAGACCGTGCCCATCTGCTCGAGCATATCGACGACTTCCTGGCGCGCGGCCGCCGTCAGCGCCGCCAGTTGTCTTGCACTGCGAATCACATACGGAGGAGCCTTCGACACTGATCGCATGCTAGCACGTTGTTGAATATTATTCGAAATATTCACTGAGTCATCTGAACCTCCCTAACGTGCCTCGATTGGCGATCGCCCTCGCGGCCCTGTAACGCCTCACAGTCCCAATGGATGAGGTAGTTCGGTTTCTTGCGGCACGACGTTTATGTCCTCGTAGGGCTGAGGGGTAGACTTCATCCCCCAGAGCGCGGAGAGGAGCGGACAAATGGCGTCTCCATGGTGCTGCCGGTTCGTTCTCGGCGCCGGCGTGCCCGGCGTGATTCTCGCGGCATGCAGCGGGAGCCCTGGCCGGCCTTCGACGGTCGAGTCGTCGACGGCCGCCGCGACCACCGTCAGACTCGAGCTCCTGGCGCCCGCGGAGATCGCGCCCGGAGAATCCGCGCAGTTGACGGTGAACGCGCTGAAGTCCGATGGTCGTGCCGAGAACGTCACGGCACAGGCGCAATGGACGGTTCAGTCGTTCCCGACCGAGTCTGTGCTGGCCGTCTCGCCAAGCGGAACGGCGACGGCCGGCAACGCCGGGCGGAGCTCGATCACGGCGCGATTCGGTGGCTTCAGCGCGAACGCGACGGTCTTCGTGCTTCCGAGAGGGACCTTCCGGTTGGTCGGAGAAGTCACCGACGCGGCCGTCGGCGTCGCGAACGCCACCGTGACCGTCATCGCGGGCGTCGGGCAGGGTCTCGCCGCCACGACGTCCGTCGATGGCGAGTACGAGCTCTACGGAGTCGCCGGGGCCGTGCAGATCCGCGCGAGCAAGGACGGCTACGCGGACAACATTCAGCAGATCGAGGTCGCCGCGCACGGCTCGCTCGCCTTTCAGTTGACGCCCAGCCAGCCGCGCCCGGATTTTCAGGGCGGCTACACGCTGACTATTGCGGGCGACAACTGCAGCTCACCGTATCCCGACCAAGCGAAGGTCCGCGTGTACACGGCGGATGTCACGCAGACGGGGCCGAAATTGCGGGTGTCGCTCTCGGGAGCGACCTTCCTGGCCAGCGGCAGTGCGTTCGAAGGCGTGGTGACGCCCGCGAGTGACGTTCAGTTCAACATTCGCCCGGTATCCATCTGGGATTACGACGGCCCCGACATCTTCGAGCGCCTCAGCGACGGAACGCAGATCATCATCGGAGGCGTCGTCGCGGCGCGAGGCACACCCACGGGTATCTCCGGGAAGGCGGGCTCCTGCTGCGGAAGCGAAGGTTACATGCGTCTGAACGGTCCTGTCGGGGAGTGCATCATCCGGGCGTTCGAGATGGTGCGCCGATGACCGCGGCACCGTGATGTGACGCCTGCGGCTCAAGGCCGCTGAAAGGTTTCCCTCTGCCGGCTCCTACAGGAGTGTGGCAGTCATCGTCGCTCTTCATCTCTTAATCTCGCTGACGGTCCCGTCGATCGCGGAGTCGGGGCCGGCACACCGGACTCCTGCGTCGTGCGTCCTCTGTGCCGGCTCCGGCGCGGGGGAGACGCGCCCGAGGGTCGTGCACGTCGTCATGTACAACCAGTCCCAATTGAGCCAGGCGAGCCTGGGTTCGATGCTGGAGGTCGCAAACCGGATCTGGCGTCCGTACGGCATCAGCATCGACGGGGGGCCGAGCGCCGACGGCGTCACGGTGGTCGTGTCGCCCAGCACCCTGCCGTCCGACCCCTCGGGCGCCGTCCTGGGGACCACGTTGTTCGCAGAGGGTCACGCCACGCCGTACGTTCGGCTCTGGCTCGGCGCCGCGGAAATATTCGCCGGCGATGCCGACGCCGATAGGATTCCATTCAACCGGCTGCGGCGCGAGCAGCACGACGCCGTCCTGACGCAGATCATGGGTGTCGCTCTCGCCCACGAACTGGGACACTATCTGCTCGATACCGCGCAGCACTCTCCCAGGGGGTTGTTGCGGACCAGGCTGAGGCTTCACGACGTCCAGGACCTCGATCGCGCCGATCTGAGCCTGACGCAGGAACAGCAGCGTCTGTTTTGCCCCGACGTCACGATCGCGCGGTGAGAGGTCCCATCGGTCCTTGAGCGGGGGATCCCGGGCCGGCTCGACGTTGTTCTCGACGTCGGTAGCCTGACCGTGTACAACTTGAAGGCAGGACGTGGCAACGATGATGACCGACATTCGGTTTGCCTGCCGCCAGTTGCTGAAGTCGCCCGGGTTCACCCTGCTCGCGCTCTTGACGCTCGCGATCGGCATCGGGCTCAACACCGCGATCTTCAGCCTGATCGACGACTTGTTCCTGCGCGGCCTCCCGTTCCAGGACGCGGGCCGCGTCGTCCACATGTATGCCAACGCGAAGGACCGCGATCTCAATGAGATTCCGCTGTCCGCGCCGCGCTTCATGCACTATCGGGAAGGACAGACCATCTTCAGCGATTTCGCGGCGGAGAATTTCACCGCGTTCACGCTGACCGGCCTTGGCGATCCGGTACAGGTGTTCGGTGGAAGACTGACGTGGAACTACTTCGATCTGCTGGGCGTCCGTCCGATCCGCGGTCGCGCCTTTCGTTCTGAAGAAGAAGACAAAGCTGACGTCGCGGTCGTCACCGAAGCCTTCTGGCGGCAGCGGCTGGGCGGCGATCCGAACGTGATCGGGCGGAGCATCACGCTCGATGGGACGCCGCACACGATCGTCGGCGTCTTGAGGGACCAGCCCGGCGCGTGGTTCGGGACCAATCCGGTCGCCGAGGTCTGGACGACGAAGCCGTTCGTGATTCCGGGCTTCTCCCACGAGCGGATGATGCGCGGCACCGGGTTCCTCCGCGTGCTCGGACGCCTGAAGCCGGGCGTCACCCTGGAGCAGGCGCGCGCGGCGCTGGCGCCGCTCGATCAGAGTTACGCCACGCAGTACTCGAATAACCTGGATCGCTCCGCGACAACGTCGATCAAGCCCCTGCCGGAGGACGTCACCGGCAATCTGCGCCCGGCGTTCGGCACCCTCTTCGCGGCTGTCAGCTTCGTCCTGCTGATCGCGTGCAGCAACGTGGCGAACCTGCTGCTCGCGCGCTTCAGCGGCCGGCGGCGCGAGATCGCCCTGCGCGTGGCGCTGGGCGCGTCGCGCTCGAGCGTGCTCCGGCTGTTCATGTGCGAGAGTCTGCTCGTCAGCGGGCTCGCCGGAGTGGCCGGCGCATTTCTCGCGTGGTGGCTGGTTCCGCTCATCCCGCGAATGGCGGCGAACTTTCTGCCGCTCGACCGCGGCCACGCGCTTGGACTGTCGCTGCCGATCCTCGGCTTCATGATTGCGCTGTCGATCGCGACCGGTTTCGTCATGGGCATGTATCCGGCGCTGCAAGGCTCGCGCGTCGATCTGATCGACGCACTGAAGGAGGGCGGCCGGGGCACCAGCGGAAGCCGGCGGCAGCGGCGGTTCCGCGGGATGCTCGTCGGCGCGCAGGTCGCGCTCTCTGTCGCGCTGCTCGCCGGCGCTGCGCTGCTGATCGCGAGCTTCGTGCGATTGAGCCGGCAGAACCTCGGATTCGAGCCGCAGCGCCTCTGGGTAGGGTTCGTCACGCTTCCGCAGGCCCGCTATGGCGATCCCGCCGCGCGGTACCGCTTCGTCGACCGAACGCTGGCCGCGCTCCGCAGCGTCCCCGGTCTGGAGAGCGCGACGATCAGCGGCGACATTCCGCTGAATGGCGGCGGGCGAACCCTCTACGCGCGCGGCGACGTCGCCGTCCCGCCCGTCGACCAGCGCGCGTCCGCGCCGGGACACGACGTCGCGCCAGGCTTTTTCAAGACGTGGGGCATTCCTGTCGTGGCGGGCCGCGACTTTGACGAGCACGACCTCGCCGATCGCCAGAACGTGCTGCTCATCAGCGAGGCCGGAGCGAAGAAGGTGTTCCCGAACGAAAATCCGGTCGGCAAGACGCTGTTGGTGACCAGCGCCGGAACCCCCGCCGTCATCGTCGGCGTCGTCGGCGACGTGCGGTCGCAGCGCGTGGCCGAACCGCCCGGAATGGAATTCTACCGCCCGTGGGCGCAGGAGAGTTTCCCGTTCGCCGCGATCACGGTGCGCAGCCCCCTCGATTTCAATGTCGTATCCCGACAGGTGCAGTCGGCGCTCACGAGCGTGGATCCGGCGATTGCCGTCGCGCAGCCGCAGCCGATGGATGCGATCGTGGCGCAGGCGCTGGGGCAGGCTCGATTGATGATGTGGCTGCTCGGGATCTTCGCGGCGGTCGCCCTCGTGCTCGCGACCGTAGGCGTCTACGGCGCTATCGCATACACGGTCGAACAACGCACCGGCGAAATCGGCGTTCGGATGGCGTTCGGCGCCGAGAGACGACAGATCCTGCGTCTGGTCGCCGACCAGGGAATGCGCCCGGTCGTTGTCGGTCTCGGCGTCGGACTCGCGGCCGCGCTCGCGCTCGGCCGCCTGATCGCTGCACAGTTGTATCAGACGTCGCCGTACAGTCCGCTGCTGCTCGGCGCGACGATGGCGATCCTGGGACTGGCCGCGCTGGTGGCGTGTGTGATTCCCGCGCGACGCGCGACGTCGATCGACCCGATGGACGCGCTGCGCGCCCAGTGACCCGGCTCGGACGCGCTTGACAATCACCCTCGCGCAGTACGAAACCATGGCGGACGCGCTGCTCGACGCGTATCGCACCGGCACGCCCGAGGCGATGGAGCGGCATTATCGATATACGTGGCATCGGCGCGCGTGGCAGGCGATGCGCACGTACGTACAGCTCGACCTCGGGAAACGGCCGGCCCACCCGAACGATGATGTCGCGATCACGGTCGAAGATGCGCGGCATCTCGTCGCGCTGGAGCACGGGTTCGCGAACTGGGGCGAACTGGAGGCATTCGCGGGATCGACGAAGGCCGGGCCGCGCACGACCGCCAAGCCGCTGCGCCTCGCCGTTTCCCAGGGAACGGAGGACTGGCTGCCCATGGCCAGCTCCCGCGACTGGGACGAAATCATCCGGCTGCTCGCGTCACATCCCTCCGCGGGATTGAGCGCGCAAGGTCAGATGACGGACGCGCTGCTGGAAGAGGTGTCGCGCGTCGAGACGATTACCGCGCTCGGTCTCTCCGGCTCCCGGGGAGTGACCGACGAGGGCGTGCGGCACCTCGCGCGGCTGCCGGCGTTGAAGGATCTCGACTTGAGCGGGACGAGCATCACGGATGCGGGATTGCAGGTGCTCCGCAGTCTTCGCGGACTGCGGACGATCTCTCTCGCGTGGACGCGCGTCACCGACGAGGGCGCCCGTCTCCTCGCACACTGCGACGAACTGGAGCACGTGAACCTCGCGTCGACGGATGCCGGTGACGGCGCCCTGCGGGCCCTCGCCGGAAAGCGCAAGCTCCATCATCTCTTCATCGCTCTCACGGATGCGGGATTTCCGCTCCTGCACGAACTGCCGGTCTTCAAGTCATGGCACGGGGGCGAGGCGAAGCTGTCGCTCGTCGGGCCGAAGGCGCTGCCGAATCACGTGTCGCTGCGCGGGTCTTTTACCGATGTCGGCATGCGGCATCTTCAGGGACTCGACGGGCTCTTCAGTCTCGATGTCGACGATGGCGAGCTCGGAATAACCGGCGCCGGTCTTCGGCCGCTCGTCTCCCTTCAGCATCTCGGAGCGCTTGGCTTGGATGCGAGGGACGACTGGATGCCGTATATCGCGGAGATGCCCAAGCTGCGCTTTCTCGGCGCGCAGGACACGGTCGCCGGCGACGAGGGATTCGCGGCGCTGAGCCGATCGCGATCGATCGAGTACATCTGGGGACGCCGGTGCCATAACCTTCGGCGGCGCGGATTCATGGCGCTTGCGGACATGCCGGCGCTCCGCGGCCTGTCGGTGAGCTGCCTGAACGTCGAAGATGCGGCGCTTTCGGCCCTGCCGACGTTCCCCGCCTTGAGGGAGCTCATGCCGATGGACGTTCCGGACGAGGGGTACCGGCACGTCGGCATGTGCGAGCGGCTCGAGTCCCTGATCCTGATGTACTGCCGAGACACGACCGACGCCGCGACGCAGCACATCACCCGCTTACGCAGCCTCTCGTACTACTTCAACAGCTATACGACCATCACGGATCGAACGCCGGAGCTGCTGTCGAACATGGATTCGCTCGAGCGCATCACCTTCGATGCGTGCCACGGGCTCACCAACGCGGGGGTGGCGCGGCTCGCGCGGCTGCCGAAATTGCGCGAGCTGCGCGTCTCCGGACGAGGAATGACGTCCGAGCTCGGCGCGGCATTCCCCCCGCGCGTCCGTGTGTTCCACGAGCCGTAGAACACGGCGCAGCGCGAATCGGAGCTGAGACCGTGCCATAATCGGCACCTTCAGCAATGGCTCGCTCGCACCATTCATTGCGCTGTGCCGGTGTCGTCCTGGGCGTCTGGCTCTGGTCTCCGCCAGCGATCGCGCAGACTCCCTCCGGGCCCCAGCCCGCGTCGGCTGAAGCCGTCGAACAGGATCAACATGGCGCGCCCCCGCAGAATGCGTCACCCGCCGGCGTGCCGGAATACCCGTCCCTGCATATGACGGGCTTTGGCAATATCGACTTCGCAGCCCAGGACAAGTCGGCGGGCTCCCGCGGTTTCAGCGAAGGGCAATTCGTGCTCCACTTTGCCGGCGCGCTGTCGCCGCGGACGAGCGTTTTCAGCGAGCTGTCCTTCACGCCTCGCGCGGACGCCGGCATCGGCGCACCGCCGGCCACCGGCTTCAACGCCGAAGTGGAGCGGCTGATCATCCGCTTCGATCAGAGCGATCAGTTGAAGATCTCCTTCGGCCGCTATCACACGCCGATCAACTGGTGGAACACCGCCTACCACCACGGACTCTGGCTGCAGACGACGATCAGCCGGCCGGAGATGGTGCAGTTCGGGGGCAAGTTCATTCCGGTGCACTTCGTCGGCGCGCTTGCGGAAGGCGCGGTGCCGGCTCATGGCTGGAACCTGAATTATCAGGCGGGCGTCGGCAACGGGCGCGGCACCGTGATCAGCCGCGGCGGAGACGCGGGCGACAACAACGGGCGGCCGGCCTGGCTCCTGAACGTCTTTACGAAGCCCGACGTCCCGTTCGGTCTGCAGCTCGGCGGATCGGTCTATGTCGACCGCATCACCATAGCGGGCGAGCCGGAGTTCAACGAGCGGATCCTGGCGGCGCACGCCATCTGGCTGCACGAAGATCCCGAGCTGATCGCGGAGATCGCCAGCATCCGGCACGAGCGGGTGGACGGACAACTGACCGCCAGCAGCCTCGCCTATTACGTTCAGGGCGCGTACCGGTTCCACGGCGCCGCGCGGCTGTTCAAGCCGTATTACCGCTTCGAGCACATCGACGTCGATGCGGCCGATCCGGTGTTTGCGGGTATTCCGAATCTCGACGGCTCGACGTTTGGCGTGCGGTACGACATCTCGACGCTCGCGGCCATCAAGACCGAAGGCCGCGTGCGCCGGCGGACCGCCGGAGGCACGTGGATGAACGGATGGTTTGTCCAGATTGCGTTCACGTTCTGAAGCGGTGATGCGACGAACGAGACCACCGTCTGCCGCGTTGGCGGCGCTGCTCGTACTCGCGCTGCTGCAGCCCGGCCCCACGCTCGCTCAGACGTCCGCCGACGTCGCCGTCGTCGTGCACGCCGACGTGCCGGTCGACAACCTGACGCTTGCCGAGCTGCGCCGCATCGTGCTCGGCGACCGCGAGTTCTGGCCCGGGGGAGTGCGCCTGACGCTGCTGATGCGCGCCCCCGTCGCGCACGAGCGCGACATCGTCCTCCAGACCGTGTCGAAGATGTCGGAAGCGCAGTTCCGACAGCATTGGATCGCCAAAGTCTTTCGCGCGGACACGGCGGCGGCGCCGCGAATCGTCTATTCGTCGGACATGGCGCTGGATCTGGTCCGGCAGATCCCGGGGGCGCTCACCTTCGTCAGCGCGGCGGCGGCGAACGGGGGCGTCAAGGTGGTGCGGATCGACGGGAAGCGCCCGGGCGAACCGGGGTATCCGCTGCGCTGACGTCGGGCGTTAGCGACCGGGGACGGGAAGCTGCATGCGCGCGGCGAGGCGCGCGAACCGCGGATTGCCCCGCATGCCGCCGAACCAGGGAGCGACCTGGAGGTAGACGAGCGCGAAGTCGTGCTCGTCGTACGCGCGGTCGAGGAGCGCGACCGCCTCGGCCTGCCGGCCGAGCCCGCTCTGCACCAGCGCCGGCGCGGACGATGGGACGTATTCGCGCGCCGCGAGGCCGTTCAACTCGGCGAGCACCCGGCTCGCCTCGGCACGGTTGCCGCTCAATCCGTACGCCCGGCCGAGCTGCCCCAGGACGACGGGACTGCCTTCGGAGAGCGACAACGCGCGCGTGAGCTCGGCGATGCTGTCGGCGTACGTGCGCTGCTGCGCCAGGGCCGCGCCGAGACCCCAGCGCGCCGACGCATAGTTCGGATCGAGGTCGAGCGTCGACTTGAACTGCGCGATCGCTTCGGCGACGCGGCCGCCGTACAGCAGGCACCAGCCGAGATCGGTGTTGACGCTCGGCGACAAGGCGTCCAGTTCGCGGGCGCGCGTCGCTTCGGCGATGGCGTCCTCCGAGCGGCCCATCGCCGCGAGGTAGACGCTGTACTGATCGTGGGCGAGGGCGGAAGTCTGATTGAGCGCGATGCCCTGCTTGAACTCGCGATCCGCGGCGGGCCAATCCCAATCGAGCCAGAATTTCACGTGGCCGAGCGCGACGTGCGCTTCGGACAGGGCGGGATCGAGCTCGATCGCCTTCTGCGCGGCGGCCTTGCCGTCGAGCAGCGCCTCGACGTAGAACGAACCGAGCGACAGATACGAATCGGCGAGGCCGGCGTGCGCGAGCGCATAGCGCGGATCCTTGGCGATGGCCTGCTGCAGGTATTCGATCGACTTCTTCCAGCCGCCGATGGTCCCCTGGTTCCAGTAGAACCGGCCCTTCAGATAGAGCTGGTACGCCTCGGCGTTGTCGGTGTAGCGCTTCGTCGCGCGCTTCTTCTCCTCGCCTGTGAGCCGCAGACTGAGCTTGTCGAAGATGTCGCCCGCGATCTCGTCCTGGACCGCGAGCAGATCGGCGAACGGCCGGGTGTACTGGCTGCCCCAGATCTGCGATCCGGTCGAGACGTCCATCACGTCGGACTGGATGACCAGCATGTTGCCGCGGGTGTTGACGCGTCCCGTGATGATCGCGCGCACGTTGAGGTCGCGCCCGATCTGCAGCGGGTCGACGTCCTTGCCCTTGTAGCGGAACGCGAGGCTCCGCGCGCTGACGCGCACGCCGCGCAGTTGCGACAGGTCGTTGATCAGCGCTTCGGTCAGGCCGTCGCTCAGGTACTCCGTATCGGCGTTGCCGGTAGCGTTGACGAACGGCAGGACCGCCACCGCATCGATCTGCCGGCTGCCGCCCGCGATCCAGCGATAGCCCACCGCGGCCGCCAGCACGAGCGCCACGGCAGCGATCGCGAGGACGGCCTTGCCCGTGGCGCCGATCCGACCGGTGCGGCCTGGCAGGGCGCCCGCCGTCAATACCGGCGCGCTCGCCGCCGCCGTACCCCCAGAGTCCGTTTCGCGTTTGAAACGCCTCAGGTCCGCGAGGATATCGGCGGCGCTGGCGTAGCGCAGGGTCCTGTCTTTCTCGAGCGCCTTGCGGATGATCCGATCGAGCTCTGGCGCCAGGCCTGGATTCACGACCGAGGGGGGCGGCGGGGCTCGATTCAGGATTTCGTCGTACACGACTGCGGTCGTCGAGCCGCTGAACGCGCGGTGTCCCGTGGCCATTTCGTACAGCACGAGGCCGAACGAGAACAGGTCGCTGCGGCCGTCGAGCTCTTCGCCGCGCGCCTGCTCCGGCGACATGTAGGCGACGGTGCCGAGCGTCGCGCCGTGGCCGGTGATCTGCTGGTCGTCGGCCGTCGTCGATGCGCTCTCGGCTCGAATGCCGGCGACGAGCTTCGCCAGGCCGAAGTCGAGCACCTTCGCGTCGCCGCGGCGGGTCACGAAGATATTCGTCGGCTTGATGTCGCGGTGGATGATGCCGCTCGAATGCGCCGCGTCGAGCGCGTCGGCGATCTGAATCGCCAGCGCGATCAGGCGATCCGTCGGCAGCGGCCGGTGCCGGACTTCCTGGTCGAGCGTGTGTCCCTCGAGAAGCTCGAGCACGAGAAAGGGACGCCCGTCGGCGTTCCCGACCTCGTGGATCGTGCAGATGTGCGGATGGTTGAGGGCCGACGCCGTCCGCGCCTCGCGCAGGAACCGATCGAGCGCGGCGCGGTCGGTCGCATCGCCGGCCGTCGGGAACTTCAGCGCGACCTTGCGGCCGAGGACGAGATCCTCGGCGAGGTAGACCTCGCCCATGCCGCCGGCGCCCAGCCGCTCCAGGAGGCGATAATGCGAAAATGTCCTGCCGATCATCGGCGAGCAGGATAACGCACATGGACGTCCGACGCTTGCTGGCCGTCGCCGCGCTTTCGGCCGTGGTTGTCGTTAGGCCGGCTGTCCCGGCCGGGCAACACGATCGCGTCGAGATCCGGATCGATACCCGCATCCCGCGCGGGCCGCTCACGCCGATCTGGGCGTGGTTCGGCAACGATGAACCGAACTACGCCTACATGCGCGACGGTCGCCAGCTTCTGACCGAGCTTGCCGACGCCAGTCCGATACCCATCCATTTCCGCACGCACAATCTCCTCACAACCGGCGACGGGACCGCCGCCCTGAAGTGGGGCTCGACCAACGTCTACACGGAAGACGCCAGCGGCCGCCCGGTCTACGACTGGACGATTCTCGATCGAATCATCGACACGTACCGCGCGCGCCACGTGAAGCCGCTGTTCGAGCTCGGGTTCATGCCGGAAGCGCTGTCGAGCCATCCGCAGCCGTACCGGCACTTCTGGAAGCCTGGGGACAACTACAACGACATTTACACCGGCTGGTCGTATCCGCCGCGCGATTACGCGAAATGGGGCGAGTTGATCCATCAGCTCGGCCGTCACGTCGCCTCGAAGTACGGCCGCGAGGTCGACACATGGTGGTGGGAAGTCTGGAACGAGCCCGATATCGGCTACTGGCACGGGACGCCGGAAGAGTTCATGAAGCTGTACGATTACGCGGCCGACGGACTGAAGCGCGCGCTGCCGACCGCCAGGATCGGCGGCCCCGAAGTCACGGGGCCCAACGGCGCGCGCACGCAGACCATCCTCCGCAACTTCCTCGAACACTGCCTGCACGGCGTCAACTACGCGACGGGCAAGACCGGAGCGCCGCTCGGTCTCGTGACGTTTCACGCGAAAGGCGCGCCGCAGGTGATGCCAGACGGACACGTCCGCATGAGCGTCGGCAACCAGCTTCGCGCCATCGCCAACGGCTTCACCGTCGCCGCCTCCTTTCCGGAGCTCGCGCACACGCCAATCGTCATTGGCGAGTCGGATCCGGAAGGGTGCGCGGCGTGCCCCGTCCGGACGAATCCATCGAACGCGTACCGCAACGGCACGATGTTCTCGAGCTATACGGCGGAACAGATCGCGCGAACCTACGAGCTGGCCGATCGCCATGACGTGAATCTGATCGGCGCGGTTTCGTGGGCGTTCGAGTTCGAGGGGCAGCCGTACTTCGACGGCTTCCGCGATCTGGCGACGAACGGCGTGGATAAACCGGTGCTGAATGTCTTCCGGATGCTTGGAAAGATGACCGGCAGCCGCGTCTCGGCGGAGAGCAGCGCAGGCCTGTCGCTGGACGACGTGCGGGACCGCGGCGTGCGGGGCGCGGCCGACATCTCGGCCCTCGCCGCCAGCGACGCGCATTCCGCCAGCGTCCTCGTGTGGAACTATCACGACGACGACCTGCCCGCGCCGGCGGCCGACGTCACGCTGACGATCGAGGGCCCGCCCGACGGCCCTGCGACGCTGACGCACTACCGCGTCGATACGGATCACAGCAACGCCTACACCGCCTGGAAGGCGATGGGCTCGCCGCAATCCCCGACGTCGGGGCAACGCGCCGCGTTGATCCATGCGGGTGGTCTGCAGACGCTCGCTGCGCCGGAACGCATGACCGTCGCAAACCATCGTGCCGTGATCACGTTCGCATTGCCGCGACAAGGCGTCTCGCTGCTGCGCCTGGTCTGGTAGACTCGCGCTCCTGATTGTCCCGATCGGCATCGGCTGAGAGTCCAGGCCGATCTGTTGCCGCAAGCGATCCCACGATCGAGGTCCACATGAAAGCGGCCGTTCTACATGCCTTTGGGCAATCCCCTCGCTATGAGGACTTCGCCGATCCCCAGGCGATCGAGGGCGAAGTGCTGGTGCGGGTCAAGGCCGCCTCGCTGAAGAACGTCGACAAGATGATGGCGAGTGGTTCCCATTACGACCGCTTCCCTGACTTCCCTTGCGTGTGCGGCGTTGACGGGGTCGGCCTCCTTGATGACGGGGCTCGCGTGTATTGCGGTGGAGCAAGACCGCCTTACGGGATGATGGCCGAGCGCACCGTTGTCTCCCGAGGCTGGTGTCTGCCAGTTCCTGAGCAAGTCGATGATGTCACGGCCGCCGCCTTGCCGAATCCTGCGTTATCGGCTTGGCTTGCTCTAACCTGGCGCGCCCAGCTCCAACCGGGCGAGATGGTCCTGATTCTTGGGGCGACCGGGGTCGCAGGCCAACTTGCCGTCCAGATGGCCAAGCACCTTGGCGCTGAACGCGTGGTGGCTGCCGGACGCAATCGTCGCGTCTTGACAACGCTGCGCGATCTGGGCGCCGATGCGACCATCGCGCTCGATCTGTCGGATCAAGAGCTGATCGCCGCCTTTATCCGCGAGGCCGGCGCCAGGCGGTTCGACGTGGTTCTCGACTATGTGTGGGGCCATCCGACGGAAGTCCTGCTCGAGGCCCTCACTCGTCATGATGTGAAGATCGCCGCTTCCAGAACCCGCTTGGTGGAGATCGGAGAGATGGCTGGGCCGACGATCGCACTCTCCGCTGCAGCCCTGCGCAGTTCGGGGCTCGAGCTATACGGGAGTGGCGGAGGGAGTGTTCCGCCCGAAGCGATCTTCGAAGCTTTTCCCCAAGTGTGGGCCCTAGCCAGCGGCGGCAAACTCCGCATCAAGACCGAACCGGTTCCACTCGCGGATGTTGAAGATGCCTGGCAACGGCGAGATCTTGATGGCCGCCGGCTTGTCCTTGTCCCGTGACAAACCCCATTCTTGAGGCTTGGGCTTGTGTATCTTCTCGCAGAATCCGCGATCGTTTGCCGGATTCTGTGTGGCCAGAATCACAACAGAGCTGTCCGGAATCCGCGTAAGTGGTTGAACCGCATCTGGCGCGGCTCGTGCTCCACCGTGCGGCATGGACATCACTGACTCGATCGACGAACTCACCGAGCGCATCATCGGTTGTGCGATTGCCGTGCATACCGCGTTGGGCCCCGGACTGCTGGAATCGATCTATTACGATTGCCTCGTGATCGAGCTCGTCGCGGCGGGCCTTCGCGTCGAACGCGATCGCAGCGTTCCCGTCCTGTATCGGGGTCAGCGAGTACGCCACGATCTCAGACTGGATCTCGTGGTTGAGGGATGCGTGATCATCGAAATCAAGGCTATCGAGCGGCTACATCCACTACATCAAGCACAGTTGATCACCTATCTCAAATTGACAGGCCTGCCGGCCGGACTGCTCCTCAACTTCAACGCGACAACGCTGCGAGCAGGGCTCAAGCGCGCCGATCACCCGGATCGTTACCTGGCGAAACACGCCCGGTCATGATTCCTTACAGGGGGGGCATGAGTCGACGAGACCGCAGGAGACCTTGGCAGGAGGACAAGAGAGCAGGAGCCCCCATTTGGAACATGAAGACCACAACTTCTCCTGAGCTCCTATCCTCCTGCGCACGATCTTCTCGCACCGCCCGGCCGTGATTTCTTACAGGAGAGCACGAGTCGACGAGACCGCAG
>DATJFE010000075.1:0-222653 GCA_035495955.1 Vicinamibacterales bacterium | reverse complement strand
TTCTGTGTATCTCATTTGACACAAGCCCGGCAATAGGGCGATAATCGGTCGATTCCCCCGCAGCCAACGGCCTTTGTAACTGAGAGGGCGGAGCTTCGTCCGGCCCCCTGCCTGTATTCAGCCATGCCTATCAGCGCTTCTCTGCGGCCTCATGGCCGCCGCGCCGCCGCGGCGTCGGCGCAGCCGCCGTTCCCGCCCGCGCTGGCGGGTGAGTCGGCGTCCGTCCGGCGGGCGCGCGCCGCGCTGGATCTGCCCGATGTCGGGCCGCTCCTGATCCTCGCGGAAGACGGTCTCGATCCGCTCTCGATCGCCCGGTACGCACACGCCCGGAGCCGCGCGACGCAGCCCTTCGTCCATGTCGACTGCGCGCAGCCGGACGCCGCCCGGCTCGAGCGGCTCGTGCTGGGCGAGCGGCCGGCCGCCTCCAGCCGCGACCTCGAGACGCTCGGGACAGGCTCGGCGCTCGTGACGGCGCGCCGCGGCACGGTATTTCTCGAGAACGTCGGCGAGCTGCCGGCGGCGATTCAGCGCGGTCTCGCGCGAGTGCTCCGGGACGGCGAGGCCCGCGTGGGCGCGCGCGACCGCGTCCGCGTCAGGGCCCGCGTCATCGCCTCGGCCCCGCCGTCGATTCAGGCCGACGCGCGCGACGGCCGGTTCCGCGCCGATCTGCTCCGGCGCTTCGGCGCGCTGCCGATCGTGATTCCCGCGCTGCGGGCGAGGGCCGAAGACATGCCCGCCATCGCGAGCCGCCTGGCGGCCGACATCAGCGGGGATCGCCGGCGCGCGCCCGCGTTCACGAAGATGGCGCTGACGGTCCTGGCGGCGATGCCGTGGCCTGGCAATCTCGAGGAACTGCGGACGACGCTGGACCGGGTGCTGCGCGAAGCAGGCGACACGGTCCGGCAGGAAGACGTGCTGCAGTTGCTGCCGATCGCGCCGTTGCAGGACGTCATGCGCCGCGGGGGCCCCGCCGTCAGCCTTCGGGAGGCGCGCCGCCGGTTCGAGCGCGACTACATCGCCGCCGTGCTCGAGCGGCACGACTGGCGGATGCGCGACGCCGCCCGCACGCTCGGCATCGAGCGCGCCAACCTCTACCGCAAGACCCGTCAACTCGGAATCGCGCGCAGCGCGCCCGCGGAGCGTGGTCGATGATCACACGTGCGGTTCTGTGCCCTCTGCTCGGCCTGTCGATCGCATTCGCCGCGGCGCCCGCCGCGGCCCAGCAGGACGCCGATTCCTCCGTGCTGAAGATCGGGCCGGTATCGATCGTGCCGACGCTCGCCATCCGCGACATCGGCCGCGACAACAACGTGTTCAACGAGGCGACCGATCCGAAATCGGATTTCACCATGACGATCTCCCCGAAAGCCGAGCTCGTCCTCAAGCTGCAACGCTTCAAGACGACGTTCATCCAGGCGGCCGATTACGTCTATTTCAAGACGTACAAGAGCGAGCGCGGCGCCAACGAGCAGAACTCGATCAGGAGCGAGGTGGCGCTCGGGTTCCTCCAGCCGTTTGTGACGGCGAGCTTCACGAACTCGAAGGCCCGGCCCGACAACGAGGTCGACCTGCGCGCGCGCCACTCGAGCGACGTCTACAGCGCCGGCGTCACCGTCAAGCTGTTCACGCGCACGCAGCTGACCGTCTCGGGGCGGCAGGGGGACGCGGCGTTCGACGACAACGCGCAATTCCGCGGCGAGAGCCTGGCGCGCGCCTTCGACAGCCGCACGCGCGCGATCGATACCTCGGTCGGGATCGCGCTGACGCCGCTCACGCAATTCGCGCTGGCCGTCTCGAACGAGCAGCAGCGCTTCGATCGCGCCGCCGAACGCGACGCCGATACGCTGCGCATCATGCCGACGTTCACCTTCAGTCCGCAGGGGCTGCTGAACGGGACGGCCGCATTCGGCTATCGCCGGTTCACGCCGCGCGATCCGGCCACGCCTCGCTTCACCGGCTTCGTCTCGCAGGTCTCGGCCGGCGTGACGCTCTACGATCATCACCGGATCGACACGACGATCTCTCGCGATCTGACGTACTCGTACGAGCGCGCGTCGACCTACTTCATCAACAATGCCGTCGGCGTCACCTGGACCTATGCGTTCGCCGGTCCCTTCGAGTCGCGTCTCGCGGCCGGCCGCAACGTCATGCAGTACCACGATCCACCCGGCAGCGCCGCCGGCAGCGACACCTATGCCAATTACTCCGCCGGCTTCGCCTATCGCGCGAAGCCGAGGCTTCGGCTCGGCATCAACGGCGACTGGTACCAGCGCCGTTCGCGGCGCGCGCGCGCGCGCGCGTTCGACAATCACAGGATCTACGGCACGTTGACGTGGGGGGGATAGCGATGATGACGATGTTGCTCGTGGCCATGCTGCAGGCGGCGCCGCAGGCGCCGCACCCGCAGACGCCGCCGCCGCAGACTGCAACGACCGACTACAAGGTCGGTCCGCAGGACAAGTTGAATATCACGGTCCTCGGCATTCCCGAGTTCAGCGCGACCAACGTCATCGTCGACAACGATGGCCTGTATTCGTACCTGGATCTCGGGCGGCTTCCAGCGGCCGGCAAGACCGTGCGGGAAATCCAGAAGGACGTTCGCGATCTGCTGATCCGGAAGGGCCTGCACCGTAATCCGACGGTCACGGTGGATGTCGCCGAGTTCCGATCCCAGATGGTGTATGTCAGCGGCGCGGTGAGCCGGCCGGCGGGCTACCGCATCACCGGCAACGAGACGCTGCTGAGCATCCTCGCGCAGGCGGGCTTCACCGCGGCGGCGGGACAGACCATCGAGGTGACCCGCAACAAGCCGGCGCAAACGAGGTTCACCTTCGATCGCCGGCAACTGGAGAGCGGCAATGCGCCCAGCTTCCAGCTGCAGGATGGCGACGCGATCCTCGTGCCGGAAGCCGAGAAGTGTTACGTGCGCGGAGAGGTGCACTCGCCGGGCTCGTACGAAGTGGCCACGCGGATGACGGTCGATCAGGTCATCATCGCCGCCGGCGACTTCAACGAACGGGCGGCGAAAGGGGCGGTGTACATCACGCGGAAAGATGCGACGGGCGCCGGCCGCCCCACGACGTTCAAGGTCAAGAGCAGCGACTTCGCAACCACGCTCGTGCACCCGGGCGACATCATCGACGTGAAGCGGCGGATTCTCTGATGCGCGTGCTGCACGTCGCCGCAGGAAACCTGTACGGCGGCGTGGAGCGCATTCTCGAGGAAATCGCAGTGCACGAGCCGGCCCCGTCTCATCACGAGTTCGCGCTGTCGTTCGCCGGCCGGCTGTCGGAAAATCTGCGGGCTGCCGGCGCGACGCCGCACGATCTCGGGCGGGTTCGCTTCAGCCGTCCGTGGTCGGTGTGGCGGGCACGGCGGCGTCTGCGGCGGCTCCTCGATGCACGGCCGTTCGACGCGGTGATCGGCCATTCGCCGTGGGCATTCTCGCTCGCCGCGCCGTCGGTCAGAAAGCCGCGCCTGGTGCTCTGGGCGCACGACGCGTTGGACGGACGACATTGGACCGAACGCCGTGTTTCACGTCAGAGCCCGCAGCTCGTCATCTGCAACAGCCGGTACACCGCGTCGGCCGTCGGCGCGTGGCTCCGCGACGTGCGTCGGGAGGTCGTCTATGCGCCGGTGTCGCCGGCGCCGGACGTGCCGGCGAGGCGCGCGTCTCTTCGCGCGCAGCTCGGAGCTGGCGAGAGGACCGCGGTCATTCTGCTGGCCAGCCGGCTCGAAAAGTGGAAGGGACATTCGGAACTGCTGCGGGCCGCCGCCGGCCTGCGCGGCGACTGGACGATCTGGATCGCCGGCGGGGCGCAGCGGCCGCACGAGGTCGAGTACGAACGCGACCTGCGGACGCTCGCGAGCGCGCTGCCCGTCGGCGATCGGGTCGCTTTTCTTGGCGAGCGGCGTGATGTCGCGCATCTGTTTCAGGCGGCGGACATACATTGTCAGCCCAACACCGCTCCCGAGCCTTTCGGACTCGCGTTCGTCGAAGCGCTTCATGCGGGTGTGCCCGTCGTGACCAGCGATCTGGGCGGGGCCCGCGAGATCGTCACGCCGTCGTGCGGCGTACTCGTGCCACCAGGCGATCGCGGGGTCCTGATGCAGACCCTGCAGGGCCTGATCGACGATCCCGCGCGCCGGGCGGCGCTCGGCGCTGCCGGTCCGGCGCGCGCGCGGTCTCTTTGCGATCCCGCGACCCAGATCGCCTTGCTGGAGCGCGCTCTGTCGTGAGCCCCATCGATTCCACGGTCGACGCGCGCGCGCGCAGGAGCCTCGGACGCGGCCACGATCGCATTCACGCCGCGGTCGCGGCCTTGCTGGCGGCTCGGGGCGCGGGCGGCACGCTGGTCGACGCCGGCTGCGGCACCGGCGACCTCTGGCGCGCGACGCGCGGCCGCTTCGCGCGCTGCATCGGCATCGACGCGATCATGTATCCCGATCTGCCCGGTGAAATCGTCTTCCGCGAAGCCGATCTCGATCGCGATCCGCTCCCCGTGGACGATGGGACGGCGGACGTCGCCGCAGGCGTGGAAGTCATCGAGCATCTCGAGAATCCTCGCGCGTTCGTGCGCGAGCTCGTCCGGGTCACGCGTCCGGGCGGATGGATCGTGATCACGACGCCGAATCAGTTGAGCGCGCTGAGCCTCTTGACGCTCGTGGTGAAGGGGCGTTTTTCCGCGTTTCAGGAGTCCGATTATCCCGCGCACCGGACGGCCCTGCTCGAGATCGATCTGCGGCGGATGGCCGCGGAGAACCGGTTGGAGCAGGTCGACATCGCGTACACGCGCTGGGGGCGCCTGCCCTTCTCCGGCCTTCACTATCCGGCGGCGATTGCCGCGCTCTCGCCGAGGCGGCTGTCGGACAACATCGTGCTGATCGGATGCCGATGCGCATAGCGCTTCTCAGCGTCTCGGCGGAGATGGGAGGCTCCGAGGCGAGCCTGGTGGAACTGGTCCGCGGCCTGCGGAGGCTGGCCCCGCACGCCGAGCCGATCGTCGTCGTGCCTCGCGACGGGCGGCTGTCGTCGCGCGTCCGGGAATGCGGGGCGGGCGTCCGCGTGCTGCCGATGCCGGATGGCCTTGCCAGTTTCGGCGAATGGTCGATGCGCGGCGCCGCGGACGTCGCGCGCAGGAGCGCCGCGCTCGTCTCGGCCGCAGGATCGATCGCCTCCTATGGCCGTGCGCTGCGGTCGACGCTCGCGGGAATCGCGCCCGACGTCGTCCACACGAACGGTTTCAAGCTGCACGTGCTCGTCAGCCGCGCGGCGCCCTCGGGCATGCCGCTGGTGTGGCACATGCACGAGTACGTCTCGCACCGGCCGCTCAGCCGCGCGCTGCTTCGACACTACACCTCTCGCGTCGCGGCAATCGTCGCGAACTCGCACAGCGTAGCGGATGATCTGATCGAGGCGCTCGGCGCCGCCGCGCCGGTGTCCAGCATCTACAACGCGGTCGATCTCGCCGAGTTCGCCCCGGACGGGCCCGTCGCGGATCTGGATGGACTTGCCGGTCTGCCGCCCGCCGCGCCCAACACCATCAGGATCGGCCTGGTCGCGACGTTCGCCCGGTGGAAGGGTCACGAAACATTTCTCCGGGCGGTCGGCGCTCTCGGTCGGCTTCCGATCCGCGCATACGTCATCGGGGGGCCTGTCTACGACACGGCCGGCAGTCAGTACACGATTGAAGAGCTGCGCGCGCGCGCGATGTCCCTGGGTGTCGGCGATCGGGTCGGATTCACGGGCTTCATCGAGCGCCCCGCTTCGGCGATCCGGGCGCTCGATGTGGCGATCCATGCGAGCACGCAGCCGGAGCCTTTTGGCCTGGCGATCGCGGAAGCGATGGCGTGCGGACGTGCGACGGTCGTGAGCGCGGCGGGCGGCGCCGCGGAGCTGGTCGCAAACGACGCCGACGCCCTGACATTCGACCCTGGCGACGCGGAAGGGCTCGCCCGCGCCATCTACCGATTCGCGGTCAACAGCCCGCTTCGCGCGCGTCTGGGCGCGTCGGCCCGGCAGACGGCCGTCCGCCGGTTCGATCCCGACACCTTCGTGCGACGCTTTCTCGACGTGTATGAGCGCGCGGCACGTCCGACGGGAGCGGCCGTCCGATGAACGTGGAAACGGCGACGATGGCGCAGCCGATGGAGTCGGCGAGAGCGGCGCCGATACCGTGGGGCTTCGCCGAATTGTTCATCATCAGCCAGTCGGCGCTTCCGGCGATCCTCATTCTTCCCGGCACGCAGGCCTTCCGTCTTCCTATCCGGGTCGCGGCGTTCGTCCTGCCGCTCGCCGCGTTCGCCTGGTGGAACCTCGAGTCGACGGTGCACGTGGCGGTCTCGCGCGCGCAGAGCTGGGTGGCCGCCTTTCTCTTCCTGCTGACGGTGATGCTCTTCCATCCGTCGACGCCGACGTTCATGGGGGGGCTCGCACACGTCGGCGTCTACTTCGCCGTCGTCTCGCCGCTCTTCTGGGCGCCGGCGTTCGTGCGGACGCCGGAACAGCTCGCGCGCATTCTGTGGATTCTCCTCATCTGCTGCGGCCTCAACGCCGTCGTCGGCGTGCTGCAGGTGTACGACCCGACTCGGTGGCTGCCGGCCGAATTCTCACGGATATCGACCGGCGGGCCCATGGGGCTGGGCCCGGTTTCCTATCTGGGCCCGGACGGCCGCTGGATCGTCAGGCCGCCGGGGCTGTTCGACACGCCTGGCGCGGTGGCGGGACCCGCATCGTACGCGGCGCTGCTGGGGCTCGTCTTTGCAGTCAGCGCGTTGCCGGCCTGGAAGCGGTTGTTGTCTCTGGCGTTCGCTGCCGCGGGATTGGCCGCGATTTATCTCAGCCAGGTTCGCATCTCCCTGGTCATCACTTTCGCGATGATGCTCGCGTACGCGGTGATTCGCGCCCGGCAGGGACGCGCCGCCCGCGCCACGCAGTTCGCGATTCTCGCCGGCGGCGTGCTCGTCGGCGGCTTCATGCTCGCGCTCACGCTCGGCGGGCAGTCGATTTCCGATCGCTTCCTCACGCTGTTTGCCGGCGATCCGCTGACGGTGTACCGAACCGCCAGAGGCGTGCAGCTCGACGTTACGTTCGGCGACATGTTCGTGAACCATCCCCTTGGCGCGGGCCTGGGGCGCTGGGGCATGGCCGCGGGCTATTTCTCGTCGTACCGAACGGGAGAGACGCTGTGGGCCGAGATTCAGCTGACCGGCTGGATGATCGATGGCGGGATCCTCATGATCGCGCTCTATGGCGGCGCACTCGTCGTGACCGCGCTCACCGAGTACCGCGTCGCGATGATGACGCAGTTTTCGCGGCTTGCGCAGTGCGGCGCGGTCGTCCTCGCGGCCAATCTCGGGACCGCCGGCCTGATCTTCAGCTTCACGCCCTTCGTGACGCAAGTGGGCATCCAGTACTGGTTCCTGGCCGGCGCGCTCCACGGCATCGCCCAGCGCTACGGAACCGACGGCGCATGAGCTCCTGGCTTCTGGCGACAGGGGATTTCACGACGGCGGGCGGGATGGATCGCGCCAACCACGCGCTGGCGTCGTTTCTCGCGCGGCGCGGCCATACGG
This sequence comes from Vicinamibacterales bacterium, assembly GCA_035495955.1. GTDB lineage: Bacteria > Acidobacteriota > Vicinamibacteria > Vicinamibacterales > 2-12-FULL-66-21 > JAICSD01. The sequence continues at coordinate 215,078 of DATJFE010000075.1, read as the reverse complement.
TCCACCTCGTCGCGCATCGCGTCGCCGCCGAGCTGTCGTCGATGACGGGCGTTCATGCGCATCGGGTGCCGCGGCCTTTCGGCGCGCACCTCATCGGCGCGCCGCTGCTGGCGCACGCGGCGGCATCACGCTTGCGAGCACTCGGTCCATCCACGCGCGCCCTCATGAACGGCGGGAACGGCGCGCGAGGCACACCGATGTGGGTTCATTACCTCCACGCCGCATACGCGCCGCGGGTCGCGGCCTCACTGCGGACCCGGATTTCGGCGGCCGCCGGCCGGCGGTATTACCTCGCACGAGAGCGAGCCGCGCTGATGGCCGCGCCGCTCGTGATCTGCAACAGCGAGCGGACCTCATCCGACGTCCGCCGCCATTACGGAATCCCCGCGTCGCGAATCAAGGTCGTCTACTACGGCGCCGATCCGCGGACGTTCGGCGCGGTGTCGCCGGACGCGCGACGCGATGCCAGACGCGCGCTCGACGTCACGAACGGGCGCCGCGTCGCCGTGTTCATCGGCGCGCTCGGCGATCGCCGCAAGGGCTTCGACGTTCTGTTCGAGGCGTGGACCGCGCTGGCGGTCGATCCCGCCTGGGATGTGGATCTGCTCGTCGCCGGCGTCGGCGCCGAGGCCGATGCCTGGACGGCTCGCGCGCGAACGTCCGGGCTGGCGCGTTCGATGCGGTTCCTCGGCTTCCGCGGCGACATCGCCACGGTGCTGGCGGCCGCCGACGTGCTCGTCCACCCGGCGCGGTACGAAGCGTACGGGCTCGGCGTACACGAGGCGATCTGCCGTGGCGTCCCCGCCATCGTGACCGCCGCCGCCGGCGTCACGGAGCGCTACCCGAAATCGCTCGGCAGCCTCATCGTCGCCGATCCGCCGCGGTCCTCAACGCTAGTCGCCGCGCTGCGGGCGTGGCGGGCGAACGCGGACGAGTGGCGCCTGCGCGTTGACGACGCGTCGGCCGCGCTGCGCGCCCGGAGTTGGGACGACATGTCCGCGGAAATCGCCGACCTCGTCGAAGCGGCCGCCGCATGAGCGGGTTTCAGCGGGTGCAGCGCTGCTGGATCTGCGACGGGTCGCGGCGACGCGTGATCCACGGCGCGAGGTTCGAGCTCGGCGAGTACAGGAAGCAGGATCCGGAGCTTGCCGCATATTCAGGCGCGTCGGTCGACATCGTCCGCTGCCAGGTCTGTGGATTCGCGCAGCCGATGGCGATTCCGTCTCTTCCTCGCTTCTTCGATCGTCTCTACGATCAGCGCTGGTCCGACGAGTGGATCGAGGGCGAACATCGCGCGACCTACAAAGACGCCGTGTTCGCCGATATTCTCTCGACGCTCGGCGCGCTGCTGCCGCCAACCCGCCGGCGGCTGCTCGACGTCGGTGCGCACGCGGGCCGATTCATCGCGATGGCGCGCGCGGCGGGCTGGCAGGCGGAAGGGTTGGAGCTGAATCCGAAAACCGCGGCGTTCGCGTCCGCCGCGACCGGCGCAGCCGTCCATCAGGGAAACGTCCACACTTTCAACGTCTCCGGCGAGTACGACGCCGTCACGCTGACCGACGTGCTCGAACACATTCCGGAGCCGCGGGCGATTCTGCGGCGCGTCCATCGGTTTGTCGCCCCCGGCGGATGGGTTGCTGTGAAGGTTCCAAACGGGCCGGCGCAGCGCCTAAAGGAGCGCGTGCGCGCCCTCGTCCAGCGTGGGTATCGGCCCACGCTTGCCGACAATCTGGTCCACGTGAATCACTTCACGCCGGCCTCCCTCCACCGCGCGCTCGAGCGTGAAGGCTTTTCGCACATCAGGGTCGTGGCGGGCGCTCCGGAGATGCCTGGCGAGGCTGCCTCCCAGGCGATCAGACGTCTGGTGTTTCTTTCGGCGCGCGCCGTGCCGGGCGCCGTTCACACGCCGCTCGCCTTGAACCTCCAGGCCTATGCACGCCGCGGCTGACCTGCCGTCGCTGAGCGTTGTCATGCCGACCTTCAACAACGAAGGCGCGCTCCGGCGAGCGATAGACGGCTGGCGGCACTTCGGCGGCGATCGCGTCGAGCTGGTGGTCGTCGAGGATGGATGCCGGGACGGAACCGCCGCGTATCTGGAGGCGGAACGGAAAACCGCATGGGGGCGCGCGCACCTGCGATGGGTGCATGAGGACGACGCGCATGAGCTGCGGTGCACGAACCGAGGCTTTGCGGAGGCGCGCGGTGCGCTGGTGGCGGCCTGGCAGGACGACATGTTCCTGCAGGTTCCCTGGTTCGTGCCGGAGGTCCTCGCGGCGTTCGATGCGTACTCGGACCTCGGTCTTCTGAGTCTCAGTCGAGGGTTGGTGTGCCTGCCGTGCGACGAACCGATCGAGGCGTGGCAGGACCTGTGGGACTGGAAGCGGCTGCAGAGCACGATCGGCATCGGTCCGGCGAACTGGATCAATCTCCAGGAAGTCGATGCGGTTATCCGGCCGTGGATCGTGCGGCGCGAATGCCTGACGCGCGTCGGCACGCTCGATGAGGCGTTCCGGCCGACCGAGTGGGACGAAGCGGACCTGGCGTTTCGGATCCGCGAAGCCGGCTGGAAGGTCGCGACCTACGGATACGAGCGACTCGGCGCGTATTTTCATCTGGGCAGCACCACGCTCGGAAATCCATCCGACGCGTACTACCAGCGCGTGCTGCGCAACGGGCGGCTTTTTCATTCGCGATGGGACGCGACGATCCGGCGCGACCATCCACGCGCGCGGCGGACGTGGCGCCGCACAGCGACGGCGTCGGGCTGGCTGGCGACGGCGCGTCGCGCGGCCGGAATGGGCGCGTCGCGCCTGCTGAAAAGAGCATGAGTCGTACCACTCGCGCGACCATCGGCGCCGTGTTTGGCTACGTCCGATTCGGGACGGCGATTGTCGTCGGGCTCTGGCTCGTCCCCTTCACGCTCCGCCATGTCGGCGCCGCGCGCTACGGCCTGTGGCTCGCTTCGGGAGAGCTTCTGGCCTATGCCGCGCTCGCGGACCTCGGGGTGCTCGCCACCGTGCCGTGGCTCATCGCAGAGGCCGACGGCAAAGGCGATCGGGCGCGCATGCGCGCCGTGCTCACGGCGGGCGGCTCCGCCGCGATTCTCAGCGCCGCGGTGTGCGCGCTGATTTCGTTCGTCCTCTGGCTGCTGCTGCCCTCGGTCGTCCGCATGGGTCCCGGCGAGCGCGACGCCGTTCTCGGGCCGCTGCTCGTGCTCGCACTGATCGGCGTCGTCGCGCATCCGCTGCGCGTGTTCCAATCGGTCCTCGAAGGCGTTCAGGACGTGCGATTCACCGGCGCGTTGAGCCTGTTCTCCGTCGCGATGAACGCGCTCATCACGGTGGTCCTGCTGAAGCGGGGACTCGGACTCTACGCGCTCGCGTTGGCGAACGCGGTGCCGGCGGTTCTCATCGGATTGTGGAATCTCGTGCGCGTGGGTTCCATCGCGCCGGATCTGCTTCGCCACTGGGAAAGACCCGGATGGGCGGCGATCCGCTCGATGTTCGTCCAGGGAATGGGCACGTCGGCCGCCGGATGGGGCTGGCGGCTGATCAGCGCGAGCGACGGACTCGTGCTCGCCTCGCTCGGCAATCGCACCGCTGTGGCGGCCCTGGCGTGTACGAACAAGCTGGCGCAGGCGCTCGTACAGCTCTCATGGGTGCCGTGCGACAGCGGTCTGGTGGGCCTGGCGCACCTGGCCGGCGAGCAGCGAGGGCCGCGGCTTCACGACGCGATCGTGGTGATGGTGCGCGTGTACATGGCGCTCGCGGGATCGGTCGCGTGCATCGTGATCGCGATGAATCCGGCCTTCGTGACGCGATGGGTCGGTCCGGAGCTTTTTGCCGGCGGCCTCGCCAACATTCTCATTGCGATCCTCGTGGTCACGATGACGTTCGGCCACGCGCTCGCGGTCGTGCCCTCGGTGCTCGGGCAGCGGCTTCAGATCGGGACGGCGACGCTGGCGTGCGGCCTCATCCACGTCGCGCTCGCGTTTGGTCTGGGCTTCCGGCTCGGCGTGGTGGGGGTGCTCATCGCCGGCGTGATCAGTCACGGCATCGTCTTCGCCGCGCTGGCCTGGCGGCCGTTCACCCGCGCGACCGGCATGCACGAGACCGCGCTCTTCACCGACGTCCTGTGGCCCTGGGGACTCCGCATGATTCCGCTCGTCGCGATCGCGTTCGCGCTCGAGCAGTTCGCGGGCGTTCCGCGGCTGCCGTACACGATCGGGATGGGCGGGGCGATCGCGGTGCTCGGGATGTGGTACATGCGGCCGCTCTATCTCGCGTTCGGGCCGGTGCGTGCTCTGTACGATCGGCTGCTGTACTGGCTCCCGCTGCGCCTGGCACCCAGGGCCGACGCCACATGACCCTGCGCACGGGCCGCGGCGACAGCTTTCGAACGGCGAGCTGGCTGGAACGCGGCGTCGCGCGAGTGCGCGGCGGACGGCGCGGTCCGGCCCCTCGCGTGCTGCGGCGCCTGCACGAAATCGTGCTCGATCATCTTCCCGGCGACCATCTGGTGTCCACGCTCCCTGGCGGCGAGCGCGTGCGCGTGTCAGCGCAGTACCGCCAGATGACATGGAACCCGGAGGAGTACCAGGCGTTTCGAAACGCCGTCCGTCCCGGCGCGACCGTCCTCGACGTCGGCGCGAACGTCGGCGCCTACACGCTGCTGTTTGCGATATGGGCCGGTCCCAACGGCCGCGTATTCGCGTTCGAGCCGGCTCCCGCGTCGCTCGCCGGCCTCCGTCGGCAGTTGCAGCTCAATCAGCTCGCCGGCAGAGTCGAGGTCGTCGCGGCCGCGATCGCGGGGACGGTGGGAACCGCCGACTTCATCTGCGACGGCGCGAGCGGCGCGAACGCGCTCGGCAGCGGCTCGGCGACTGGCGCGATCCCGGTGGCGACGACGTCGCTCGACGCCTTCTGCGGGGAGCGCGGACTGTCTCCCGACGTCATCAAGATCGACGTCGAGGGCGCCGAGCTCGACGTGCTCAGAGGCGGCCGCGCGACGCTCGCTGCGCCGGGCGTGCAGGCGTTTCTCGAATTCCATCCGGGCGCGTGGGCGGCGCGCGGGATTACGGCGGCGGCGATGCGCGACGAGCTGGCGTCGCAGCGGCTCGTGCCCGAGCCGCTCGATCCCGCCATCGACATGTGGAACACCGAAGGCATCTCCGTGCGTCTGCGGCACGCGTGAATGCGCATTCTTCTTGCGAACGAAGCGCGCAGCGGCGGGGGCGGGGTCGAGACTTACCTCGCGTCGCTGCCGTCGGCCCTGGAAGCGCGCGGCCACGAGGTCGCGATGCTCTACGCCAACTCCGGATCCGAGGATGGCCCCACGCGCATCTCGACCCGGGAGTCGTGGAGTGTGGCCGATCTCGGCATCGACGCCGCGATGGCCGGCGTTCGTGCGTGGCGGCCCGACGTCTGTTTCTCGCACAACATGCGTGTCCTCGACGTCGACGAGCGGCTCGCGGCCGGGTGGCCGACCTACAAGATGATGCACGGCTACTTCGGAACGTGCGTGAGCGGCCACAAGGCGTTCGCCTTTCCGCGCGTCGAGCCGTGCGCCCGGCGCTGCGGACCCGGCTGTCTGGCCTGCTATCTGCCGCGCCGCTGCGGACAACTGCGATTCGGCGCCATGACCGCGCAGTACGCGTGGGCGATGCGGCAGCAGCGTCTCTTCAGTCGCTACGCCGGCCTCGTCGTCGCGAGCGATCACATGAGGCGCGAGTACCTGCGCTACGAGCTTGGCGAATCCCGCGTGCACACGATTCCGCTGTTTGCCTCGTGCGGCGGGCGCGTGCCGCCGGGACAACCGTCGATTGACGTGCTGTTCCTCGGCCGCATGACGGCGCTCAAGGGCGCGGCGGTCCTGATACGCGCGGCGACGCATGCCGCGTCCATACTCGGACGGCCGCTCACGGTCGTGCTCGCGGGCGAGGGTCCGGATCGGTCGCACGTAGAGAGGCTTGCGCACGAGCCGGCGCGGCGCGATTACCTGGCCGTGACCTGTCCCGGGTGGGTCGATCCGGAGGCGCGCGCCACGCTCCTCTCGCGCACGGCAGTCGTCGCGGTCCCGAGCATCTGGCCCGAGCCGTTCGGTCTCGTCGGCCTCGAAGCTGCGGAACACGGCGTGCCGGCGGTGGCGTTCGACGTGGGCGGCATCCGGCAGTGGCTTACCGACGACGTGAACGGGCGTCTGGCCGGCATCGGCGGCGGCGCGCCGGCGTTCGGTGACGCGCTCGCATCCGTTCTCGGCGACCCCGCCGTTCGCGCCAGACTGTCGGCCGGCGCGCGCGAAGCGGCGCGCCGATTCAGCGCAGACGCACACGTCACCACCCTCGAGCGCCTTCTCGAGCGGCGCGGCGCATGACGTGGCACCTGTTGAGCGGTGAGTTTCCTCCCGACTGCGGCGGGGTCGGCGATTACACGGCCGACCTCGCGCGGGCGCTCGAAGCGGCCGGCGATCGCGTCCACATCTGGACGCCGCTCCACACGCTGCCCGACAGATTCGGGCGCGCGTCGCGGCAGCGGCTCGCCGACGCGCTGCAGGAAACGCCTGGCATCGTACTCCTGCAGTACGTGCCCAATGCGCTCGGCGCCCGTGGCATGAACCTGCGTTTCTGTCTGTGGCTGCGGACGCTCGCGTCCAAGGGCGTCGACGTGCGCGTGATGTTTCACGAGCCGTACTTCTATTACTCCCTCTCGCGTCCGTGGCGAAATGCCCTCGCCGTTGCGCAGCGCGTGATGGCCGCGGTACTGCTGCAGGCATCCGGCACGACCTATCTGTCGACCGACACCTGGCGGCGCTACCTGACATCGATGGGAGGCGGTAATCGATTCCAGACGCTGCCGATTCCATCGAGCGTTCCCGCCGCGGGATTGCCGGCGTCCATCGCGAAATGGCGTCACGCGTTTGCGCCCGCCGGCGAACCGGTCGTAGGCCACTTCGGCACGTATGGCGGGCATGTCGCCGGCGAATTGTTCCAATTGCTTCCGATCGTGGCGGCGCAGTCGCCACGCGCGCGATTTGCGTTCATCGGCGCCGGCAGCGCCGAGTTCCTCGAGCGTCTGGAGCGACGAGACGCCCGGCTGGCCGCCCGGAGTCGTGCGACGGGCCGTCTTGACGGCAGGGAGACCGCGTCGGCGCTTCGCGCCTGCGATCTGATGATTCAACCGTATCCCGACGGCATTACGACGCGGCGCACCTCCGCGATGGCGGGTCTGCGGAACTCCGTCGCCACCGTGTCAACCGTGGGCGCGCTTACCGAACCAATCTGGGCGGAATCGCAGGCAGTCGCCCTGGCCCCCTCCGGCGATACGGCGCGCTTCGCCGAACTGGTCTCATCCCTGCTGAAGGATCCCGCCGCGCGCGACGGATTCGCCCGTCGCGGGTCGCGAACCTACGAGGGTCGATTTGCCATCGAACACACGATCGCCGCGCTGCGCGCGGCTCCAGCGGCGGCCGCGTGAACGAGTCGCGGCTGTCGATACTGCTGGCCGGCGACTACCCGCCGGATGCCACCCTCGGGTCGTCGAAGGTGTTCTACAAGCTTGCCGAGGAGTTTCGCGCGCTGGGGCACCGCTGCGACGTCGTGTTTGGCGACGAGATCGCGGGTCCGCGGCATCGGCAGATGCGTCAGGTCATCAGCCCCTGGACCGCCGCGACGGCAATCGCGCGCCGGATGGACCGGACGCGGTACGACATCATCGACGTCTCGAGCGCCGAGGGACTCTGGGTCGGGCTGCGGAAGAAGATGGGCGCGTATAAGCACACCGCCCTGATCTGTCGATCGAACGGACTGGAGCATCTGAACTATCGGCGCATGCTCGACGATCACGAAGCAGGCCTCACGCGGAAGGGCTGGACGCGCCGGATCTGGTATCCGCTCACGCGTCTGTCGCAGGTGGCGGCGGCGGCGCGTGTCGCCGACCGACTGCTCCTGCTGAACGACGCCGACCGGCGATACGCCCTGGCCCACGGCTGGCAGCCCGACGATCGCATCGACGTCGTCCCGCACGGCGTCTCGTCGCGGTTTCTGGAAGCCGACGGCTGCGTCAACCACAGGGGGGAAGGGCTGCTGTTCTGCGGCAGTTGGGACAACACCAAGGGTGTCCCGTACGTGGTCCGGGCCTTCCAGCAGCTTCACGAGCGCGGACGGGCGATGCGTCTGACCATCCTTGGTCCCGGCGTCGCCGATGACGTCGTGCTGAATGCGTTTGCCGAACCCGTTCGTCCTTTCATACGCGTCGTCGCGCGCGTGCCGGAGGAACAGGTCGTGGCGCTGTATCGGACGCACGACGTCCTGCTCTGGCTGCCGACCTACGAAGGCTTCGGTCTCGTGCTTCTCGAAGCGATGAGCCAGGAGCTGCCGGCCGTCGTGACGCCCGTCGGCTGCGCCGCGTCGCTCGTGCGCGACGGCCGGAACGCCCTGCTCGTGCCTCCGCGCGATCCCGATGCCGCCGCCGCCGCGGTGGAGCGCCTGATGGACGATCGCGGGCTGCGCGGCGCGATCGGCGACGCGGCGAGACGGACCGTCTCCGGCATGACGTGGTCGGCCACGGCCCGCATGACGCTCGACGTCTATGCGCGGGCGCTGGGAGAAGCGGCGTGAAGCGCGCGCTGTCGATTGGCATCACGACGAGGAACCGTCCGGAGGCGCTGCGCGTTTGTTTGTCCTCGATGCGCGTCATCGCGCACCTCGATCCTGAGATCTTGATCTTCGACGATCATTCCGCAACGCCGGCGCTGGCACAGGTCTCGGAGACGGGCGTCGCCGCCCGGGTCATTCGCGACAAAGCGGCGCCGGGCTACATCGTCGGCCGCAACCGCCTCGTCGCCGAGGCGGAAGGGGAGTGCGTACTGCTGCTGGACGACGATACGCGGTTGATCGAAGCCCGCGCGGTGGAAGCGGCGCTGGAGCTGCTGCGCGCGGACGCGCGAGTCGCCGCGGTGGCCTTCGCACAGGCCGAAGAAAACGGCGATCCCTGGCCCGCGGCGATGCAGCCCTCGACCGCGCAGGTGCCGACGGTAGTGCCGAGCTTCATCGGTTTTGCGCACATGGTCCGGCGCGCGACGTTCCTCGCGATGGGCGGATATCGCGAGAGCTTCGAATTCTACGGCGAAGAGAAGGATTTCTGCCTTCGACTGCTCGACGCGGGCTACCAGACCGTCTATCTGCCCGACGCGCGCGTCGCGCACGTCACCGACGGCGCGTCGCGGGATCGGCGCCGATATCTCCGCTTCGTCGCGCGCAACGATTGCCTGAACAGCCTCTTCAACGATCCTTTGTCACGGCTGATATGGATGCTGCCGGCGCGATACGGGCTGTACTTCCGCATGCGCCGCGGCTGGAGGATTCCGGATCCCTGGGGAGGCTTCTGGCTCGCGCGCGAAGTGCTCTCGCGGCTCCCGCAGATATGGCGCGAACGGCGTCCGGTGTCGCGCCGTACGCTCAGACATTGGAGCGCGCTGCGAAAGACGCAGCCTCACTATGCGGCCCCTCCTCTCCAGCCGGACGTCGCGAGTGGCCGCTGAACGACGCCTGATCACGATCGGCCATTCGTACGTGGTGGGAGAAAATCGCCGGCTCGCGCACGAAATGGCCCGCGCGGGGGCCGGACGATGGTCGGTGACCGCGGTAGCGCCGGCAGCATTTCATGGCGACTTGCGGCGCGTTGAGCTCGAGCGAATCTCCGGCGAGTCCTGCGCGGTGGTTCCGCTTCGGATGCGTTTCGATCGAAGCGCGCATCTGATGTCGTACCGCGGACTTCGGGATGCGTTGTCCGGCGGCGATCTCGTGCATGCATGGGAGGAGCCCTACATCCTTGCCGGGGCCCAGATCGCCCGTGCCGTCCCCAGGGGCGTGCCGCTCGCGTACGCGACGTTTCAGAACCTCGCCAAGCGCTACCCGTGGCCGTTTTCCAGGTTCGAGCGCCAGAGTCTCGCGCGCGCGTCCGGTTGGATCGCGTTCGGCCAGAGCGTCGAAGCGACTCTCGGATCGCGAGATGGCTACGTCGACCTTCCGCATCGGGTGATCCCGCCCGGCGTCGACGTCGACCGGTTCCGTCCGGACCGTGCCGCGGGCGCGCGCATGCGCCGCAGCGCCGGCTGGCAAGACGATGACCTCGTCGTCGGGTTTCTCGGCCGTTTCGCGCCGCAGAAAGGGATCCGCGATCTCTGCCTCGCGCTGGAGCGGATGCGCGCCCCGTGGCGGGCGCTGTTCGTCGGGGGCGGGGCGCTCCAGGGAGAGCTCGAGCGATTCGGTCGAGCGCATCCGGGTCGAGTGCATATCGCCACGCGCGTCGCGCACAGCGACGTGCCCCCCTGGATCAATGCGATGACCATCTTATGCGCGCCGAGCCGGACGACGGCCCGGTGGCGGGAGCAGTTTGGCAGGATGCTGATCGAAGCGATGGCCTGCGGCGTGCCCGTCGTGGCGAGCGGGAGCGGTGAAATGCCGTCGGTCGTGGGCGACGCCGGGCGAATCGTCGAAGAAGGGGATGCCGTGCGGTGGGCAGAGCAGCTCGACGCTCTCCTGGAAGATGCCGGCGCCCGCGGCGCCCTCGGGCGCGCCGGGATGCAGCGTGCGCGCTCCCGCTATGCGTGGCCGGTCGTGGCCCGGCAGCATCTGGATTTCTTCGAGTCGCTGATCGGCTCTGGAGCGAACGCATGAGCGGGCCGCTCCGCGTCGCGATCATCGCCGACTACCTGGAAGAAGCGTGGCCCAGCATGGATCTCGTCGCGGACATGCTGCTGGAACATCTGCGGCGCGAGCACGCCGGACGGATCGCAGCCGAGCTGGTACGTCCGCCGATGCCGCGACGGCTCACCCGTCTGCCGATGCTTCCCCGGAAGCTGTCGGTGATCGATCGCGCGGCCGCGCGGCAGTGGGACTACACGAGAAAGCTCCGCAAGCTCGCGCCGTTCGACGTCTATCACGTTGTCGACCACACGTACGCCCATCTGGTGCACGGCCTTCCCGCGGGGCGGTCGGTCGTCACCTGCCACGACGTCGATGCCTTCCGATCGATTCTGCAGCCGGCCGAGGAGCGCCGCTCGCTGCCGTTCCGCTGGATGAGCCGTCGGATCCTCGACGGGCTTCTGAAGGCCGCGCACGTGCCGTGCGACAGCGAGGCCACCCGCGACGCACTGATCGAACTGGCATCGTTTCCGCCCGGCCGCCTCTCCGTGATTCCCAACGGTACGGACACCGGCGGGTCCGACGGCGATGCCTTCGCGGACTTCGAGGCGGCGCGCCTCCTCGGGCCGCGGCATGGGGTCGAATTGCTGCACGTGGGCAGTACGATCGAACGCAAGCGCATCGACCTGCTCCTGGAGGTGTTTGCGGCGGTGCGCGCCGTGCGCCCCGATGCGCGGCTCGTGCGCGTGGGCGGCCCGTTCAGCGGCGCGCAGCGGGCGCAGGCGCGCGATCTGGGGATCGCCGACGCGATCGCCATTCTGCCGTTCGTGGACCGCGCGACGCTCGGCGCCGTCTATCGACGCGCGGCACTGACGCTGCTGCCGTCCGAGCGCGAAGGCTTCGGCCTCCCGCTCGTGGAGTCGCTTGCCAGCGGCACCCCGATGGTGGCGAGCGACATTCCCGTCCTCCGCGAGCTCGGCGCGGACGCAGTCGTCTACTGCGCCTTCGGGAACATCCCCCCCTGGCGCGACGCGATCCTCGCGCTGCTGGCGGAGCGCGAGCGGGATCCGGATCGATGGCGCGCGAGGAAGGCGCGCGGCGTCGCGCGCGCATCGGAGTTCAGTTGGTCGCACTACGCGGCGCGGGTCGCCGAGGTCTACGACGCCGTCGCCGCGCGGCCGTCGCGGCGCCGCGAGATGGTCGACGCGTGAAGCGCGTCCTCCACGTCGGGAAGTTCTACCCGCCGGTCTCCGGCGGCATGGAGCGCGTGGTCGAGACGCTCTGCCGCGCCGGCGCGGGCATCGTCGAAAGCCGCGTGCTCGTCATGAACACGGGCTCAGGTACGATCGAGGAAACCGTGGACGGCATCGACGTGACGCGCGTCGGCGTGGCGGCGACGGCCGGCTCGGTCGCCATCTCGCCGGCATTTCCATCGAACCTGCGCCGCGCCCGCGCGGATCTGATCGTGCTGCACGAGCCGAATCCGTGGGCGCTGCTGTCCTATGCGATCGTGAAGCCCTCGACGCCGCTCGTGATTTGGTACCACAGCGACGTGGTCCGCCATCCCGTCCAATATGCGCTCTTCTATGCGCCGATCGCGCGTCCGGCCTATCGGCGGGCGGAGCGCTTCATCGTGTCATCTCCCACGCTCGGCGATCACGCGGCCGTCCTCGGGCCGTACAGAGATCGCGTACGCGTGATTCCGTTCGGCATCGACCTCTCCGAATGGGACCTGGACGCCCCGGCGCGCGCCCGTTCGGCGGAGATCGCGGCTGAATCCGGACCCTTTGTGTTGTTTGCCGGGCGGCACGTCCCGTACAAGGGTGTCGACGTGCTGCTGCGCGCGCTTCGAGACACACCGATCAAGGCCGTGATCGCGGGTGACGGCCCGCAGCGCCCTGCGTGGGAGAACCTCATGGAGGATCTTGGCCTGCGCGGCCAGGCGCGATTTGTCGGCGATGTTCCGGCCCACGAGCTGCACGCGCTGATGCACGCATGCGCCGTGCTGGTGCTGCCCTCGATCACCCGTGCGGAGGCGTTCGGCTACGTGCAGCTCGAAGCGATGGCCTGCTCCAAGCCGCTCATCAGCACCGACGTGCCGAGCGGCGTGTCGTGGGTGAATCAGCACGAGCGAACAGGACTTGTCGTCCGCGCCGGCGACGCGGCGGCGCTGCGGGCGGCTATGACGCGTCTGATGGCAGACACGGCGCTGCGCGACCGGTTCGGCGCGGCCGGTCGGCAGCGCGTGCAGAACGAATTCACGCTGGCCGCCCTCCGCGATCGGATTCGGGGGCTGTACGAGGAGCTGGGCATGACAACGCCCGCGCACGCATGCTGAAGCGCACGTTCGATGCGGCCCTCGCCGCCGTGGGTCTCGTTCTGTCCGCGCCGCTGTGGGCCGTCTTCGCCGCCGCCATCAAGCTCGAGGACGGGGGTCCGGTGTTCTACAGGCAGGACCGCGTGGGTCTCGGCGCGCGCACGTTCGACGCCCTCAAGTTCCGATCGATGCGGCCCGATGCGGAAGCGGCGACCGGCGCCGTGCAGGCGAGCGAGAACGATCCGCGCGTCACACGAATCGGGCGCCTGATGCGCGCCACGGCGATGGACGAACTGCCGCAGCTCTGGAACATTCTGCGGGGCGACATGAGCTTCGTCGGGCCGCGCGCGCTGCGCCCGGGCGAGATCGAAGCCGGCGCGGACGGGCGGCTGACGAAGCTGGAGGACGTTCCGGGCTTCGACCACCGGATCAAAGTGCGGCCGGGCCTGACGGGGCTGGCGCAGGTCTACGCGCGGCGCGACGTGCCGCGCCGTCAGAAGTTTCGCTACGATCGGCTCTACGTGAATCGCCGATCGTGGAAGCTCGATCTGCAATTGATTCTGCTGTCGTTTTGGATTAGCGTGCTGGGCACATGGGAAGCGCGTGGGCGCAAATACTGAGCGGCAGCCATGCGTGATGTCGCGATAGTCGGCGCCGGCCCTGCAGGCCTCACCTCAGCGCGCCTCCTTGCCGCTCAAGGGCACGACGTCGTCGTGCTCGAAGAACATCCCGAAGTCGGCGTGCCCGTGCACTGCACCGGCGTTCTTGGCGCCGAGGCTTTCGCCGAGTTCGATCTTCCGACGCAGGCCATCCTCGGTACCGCGCACGTCGCGACGTTCGTCGCCGCCGACGGCAGTTCCGTCACGGTCGATGCCGAGCGCGCGAAGGCCGCCGTCGTGGATCGCGCGATGTTCGATCAAGCGCTCGCGGATGCGAGCCGGGCCGCCGGCGCCGAACTGCGGAGCGGGGCGCCCGTCCGCACGATCGCCGCCACCTCTCACGGCGTCGCGATCCGCGTCGAGGGAGGCGACAGCGTCGAGGCGCGCTGCTGCGTGCTCGCCTGTGGAGCGAACTACCGGTTCAACCGCCAGCTCGGCCTCGGCGTCCCGCGTTCGTTCGTGCAGAGCGCGCAGCTCGAACAGCCGTTCGAGGGACCCGCCAGCGTCGAGGTTCATCTCGGACGCGAGGTGGCGCCGACCGGGTTCGCCTGGGCCGTCCCGTTCTCGCGTGAGGGGCGGCCGCACACGCGCCTCGGACTGATGTGCGATACGCGCGCGCTGGCACATTTCCGCCGCTTTGCGGAACGGATGTATACGCGCTTCGGCGTATCGGCCGAAGGACGGCCGTCGCCGCGATTGAAGATCCTTCCGCTCGGTCCCGTTGCGCGCACGTACGCCGACCGGCTCATCGCCGTCGGCGATGCCGCCGGACTCGTGAAGCCGACGACGGGCGGCGGGATTTATTACAGCCTGGTCAGCGGCCGTCTGGCCGCCGAGACGCTCGGCGAGGCCCTGCGCGACGACGACTTGCGCGACACGCGGTTGCGCCGCTACGAAACGGAGTGGCGCAGCCGCCTTGGCGCGGAGATTCGCATCGGCCTGGCATTCCGCACGCTCGCGTCCCGCATGACCGACCGCGCCATCGACGCCGTCATCGAGCTGGCGCGCGTCGACGGGCTCGTCCCGATGCTGCGGCACACCGCCGATTTCAACTGGCACCGCCAGTCCGCCCTCGCGCTGCTCCGCCACGCGCAGTTCCGAAAAATCCTTCTCAGCTCGCTCTGGAGCTGATCGGTCCCTGGTCCCCGGTCCCCGGTCCCTCGTCCCCGTGAGCGAAGACCTCCTGCGTTCCGGCGATTACGCCCGCAAGCAGATCTACTGTCCGAGCCGGGTCGTCGCCTGGAGCCACGGCAGCCGGTTCCAACTGGCGCTGCGCCTGGCGACAGCGGGCCGCGGCGGGCGGCTGCTCGACTACGGCTGCGGCGACGGGACGTTCGTCGCGATGGCGCACGCCGACTTCGCGGAAGCGGCCGGCTTCGATGTCCATGCCGGACAGGTGGCGGAGTGCGCGACGCGCCTGGGACATCTGCCTGGCGTCCGCTTCGGGCTGACGCGCGATCTCGCCGGCGCCGGTGAGAACGGCCGGTGGACGATCGTCACCTGCATGGAAGTGCTCGAGCACTGTGTGGAAACGGAGCGCAGGCGGGTGCTCGACGAGCTCGCCAGGCTCGTGGATCCGGCCGGGACGGTCATCATCAGCGCGCCCATCGAGGTCGGGCCGAGTCTCGCGGCGAAGCAGTGCTTCCGCGCGCTTGCGGGCCTGAGAGGGCAGGGCGACTATCGGCATCGCGAGCGCTACGCCCCGTTCGAACTGCTCCGGTCGGTGCTGGGATCGGGCGTTCGACGTGTTGCCGTCGAAGCGGTCGGCCCCGACGGTCCGTACCGCTATTACGGACACAAGGGATTCGACTTCCGCGAACTGCAGCGCGAGATTAACGAGAGATTCTCGATCGATCGTCGCCTGTTCACGCCGCTGCCGATGCTCGGTCCGCTGCTGAACAGTCAGGTATGGTTCGTGTGCCGCAGGCGCTGAGCGACGCTACCGGCGAGGATCGTAGGGCGGGATGGGCCGGACGCTCCGCGGATCCGTCGGCAGGGTCTGCATCTCGTCGGCGGGTGAGAACCATTCCGACAGGCGCATCAGGCGGCCTCTTTTCTGCGGCAGCACATCGTGCAGCCGTTCCAGCACGGTGATCGCCTCCGACAGCGTCGAGACCACGCCGATGCCGCGGTTCGACGCGTGCTCCCGCGCCGCGTTGTCGGCCGATCGCAGCATCAGCAGCGCCTTGGTCGTCGACGCACTGATCACTTCAGCGCAGTTGAGCAACTGGTCGTCGATGATCATGTCGAGCCGCAGCCCGTTGGCGACTTCGCCGCGCGAGCCGGGCACCGTGAGCACCGCCGGCAGATAGAACCCGAACCGCTCGATCCACCACTGGGTCTGGAACTGGACGGCGTCGCCCGCGCTCGACGGACGCTTCGTCAGGAAGAAGACCTCCCACGCCGCCGCGCGCGTCACGCTGTAAAGGCGCGCGATCTGATCCGGCTCGTACGCCGGCACGTCCATCCACCAGTTCTGCGTCTTGCCGATGTGGTCCCATACCTTGCGGATCTCATCGGGCGACAGCGGTCCGGCCGATTCCGCGTTCTCGAACTCCGGGACATCGCGGCGGAGGCAGCGCGCCGCCGTCGCGCGGAACGCCGTACGGAAGTCCGCGATCACGCCGTCGACGTCGACACCAATGCGAAGCATCGATCAGGTCCGCGTCCGCGTCCCGGCGCCGTGAACCACGATCGCCGCGGCGAGCGCGGCCAGGGCGGCGTTGGCCGGCATCGTGAGGCCCGTCTCCCAGACGCTCTGCGCGGCAACGCCGGCGAGACCGCTGAACGCTCCCGCGCGCACCCAGTACATGCCGGACGTATCGCGGTGAAGGCTGCGCCATGCCTCCCTAACGAAGCATCCGAGCGCGATCGCCACTGGAAGACCGACCATCAGGCCGCCTTCCGACACGATCTGCAGGTAATGGTTGTGCGCCTGGTTGTACAGCCATCCCGGCGACGACCGCTGGTACAGAAGCATGGACGTTAAATATGTGCCCGCGCCGGTCCCCGTCAACCAGAAATCCTTGACGATCGACATCGTATCCCGCCAGATGAGCAGCCGCCCGGTCGCCGAGACGCCGACGGTCGCGAGCCGATGGGCGAGCGCCGCGGGAGTCGTCTCCGCCAGCGTGAGTCCGATCGCCAGCGCGCTGCCCGCGAGAAGCCACCAGAACGTGCGCCCGGCGGCGCGTCCGCGGTTCATTCGGAGGAATGCGCCGACCGCTGCGGCGGCTCCCATGCCCGCGAGCCCGGAGCGCGAAAGCGTCATGACGAGCGCGACCACCATCAGGCACGCCGCCGCCGTCAGCCCCATCGCGCGTCCGTCGAAGAACGTGACCAGGCGCCGCCGCCAGGGAATCCCCTCCACCGGGCCGTGATGGTGGTGAACCTGCGCATGCGCGGCCAGATAACCCAGGCAGAGCGGCGCCGCGAGGATGACCCACGTCGCGAAGTGATTCCGGTTCACGAACGGACCGAACGGGGGCGGACCTTCGTCGAGCGGCTTCCACCGCCAGTACATCAGTCCGTTTGCGGTGGCGTCCTGCGCCAGCGCGATCGCCGACACCAGGAGTCCAATGAGCGACACGCCGCGGGCGACGATGCGGACGCCGCCCGTGGAGAAGACGCGGCGCGCGACGACAAAGAGCAGGACGCCGCCGGTCGTGACGAGCAGCGCGCGCGCCGTGCGCCCGAGATCGATGGAGATCGGGAGCGCCGACGGCACGGCCAGCGACAGTTGCTGCCAGGCACGTCGATCGGCCGGCGAAATGACGTCGATGAGGAAGGCCGGCAGCGGCAGCATCTGCGCCGCAATGGCGGCGACGATCAGGGCGAGGCATACGTCGAGGGCGGGCATCGGCCGGCCGCCGTACGCCCACGGCCGGTATGCGATTGCAAGCAGCGCGCACACCAGCGCGGGCACCACCAGCGCCGACGGATAGAGTCCCGCGAATCCGAACGTCGTCCACCCGAGGACGAACACCAGCGCGCGCGCGCCGGTCTCGGCCGCCGGACCGCTACGCGGCGCCTTCTTGCTGCTGACCGTAATAGCTCTTGTACTGATAGCCGTAATAGCGCGAGTAGTAGTACTTGTTGCGGTCGAAGTCGACGCGGTTCAGCACGCCCGTCAGCGCGCGAGGCCGACTCGATCGCAGCGTTTCGAGCGCGCGCTCGGAATGCACGCGCCGCGTCATCTCGGACCCGATGACGAAGACTACCCCAGACACCTTCGGCGCCAGGACGACGGCGTCGGTGACGGCGAGCACGGGCGGCGTGTCGATGATCACCCAGTCGAAGGGTCCGCTCTGAAGATTCACCAGGAAGCTGGCCATCCGCTCGGACGCGAGCAGCTCCGACGGATTAGGTGGCGTGCGCCCGGCCGTGATCACCAGCAGGTTCGGCTCTCCGGTCCGCTGAACGGCATCCCGGACGCGCGCCTGGCCGACGAGCAGGTCCGAGAGCCCGGTGCCGTTCTCCATTCCGAGCGTTTTGTGGAGGCCCGGACGGCGCATGTCGGCGTCGATCAACAGCACGCGTGAGCCGCCGAGCGCCAGCGCCAGCGCAAGGTTCGCCGCCGTCGTCGTCTTCCCCTCGAGCGGCTGGCTGCTCGTGACCGCGACGATGCGGGTGTGCTCGCTGCCGCTCGTGAAGACCAGCGACGTCCGAAGGGATCGAAACGCTTCGCCGAAATCGTGCGGCACGGTGTCGGTCAGGATCGGCACGCGATCGCCGCGGATGGCGGGGACGAGGCCGAGGAGCGGCACTCTGAGGCGCCGCGTCACGTCTTCGGGCGTCTTCACCGTGTCGTCGAGGTACTCGATGCCGAAGGCCAGGCCGAAGGCGACCACGAGGCCCGCCAGCACGGCCGACAGCCATTCCTTCCGCGGGTTCGGCGCGTACGGGAACTTGGGGACTTCGGCGCGATCCATCACCTGGACGTTGTTCTCTTTGCTGTTCGCGATGACGTTCAATTCCTTCTGCTGCGTCAGCAGGGAGTTGTACAGCGTGCGCGTGGTGTCGGCCTGCCGCTGGAGCTTGTTGTAGTCGACGCTCTTGCGGTCGATGTCCATCTGGCTCGCCTTGGCTTCGTCGAGCGATCCGGAAATCTGGCGCTCTTCCTGGGCGGCGGCCGAGTACTCGTTCTTGACCGACTGAATGACGGCCGAGCGCGCCGCCACCAGCGCGCTCTGCGCATTGCTGACGTCGACCTCCGCGCGGACGAGCGGCGGATACTCGGGGCCGAATTCCTTGGCCTTGAGCCCGTCGCGCGTCGCGATGGCCGTTCGGAGCGCGCCCTTGGCGAGCACGACGCGCTGATCGGTTCCGATCGCCGGGAAGTTGTCCGACGAATCCTGCGCCGGATCGGCGCTTCTGACCTGGTTGTAGCGCGTTTCGAGCGCGAGCCGGTTCGTGCGCGCGCGCGTCAGCGCGTCGTTCAGGCTGCCGAGGCGCTGCCCGACGATGTTCTGCTTGCTCTCGAGCGAAATCGCATTGTGCTGCTCGCGATACGAGGCCATCTGCGTCTCGATGTCGGTCAGCAGCTTTTCCTGCTTCGCGACTTCGGCGCCGACCCATTCCACGAGCTTCTGCGTGTTCTGCACGCGCTGCTCGAGGTTCTGCTGCGTGTACTCGTCGGCGATCGCGTTGGCCGCCGAGGCGGCGAACTGCGGATTGCTGTGCCGGTACTTGATCGTGACCAGTCGCGTCTCCGGGTCGGGGACGACGTCGATGCCTGCGATGAAGGCGCTGATGATCGCGGACTCCTGCGCGTTCTCGTCAGGGAGCGGTTCGGGAGCCGCCGTCCGCGACGGCTTCGACACGAGCGACCGCGCCCACGTGCCGGCCGCCGCGCGCGCGTCGCGCAGCAGCGAGATCGGATCGTGCGCGCGCGGACCCGCGCCGGTCAGCATGCTCGAATGGTTCAGGCCCGTCCGCTCGACGACGCGCTTGCCGAGGCTCCGGCTGCGAAGGATGCTGAACTGGGTCCGCTTGTACTCGCCCGGATCGTTGGTGAAAAGCGTCGGCGCGTTCGTGTTGAGGTTGGAAAGGTTGGTGACCTTTTCGTCCTCGATCATGATCCGCGACATCGCTTCGTACATCGGTACGGTCGAATACGTCTGAATCATCATGACCGCGACGACCAGGATGAACGCCGTGCCGGCGAGACGCCGGTGCTTGAACACGGCGTTGAGGCGATCCAGGAGATGGACCGGCTGCGCCGCCGGCGTCGGCAACTGCAGCGATTGCGGCGCCGACAGCTCGCCCGGGATGGCGGCGGGCAATTCCTGGGCGTCGAACATCTGCAGCTCGGATGGAGTCGGCGGCTAGTCGCAGGCCGGCGACGTGCAGGGCGTCGTCGCCGCAATGGCGGTCACCCCCTCGGTTGCCGCCGTCGAGGCCACGCTGGCCGCGGTGTTGTTGAAGAAGGCGGTCACCCAGGGCACCTTCGTGCCGAGGCGGACGAACGTCGCGACCGTCTCGCCCGGCGCGATCGTGAACACGTGCCCGATCGTCCGGACCTTGCCCGTGTCTGTCACGAGCTCGACCACGTATGTGCCCCCCTCGACGTTTTCGAACGCGAACTGTCCCTCGTCGTTCCCCTTTGTGGCGGCTTCGACCTTGCCCGTCACGACGTTGCGCAGCCGAAGGTTGGCGTTCTTCACCGGCGTGCTGTCGGCGTTCCACGCCGTGCCGAGAATCGAGGTCGCATGCGAACCGGCGCCGGAGGTGCGGGTGGCCGTCGTTTTCGTCCTCGCGCCTTTGACGGCAGGTTTCTCGGCCGCCGCCGTGGCTGACACGAAGGTCATCGCGAGCACCGGGGCGGCGATCCACCCAAGCCGCTTGGTCATAAACCCTTCCTTGTTGCCTGACTATCGGAACTTATTCGGGTCTGCCATAGTCATGCCGGCCGGCCCACCGGCCGTCAGTCGAGGAAGAGGGCAGAAGGGCGATTTTCCCGTGGTATTGGAGCACTTTACGGCGAAAAAGCCGGCCATCGTGCACGAGGGATGCTCGGCGGCGTCGTTAACGCGCCATTTCGGTGCACGGGAATTCAGAACTGTAAGTACGAATGACAGACAGTGAAGGCTGGGCAGGCTGGGACCAGTATGCCGCGTTTTATGACTGGGAGAACGCCCGGACGGTTCAGCGCCGCGACGTGGGCTTCTGGCAACGGCTGGCCGCCGCGGCGCGCGGACGCGTCCTCGAGCTCGGTTGCGGGACGGGCCGGATTTCCCTGCCCGTCGCGAGGCGTGGGCCTGCCGTGTGCGGCATCGACCGTTCGGCGTCGATGCTGGCGCGCGCGCGAAGAAAGGTCGCGCGTGCCCGGCTGCAGTCGCGCGTCCGGCTCGTTCGCGGCGACATTCGCATGCTGCCGTTTCGTGCGCGTGAGTTCGGCCTCGTGATGGCGCCCTACGGGATCCTGCAGTCGCTCGTGCGCGAGCGCGACCTCCACGACGCGCTCGCGTCGGTTGCGCGCGTGCTCGCCAGAGGCGGACGTTTCGGCGTCGATCTGGTGCCGGACCTTCCGAAGTGGTCCGAGTACCGCGGCCGGACGACGGTGTCGGGCGCCATGGGCCGCGGCACGAAGGTCAGGCTCGTGGAATCGGTGCGGCAGGATCGCGCGAGGAAACTGACGATTTTCGACCAGCGGTACTTGACGGTGCGCGCCGGGAAGCGCAGCGAGCACCGCTTCTCGCTCACCTTTCGGACGCTCTCGGTGCCGCAGATGACGAACCGTCTCGAACGCGCCGGCTTCGCGGTCGACGCGGTGCTCGGGGACTATCGCGGCGGCTCCTGGGATTCGCGCGCCGACGTCTGGGTCATCCTCGCGCACAAGCGGTGACGTGGGCCGTTTGGTTCGGCCTTGAGCCGCGTGGTAAGATCCCCCGTCATTTCTGCGTCTTTTCGGGGGTTTTTGTCATGTCCGGCCATTCCAAGTGGCACACGATCAAGCACAAGAAGGGCGCGGCCGACGCGAAGCGCGGCAAGATCTTCACGCGCATCATCAAGGAGCTCACGGTGGCCGCGCGCAACGGCGGCGGCGACGTGGAGAGCAATCCGCGCCTGCGCACGATCGTGGCTGAAGCGAAGTCGGTCAACATGCCGGCCGACAACATCAAGCGCGCGATCCAGCGCGGCACGGGCGAGCTGCCCGGCGTCTCGTACGAGGAGATCACGTACGAAGCCTACGGACCCGGCGGCGTGGCGATCATGATTGAAGTTCTCACCGACAACAAGAACCGTACGGTGGGCGAGATGCGGCACACGCTGTCGAAGCACGGCGGAAACCTCGGCGAAGCCAACAGCGTCGCCTGGATGTTCGAGAAGAAAGGCTACATCGTCGTCGAAAAGCGCAAGGCCGACGAGGAGAAGCTGCTCGCGGCCGCGATCGACGCCGGCGCGGACGATATGAGGGACGACGAAGACAACTGGGAAGTCGTGTCCTCGCCGGAGGCCTTTCCCTCGGTGCTCGACGCGGTCAAAGGGCTCGGCATCGATCCGGCCGCCGCCGAGATCGCGCTGCTGCCGAAGAACTACATCAAGCTCGAAGGCCGGGCCGCGCAGCAGATGGTCAAGCTGATGGAAGTGCTCGAAGAGCACGAGGACACGAAGAAGGTCTGGACGAACGCCGACATCGAGGAGAAGGAGATCGAGGCGTCGTTGGCGTGAAGCCACGGACCACGCGGACCACGCGGAATATGTTGTGATCGTTTTCGGGATCGATCCCGGCTCCGAGCGCACAGGCTACGGCTGCGTCGATACCGACGGTCGCCGTCATCGTCTCGTCGTCTGCGGGGCGTTGTCCGCCCCCGCCGGCGCGTCGTTTCCCGATCGGCTCCAGATCATCCACACGGGGCTCGCGGCGCTGCTCGCGGAGCATCGGCCCACGTGCATTGCCATCGAAAACATCTTCCATGCGAAGAACGTGCGCAGCGCGCTGCGCCTGGGGCACGCGCGCGGCGTCGCGCTGCTCGCGGCGGCAGGCGCGGGCGTCCCGATCGTGGAGTACACGCCGGCCGAGATCAAACGCGCCGTCGTGGGTTTTGGCCGCGCCGAAAAGCAGCAGGTCGGCCAGATGGTGAAGCTGCTGCTCGCGCTCGACGCCGTCCCCGCGCCGCACGACGCGGCCGACGCGCTGGCCATTGCGATCTGCCACGTTCACAATTCGACCGGCGCGGTGGCGCGGGCGGTGCTGGAGCGCGGAAGCGCCGGCGAGGGCGCCACGAAGCTCACCAGCTGGCGCGCGTACCGGCCGTGACGCCGTGATCGCGCGACTCAAGGGGCTGCTCCTGGAGAAATCGCCCAATCGCGTCGTCATCGACGTGGCCGGCGTGGGCTACGACGTGCTCGTGCCCCTGTCGACCTTCTACGGCCTTGGCGAGGCCGGGTCGAGCGTCTCGCTCCGCGTGTACACGCACGTGCGCGAAGACCTGATCGCGCTCTACGGCTTCGCGTCCCCGCTCGAGCAGGATCTGTTCGAGCGGCTGATCTCGATCAGCGGCATCGGGCCGAAGCTGGCGCTGGCCGTGCTCTCGGGCATCGATCCGGCGGACCTGGTGCGCGCGATACGCAGCCAGGACGTCGCGCGGTTGACGCGGATTCCCGGCGTGGGGAAGAAGACCGCGGAGCGGATCGGCCTCGAGCTGAAGGATCGCCTGCCGAAGGCGGCCGCGTCCGCGGACGCCACCGCGCCCGATGGCGATGGCGTTCGCGCCGATCTGCTGTCGGCGCTCACAAATCTCGGTTATCACCGCGCCGTCGCCGAGAAGGCGGCCGACGCCGCGATCAAGAAGACGCCGGAGGCCTCGTTCGAAGCGCTGTTGCGCGACATTCTGCAGGGAATGACGCGCGCATGACCATCAACCGGCTGGCTTGTGGCTCCTGTTTTCAACACAGAGTCACAGAGATCACGGAGACGCACGGAGGCCGGCGGCGAAACGACCTCCAGCCGCGCGAAGCGCGGCCCTGCGGTCGTCGGTGCTGCCGGCAGACACACCGAATCCCTATCGTCCGCACGATCGCTGGCTTAAACTCATTCTCTGTGCGTCTCTGTGTGCTCTGCGGCGCTGCGGTGTACGTTCTCCGTGGCCTCCGTCAGCTCCGCGGTCTCCATGCCTGACGATCGCATCGTCAATGCGTCGCCGATCGACGACGACGTCCAGTACGAAGCGGGACTGCGCCCGCGATCGCTCGACGAGTACATCGGACAGGATCGCGTCCGCGAGCAGCTCGAAGTCTCGATTTCGGCGGCGCGGCAGCGCGGCGAGGCGCTCGATCACGTGCTCCTGTACGGTCCGCCCGGGCTGGGCAAGACGACGCTGGCGGGCGTCATCGCGCACGAGCTCGGTGTGACGATCCGGCCCACCGCCGGACCTGTGATCGAGAAGCCCGGGGATCTGGCGGCGATGCTCTCCAATCTTCAGGCGCGCGAGGTGCTCTTCATCGACGAGATCCACCGGATGAGCCCGGCGATCGAGGAAATCCTCTATCCCGCGATGGAAGACTATCAGCTCGATATCGTCATCGGGCAGGGGCCGAGCGCGCGATCGGTGAAGGTGCCGCTCCAGCGCTTCACGCTCATCGGCGCGACCACGCGGACCGGCCTGCTGACCTCGCCGCTGCGCGCGCGCTTCGGCATCGTCCATCGGCTGGATTTCTACGCGGCCGGCGACATCTTCGAGATCGTGCTCCGCTCGGCGCGGATCCTGGGCGTCCGGATCGAGCGCGACGCGGCGACCGAGATCGCCCGGCGGTCCCGCGGCACGCCGCGGGTCGCCAACCGGCTGCTGCGCCGCGTGCGCGACTATGCGCAGGTGCGCGCCGACGGACAGATCACGACGGACGTCGCGGTCCGCGCCCTCGAGATGCTGGAGGTCGACGAGCACGGGTTCGACCAGATCGATCGGCGTCTGCTGCGCACGATCATCGACAAGTTCGGCGGCGGGCCGGTCGGCGTGGCGAGCCTGGCGTCGGCGCTCAGCGAGGAGCGCGACGCGATCGAGGACATCCACGAGCCGTTTCTGATTCAGGCGGGCTTCCTGGATCGCACGCCCCGCGGGCGTGTGGCCACCGCGCGCGCGTACGAATACTTCGGCCTGACAGCTCCCCAGAGGGACAGATTGTGGTGAGACAGCTCCGCCCCGTGAAGATCACGGGGCTCTCGACCTACGTGCCGCCCCGCGTGTTGACGAACGCCGATCTCGAACGGATGGTCGCGACAACCGACGAATGGATCCGCCAGCGCACGGGGATCCGCGAGCGCCACATCGTGGATCCTGGCGTGGCGACCTCGGATCTCGCGCAGATCGCGGCTGAAGGCGCGTTGAAAGAGGCCGGGCTCGACCCCGGCGACATCGGGTTCATCGTCGTCGGCACGACCACCCCCGACACCATTTTTCCGAGCACGGCCTGCAACCTGCAGACGAAAATCGGCGCCACTCGCGCGTGGGGATTCGACCTCGGCGCGGCCTGTTCCGGCTTCACGTATTCGCTGACGACGGCGATGCAGATGGTGTCGACAGGTTCGACCGATCACGCGCTGGCCGTCGGCGCCGACGTGATGTCGAGCATCATCGACTACACCGATCGGACCACCTGCGTGCTGTTCGGCGATGGCGCCGGCGCGGTCGTCGTGTCGCCGGCGCGCGAAGACGAGCCGCACATCATCGATTTCGCCCATGTCATCGACGGCAGCGGCGGTCCGGCGCTGTGCATGCCCGCCGGCGGAAGCCGCCTGCCGGCGTCGCACGAGACCGTCGACAAGCGGCTGCACTACGTGAAGCAGGAAGGGGCGACCGTGTTCAAGTTCGCCGTGAAGAACACGGAAGAGATCGCCCGCCGCCTCCTCGCCCGCAACGGGCTCGAGCCGTCGCAGCTCGATCTGTTCGTGTCGCACCAGGCGAACCGGCGGATCATCGAAGCGTCGACCGAGCGTCTCGGACTCGATCCGTCGAAGGTGATTATCAACCTCGACAAGTACGGCAACACGACGGCGGGAACGATTCCGCTGGCGCTGGCGGATGCGCGCCAGGACGGCCGCCTGAAGAAAGGCGACCTCGTCATGCTCGCCTCGGTGGGTGCCGGCTTTACGGTCGGCGCTGTGCTGCTGCGCTGGTCGCTGTAGCGTCCGGCGCAAGCGTCGGAACCAGCACGGTGTACGCGACGATGCCGATGAGCAGGACGACGGAGACGGTCAAGAACGCGGGTACGTACGAGCCCGTTCGCGCGACCACGAACCCGGTGATCGCGGGCGCGAGGACGCCGCCGATGTTCCCCACGCAGTTCTGGACGCCCGTCCAGAGCGCGACTTGATTCTCCGGCGCCCGAATCCTGGGGATGGCGAGCATGTTCCCGCACGCGATCCCCGAGAGCGACGCGGCGAGAAGAAACCCGATCGACGCCGTGGACGACTCGGCGAGCGCGGCCGGCACGATCAGGAGGCCGAGCGCGAATCCAATCGCGATCGCGCCCTTGGTGACGAGCGACAGGCTCGCGCCAGCGCGCACGAGGGCACCAGCGCCCCAGCCGCCCAGCCCTTCGGACGCGCCGAAGATCAGGAAGGGGAGTGCGCCCAGCAGCCCGATGCGCGGCAGGGAGACGTGGCGCACGTCGTAGAGATAGGTCGGCAGCCACGACACGACGAAATACCAGAAGAAGTCCCAGCAGAAGAATCCGATCGAGATCCCGACGAGCGTGCGATTGACCGCCAGCGCACGCCAGTTCATCGGAGCCCGCGGCGGGCGCGCACCGGGGTCGGCCGGATATAGCCAGATCCACGGCAGTACCCAGAGCAGCCCCAGCAGGCCGGTACGGAAGAAGAGACTGCGCCACCCGAATTTCACGAGCAGCCAGACGTCGACGGCCGTCCCGATCGCGAGCCCGATCTTCGCGCCGAGATCGAAGACGCCGGCCGGCCATGCCGACTCCTCGCCGCGGAAGTGCAGGCTCACCACCTTCATCCCGCCGGGCAGGTACACCGATTCGCCGATGCCGAGGAGCACGCGGCAGGCGAGCAGCCCCGTGAGCCCGTTCACCACGCCCGTCGCCGCGGCTGCGAGCGACCAGAGCACGAACGCGACGCCGTAGACCCGCTTGATGTCGTACCGATCGACGAGCCGTCCCATCGGGATCTGCATCGCCGCATACGTCCAGAAGAACGCCGACAGCGCGATCCCCTGCTGCGCGGGCCCGAGGCGGAGATCGCGGCTGATCACGGGAAGCGCGACCGCCAGCGTGCCGCGATCGAGATAGTTGATGAACGTGGCCGCGGACAGCAGGCCGATGAGCGTCCAGCGTCCGCGCTGGCGAGTCAGCTCCACTTTGATACGCTGGATTGTAATGGCGAAGCGTCGCAAGCCGCATCGCGAGCCCGGTCGGATCTTCCTGCTCTCGCCCGCGAACTGCTCGGGACGCCGCGCGCAGATGGTGCTCTCGGACCGGGCGCAATTCGATCTCGCGCGGCGCCTGCGAAGCGAGACGGGCGTCGCCATCGGCGAAGTGTTCGCCTTCGTGAGCGGCCTGTATTTCAAGGGAAAGCTCGCCTACGCGCTGGCGTTCGCGCGCCCGCCGGAACCCGGCGCGGCGATGACCGGCAGCGGCGCCCTCGTCATCACGCCGACGGCGGGCCTGCGCCCGGTCGAGACGGGCGTGACGGTCGATGCGCTGCGCGGCTTCGCGGGCGTCGACATCGCCGCGAACGATCCGCGGTATCGCCGCCCCCTCGTCGCCAGCGCGCGCGCGCTCGACGAGGAAATCGGCCCCGACTGCGACGTCGTCCTGCTCGGCAGCATCGCGTCGGCGAAATATGTCGACGTGCTGACCGAAGTCTTCGGCGCCCGCCTGCGGTTTCCCGTCGCGTTCGTCGGCCGCGGCGACATGAGCCGCGGCGGGCTGCTGCTCAGATGCGCGCGCGCGGGCGAGGAGCTGGACTACGCGCCGGTCCAGGGCGCCGTCCGCCACGGTCCGCGCCCGCCGAAGCTGTCACCGATCAAGGGGATCACGAAGAGTTGGTGAATTGGTCAATTTGTGGTTTGGTGAATTGGAATTCACGAATTCACCAATTCACGAGCTCGCCAATGGCAAGATGATCAAGATTCCGGCGTCCGGCGCTGCGACGGTCAAGGCGGCCGGGAGGGAAGTCAGGTTGACGAACCTCGACAAGCCCTTCTGGCCCGAGCTCGGCGTGACGAAGGGCGACCTGATTCAGTACTACGCCGACGTGGCGCCGCTCCTGCTGCCGCACATACGAAGCCGGGCGATGGTCATGAAGCGGTACCCGCACGGCGCCGCGGGCGAGTTCTTCTTCATGAAGCGGGCGCCGTCCCCGCGGCCGGACTGGATCAGGATCTGCCGGATCCCGCACGACTCAGGCAACGTCATCGATTTTCCGATGATCGACGACGTGCCGTCGCTGCTGTGGGTGATCAATCTCGGATGCATCGATCTCAATCAGTGGTACGCGACGTGCGACGACGTCGACCGGCCCGACTATGTCCACTTCGATCTCGATCCGGGAACCGCCACGTGGGAGCAGGTTCTCGAGGCCGCGAGGATCGTGCACGAGGCGCTCGACACGTTGGGGATGCCGTCGTACGCGAAGACGACCGGATCGAAAGGGATTCACGTGTACGTCCCGATCGTCCGCGGACCCCTACAGAAGGACGTCTGGACGTTCGCGAAGGCGCTGGCGCAGGAGCTCGCAGGGCGGCATCCGCGGCTGATGACGTCCGAGTACCGCGTGGCGAAGCGTCCGAAGGGGCGCGTCCTCGTCGATTACAACCAGAACGCCTGGGGAAGGACGCTGGCGTCGGTCTATTCGGTGCGTCCGCATCCGCGCGCCTGCGTGTCCACCCCGATCGCGTGGAAGGAGGTCGACAAAGGCGTCCGCATCGAAGACTTCCGCATCGACAACGTCCGCGCGCGCTTGGCCAGAACCGGAGATCTCTTCAAACCGCTCCTGCTCAAATCCGGCCGCGTGAACCTCCGCCGATTCCTGTAGGCGTGTTATCGTTCCCACGCCTTTCCTGGAGGATTTCATGACCCTGTTCGCCTCCCGCTGGCGCGGGATTGTCCTCGCCGTCTGCGCCGCCGTCCTCATGTTGTCTCCCGCATCCGGTCCCGCGGCGAACGCGCCGTCGACCGGGCCGACGCCGGTCGAGCCGAACTTCGATCTCGGCTCCCGATGGACCTCCGCAAAGGTGTCGAAGCTCGTCTTCGACACCAGCGTCACGCCGCACTGGCTGCAGTCGGGCGATCGCTTCTGGTACACCTACCAGACGCGCGACGGCCGCCGCTTCTTCGTCGTCGATCCGCTGAAAAAGGCAAAGGCGCCGCTGTTCGATCACGCGAAGATGGCCGCGGCGCTGACATCGATTACACGACAGCCCTACGATGCGCAGCACCTGCCGTTCTCGACGATCAAATTCAAGAACGACGGGGTCTTCGAGTTCGACGTCCAGGTTCCCCGCGACGCCGAGATCGTGACGACGAAGAAGAAGATTACGACGACGGAGCAGGACAAGGATCCCCTCGCCTCCGCCTCGGAGCGGAAGGGCGATACCGACGAGGACGATCCGCAGCAGCAGGGGCAGCGCGGCGCGGGACCCGGCACGCCGCCTCGAACGCCGCGCACGAAGACGCTGCGATTCGAGTACGACATGGCGTCGGGCCGCGTCACGCTCGACGAGGATTACGTCGCGCCGCCGCCGCGTCCGCGGTGGGTGACGATCTCGCCGGACGGCCAGACGGTCGTCTTCGCGCGCAACCACAACCTCTACATGATGGACGCCGCGAACTACGCGACAGCGCAGAAAAAGGCGAACGACTCGTCCATCGTCGAGGCGCGTCTGACGACCGACGGCGAGGAGTACTACAGCTATGCCCGCAGCCGGCAGCAGGACCAGCAGATCCTGGAGCAGCAACAACAGCAACAGCAGCAGCAGGATCAGCAGGAACAGCAAGAGCAGCAGGATCAGGCGCAGCAGGAGACGAGCGGGACGGCGGACAAGAACGCTCGCGTGCCGTCGGTCAACATCATCTGGTCGCCCGATTCGAAGCGATTCGCGCTCATCCGCCGCGACGAACGCAAGGTCAAGGATCTGTGGGTCATCAACGCGCTGTCGAATCCGCGCCCGACGCTCGAGACCTACCGCTACTCGATGCCCGGCGAACAGAACATCGCGCAGCCGGAGATGCACATCTTCGAGGTCGCGACGAAGAAGCACATACAGGCGAAGATCGAGCGGTTCACGGATCAGAGCGTGTCGATCGCGACGGCGCCCATCACCGAGCGCGAGCGCGAGGACGCCCGGACGCTCGGCGGAAACCAGGGGCAGGGCGGGCAGGGGGGCGGCGGCGGAGGACAGGGCGGCCCTCCGGGAGGCGCTGCGATCCCCGCGCGCTGGCTCAGTCCATCCGCCGACAAGATCTACTTCACGCGACTCAGCCGCGACATGAAGAAGATGGACGTCTGCGTCGCCGACGCCTCGACCGGCGACGTGAAGACGATCGTCGAAGAGCGCCTGAACACCTACATCGAATCGCGCCCGCTGCGGCTCGTGAACGGCGGACAGGACCTGCTCCACTGGTCCGAGCGCGACGGCTGGGGCCACTACTATCTGTATGACGCGGCCACCGGCGCGCTGAAAAACCGCATCACGGAAGGGGAATTCGTGTCGATGGCAGTCGACGGCGCCGACGATCGGACGAAAACGCTCTTCATCACGGCCGTCGGGCGCGAAAAGGGGGAGGATCCCTACTATCCGCACCTCTATCGCGTCGGCTACGACGGCTCGGGACTCAAGGCCCTCAACGGCGGAAACGCGTCGCACGCGGCGACCATGTCGGACGACGGGCGCTACTTCATCGACAATTCCTCGCGCGTCGACGCGGCGCCCGAGTCAGCCGTCTACGATACGCTCGGCAATCTCGTCACGAAACTCGAGACCCCAGACCTGAGCGCGCTGAAGGACGCCGGCTTCAAGTTCCCCGAGCCGTTCGCCGTGAAGGCCGACGACGGCGTGACGGACCTGTTCGGCGTGATGTACAAGCCGTTCGATTTCGACGAGACGAAGAAGTATCCGATCATCGCGTACGTCTACCCGGGCCCGCAGACCGAGAGCGTGACGAAGACGTTCAACCCGCGCGGAACGAGCATGTCGCTCGCGCAGTACGGCTTCATCGTCATCGAGGTCGGCAACCGCGGCGGCAACCCGTCGCGCTCGAAGTGGTACCACAATTTCGGGTACGGCAACCTGCGGGACTACGGCCTGGCCGACAAGAAGGCCGCGATCGAACAGCTCGCGCACCGGTATGCGTACATCGACATCAACCGCGTGGGGATCTGGGGGCATTCGGGCGGGGGATTCATGTCGGCCGCGGCGATGCTGGTCTATCCCGACTTCTTCAAGGTCGCCTGGTCCGAATCGGGCAACCACGAGAACAACATCTACAACCATACGTGGAGCGAGAAAAACCACGGCATCAAGGAAGTCGAGAAGGACGGCAAGATCACCTTCGAGTTCAGCATCGAGAAGAACTCCGAGCTGGCGAAGAATCTGAAGGGACATCTCATGCTCGTGACCGGAGACATCGACAACAACGTCCATCCCGCGAACACCTATCGGCTCGCCGATGCCCTGATCAAGGCGAACAAGCGCTTCGACTTCCTGATCATTCCCGGCAAGCGCCACGCATACGCCGACGCCGGCCCTTACATCAACCAGCGGCGCGCTGAATATTTCTGCCGGTACCTGCTCGGCAAGACCGAGGAAGATGCCGACATCGTCGAGCTGAACCGCGAGCAGCAGCAGACGGGGCGGCGCTGAGCGCCTTCGGCGCGTTATGTGGCCGTGAGCAACGCGACCGGCAGTGTCTGGAGCACCTGCCCGACGAAGAGCCATGAGCCCGATGCGGCGGTGACCGGTTTCAGAACGGCCCCGGTCACGGCGTCCTGATAGCTCGACGCGGCGAGCGCGGGCGGCAGCGCGATCCGCGACGTCTTCCAGGCGTCGCCGATGGGCACGGGATGATCGGCGCCGATCATCCGGGCCGCGAGGTGCGGCGCGACGGCGATCGCGGCGCGGCCTGGCAGGAGGCGCGCAAACGAGACGACGTGTCCGGGGACCGTCGTCTCGACGTCCAGCGGAAGGTACTCGCCCTCGAGAAAGAGATCCGGTGCGGCGGCCCGGAGATGCAGACCTGCCGCGGTGATGAGAAGCTTGATCGCGCCATCCTCCCAGTGTTCCAGGAGCCGCGCGATCATCGGCGGCCGTTCGGGCGCCGGCGCGGCCAACACGGCCTCGACGGTCTGCAGATGCCGCTCCCGCTCGGCAAAGTCCACCGGCCGCCTGTTATCGGGGTCCACCAGCGTGAGATCCCACAGTTCCGATCCCTGGTAGAAGTCCGGGACTCCAGGCGACGCGATCTTGAGGAGCACCTGCGCCAGCGAGTTCACCATGCCGCCGCGCGCGACGCGCGTCTGGAACGGCCGGAACGCCGGAAGGAACCTGGCGGCCTCGCGGCCTGCGAGCACGTGCTGCACGAACGCGCTGACGGCGTTCTCGTACGGCTCGAACGGATTGATCCAGCTCGAATGCAGCTTGCCTTCCTTCACCGACTTGATCATGTAGGCCTGCAGCCGCTCCACCAAGTCTGGCGACGGTGAGGCGCCGCCGGGCCATGCGCCGGCCAGGACCTGGTAGAAGCGGTACTCGTCGTTCCGGTCCGGTGCGGGTTCGCCGTCGACGATCGTCCGCGCGTTGCGGTTCAACCGCGTCCACTTCGAGACCTCGCGTCCCCATTCGTCGGGGAGCTCGGCGATGACATCGATCCGCGTCCGTACGTCTTCGCCCAGTTTGGTGTCATGCGTGGACGTGGCCAGCATTTCGAACGGCCACTCCTGGCGGCGGCGCTGGTTGCGCTCGTGGAATTCCGCGGCCGTCAGGCCGACGCGGGACGGATCGCCGCCGACCTCATTGAGGGAGAGGAGGAGGTTGTAGCGGTAGAAAGCGGTGTCTTCGAGGCCTTTGGCCTGGAGCGGACCCGTGTACTGCTGAAACTTCATCGCGAAATTGAGCCGCTCGGCGGCTTCTGCCGCATCGGCGGGCGGATAGCCGCCCCGCCGCTCGCGCCCTGTCTGGGGCGTGTCGTCCGGATCGCGCGGCAGCACGACCTCGCGGAAGAAGTCGAAGATCGTGGGATCCATCGCGGGATTGCGGCGCCGCGCCTGTCCGATCGCGCGTTCGATCGCCGCGCGGTCGTCCGGCACCCATCCCTGCTCGTTCACGTACGTGCGATAGATCGGAAAACAGGCGACGACCTCGACGAGGACGTCGCGCAGGCTGTTGAGGGTGAAGTCGCGGGACTTGCGGTTGCTCTCGCCGATCCGATCGAGCATGTGCGCGAGCACGGTCAGCTCGCTCGCCATCGATGTGTCCATGATGAGACGCTTCGTCTCGTACAGCACGTCGTCGAACGTCTCCGTCTGACCCGTGAGCTTCGTGTACAGACGCCGCATCCGCCGCGCGTTCGCCGGATCGACGAAGAGGCCGTTCACCTGATTGAGGAAGTTGTACCCGGTCGTCCCATGGACCGCCCAGTTGCGGGGGAGGCGTTCGCCGCCGGAGAGGATTTTTTCGGCGACGACGTAGAGGGGGCGGCCGCCGGCGCGCGGAATGCCCCACATCTCGGCCGCGAGGTCCTGCAGCATCTCGAAGTATTTCGCGGGATCGTACAAGCCGTCGGGGTGATCGATGCGGACGCCCGTCACGCGTCCTTCGCGCAGCAGCCGCGCAAGGAGGCCGTGGATCGCCGCGAACACCTCGGGCTCCTCGACTCTGAGTCCGGCGAGCGTGTTGATGTCGAAGAAGCGGCGGTAATTGATCTCGTGCGCGGCCGTCCGCCAATACGCGAGCCGATAGGCCTGTTCTTCGAGCAGCTCGTGCAGGGCGTCGAACGACCGCGGCTGTCCCGGCGTGCCACGGAACGCGGCGAGGATCCGCTCGCGGTCCTCCGGGGACTTGTCGGCGATGCCCCGAAGCGGAGGCACGTGCCGTACATTGATTGGCAGCCGGTGATCGAAGTAGGCCAGGACCAGCCGTCCCTCTTCGAACCGCACCTGCAGCTCGCCTCGTTCGAGCACTTGACCGTACTGATCGCCGAGAATCGGCAGCAGCAGCTTGCGGCGCAGTTCCGTCTTGAATGGATACCAGTCGATGTCGAAGAACGTGGCGAACCGCGATTCGGGTCCGTGTTCCAGCACGTCGCGCCACCAGGGATTGGTCGCCGTACTGATGCCCATGTGGTTGGGCACGAAATCGACGACGTGCTGCATCCCGAGCGCGCGGACCGCATCGGTGAAGACGGTATGCGCCGCGGCGCCCCCCACTTCCGGATTGATCTCGTTGTGATTGGTGACGTCGTAGCCGTGCGTGCTCCCGGGCTCGGCGGCGAAGTACGGCGATGTGTAGACCGCGGCCACGCCCAGACGATGGAGATACGGCACGACGCCGGCCGCGGCCGTCAGCGGAAAGCCGCCGTGGACCTGCAGGCGGTACGTGCTGGCGGGGACGAGCTTCGGCCGTTCCATTTATGCCGGCGCTTCCCCGAAAACCAGCGCACCGGGGCGATGAAAGTCAATCGTGCCCGCGGCGGCATCGATGCGCGGCCGGAACGAATCGCCGCCGAATTCGACGTCCTCGGTATCGAGCAGGAGATCCCAGCCGCCGGCCGAGAGCGCGGGGACTTCGGCGCGGCCGCGGCCTCGCAGCCGCGCGACCACCATCGTCGCGGGCGCGGCGCGCGCGTCGCGCCGGAACATGACGGTGTCGGCGTCGAGCGCCGCCGCATCGCAGGACAGCGCGGCGCTGCCGCGGAGCGAGAGGCGGTCGGCTCGCAGCCGCAGAAGCGCGCGATGGAGGTTCAGCGCGGCGACGTGGGATGGCTCGCGTACTTCGTCCCATTTCAGACGGCTCGCCTCGAACGTCTCGACGGCCTGGGGGTTCGGAATCGCGGCCGCGCGATCGGATGAGGAGAATTCGGGGAACGCCTCGAACTCGCGCCGGCGGCCTTCGATCAGGCGCGCGCCAAGCTCCGGCTCGAAATCGGCGAAGAACTGAAACGGCGTCGACGCGGACCATTCCTGCCCCATGAAGAGCAGGGGCGTCATCGGCGCCGTGAGCAGGATGACGACCGCCGCACGCCAGGCGGAAGGGTCCGCCGTGTGATGAAGACGATCGCCCATCGCGCGGTTGCCAATCTGATCGTGGTTCTGCACGCAGATGACGGCCCGCCGCATCTGCACGTTTCGCGGATCGGTGCCGCGCGGCTTCCGCTGGTGCGCCGACATCTCGCCGGTGTAGAGCCACCCGCGTGACAGCGTGGACGCGAGCTCGAGCGCGTCACCGCGGTAGTCGACGTAGTACGCATGGTCGTCGCCCGCCAGCATCTTCCGGACGACGTGGTGAAAGTCATCGGCCCAGACGCCGTCGAGGTCCCAGCCGCCGCGGGAAGGGTCCTCGACCATGGCGGCGAGATTGCGATGGTCCTCCGCGAAGACGAGCGGACGCCGCGTCGACCCGTCAGGCGTCCTCGCGGCCGCGTGGACGGCGCCGGCGAGCTCGGCGATGAAATGTGTGGGGCTCGCGTCGATCAACGCGTGCGTCGCGTCGAGCCGCAGGCCGTCCGCGTGATACTCCCGAATCCAGTGCAGCGCGTTGTCGACGAGCAGACGCCGCACGACGGCGCTCCCCTCGTCGTCCAGATTGACCGCGTCGCCCCAGGGCGTCGCGTGCTTCGACGTGAGGAATTGCGGGTTGAAGAACGGAAGGTACGCGCCCTCGGGTCCGAGATGGTTGTAGACGACGTCAACAATCACGCCGAGTCCGTGGGCGTGCGCCGCGTCGACGAAGGCGCGGAGATCGTCAGGCGTTCCATAGGCGCGCGACGGCGCGAAGAGCGCGACGCCGTCGTACCCCCAATTCCGGCGTCCCGGGAAATCGGCGAGAGGCATCAGCTCGACTGCGGTGATCCCGAGATCTCGAAGATACGGCAGTTTTCCAATCGCGCTCCGGAACGTGCCGGGGGGCGTGAAGGTGCCGACGTGGAGCTCGTAGATGATGGTGCCCCCGGGGTCGAGGCCCGCCCACCCGGCATCCGTCCAGGCGAACGCCGCCGGATCGACGACCTGCGACCAGCCGTGCACGCCGTCCGGCTGAAATCGGCTGGCAGGATCCGGCCTTGGCTCGCCGCCGTCCTTCACGTACGCATACCGATCGCCGGCGGCGGCGCCGCGCACGAGGATCTGCCAGGCGCTCTGCCGCGACGCCCGTGCGAGGCGCGCGATCGCGACGGCCCCCGTGGGATCGCGGCGAATCAGATCGATCGATCGTGCGCCCGGCGCCCACAGCGTAAACCGTACGCCCTCGGGAGCGACGATCGCGCCGAACTCGCTCATCCGAGCAGCTCCTCCAGTCCGCGCAGCGGGATGCGCACCCAGTCGGGCCGGTTGTTCAGCTCGTAGTTCAGTTCGTACAGCGCTTTGTCGAGCAGGAACAGGTCCAGGAGGGACGCGCGCTGTACCGGATCGACGGGAAGCAGCGCCGCCGCGGCGGGGACGCCGAGATAGCCTTTGAGGAACGCCGCGCTCGTCCAGCGCTGCCACGTCCGCGCCCATGGCTCGAGGCGATCCCATTCGGAGGAGCGGCCGCCGACCCGCGCGAACAGTCCCGCGTACGCCGCGTAGCCGTAGGAGCGCAGCATGCCGGCGATGTCCTTCATCGGCGATTCCTTGCGGCGGCGTTCCTCGATGGCGCGCGCCGGCTCGCCCTCGAAATCGAGCAGATAGAAATCGGACTCCGCCCAGAGCACCTGCCCGAGGTGGTAGTCGCCGTGAATGCGGATTCTCGACGCGGTCAGGTTGATCGCCCGGGCGCTGTGGCTGTCGCGGATCTCGTGCAGCAGCCGCTCGACGCGGCCGATCGCGTCGGACTTCATGAGGTCGCGCGCGCGCTGGACCTGAGACAGGGCGTCGGCGGCGACCCTCGCGACGTCCTCTCGCGTGAAGGGCTCGGGTGAGAACACCGGCGACGAGGTGTCGCTCGAGAGCGCGGCGTGAAGCTCCGCGGTCCGCCGGCCGAGCAATTGCGCGCTCTCCACGTACGCGCCCGTCAGATCGTCGATGATCGCGGGCGCGGGAACCGCGCTCAGCCGCCAGACGACGTCCGAGCCGCGCGCGCCGCGCGCCGGCAGCGAGGACAGCTCCGGCGGCAGCTCGCCGCGATGCTGAACCTCTTCGTAGAACCGATCGAGCTCGCTGAGGGCATGGTTCCATCCATCGGCCTGCCCCGCGATGAACTCGTGGGCGACAAGGAGATGCCCGACCGGTTCCCCGGCAGGTTCATACTCCATGAAGCCCGCCACGCGCGGGGCCCGCCGGAACGTCGTCCGCGTCGTGAGCTGCTCACCGATCTCGACGTCGGGATTCGGCGCCGCCTCGACGCGGCGGAACAGCTTCACGATCAGGCGATCGCCGAGCACGATGGATGTGTTGCTCTGTTCGGCGCCCATCCGCCGCGCGACGAGCGACCCGCTGCCGCGGATGGCGTCGTACGCCGGAGTCCGGCGCAGACGGCCCGCCGCGCGCTTCGTGCGCAGCGACTCCTGCCGATCGAGCGATTCGAGGATCGCGTGCCCCAGGCGTTCGTCGCCGGCGGCGTCGACGATCAGTCCTTTTCGCGCGCCGGTGATGCGCGCGACGCCAAGGTGCGGCGCGTGCGCCATCACGGCATCCGCGTCGGCCCCCGCGACGACCGCGAGCGGCACGAAATACTGCTCGCGCGCGCCGTCCTTGTAATCCGCCTGCACGATCGTCAGGAACAGCGGGTGCATGCCTTTCCGGAGCAGGCCCCAGTCCACGAAGCGCACCGAGCGCAGGGCGCGCGCCTTGCCGCCGAACCATCGCTGGCGCTGCAGGAACGGCCCGAGCGACTCCCGCTCGATGAGCGTGCGGACGTTGCCGTCGAGCAGCGTGTCCCACGCCACGCCCATGAAGAAGGCGGGCAGCGACTCCGCGACGAGCTCGCGCGCGACGACGGCATCCGGCGGGCGCTGCACGGCGATCGGCAGAGGCGTCGGCTGCAGCCGGAACCAGTAGAACATGTAGCCCGGCAGCGTCAGGAAGTACGGCAGATCGCCGATGCGGGGAAACTCCGTGAGCCCGAGCATCTCGACGGGGGTCATGCCCTTGAACGCGGACAGATCGAGCTCGACGGGCTGCACCGTTCGCGAGAGATTCGCGACGCACAGCACGAGCTCGTCCTGGTAGCGCCGGACGTACGCGAGAATCTTCCGGTTCGCCGCCGGCAGGAACTCGAACGTCCCGCGGCCGAACACCTTGAACTGCTTGCGCAGCGCGATGAGCCGCTTCATCCAGTTCAGCAGCGAGTACGGAGCGCGTTCCTGGCTCTCGACGTTGATCGCCTGGTAGCCGTACACCGGATCCATGATCAGCGGCGCGTAGAGCTGCGCGGGGTCGGCGCGCGAGAACCCGGCATTGCGATCGCCCGTCCACTGCATGGGCGTCCGCACGCCGTTCCGATCGCCGAGATAGAAGTTGTCGCCCATCCCGATCTCGTCGCCGTAATAGATGACGGGAGTCCCTGGAAACGAGAACAGCAGCGAGTTCAACAGCTCGATCCGGCGCCGGCTGTTTTCGACCAGCGGCGCGAGCCGGCGGCGGATGCCGACGTTGATGCGCATCCGCGGATCGGCGGCGTACGCCTGGTACATGTAATCGCGCTCCTCGTCCGTCACCATCTCAAGCGTCAACTCGTCGTGGTTCCGCAGGAACAGCCCCCACTGGCAGTTCTCGGGAATATCCGGCGTCTGGCGCATGATTTCGGTGATCGGATGGCGGTCTTCCTGCCGCAGCGCCATGAACATTCTCGGCATCAGCGGGAAGTGGAACGCCATGTGGCATTCGTCTCCCTCGCCGAAGTACGGGCGCACGTCGGCGGGCCACTGGTTCGCCTCCGCGATGAGCATGCGATCGCCATACCGCTCGTCGAGCGCGCGCCGGATCGTGCGCAGGATCTCGTGCGTCTCCTCGAGGTTCTCGCAGATGGTCCCTTCGCGTTCGATCAGATACGGCACGGCGTCGAGCCGCAAGCCGTCGACGCCGCGGTCGATCCAGAACCGCATCGTCTTCATGACGGCGTCGAGCACGCGCGGGTTGTCGAAATTCAGGTCCGGTTGGTGATGGAAGAACCGGTGCCAGTAGAACGCCTTGGCGGTGTCGTCCCACGACCAGTTCGACGTTTCGGTGTCGGTGAAGATGATCCGCACACCCTGGTACTTCTGGTTGGTGTCGCTCCAGACGTAGAAGTCGCGCTCGGGCGATCCCGCCGGCGCGCGGCGCGCCGCCTGAAACCACGGGTGCTGATCGGATGTGTGGTTGATGACGAGCTCGGTGATCACGCGGATGCCGCGTTTGTGCGCCTCCTCCATGAAGCGCTCGAAGTCCTGGATCGTGCCGTAGCTCGGATGAATGCCCTCGTAATCGGCGATGTCGTACCCGTCGTCGCGCAGCGGCGAGGGGTAGAAGGGCAGCAGCCACAGCGTGTTGACGCCGAGCGCCTGCAGGTAGTCGAGCCTGCTCGTCAGACCGGGAAAATCGCCGATGCCGTCGTTGTTGCTGTCGAAGAAGGCGCGCACGTGCGCCTCGTAGATGATCGCGTCCTTGTACCAGTACGGATCAGCCATGGCGCACCGCGATCACGTGCGCGACCCGCACCTGCGGGTCGAGCCGCACGTAGTTCGACTCGCCGCGCCAGAAATAGGTTTCATCCGACAGCAAATCGTGCGCCTCGATGTCGGTGTCGGGCGGAAACTTCCATTCCGCCAGCGGCAGGTGGATGTGGCCGTGCTGCATGTTGAACGGGTCGAGATTGACGACGACCAGAATCGGGTCGCTTCCGTCGGGAGCGCGTTTGCTGTAGCAGATGAGCTGCGGATTGTCGGTCTCGTGAAACGCGAGGCCGCGATCGAACTGGAGTGACGGGTGCTCCCGGCGGATCGCGTTGATTCGCGCGACCAGCTCGGCAAGACTGTCGGCCCGCTCGTAATCGCGGATCTTGATCTCGTACTTTTCAGAATCGAGATACTCCTCGCTCCCGGGCCTGACCGGCGTGTTCTCGCACAATTCGAACCCGCTGTAGATGCCGTAGCTCGCTCCGAGCGTGGCGGCGAGGACCAGGCGCGCCTGGAACGCCGGCCGGCCGCCGGTCTGCAGATACTCGTGGAGGATGTCAGGGGTATTCGTGAACAGGTTCGGCCGCATGTACTCGGCCACCCCTGTCTGCGTCAGCTCGGTGAAATACGCCTCGAGCTCTGTTTTCGTATTGCGCCACGTGAAGTAGGAGTAGGACTGGGAGAATCCGACCTTCGCCAGATAGCGCATGACCTTCGGCCGCGTGAACGCCTCGGACAGGAAGATCGCGTCGGGATGCGCGGCGCGGATCTCGCCGAGCGCCCACTCCCAGAACGCGAACGGCTTGGTGTGCGGATTGTCGACGCGGAAAATGTTCACGCCCCGCGCGATCCAGAACTCGATCACGCCTTTGAGCTCGCGCCACAGCGCCGACCAGTCCTCGGATTCGAAATCGAACGGATAGATGTCCTGGTATTTCTTCGGCGGATTCTCGGCGTACTTGATCGTGCCGTCCGGCCGGTGCCGGAACCACGACGGGTGCGTTTTCACGTACGGATGATCGGGCGACGCCTGGAACGCGATGTCCAGCGCGATCTCCAGGCCCTGGGCCGCGGCCGCCTTCACGAAGTGCGCGAAGTCCTTCAGCGTGCCGAGCCCCGGCTCGACCGCCGTGTGGCCGCCTTCGTCCGATCCGATCGCCCACGGGCTGCCGGGATCGCCCGCCGCTGGCGTCAGCGCGTTGTTTCGTCCCTTGCGAAAGCTCCGTCCGATGGGGTGGATCGGCGGCAGATACAGCACGTCGAACCCCATCGCGGCCACGTAGGGAAGCCGCGCTTCCGCTTCCCTGAACGTCGCGCCGCGCGAGGGATCGCTGCCGGCCGATCGCGGAAACATCTCGTACCACGCGCCGAAGCGGGCGCGCTGGCGTTCGACGACGACGCGCAGAATACGCGGCCATCGCGTGCCCCGGCTGCGACCGCCGTCTTTCGGCAGCGTCCGTTCCTCGAGCCGCTCGCTCGATACGTCCTGTCCGGCCGCGATCTTCTTGTCGAGCGCCCCCCGCCACGTCGCGCCCAGATCGACCCAGCCCTCGACGGTGAACTCGTAGCCGGCGAAGTCCGCGGTCGTGAACGCCGCGCGCCAGCGATCGTTGCCGAGCGCCTCCATGGGCGCCTCGTGCCACGCGGTCTTGCCGGCCCGCCGCCACAGCACGACCGCCGCCAGTGCATCGTGTCCGTCGGCGAAGATGTCGGCCTCGACGATGACGTCCTCTCCAACGGTCCGCTTGACCGGAAACCGTCCTTCGTCCACCTGCGGCATGACGTTCTCGATGACGACGCGCCGTGGCAGTCCGGGATCGAGCGGCACCGCCGGTGATTCCCCCTTCGCGGCTCTTTTCGCCATTTAACAATTCACCGAACTCATATTTTCAAATTCCCAAATTCCCAAATTACAAGATTCCCTCCGGCTCCCAGTCGGCCGCGCGCCGCAGATCGTCCTTGCGGTTGTTCAGCTTCAGAACCGCCATCGCGCGTCCCGGGAGCTCGTACCGATCGCCCGCGCTCAAACGTCGCGGCGCCCGCCAGGGTTCCGTGGTGTCGATGAGCGTGTCCCAGCGCTCGATGGGCGCCGTCGGCGGCATCGTGAACGTGAGCGGCTGGTCGCTCGCGTTCAGGATCAGCAGCAGCGTGTCGCCGACGATGGCCGCGCCCCGCTCGTCGACTTCCTGAATCGCGTCGCCGTTCAGCCGCACGCCGAGTCCGCGGACCTCGGGCGAATTCCACATCTCGTCGGTCATCTCGGCGCCCGACGGATCCAGCCACGCGATGTCCTGCACTTCGGCCCCGCGAATCCGTCGCCCCTGAAAGAACTTGCGGCGACGCAGCACCGCGTTTTCCTTCCAGATCCGGATGAGGCAGCGGGTGAATTCGAGAAAGTCCCGCCGATCCGGCGTCGGCGTCCAGTCCGTCCAACTGATCTCGTTGTCCTGGCAGTACGCATTGTTGTTGCCGCGCTGCGTGCGGCACAATTCGTCGCCGCCGTTGATCATCGGGACGCCGACCGAGAGGAGCAGGGTCGCCATGAAGTTGCGGCGCTGCGCGGTGCGCAGCGTCAGTATGTGGGGATCCGCCGTGTCCCCTTCGGCGCCGCAGTTCCAGCTCAGGTTGTGGTTCTCGCCGTCGGCGTTGTGCTCGCCGTTGGATTCGTTGTGTTTGTCGTTGTAGCTCACGAGGTCCGCGAGCGAGAAGCCGTCGTGGGCGGTGATGAAGTTGATGCTCGCGTACGGCCGGCGTCCGCTCTGCTCGTAGAGATCGCTGCTGCCCGAAAGACGCGTCGCGAGCTCGGAAACGGCGCCGCCGTCGCCGCGCCAGAAGCGGCGGACGGCGTCGCGATACTTGCCGTTCCATTCCGTCCACTTCGTCGGAAAGTTTCCGACCTGATAGCCGCCTTCCCCCAGGTCCCACGGCTCGGCGATCAACTTCACCTGCGAGAGGATCGGGTCCTGGTGGATGATGTCAAAGAATGCACCGAGCTTGTCGACGGCGTGCAACTCACGAGCCAGCGCGCTCGCGAGATCGAACCGGAACCCGTCGACGTGCATCTCCGTGACCCAGTAGCGCAGGCTGTCCATGATCAGTTGCAGCACGCGCGGGCTGCGCATGTTCAGCGTGTTCCCGCAGCCCGTGAAGTCCTCGTAGTACCGGGCGGCGTGGGGCTGCAGCCGGTAGTACGTGCTGTTGTCGATTCCGCGCAGCGAGATCGTCGGCCCGAGATGATTGCCCTCGGCCGTGTGGTTGTAGACGACGTCGAGAATGACTTCGAGGCCCGCGGCGTGGAGCGCGCGCACCATCATCTTGAATTCGCGCACGCTTTCGAGCGGCGACGCCGACGCCGCGTAGCGCGTGTCGGGCGCAAAGTAGGCCAGCGTGTTGTAGCCCCAGTAGTTCCTCAGCCCGCGCTGGACGAGATGCCATTCGTCGACATGGTGATGGACCGGCATCAGCTCGACGGCCGTCACGCCGAGCGAGACCAGATGCTGGATCGCCGGCTCGGACGCCAGGCCGAGATAGGTGCCGCGCAGCGATTCGGGGATCTCGGGATGCAGCGCAGTAAAGCCTTTGACGTGGAGCTCGTAGATCAACGTCTCGTGCCAGGGGATGCGAAGCGGCCGATCGTCGCCCCACGTGAACGCGCTGTCCACGACCGCCGACAACGGCGCGTGCGCGCCGCTGTCTCTGTCGTCGAAAGTCGTGTCGTCTTCGCCGGGCCGGAAGCCGAACAGCGACGTGTCCCACAGGACCGTGCGGCCGATCACCCGCGCGTACGGATCCATGACGACCTTGTTGGGATTGAATCGGTGTCCTTTGTCCGGATCGTACGGTCCGTGGACGCGATAGCCGTAGAGCTGGCCCGGCCGCACGTCGGGCAGGTAGCCGTGCCAGACCATGTCGGTGTGCTCGCCGAGCGGAATCGTCAGCGATTCGCTTTCGGCCGCCGTCGAGTCGAACAGGCACAGTTCGACGCGTGACGCGTGTTCGGAAAACAGCGCGAAGTTGACGCCCACGCCGTCCCACGTCGCCCCGAGCGGGTAAGGGCTGCCTGGCCAGACTC
The DNA here is from genome assembly GCA_035495955.1 of Vicinamibacterales bacterium. GTDB lineage: Bacteria > Acidobacteriota > Vicinamibacteria > Vicinamibacterales > 2-12-FULL-66-21 > JAICSD01. The sequence goes on along the minus strand of DATJFE010000075.1, from coordinate 171,639 downwards.
TCATCGATCGCATGTGCACAGCAGACCTTTTTATCCCAAAACGTCGGCTCGATGCTGGCGGGGTGCCCCGGGCTCGACGCTCACGGCGCGAAGAGATGGCTGCGCAGCCAGACAATGCCGAGCCAGGCCACCAACAGGGGGACGAAGGCTGCGACCGTCACGACGAGGATGCAGAGGATCACGAACAGCCAGTCGCCGGACGTCGCGCGCTGTCCGGGCATCGCATGACGCTCGAGCAGCGCCATATTCCAGTCGTTCGCCTTCCACGCGAAGTCGAGCGCATCTCCGATGACCGGCACGGCGCCGACCACGGCGTCGATGAGGGCGTTCAGGACCATCCGTGCCAGGACGACCTTCGGTACGCGCAGCTTCGCGCCGTGCCAGATGATCAGCAGCGAAAAAACAGGCGACGCCAGGTCGCCGATGCCCGGGATGAGGCCGATCAGCGGATCGAGGCCGAAGGTGAGATTCGTGCCCGGGATTCTGAAGGCGCTATCGAACAGCCGTGCCCAGCGGCGCAGCAGCTCTAAACCGGACGCTCCTCGCTTCATTCGCCCAGCAGTTCGCCGATCGGCTGCAGGTCTTCGATGTGATCGCAGACCGCCTTGACCATCATCAGCATCGGGACGGCCAGGATGGTCCCCCAGACGCCCCAGACCCAGCTCCAGAAGAGCAGGCCGGTGAAGATGGCCGCCGAATTGATCCGCGCGGCGCGGCTCATGAGCGCTGGCGTCAGCAGGAATCCCTCGAGGCTCGTGATCGCGAACGCGATGCCGCACACCGTGAACGTCTGCTCGAAGTTGTCGAACTGCATGAAGGCCACGATCCCGAGGCCGCCGGTCACGATCACAGGCCCCAGATAGGGAATCGAGTTGAAGATGCCGGCCATGAGACCCCAGATCACGTACTGCTGAAGCCCGAGCCACCAGAGCGCGAGCGACGTCGCCACGGCGACGAGCACGCTCGTCAGGACCTGAACGCGCATGAAGTTTTCAATCTGACGGTTGATCTCGTCGAGGATCTGCACCGTCAGCTTCTTTTCGGTGAACGTCGGCCCCGCAATCTTCACCAGCTTCCTCTTGTACAGATCGCCGGTGACGAGGAAGAAGTACACGAGAAAGACGATGAGCACGAATTGTCCCGCGACGTTCAATACGGTCATACCGCCGGACCATAAATAGTTGGACACGCTGAATGCCGGCTGCACGACGGCGACCTGCTGGACCTCTCCGGGCGACGGCGAGTCCGGCGTCGCTTCGTTCGCGGTCTTCTCGACGGCTTTCGCCGCGCGCTGCATCTTGTCGACGACGCCGCCCCGCTGGACCTGCTGCGCCCGCATCCGGGCGCGAATCCGCTGCGTCGCCGTGGGCACCTGATCGATGATCTGCCCGAGTTCGCCCGACAGCTTATAGCCGCCCACGCCGAGCAGCGAGAGGAGCAGGAGTACGACGATCCCCGCCCCGATCGACGCCGGAATGCCCACCTTCTGCAGCGAGGCGACGGACGGACTCAGCGAGTAGCTGATCAGGATTGCAATCACGACCGGAATGAACACCACGCTCGCGAACTGAAGCAGCAGAATCACCGCGATGACCGCAAGAACCGTCAGCGGGATGTTCTGGACGCCGACCGGCGCGTCGACGACGACCGGCGCGGGCTCGTTCGGCGCGCCTTCAGTCGGCGTAAGCGGATCGCGTGCGGGCCGTAATGCTTCGACCATTACAATCTGTGCCGTAGAGTGCAAGATTAACGCCGAGGTTGAAGGTGGCGAGGCACCCCAGTCTTGAGGGTTGCTGAGTTCGATTTCGAACTGCCCGCGGAACTCATTGCGCAGCAGCCAGCGCCGCGAGGACAGTCGCGCCTGCTGACGCTCGAACGACGAAGCGGCCGACTCAGCCACGGCTCGATCGGCGATCTTCCCGGAATGCTGCGATCGGGAGACCTGGTTGTCACCAACAACAGTCGTGTGTTCCCCGCGCGGCTGCTCGGTCGCCGGATTCCCTCTGGCGGCGCCGTGGAGTGCCTGCTCGTGCGCAGGGAAGAGGCGGACGCCGGTCCCCAGGGCGCTGAGATCTGGACCGTTCTCGTTCATCCAGGACAGAAGCTCAAACCGGGCGCGCGGATTCGCTTCGAGGGCAGCGCCGGTACGCTCATCGCCGAAGTACTGGAACGGCGGTTTTTCGGCCGCCGGAGGATTCGGTTGTGGGCGGAAACCGGCGGCGCCGTCGATGCGATCGTCGATGCGATCGGTCATGTGCCTCTGCCGCCGTACATCCACCGCCACGACACAGAGGCGGACCGCGAGCGATACCAGACGGTCTTTGCCGAGCGGCGCGGATCGATCGCCGCGCCGACGGCGGGCCTTCATTTCGATCGGCCCCTCCTTCAGTCGCTCGACGCCGCCGGCGTCGAGCGCGCGAACATCACGCTTCACGTCGGCTACGGGACCTTCAAGCCGGTCCGCACCGACGATGTGGAAGCGCACGTCGTTGACGCGGAGCCGTACGAGATCTCGGAGAGGGCGGCGTCGCAGATCAACGCGGCGCTCGACACCGGCCGTCGCATCGTCGCCGTCGGGACGACGACGACGAGGGCCCTGGAGGACGCGGCGCTGCGCGGCGGCGGACGTCCGATTGCGGGTTCGGCCGACGCAAACCTGTTCATCTATCCGGGCCACCAGTTCCGCGTCGTCTCCAGCCTGCTGACGAACTTTCATCTGCCGAAGTCGTCGTTGCTGATGCTGACGGCGGCGTTCGGCGGCAGAGAGCTCGTGCTGGAGGCGTATCGCGCGGCGATAGCGGAGCGTTATCGCTTCTACAGCTACGGAGACGCGATGTTGATTGTGTAGAGACATCCCGACGGCTTCGCATGCGGGCGCGCGGTTGACAGGCGCGCTTGCGGCGGCGATGCTAGGTACGATCACCCTCATCCCAAGTGTCCACAGCCCATTCCGCGATTACTCCGGTGCCGAGCGCGTCGGCCGAATCGCGGATCTTGTTAGTCGGGCGCGATCCGGACCTGAACAGCGCACTCTGCGGTCTCCTCGCGGACTATCGTCCTGCTTTGCACCGCGGCGACGACGATGCCTCCGTGCTAGCGGAGATCCGCCATCGACCCGCACTGCGTCTCGTCATCCTCTGCGAGTCGGGCGCAGGCCTGGGCGCCCTCGATCTTCTGCAAAAGGCGAAGGAGAGCCGGCCCGACGTCGCCGTATTGCTGATGAGCGCGCATCCGACGGTGGAGCACGCGACCGAAGCGATGCGCCGCGGCGCGGAGGATTTCGTGCCGGTGCCGTACGCCGAGCAGGTCGTTTTGAAGGAAGTCGCGCGGGTCTTGGAGGCTGCCGAGCTCCGCGACCGCGTCGACCACCTCGATCGGCTCGTCGCTATCCGTTACGGCTTCGAGCGGGTCATTAGCCGATCCGCCCGGATGCACGCCGTCATGGACCGGGCAGAAGCAGCCGCCCGGAGCGACACTCCCGCCCTGATCTTGGGAGAGACCGGCACTGGAAAGGAACTGATCGCACGCGCGGTCCACGCCAACAGCCGCCGCGCGAAGCGGCCGTTCGTGCCGATCAACTGTGCGGCGCTTCCGCGCGATCTCGTCGAAAGCGAACTGTTCGGGCACCGCCGCGGTGCGTTTTCCGGGGCCTTCACCGATCACCCCGGACTGTTCGTGGCCGCGCATGGCGGTAGCCTGTTCCTCGACGAAATCGGCGAGTTGCCGCTCGAGGCTCAGGCCAAGCTGCTGCGTGTCCTGCAGGACGGTGAGGTGCGGCCGGTTGGCGGACTCGACAGCCGACAGGTCAACGTGCGCGTCATCGCCGCCTCCAACCGGACCCTCCTCTCGATGCGTGATGCACGGATGCGCCAGGACCTGTTCTTCCGCCTCTCCGTCCTGGTGATCGAGATCCCCCCGCTCCGCGAGCGCCGTGAGGATCTGCCACTGCTCGCGGCGCACTTCCTTTCCGCGATCCGTGAGCGCGGGGTGCACGCCGTGAACCGGATCGAGCCCGCTGCGCTCGAGTTGCTGGGACGCTACTCGTTTCCGGGAAACATCCGCGAACTGGAGAACCTTCTCGAAGGCGTCAGTCTGACGCTGCCTGCCGATCGGCACGTCATCGACGCCGAAGATGTGCAGGGCTGGCTCCGGCACCGTGGTGAAGCAGCCGACCAGCCCAGCAGCGATGCGTCGCACGTGCCCCTCCGCCTCGCCGAGCTCGAGGCCTGGGCGATCTCCGAAGCTCTCCGCCAATCACACGGTAACAAGCGTCTCGCGGCGCGAATGCTGGGGATTTCGCGTGACACGCTCTACCGGAAGATCCACGAACTGAATCTCGCGCATCTGCCCGATTCTCGGACATAACCTAAACATCTCCAAATATGTCACTTAGTCGTAAGTGTCAGATTCTCTGACAGACATCGAGAAGACTCACCCTCGGCGACTCTGCTCAATTTCATCAAAACAGGCCCATTTCCCAGCGAGCGGCCCATGAGCTCGTCTGGCTGTCTGGTTGCTGAACTGAGTGCAGGCACGCCTGACCACTGGCGCGCCGGGAGGTACATGGTGATCTCACAGCGCTCAGCGTCCAGGATAGTGCGCGCGACCTTGGTACTGCTCGTCCTTGTCGCGACCGCTTCGACGGCGTATGCCGTTCCAGCGTTTGCGCGCAAATATCAAACGAGCTGTCAGACCTGCCACATCGTCTTTCCGAAGCTCAACCCATTCGGAGAGGCGTTCAGGTTACGCGGCTATCGAATGCCGGGTGAGACGGAGGAAATGGTCAAGCAGCCGCCTGTCAGCCTGGGCGCGCCCGCTTATAAGAAGCTCTGGCCGAAATCCGTATGGCCCGGTGAAATTTCCAGCGCCGTACCACTCGCCGTCAATATCAAGTTTGCGGACGTCAACACCTCGTCGCTCAACGAGGACGGGAGCGTCACGCGCGTGAAGAACGACCTGCAGTTCCCGCAGGAAGCCAACATCTTCGGCGCGGGGACGCTCGGCGAGCACGTGTCGTATCTCGCGGAAGTGACGTTTGGCGAGAACCCTGACAGTTCCGTTTCCGTCGAGCTCGAGCACGCGCGCTTGCAGTTCGATTCGCCGTTCGGCCGCGAGGACCTGTTTCACTTCCGGATGGGCAAGTTCGCCCCCAACGTCGCCGACGGGTTCCAGGAGATGTGGCTCTCCACCGACGCGGCGATCGATTCGTTGTTCGCCTACAACCCAATCGGCTTGAACGGCGGGACCGGCCTCACCGAGGACGTGAGCCCGGCGCCCATCTCGATTCCGGCGATCGTCCGCGGGATCGAGGGCTACGGCATCATCGCGCATCGCGCCCTCTGGGTGGCGGGACTCGCCAACGGCATAGGCCCTGGACCGGCCGGACGGTTCGACGGCAACAACGCGAAGGACGTCTACGCGCGGTTTGACTACAAGTTCGGCGGCATGGGCCTCGACGGCGACACCGGCGGCGCGCAGGTCCCCGAGAAGAACTGGCGGGACAACTCGCTCCGTGTCGGAGTCTTCGCGTACCGAGGTGACGGCAAGGGCATCGATTTTCCGTCGACGTCAGACGCCGACGTTGCGCAGAGCCTGCAGGATCTCCATTTTCTCAGGACCGGCGTCTACGCGAGCGCCTTTTATGAGGATCTGAACGTTTTTGGCGCCTACGTGCACGGCACCGACTCGCTGCAACTCTTCACCGACGGCCGCCCGCTGGGCGCAGTCTTCGAACCTGATTACAAGGCGGTGTTCGTGCAGGGCGACTACCTCATTTATCCGTGGCTCCAGGGCACCGTTCGCTACGAGGCCGTGACACCCGGCGATCGGAGCGTACCGACGCTGAAGACCGGCGTCTTCAATGTGAGCGCGCTCATCCGCGCCAACGTCAAGGCCATGCTCGAGTACCAGCGCGACTTTCACCAGGGACAGAACCACTCGTTGAATGCGCTCGTTCGTTTCGCGTTCTGAGCGCAGGGAGACTCCATTGAAACGGCTTTCAATTGCAAGTGGCACGCTTCTCGTCGGCGCGGCGCTGCTATCCCTCAATCACACCATCGCGGTCGCCGCCGGCACGACCGTCACCGGCACCGTCAAGGTTACCGGCGCAGCATCGAGCGGGGATGCGGTGGTGTACGTGCAGAGCGCGGTCGGTACGTTTCCGCCCGGCAAGGCGGCCACGATGGATCAGAGCAAGATGCAGTTCGTCCCGCACGTGCTGCCGGTTCTCGCAGGGGCGACGGTGCGCTTTCTGAACGACGACCCGACAGCCCACAACGTGTTCTCGCCCGACAACGAGAAATTCAACCTCGGCACGTGGCCGCAGGGTCAGACGAAGGAGTACGTGTTCAGCAAGTGCGCGAAATTCCCGTGTGTGTATACGCTGCTCTGTCGCGTCCACACGGAGATGGAGGGATTCATCGTCGTTCTGCAGAACCCGTTCTTCGCCGTGACCGGCAAGGACGGGCGCTACGCGATCGACGGCGTCCCCCCCGGCAGCTACACGCTTGCCGTCTGGCATGCGAAGGCCAAGGCGCCAGCCAAGCCTCTGACCGTCGCAGCCGACAAGCCGGCGACCGTGGATTTCGTCCTCGCGCGCTGACGGCGGCACATGGCTGCGCGTTCCTATGCGGCGGTTGTCCCGGATTTCCGGTACTTCCTCGATCTGATCCCCTGCCGCACGGGATGTCCGGTCCGCACTAACGCGGGCGGGTATGTTCGCGCGGTTGCGGAAGGAGATAGCGAACGCGGCTACCGGATTGCGCGGGCGCCGAATCCCCTCGCGTCGATCTGCGGCCGGATCTGCGCGCATCCGTGCGAATCGACCTGTCGGCGCGGCGTGATCGATCAGCCGATTTCCATCCGGGCGCTGAAGCGGACCCTGACCGAGCGTCACGGCGTTGAAAATACCCTGCGCGCCGAGCCCATGGACCTGACGCCGATGCGGCTCGCGGTTGCCGGCCCAGATGGAGCCGCTCGTGTCGGTATTGTCGGGGCAGGGCCGGCCGGCCTCAGCTGCGCGCACGACCTCGCGTTGCTGGGTTACCGCGTCACCATCTTCGAAGCGGCGGCTGTCGTCGGCGGCATGCTGTACCAAGGCGTGCCGGAGTATCGGCTGTCGCGCGATCTCATCCGGGCGGAGGTGGATCAGATTCTGGCGCTCGGGGTAGAGCTGAAGACGAACTGGCGCCTCGGACGCGACTTCACCGTCGGCGATCTGCGGCGCAATGGTTTCTCCTCGATCTTTCTGGCGCTTGGTGCCACGCAGGGGCGCCCACTGGACATCCCCGGTGCGGACCTCGACGGGGTCATCAACGGCGTCGACTTCCTGCTGAACGCCAACCTCGGTTATCGCGTCGCGCTTGGCGAGCGCGTCGTCGTAATCGGCGGCGGCAACGTGGCGATCGACGTGGCGCGCACCGCCCTGAGGTACGCGGCATCGGAAGAGACCGCGCAGCTTCCCGCTCCCGCCGAACACCTGCTGCAGGCGTGGGGATACGACAACGCGTTCATCGACGCTGCGCGTACCGCTCTGCGGCTCGGCGCCAGGCACGTCGAACTGCTTTCGCTCGAGTCGCGCGTCCAGATGCCCGCGCATCCCGATGAAATACGTGAAGCCGAGGAAGAAGGCATCACGCTCTTGCCGGGTCGCGGACCGAAAGCGATCCTCGGCAAGAACGGTCGCGCCGTGGGTCTGGAGACGCTCGAGGTGTCATCGCTCTTCGACGCCAGCGGGCGCTTCAACCCGACTTTCGTCGCCGGCAGCGAGCGCCTGACGCATGCGGACACGATCATCCTCGCGGTCGGGCAGCGGCCAGACACCTCGTGCCTCGCCGCGGATCGCGAAATCGAAATCACTCCGCGGGGTCTTGTCGGCGTCGATCCACGGACGCTCGCGACGACGATGCCCGGCGTGTACTGTGGCGGGGATCTGGCCTTCGGACCGCGCATCGTGATCGAGGCTGAAGCGGACGGGAAGCGTGCCGCTCTGGCGATCCATGAGTCGCTCGGCGGTGGAACGGTGCCCCGCCTCCGCGCACGCTTCAGGCCTGTCGAGCTCCATCGCGCCGGCGATCGCTACGACCGGATTCCGCGTCAGGCCATTCCAACGGTGCCGGTGGCGCGACGCACCGGCTTTCGAGAGGTTGAAGAAGGCTACAGCGATGTGGACGCGCGCCGCGAGGCCTCGCGGTGCCTGTGGTGCAACGTCGAGACGATTTTCGATTCCGACAAATGCATCCTGTGCAGCGCGTGCGTCGAGATCTGTCCCGAGGCGTGTCTCGCGCTCGTGCCCGCGGCGCGGCTCGTGCCGAGCGCGCAGCTCGACGCCATCCTCGACGCCCGCGGCTCAATCGACGATCTGGGCGCGATCGTGAAGGACGAACGCCGGTGCATCCGGTGCGGGCTGTGTGCGGACCGCTGTCCCACTCGGGCGATCACGATGGAAGCGCTCGAGATCGACGAATCGCCCCAGACCGCGCTTGGCCTCTATCACGAGGGGATGGACGAGGTGCGGAGATGACCGAGAAGCGTGACGGCGCGGGCGACGAGCGTCCCGAGTCGCCAGATCTGCAGCGCCGGACGATCTTTACCCTGGGCTGCGTCGGCCTGGGCGCCGCGACGCTGGGGTTTGGCGGGGCGACCGTCCGCTACCTCGTGCCCAACGTGCTGTATGAGCCGTCGCGCCGGTTTCCGATCGGCAACGCGTCGGACTTCCCTGCGGGATCGACGACGTTCCTGCCGGAGCGACGGCTGTTCGTCTTCAACGGCCCGGACGGTCTTTTCTGCATCTCTTCAATCTGCACGCATCTGGGCTGCAACGTCAGGCACGCGGGCGCAGGGTTCGAATGCCCGTGTCATGGCAGCCGCTACGACGAGAACGGCCGCGTGATCAGCGGGCCTGCGCCCAAGGCGCTCGCGTGGTACGCGATCACGCTGTCGCCGCGCGACCAGCTGATCGTCGATCTCGATCACGTTGTCGGACCCGAGTTCCGGCTCCGGGCCTGAGGAGCGTGTTGTGAAGCCGCCACTTGCGCATCGAGCCGCCGAATGGCTCAGCAGCGCCGGCCGATCGGTGTTCCGGATCGGCTGGCCGCAGACCGACAAGGACCGCGCGGCGGCGATGATCTCGAGCTTCTTCCTCCATATCCATCCAGCGCGCGTCAGCCGTCACGTGCTGCGTCCGACATACACGTTCGCCCTCGGCCTCATCTCGGCGATCCTGTTCGGGATCCTGTCGATCACGGGCCTGGCGCTGATGCTGTATTACGTGCCGTACCCGCCGGAGGCGTACCGCAGCATGAAGGACCTCCAGTTTGTCGTCACGTTCGGGATGGTGCTGCGCAACATGCACCGCTGGTCGGCGCACGCCATGGTCGTGATCGTCTTCCTGCACATGTGCCGCGTGTTCTGGACCGGATCGTACAAGCCGCCGCGCGAGTTCAACTGGGTAGTCGGCGTTCTGTTGTTCCTCCTGACGCTCGGCCTGTCGTTCACCGGGTACCTGCTCCCGTGGGACCAACTCGCCTTCTGGGCCATCACGGTCGGCACCAACATCGCGGCGTACGCGCCGGTTGTAGGCGACCAGGTGAAGTTCCTCCTGCTGGGAGGACACATGATCGGCCCGATGACGCTCCTGCGGTTTTACGTGCTGCACTGCGTGATCCTGCCGGCGGCGATGCTGATGCTCATCTCGCTGCACGTGTGGCGCGTGCGCAAGGACGGCCTGAGCGGCGCCCTCGCGCAGACGGGCGCCGTCGAGGAAGTGGCGGGGGTCTTCCCGCCCTCGTCGAAGACCTACGGTCTCATGTCGCTGAGCAGGCGGCCGCGCGCGTCCGTGGAATCGCGTGATCCCAACGATGAAGTGTTCGCCTGGCCGCATCTGCTCTATCGCGAACTGCTCGTCGCGCTCGCGGTGCTCGTCGTGCTTCACGCGCTTTCGCTGATCTTCATGGCGCCGCTGGAAGAAATCGCCGATCCGACGCGGACGCCGAACCCCGCGAAGGCGCCCTGGTATTTCCTGGGATTGCAGGAGCTCGTGCACTACTCCGCGCTGATCGGCGGCGTGATCGTGCCGACCCTGCTGGTCGTCGCGCTGCTCGCATTGCCGTACGTCGACAGGGGACCCGCCGGCGCCGGCCGCTGGTTCGCTCCGGAGCGCCGCATGAGCAACACCGTCTTCACGCTCATCGCCGCCGTGCTGGTAGTCCTGACGGTGACCGGCACGCTCTTCCGTGGACCGAACTGGGCGTGGGTGTGGCCGTGGAGATGAAGCAGACTGCCCCGACGTCGCTTCACGTGGCGTTCGCCGCGCTCGGTCTCGCGTTCCTCGCGATCTTCTCCTGGGTCCTGTTTCACGAAGGCGTCGCCGACTGGCGAACCACGCAGGCGAGATTCCGACGGATCGAGGCGACGGTGAAGAACCCACACCAGCTCGCCGCTGCGGCCAGTGTCGGCGGCCTGCGCCAGATCTGGCTGCCGGAGCTCGACCGGGTCGATCGATGCGGGACCTGTCATCTCGGCATCGACGATCCGTCCTTCGCGGGTGCGCCGCAGCCGTTCTCCTCGCATCCCGGCACGTGGCTGACGACGCACCCGATCGATCGGTTCGGCTGCACGCCATGCCATGACGGCCAAGGCCAGGCGACCGATTACCTGAACGCGGCCCACCAGCCGCAGCCCTTCGTCACCCGTCCGATGCGGCCTCTCGAAACGATCGAAGCGAACTGCGGAGCGTGCCATCGCGCGATCGATGCGCCCGACGCGCCACGCCTCGACGAAGGCCGCGCACTCATCGTCCAGTCCGGCTGTTTCAGTTGTCATGATATTCCCGGCTTCGATGGCCTGACGTTTCACGGTCCAGCGCTCGACAGTCTCGGTTCCAAGGTCCGCCCCGAGTGGCTGCCGGGCTGGTTGAAGAACCCGAAGGGCTATCTCGAGCGATCGAAAATGGGCAACTTCCGCCTGTCAAACGACGAGATTACTGTGTTGCAGGCATTCCTCCTCTCGCAGCGCGCGATTCCGCCGCTCGAAGGCATGACGGTCGACTGGAAAAAGGCGGACACGGCCAACGGCCGCGCGCTGTTCGGCGAGCTGCGGTGCGTGAGCTGCCACGCGGTCAACGGACGCGGCGGGACGATGGGCCCGGAGCTGACCCGGATCGGCGACAAGGTGCGGCGCGACTGGCTGTTCAGCTTCCTCAAGGATCCGCACCGCGTTCAGCCGGAGACCGCGATGCTGCAGTACCGGCTCACCGACGTCCAGTTGCGCGACCTGACAGCGTTTCTGCTCGAGGAATACCGCTCCGGGGATACCGGCCCCGAACCGCCGCCCGTTACCTACCAGGACGCTCGCGCCGTCATGGCGGGGCGGGGGATCTTCGAACGCCGCGGCTGCACCAGCTGTCATCGTCTCGGCGCGATGAAGAACACGGGACGCATCGGGCCGAGCCTTGCGGGTATCGGGGATCGCAATCCGGACGAGCTCGCATTCGGAAGAGGGAACGTCCGCCGCACGGCGGACAACTACATCTTCCTGAAGGTGCTCCACCCGGACGCCCTGTTGCAGACCTCGATGATGCCGACTTTCGACTTTGCCCCGATCGAGGCCGCAAGAATCGCGCTGGCGCTCGCCAGCATCCGAAAGGCGGATCTGCCGGTTTCGTACGTCCGCAATCGTCCGATGCCCCCGCCGTTTACGCCTGCGGGACACTTCGGTGAGCTCGTCACGCGGTACCGGTGCCTGAGTTGCCACAGCGTAGGCGGCTTCGGCGGGACCCTGTCGACCGTGCCGCTGGATCGGATCGGGAGCCAACTCAAACACGATTACATCTCGAAGTACCTCCTGAATCCCGGCGCCGTCCGCGTCAGCGTCGAAGCGCGCATGCCGTTCTTTCACATGCTGCCGGATGAGGCGACCACGATCGCCGACTACATGACCAGCGTGCTGCTTGACGACACGCTGGATCGCTACGACGCGACATTCTCGGAGGCGGATGTGCAGCGTGGACAGGATCTCTATACGCAGCTTGGATGCGTCGGCTGCCACCAGCTCGGCACCGTGGGCGGCTATGTGGGGCCGGTGCTGTCGGATGTGGGGGACCGGCTGAGGCCGGGCTGGATCGCGGCGTGGCTGGCGAATCCCGAGCGGTACAAGCCGGGCACGCTGCAACCCGACTACGGGCTCTCGGCCGCCGATGCGCGGGCGCTGACGGCGTATCTGAGCAGCCTCGTCGACGGCGGTCGACCGAAGTCCGCGGAACAGGGGGGAAGACAATGAGCCGGAGACAGGCGACGCGCGCCGTGGGCGTCGTGATCCTTCCGCTGCTCGTGGCCGCCGGCGGATGCAGGCGGACCTCACCGACGCCTCCTGGCGACGCGATGCTCGACGCGATCCGGGCCGAAGAGCGCGTGGGAGGGCTTTCTTACGGCGCCGGACAAGGCAAGCACCTCTTCGCGCAGTACTGCGCGACGTGCCACGGCGACGAAGGTCGAGGAGACGGCCAGAACGCGTCCAACCTGAATCCGGCGCCTCCCGATTTGACCACGTCAAAAAACGCCCGTGACGCCGCTTATCTACGCCGAGTCATCACGCAGGGCAGCGCCGCCGCTGGACGATCGGCCCTCTCGCCGCCTTGGGGCCGAAGCCTCAGCGCGCAGCAGATCGATTACCTCATGGCGTACTGCGCGGCGATGACGCAGTCAAAGCGGTAGGCGTTCGTCATTTTCGCTTATGCTCTCTTCGTGCGGTTCCCATACGAGGAATTCGATCTGTCCGGCGTGAAGACGTATCCGCTGTCATCACGACGGAGCAAGGCGAACGCCGCGGATTTCGCGTCCGCGTACGCGGCGGGAAGCGGCGCGTCGGGTCTCGTCTCGTCGATGCCGTCCATTCTCGCAGGCGCGGACTTCAAGGCGATCGTGGCCGCTCTCCGGGCGGCGCGGAACGGCTCGCGCGGCATCGTCTGGGGACTTGGCGCGCACGTGCTCAAGACGGGGCTCTCGCCCGTCCTGATCAACTTGATGGAGCGCGGGTTCGTCTCCGCGATCGCGACCAACGGCGCCGGCGTCATCCATGACTTCGAGCTGGCGCTGTCGGGCGCGACGTCCGAGGACGTGGACGAAGCGCTCGGCCCGGGCCGATTCGGGATGGCCGAGGAGACCGGCCGCGAGCTGAACGCCGCCATCAACCGGGGGGTTGCCGCGGGCCACGGGCTGGGCCGGTCTGTCGTCGATCATCTCCATCGCCTGCAGCCGCCTCACGCCAACATCAGCGTGCTCGCCGCCGCAGGCCGTCTCGAAGTGCCGGTGACCGTGCACGTGGCCATCGGGACCGACATCATCCACATGCACAAGGATGCATCGGGCGCGGCCCTCGGCGAGGGAAGCCTCCGCGATTTCCGGTACTTCGTCTCGAACGTGGCGCGCCTCCAGCAGGGCGTTTACCTGAACTGCGGTTCGGCGGTCGTTCTTCCGGAAGTGTTTCTGAAGGCGGTCGCGCTGGTGCGCAACCAGGGGACACCGCTCGACGGGCTGACGACCGTCAATCTCGATTTCGTCCGCCAGTATCGCCCGCAGACGAACGTCGTCACGCGCCCTGTTGCCGGAACCGGCCGGGGATATTCGCTCGTCGGACATCACGAAATCATGATTCCGCTGCTCGCCGCAGCGCTGACGGAGGACTGAGCAGCACCGCGCGCCCCCAGCGCACCAGGAGCACCCCGCGCACCTGCTATAATCGACGGTTCCTGCCGGTGTAGCTCAGTTGGTTAGAGCACGCGGCTCATATCCGCGTTGTCCGGGGTTCAAGTCCCTGCACCGGCACCATCTTTCGAATTGGGCGAGTTGGTGAATTGGTGAATTCGTGAATTGGAGAGTGCAATTCACCAACTCAATTCACCACATCACCAATTCACCAATTCACCAACTGTATGGATCTCCTCTCGCGCGTCCGACGTTCGATCGAGCGGCAGGCGCTCTGTGCGCCCGGCGCGCGGATTCTCGTCGCGCTTTCGGGCGGCGCGGATTCCGTCGCGCTGCTGCTGATCCTGCGTGCGCTCCAGGACGAAGGCGTCGTCGAGGTGGCGGGCGCGGCGCACCTCAATCACCAGCTCCGCGGCGCGGATGCGGACGCCGACGAGGCGTTCTGCGCCGCCCTGGCAGGACGGATCGGGGTGCCGTTCATCTCGGAGAGAGTCGATGTGGCGGCTCTCGCGCGCGCGCAGAAGCGGTCCCTGGAGGACGCCGCGCGGACGGCGCGATACGCCTTTCTCGCGCGTGCCGCCGATCGGCTCGGCGCCCACGCCATTGCCGTTGCGCATACCCGTGAAGATCAGGCCGAGACGTTCCTGCTCCGGCTCCTGCGGGGAGCCGGGACGCGCGGTCTCGCGGCCATCCAGCCGCGGGCCGGGCGCGTCGTGCGCCCCCTGCTCGAGGTGGAACGCGCCGCGCTGCGCGCGTTTCTCGAGCAATTGGGCGAATCGTTCCGGGAGGACGCGACCAACGCGGACGTGTCGATCCCCCGCAATCGCGTCCGCCACGAGCTGATTCCGTTTCTGCGATCACACTTTTCGCCGGGCGTCGTGGGGGTGCTGGCGCGCGAGGCGGCCCTGGCTCGGCAGGACGAAGAATTTCTTCAGGCCGAAGCAATCAAACTGGCGGCGCGGATCGTCTTATTTGAAGACGACGCCATCAGGATTGATATCGCTGGTCTCAGAGATGCATCGCCCGCGCTGACTTCGCGGGTGGTACAGGCTGCGCTCCAGCACCACGCCGGCCGCAAGCCGATCGCGTTCGACCATATCAAACAGGTGCTGGCGCTGGCCGCGGGCCTGGAGCGCCCGAGCCAGGGAGCGGCGAAGGCGGGGTCCGTCAGCCTGCCGGGACAGACCGCGGCGCGGACTGGCGGAAGCATCGTGCTCAGGCGTCGGCTCGTCCACCGTAGCCCGGCGCGGGAAGGTGGAAACTCTTTCGCATTTCCGCTGTCTATCCCTGGAGAGGTCGAGCTCGGCCCTCAGCGGCTCGCGGTCGGGGCGGAGAGGCTGCCGGCCCTGTACGGCGAGGCGCTCCGCTGGGCCGGCAGGGGGACCGAGGTCGGCATTGCGGAGGCGAGCGTGCACCTGCCGCTCGGCGTCCGGAGCCGCCGGCCGGGGGATCGGTTTACCCCGCTGGGGGGGCCGGGAGCACGAAAGCTGCAGGATTTTCTCGTGGATCGGAAGGTCGCCCGGGACGTCCGCGAGGGGCTCCCGCTCGTAGTCGATGGACGGGACCGGATCGTGTGGGTCGTCGGGCAGTCGGTGGCGGAGGACTTTCGCGTCACGGACCCCTCGCAAGGCGTGATACTCTTGAAAGTCAGGCATTTAGGAGGCCCAGGTTGAACTCGACCCTCAAGAGCTTGCTGTTCTGGATGGTCCTCATTGTGGTGGGGGTCCTGATCTGGAACTTTTCCACGACGTTCCAGCGCAGCGAAGCGCCGATCTCGTTCTCCGACTTCCTCCGCCATGTGGACAGTTCGGAGGTTCAGTCGGTTGTCATCACGGGGAACGAGATTACCGGCGTCCTGAATATCGCCACGAGCGGCGACGGCAGCCAGAAGTTCCGGACCTACGCCCCGACGCAGTTCACCGACCTCGGCAACCGGCTCGTAGATCACAAGGTCACGATTACGGCCAAGCCGGAGACGACCAGTCCCTGGGCGACGCTCCTGTACTCCTGGGCGCCCATCCTGCTGATGATCGGCTTCTGGCTGTTCATCATGCGCCAGATGCAGAGCGGCGGAAACAAGGCGCTGTCATTCGGCAAGAGCCGCGCCAAGCTCTCGTCCAGCTCGCAAAAGAAAGTCACGTTCAAGGACGTGGCGGGCGTAGACGAAGCGAAGGAGGAACTGCAGGAGATCATCGAGTTCCTCAAGGAACCCCAGAAGTTCCAGAAGCTCGGCGGCCGCATCCCGAAGGGCGTGCTCCTGATGGGGCCTCCGGGAACCGGCAAGACGCTGCTCGCCCGGGCAGTCGCGGGTGAAGCCAACGTCCCGTTCTTCTCGATCAGCGGCTCCGACTTCGTCGAGATGTTCGTGGGCGTCGGCGCCTCGCGCGTGCGCGATCTGTTCGAGCAGGGCAAGAAGAACGCGCCCTGCATCGTCTTCATCGACGAAATCGACGCGGTCGGCCGCCACCGCGGGGCGGGCCTCGGCGGCGGACACGACGAGCGCGAGCAGACGCTGAACCAGTTGCTCGTCGAGATGGACGGCTTCGAGTCGAACGAAGGCGTGATCCTCGTCGCCGCGACCAATCGCCCCGACGTGCTGGATCCCGCGCTGCTCCGTCCGGGCCGCTTCGATCGCCGCATCGTCGTCAATCGTCCCGACGTGAAGGGGCGCGAAGGCATCCTCGCCGTCCACACGAAGAAGATCCCCCTCGCCGACGACGTGAACATCCACGTGATCGCGCGCGGTTCCTCGGGCTTCTCCGGCGCGGATCTGGCGAACCTGGTGAACGAGGCGGCGCTGAACGCGGCGCGCTACAACCAGAAGACCGTCCGCATGCACGACTTCGAGTTCGCGAAGGACAAGGTCCTCATGGGATCGGAGCGCCGCTCGATGATCATCTCCGAGGAGGAGAAGAAGGTCACGGCGATCCACGAGGCCGGCCACGCGCTGCTCGCGGTCCTGTTGCCGCACGCCGATCCGGTCCACAAGGTCACGATCATTCCGCGCGGCATGGCGCTGGGCGTGACCATGCAGTTGCCGGAAGGGGACAAGTTCAATTACACGCGAGACTATCTGAACGATCAGATTGCGATCCTGCTGGGCGGCCGTCTCGCGGAGGAGCTGACCAACGGCGGCATGACGACCGGCGCCGGCAACGATCTGGAGCGCTCGACCGAGCTGGCGCGCAAGATGGTCTGCGAATGGGGCATGAGCGATGCGATGGGACCGCTCACCTTCGGCAAGAAGGAAGAGCAGATCTTCCTCGGCCGTGAAATCGCGCAGCACCAGGATTACAGCGAGGACACGGCGATCCGCATCGATCACGAGATCAAGCGATTCGTGACGTTCAATTACGAGCGCGCGAAGACGGTTCTCGAGGATCATCGCGTCGCCCTGGACAAGATCGCCGAAGAGCTGCTGGCGCGCGAGGTGCTCGACGCCGAGCAGGTCCGCCGCATCGTCGCGGGCGAGCCGCTGGAGGCGCACAAGCCGGCCGCCGCCGCTGCCGTGGCGCCGGAAGACACGCGCAAGACCGCCAAGGATCGGCCGGCGATCGTTCCGGGGATCCCGCCGCTGAACAAGCCGCTCACGCAGGAATAGTTGGTGACGTGGTGAATTGGTGACGTGGTGAATTCAATTCACTGACTCTCCAATTCACCAACTCGCCAATTACATGCTGCCGAGGCGCCCCTACATCGTCCCATTACCGCGGCGAGGGCCTCTCCATCTCGGCGAGCGTACGCTCGTCATGGGCATCCTGAACATCACGCCCGACTCGTTCGCGGACGGCGGCGCGCACTTCGACGCCGACCGCGCGATCGACGCGGGCGTCCGGATGGTGGCCGATGGGGCCGACATCCTGGACGTCGGAGGCGAGTCGACGCGCCCCGGCGCCGAACCGCTGCCCGAGGCCGAGGAACTGCGGCGCGTGCTGCCGGTCATCGAGCGGCTCGCGACGCGCGTTGACGTTCCGATTTCGATCGATACCTACAAAGCGTCGGTCGCCCGGGAGGCTATCGCGCGCGGCGCGTCGATCGTCAACGACGTGAGCGGTCTTCTGTACGACCCGGCCCTGGGCCGCGTGGCCGCCGAAACCGGCGCCGCGCTGGTACTGATGCATACGCGGGGGCGTTCGCGGACGATGTATGAGCTCGCGACCTACGAGGACGTCGTCGGGGAGGTGTCGCGGGAGCTTCGTGACGCGATGGTGCGGGCGGAGGCGGCAGGCGTTCCGAGTGACGCGGTCATCCTGGATCCGGGGTTTGGCTTCGCGAAGCGCGCCGACCACAGTCTGGCGCTCCTTGCACACCTCGACGCGCTCAGCTCGCTCGATCGTCCGATCCTGGCAGGTCCATCGCGGAAATCGTTCCTGAAATCCGCCATCGGCGACGTGCCCGCGGACGAGCGCGAATGGGCCACGGCCGCTGCGGTCACTGCAAGCGTCCTGCTCGGCGCCCACATCGTCCGCGTGCACGGCGTTCGCGCGATGGCCGACGTCGTCCGCGTCGCCGATCGGATACGGATAGCCGGTACGGCCAACCTCCATTAGAATACGGGCCCCGACGCCGAAAGGAAGGCGATATGGCTGATCTCACCGACACAATCAAACTGCTGGAGCGGCAGCGAGACGAGCTGCTGGATCAGGTGAACGCGATCATCCGCGCGATCGCGGCGCTCAAGGGTACCGACGGATCGGCACGGCGTCCGGAAGTGCCGTACGCTCGACAGGCCGTTCTCGCCGCACCGCGCGCGCCGGAGAAAGCGCGAAAGAAACGCCATTTCGTCCTGTCGGAAGAGCACAAGAAGAAGCTGCTCGAAGGGCAGAGGCGGGCGCGCGAGACCAGGGTGGCCGCCGCGACCGCCAACGATACGAGCGCCGTGCCGCTTGGCGGGTGGACGGGAGATAGCGCGCCACGCCTCGTGAAGCGCGAGCCGACGGCATAACCGCGGCATCGAAATCGCAGGAGCAGCCTGCGTACTCACATCCGTCGCCGCTCCACTGCCGCAAGTACCGGCCGTTGGACGTCCCCCCCAGCCGCCGTAGCCCTGATAAGCTACGGTCCGGATGCCGGATTACCTCGCCAACCTGCTGCGGCGACCGCCCGTCGGGTGGTGGGATCTGCTCGACATCGCGGCGGTGTCGATCCTCATCTACGAGGCGCTGAAGCTGATCCGTGGCACCCGGGCGGTCCAGATGGCCGTCGGCTCGGTGCTGGTCGTCATGCTGCTCTATGTCTCGCAGCTCGCCCCGCTGCAGACGCTCAACTGGTTGATCCGCAACGCGCTCGTGTACGTCGCATTCGCCGCGATCGTCATTTTTCAATCCGATATCCGGCGCGCGCTGGCGCATTTCGGCCAGGCGCCGTTCTTCCGCTACTTCAACCGCCAGCAGGCCGCGAACGAGACGATCGAGGAGGTTGTCGTGGCGGCGACGATGCTGTCGCAGCAGAAGATCGGGGCAATCATCGCGATCGAGCGGGAGATCGGGCTGCGTAATTACATCGAAAGCGGCATCCCGCTCGACGCGACGCTGACCTACGATCTGCTGGTCACGATTTTTCGGCCCGGATCCCCGCTGCACGACGGCGCCGTGATCCTGCAAGAGGGGCGCATCGCGGCCGCCGCATGCTTCCTGCCGCTGACAGTCAATCCCCGCCTCAGCCGCGATCTGGGGACGCGTCACCGCGCCGCGATCGGCCTGACGGAGGAGAGCGACGCCGCCGCCGTGGTGGTGTCCGAGGAGACCGGACAGATCTCGGTCGCGCTCCAAGGCGAGATCGTCCGCGGGCTCGCGCCTGAGGACCTTCGCGAACGGCTGCGCAATCTCGTCCAGCGCCGGCGCGGATCGCTGAGGCCGGCCGCCTCGACAGCCTGAATGCGCTATAACCCTTTTCGCCACCTGGGCCTGAAGGTACTGGCGGTCACGCTGGCCGTGCTCTTGTGGGTCACCGTGGCCGGCGAGCACGTCGTGGAGCGCAGTCTTCGCGTGCCGCTCGAGTTCCGCAATATCCCGCAGCCGCTCGAAATCGTCGGCACGGCGCCCGACAACGTCGACGTCCGCCTGCGCGGATCATCGGCCGTCCTGAGCCGGCTGCAGGCCGGTGAGATTGTCGCCGTCCTCGACCTGAGCAGCGCGCGCTCGGGTTCGCGGCTGTTTCACATCCGGACCGAGGAAGTGCGCGCCCCGTTCGGCGTCGAAGTCGAGCAGGTGATGCCCTCGACTCTTGCGCTCGAGCTCGAGCGGTCCGCCAGGCGGACGGTCCCTGTCGTCGTGCCTACGGAAGGCGATCCCGCGCCCGGCTTCGTCGTCGGACGAATCAGCGTCGATCCACAGACCGTCGAGGTCATCGGACCGGACACGCGCGTGCGGCAGATTGCGGAGGCGACAACGGAGCCCGTGTCGGTGAAGGACGCGAAGTCGCGCGTGCGGGACACCGTCACAATCGGCGTCGTGGACTCCTCGGTCCGCCTCGTCCAGTCCAGGAACGCGCAGGTCCTGGTCGACATCTGGCCGGCGCCGGTCGAGCGCCAGATTCCCGACGTGCCCGTCCGCTGGCGCAACCTCGCGTCGGGCGCCAGCGCGCAGCTCTCACCGCAGCTCGTGCACGTGACGGTCCGGGGCACGAGCGCCGTCCTGTCCGATCTGGGCGGCGACAGCGTCCAGGCGTTCGTGGACCTTGCCGGGCTTGGAGCCGGCCGGTACAATCTTCGGGTTCAGGTCGATCCTGCGGAGCGCTTCGGGGTCGTCGCGATCGATCCTGCCGTGGTCTCGGTGACGATCAAGTAAATGCATCGACTCTTCGGCACCGACGGCGTCCGCGGCAGGGCTGGCGAGTATCCACTCGATCATCGGACGGTCGCGCGGCTGGGGGCGGCGCTCGTGCGGGCGCAGCGCGGCCAGGACCCGGCCCGGACCGATGCGCTGCGCTTCATCATCGGCCGCGACACCCGCGAATCCGGAGAGTGGATCGAGCGCGAGCTCGGCCGCGGCGTCCACGCCGAAGGCGCCACGATCACATCGGCCGGGGTGATCCCGACTCCGGCAACGGCCTACATCACGCGCGCGATGGGATTCGACGCCGGCCTGGTCATCAGCGCGTCGCACAATCCGTTCGAGGACAACGGCATCAAGGTGTTCTCGGGGCGCGGCGAGAAGTTCACGGAGGCGCTCGAGCGGCACGTCGAGTCGATCGTGACCGATCCGCACTGGGACGTTCCCGCCGGGGGACTCCCGCCGGTCGAGCACACCGACGTCATCGACGCATATATCGAGCACACGCGGCTGGCGCTGCCGGATCCGGCCCGCGTCGCGGGTTTCAGGCTCGCCGTCGACACGGCCAACGGCGCGACGACGACCGTCGCGCCGCGGCTGTTTCGCGAGCTGGGATTCGACCTCACGGTGATCGGCGACGCCGCCAACGGCCGCAACATCAATCTCGATTGCGGATCGACGCACCCGGAGAGGCTCGCGGCGCTCGTCCGCGACGGCGGATATCGGATGGGGGTCGCGTTCGACGGCGACGGCGATCGCGCCATCTTCGTCGATCACCTGGGCCGCATCGTGGATGGCGACGCCGTGATGCTGCTCTGCGCGCGGCACATGCGCACGCAGGGACGCTTGAAGGGCGACGCGGTGGTCGCGACCGTGATGAGCAACATCGGCCTGGAGATCGCGCTGAAGGAGTCCGGCATTTCGCTGGTGCGGTGCCCCGTCGGCGACAAGTACGTGATGGAAGAGATGCTGAAGAGAGACATCTCGCTCGGCGGCGAGCAGTCGGGTCACGTGATCTTCTCGGATCATCTGTTCACCGGCGACGGCATTGCGACGGCCCTGAACGTCATTCGGACGATCGCGGATACCGGACGTGAGCTCGCGGATCTGGCGTCGGAGCTGGTGAGCTACCCGCAGGTGCTCGTGAACGTGCGGGTGAAAGAGAAGCGCGCGCTGACGTCGATACCGGCGATCGCCAGCGCGATGGAACGCATCGAGGAACGGCTGGCCGGGCACGGACGGCTGCTCGTTCGCTATTCGGGCACCGAACCGCTGCTGCGCGTGATGATCGAAGGCCGCGATCAGCAGGAGATTCAGGGCTGGGCGCGCGAAATCGCCGACAGCGTCAAGCAGCACCTTGGATAGATCGGGTATCGGGTAATCGGGTAATCGGGCAATCTCCAAATTCGATGGTTCGCCTGAGCGTCAACGTCAACAAGATCGCGACGCTGCGGAACTCGCGCGGCGGCGGCGTGCCGTCCGTGCTGGAGGCGGTCGGAGTGTGTCTCGAGGCGGGCGCTCCGGGGATCACCGTTCACCCCCGCGCCGACGAGCGGCACATCACGCAGCACGACGTGATGTCGATCGCGGCCTTCCTCGCGCCCAGGCGGGACGAGGTGGAGTTCAATATCGAGGGAGATCCCAGACCGGACTTGTTGGAACTGGTGCGCGAAGTCCGCCCGCATCAATGCACGCTGGTGCCCGTGCGACCGGGCGAGGTCACCAGTCAGGCTGGATGGCCCGCGGACACGCCGGCAGCCGAGCTCGGCGACGCGGTGCGGGATTTGCGCGAGCGCGGCATTCGCGTCAGCCTGTTCATCGAGCCCGAGGCAGCCGCGGTCAGGTGGGCGGCGTCCATGGGCGCGCATCGCATCGAGCTCTACACGGAGCCATTTGCCGGCGCGTTCAAGGCCGGCCGGGACGCCGCGGATCTGAGCTTCCGCCGCTACGTGGACGCGGCGACGCTCGCGCACGCGCTTGGCCTCGGCGTCAACGCGGGGCACGATCTCGATCTCGACAACCTGGTCCTGTTCAAGAGGCTTCCGCATCTTGACGAGGTGTCGATCGGGCACGCGCTCATCAGCCATGCGCTGTATGTCGGCCTCGACCGCGCGGTTCGGGACTATCTGCGCGCCTGCGCATGACATATGATCGCGGATCGATCGTGTCCAAAGACTCCTTGATCGTCGGCGCCGCAGGCGTCTTTTTCGGCGTGCTCGTGGGCTGGATCATCGGCAGCCAGCAGGCGACGGGCCGCCAGGCCGTCCCTGCGGCCGCGCCGTCTGCCGCCGCGCCGGCGTCCGGATCGGCGCCCGCGCCGCCGCCGCTCGACGAGTCGCGCGCCGCGACGCTGAAGGGCGTCGCGCAGGAGAATCCGTCGGACGCGGACACGCGCGTCGCGCTCGGCAACATGTATTTCGATGCCGGCCGCTACCAGGACGCCGCTGGATGGTACGAGGCCGCGTTGAAGATCCGGCCGAAGGACGTGAACGTGAGCACCGATCTCGGCATCTCGTACTACTACATGAACGACGCGGACCGCGCGCTCGCGCAATTCGATCGGTCGCTGGCCCTGGATCCGGCGCACGCGAAGACGCTGCTGAACGTCGGCATCGTGCGCGCGTTCGGCAAGCAGGACATGAAAGGGGCCGCGGAGGTCTGGCAGAAGATCCTCGTCGTCGCCCCCTCGTCCGATGAGGCGCGCGCCGCGCGGCAGGCGCTCGACGGGCTTCGCTCGGCGCATCCCGATCTCGGCATTCCTGCCAGTCCTGACGCCGGACGGGGCACGAGCCCCGAGACAGGAGCGCCACCGAAAGGACCGGGCCTTTCTGAGTGATTCTGGTCTGGCTGCTGCGGCTCGTCGTCGTGTACCTGGTGCTCCGCGGGATCTCGCGGCTCGTGAGGGGCATCGGGGAGGGTCTGCGCGCGCCGCGCGACGCGCAGCCTCCGGCGGTCCCGCTCGTTCGCGATCCGGTCTGCGGCACGTTCGTCGTCCCGTCGAGGGCGCTGACGGCCGGGAGCGGCGCCGACCTGCATTTCTTCTGTTCTGAAGAGTGCCGCCGCGCCTATATCGTGAAAACGTCATGACGGAACGCGAGCTGCGCGACGGGATTGTGGAAGTCGGGCGCCGGCTGTACGCGCGCGGCTATACCGCGTCGAACGACGGCAATATCAGTGTGCGACTCGACGCCGGCCGCCTCCTGATGACGCCGAAGAGCGTCTGCAAGGGATTCATGGCGCCCGAGATGATGGTGGTCACGGATCTCGACGGCAGGAAGCTCGCCGGCGATCGCGATCCCTCGTCCGAGATGCAGATGCATCTCGAGGTGTATCGCCAGCGGCCGGACGCGCAGGCGGTGGTCCACGCGCACCCGCCCATCGCGACCGGATTCGCGGTCGCCGGCATCCCGCTCGATCGCGCCGTCCTCGCGGAGGTCGTGACGACGCTCGGAAGCGTGCCGATCGCCGAGTACGCGACGCCCTCGACGAAAGAGCTGCCGGACGCCATCCGCCAGTACGTGAAGGCGCACGACGGCATGCTGCTCGCGAACCACGGGGCGCTGACGCTCGGCGCCGATCTGTTCGCCGCGTACTACAAGATGGAGACGATCGAGCACTTCGCCAAGATCTCCCTGGTGGCGCGGCTGCTCGGCGGCGAGCGGCTCCTGTCGCGGCAGGAAGTCGATCGGCTCCAGGGACTGCGCGGGATGTACGGCATCGCCGCGCCGGCCCCGATTTGTCCGCCTGGAGCGTCCCCGCTGGGCGATTGTCAGACGGTTTTCGCGCCCGAAGGCGACGGCGCACGCCTCGTCGCCGATTCGGGCGAAATTCGGCTAACATACGCACAACTGACGGCTCTCATCGAGGCGGCAGTGCGCGAATTGAAATAGCGCGCGGGTTGAGAATAGAGGAGACGTAAATGGGTGAGGCGCTCGGAATGGTGGAAACCAAGGGGCTGGTCGCGATGATCGAAGCGGCCGATGCCATGGTCAAGGCCGCCAAGGTGACGCTCGTCGGCTGGGAAAAGATCGGCGCCGGCTACGTGACGGCGATCGTCCGGGGCGACGTGGCCGCCGTCAAAGCCGCCACCGACGCCGGCGCGGCCGCCGCGCGCCGCGTGGGCGAGCTCGTCTCGGTCCACGTCATCCCGCGTCCGCACGCGAATCTCGAGGACGCGCTGCCCATCGGCAAGGCCACCGTCACGAAATGACGAAAGCGAGCGAACTCCGCGAGCGAGCCACGCGAACGGAGCGGGCAGCGAAGCGGGTGGCCGCGAGTGAGCGTGTCGGGGGGGCCGGCGGGGCGAAGCCCCCCGGCCAAGGATGATTCTCGCCAAAGTCGTCGGGACGGTCGTCGCGACGCGCAAGGACGAGCGTCTGGTCAGCAACAAGCTGCTCGTGGCGCGTCCGGTCGACCCCTCCGGCAAAGCGGACGGCAATTATCTGGTCGCCGTCGACACCGTCGACGCCGGCTTCGGAGAGACGGTGCTGATCGTCAGCGGGAGTTCCGCGCGGATGGCCTCAGGCCTCAAGGATTGTCCCGTCGACGCCGCGATCGTCGGCATTGTCGACACCGTCCAGTTCAAGGACTAGCCGCGTGCAGCTCGCCCGGGTCGTCGGCGACGTCGTCTCGACCATGAAGGATCCAAACCTCGTCGGCCGGAAGATGCTCGTGCTCCAGCCGATCGCCGCCTCGGGCGAAGCCGCCGGCCGTACGCTGGTCGCACTCGATTCGGTCGGCGCGGGAGTCGGCGAGAAGGTGTTCTTCGTCCGCGGCCGTGAAGCCGCCTTTCCATTCTATCCATCGGAGCCTCCCGCCGACGCGACCGTGATTGGCATCGTGGATCGAGTGGACGTCGAATCCCTGATCCCTGATCGGTGATCCCTGATCGCTGATCCTGCATCGCGGATCCTGGATCGCAGATCAGGATTAGTGATACAGGATCAGGAATGCAGGATTAGGGATGCAGGATCAGGGATCAGGGATTAGGGATTCGATTATGCAAATCTGTCGAGTCGTCGGGACCGTCGTCGCGACACAGAAGAACCCCAAGCTGGAAGGCGCGAAGCTGCTCCTCGTGCAGCCGCTCACCCTTGACGACAAGCCGAAGGGAACGACGCTGCTGGCGATCGATTCGGTCGGCGCGGGAACCGGAGAAAAAGTTCTCGTGGTGATCGAAGGCAAGGCGGCGGGGGATGCGCTCCGCCGCAAGGGCGCCGCGGTCGACGCGGCGATTATCGGTATCATCGATGCCGTCGAGGTGTACCAGTGAACGAAGACGCGCTCCGCGCGCTCGTACGTGAGACGATCGCCAGAATGGAAGGGCGGGAGCCCGCCGTCCCGGCGCCGCCGCTGCATCTCTCGTCGCATCCGAGTCACTACCAGTACACACTGCCTCCGTCGGACGGCCCGTGTTTCATCGAGCCCGGCGTGCGCTGCAACCACTGCGGCTACTGTCAATCGCACGGCCACTGACGGTATGACAGATGCCACATGGCGCGCGTTCTCCTCACCCGCCGGATTCCCTCGTCGGTTCTGACGCAGCTCGAACAGCAGCACGTCGTCGACGTGTATTCGGGCGAAGGAGCGATTCCGCGGGAGGAGCTGCTGAAGCGGCTCCCGCCCCAGGACGCGCTCATCTGCCTGCTCACCGACAGGATTGATGACGCCGTCATGGCCGCTGCGCCGGATCTCGAGGTCGTTGCGAATGTCGCTGTCGGGTACGAGAACATCGACGTTGCGGCCGCCCGCGCACGCGGAATCGTCGTTACCAACACTCCCGACGTGCTGACCGAGGCGGTCGCGGAATTCACATGGGGCCTGATTCTCGGCGTCGCCCGCCGCGTGGCGGAAGGCGATCGGCTGGTGCGCCGCGGCGCGTGGAAAGGATGGGCGCTCGACTTCATGCTCGGCACCGAGCTGCGCGGCAAGCAGCTCGGCCTCATCGGCGCCGGCCGCATCGGGCGCGCCGTCGCGGCGAAGGCGCCCGCGTTCGGGATGACGGCCGTGTTTGCCCGACACGACATGCCGCTGGATCAGCTCCTGGTCACCTCCGATGTCGTCTCGATCCATGCGCCGGCCGCGCCGGAGACGCGGCATCTGATCAATCGCAAGACGCTCGCGCGCATGAAGCGTTCGGCGCTGCTGGTGAACACGGCGCGAGGATCGATCGTGGACGAGGAGGCGCTCGCCTGGGCGCTCGAGGAGCGGTTGATTGCGGGCGCCGCCCTCGACGTCTACGAGCGCGAGCCCGACATCCTGCCCGCGCTCAAGACGTTCGACAACTTGCTCCTCATGCCGCACCTCGGAAGCGCGACGCGCGAGACACGAACCGCGATGGCGGAGCTCGCCGTCAGAAACGTCCTGGCGGTCTTGTCGGGCGCGCCGCCGCTCACGCCGGTCCCGTAGCATGAACGCCAAGGCTCCGGTCGCCGTCGTCATGAAGCGGCTTGCGAAGGCGATCGACGGCCTCGACGAGCCTGCCGTCGAGAAGATCGCGAAGGATCAGCAGGAGGATCCCTTCCAGGTCCTCATTGCGACGATGCTGTCGGCGCAGACGAGGGATGCGGTGACGGCGGCCGCGTCGGCGCGGCTCTTTCGCGCGGCGCGCACGCCGCGGACCATGGCCCGGCTGACGCGCGCGCAGATCAAGACGCTGATCTATCCGGTCAACTTCTATCGGCACAAGGCCGTCCACGTGAAGGAAACGTGCCGGCAGATCGTGGCGCGGTTCGGCGGCCGCGTCCCGTCCACGATGGAAGAGCTGCTCACGCTGCCGGGCGTCGGACGCAAGACCGCGAATCTCGTGCTGATTCTCGCGCACAGCAGCCAGGAGAACATCTGCGTCGATACGCACGTGCATCGCATCTCGAACCGTCTCGGGTGGGTGCAGGCGCGAACCCCCGAGGAAACGGAGCGCGGCCTGTATCGGGCCGCGAGACGCCGCTGGTGGCCGATCATCAATCTCTATCTGGTCACATGGGGCCAGAACGTCTGCCGTCCGGTGTATCCTCTGTGCCCGCAGTGCGTCCTCGCGGACATCTGCCCGAAGATCGGCGTCACCAGAGTCGGGAAACTCGTGAAAGCGTAGGCAGATTGGGGCCATGGGAGTTGGAAGTCGGGAGTTGGGAGTCATTCGATGAAGCTGAAGCTGATGCTGCCGCTCTGCGTGATCGTCGCGCTCGGTCTGCACACGGCCCACGCGGCGGCACAACAGAAGTCTCCGGGAGCCGGACCGATCGTCGTGCTCGAGACGGCGAAAGGCACGATCGAGTTCGAGACGTATCCGGAGGAAGCGCCCAAGACGGTCGCCCATATCGTGCAGCTCGTGAAGAAAGGTTTCTACAACGGGCAGCGCTTCCACCGCGCGGACCCGAACTTCGTCATTCAGATCGGCGATCCAGCGACGCGCGACATGACGAAGCAGGAGTCCTGGGGGCGAGCGGGCAGCGGGCAGCCGATCGGCGTCGCGGAGATCACGAAGAAGCGTCGCAACGGAATCGGTGCGGTCGGCATGGGCCATTCCGGATCCGCGAAGGCTGCCGACAGCCAGTTCTACATCACGCGCCGCGCCGCACCCGAGCTCGACGGCAAGTACACGGTGTTCGGCAAGGTGCTGAAAGGCATGGACGTCGTGAACAGGATCCAGAAGGGCGACGTGCTCAGACGAGCGTATCTGAAGGACGACTCGGCAAAATCCTGACGATCCCTTTCAGGTCCGGATATCGATCGACGAACGTCTCCGGATACTCGCCGTCCAGTTTCTGCCCGAGCTTGTGCTTGATCGTGGCGGCGGTGGCCACCGACTTCGCCGAAAAGTGATTGTTGGCGTACACGTACGCCTTCCTGACCTCGCGCGACGCCTCCTCGGCGGCCTCCACGATCGGCTCCAGCTCGGACGACGAATAAAGATAGTTGTAGCGGTCCTCCGACTTGTCGTGCGTCCACCACTGCGCCGCGTTCCGGCCGTGGAGCCGCATGTAGTAGAACGTCCGGACGTTCGGGAGCAGGTTCTGGCGGATTGACAACCGGAACTTCGGTTCGTCGATCTGGACGAGCGCCGCGCCGTGCGCGCCGAGGAGCCGCAGCGTCTCGCGGGGATCGTCGCTGAAGCTGCGGTGCCGCAGTTCCACGGCCATCTGGTAATCCTTGAACGCATCGAGGAGCCATTCCAGATACCCGCGGGAGGTCGGTTCGTTCTTGAAGCTGGCCGGAAACTGGGCGAGCAGCGCCCCGAGCTTTCCCGCCTGCGCCAGCGGATCGATCGCCGCGCGGAATTCGTCGACGTCCGTCCGATCGATGTCGGCCGGATCTTTGCCCGTGGCCTCGAGAAACATCTCCGGATGGGTGAACTTCTGATAGAGCTTCAGTGAAAACTCGAAGTTCTTCGGGGTCCGGCGGGCCCAGGCCTGCGTCGTGTCACGCGTCGGAACGCGATAGAAGCTCGAGTTCACTTCGACGGTGTCGAAATGATCGGCGTAAAAGGACAGCTCGTCGAATCTCAGGCCGGGGGGCTTCGCCGAGGGATAGAAAATGCCGTTCCAGGTGCCCTTGCCTGACGGATAGCTCCAGCCGGAGGTTCCGACCTTGATCACTTTGAATAGGCCTCTTTGTCGAACCCGAACGTGACCTTCGAGCCGCGGATGAGGATGGGACGACGAATCAGGTTCGGGTTTTCCAGCATGAGGTCGATTGCTTCCCTCTTCGACCTCGGCAGTGGGCGCTCCTTGAAGACCGGACTGCGGGTGCTGACGTAATCGAGGAAGCGCGCGGCGTCCACGTGCTTCTCGAGGAACGCCCGATCCGGAGGCCTCCTGTTGATGTCGATCTGTTCGACGTCGATTCCGCGCTCGTCCAGGAAACTCCTGGCATTCTTGCACGTCGTTCAGGTTGGCTTGGTATAGAAGGTCGGCTTCGCCATAAAATAAGCATTTCTCCGACCGATGCTGACCGTCAACGAGATCTTCCATTCTATCCAGGGGGAGTCGACCCACGCCGGCCGCCCGTGCGTGTTCGTCCGTCTCACCGCCTGCGACCTCCGTTGCTCCTGGTGCGACACGCCCTACGCCTTCGACGAGGGCCGGAAGATGACGGTCGACGACGTCGTCGCGCGCGTCGGTGCTTTCGGCTGCGACGTCGTGGAAATCACCGGCGGCGAGCCGCTGCTCCAAAGAGACGTGTATCCGCTCATGCAGCGTCTGCTCGACGAGGGGCGAACGGTGATGCTCGAGACGGGCGGACACCGGAGCGCGGATGACGTCCCGGGCGGCGTCATCCGAATCATCGATGTCAAGTGCCCCGGGAGCGGCGAATCAGAGAAGAACCACTGGCCGAATCTCGAGCGGCTCCGGTCGACCGACGAAATAAAGTTCGTGATCGCGGATCGCGCCGACTACGATTACGCGCGCGGCGTCGTCGCGCGCGGCGATCTGGCGTCGCGCGCCGCGGCCGTGCTGTTCTCGCCGGTCCACGGCGTTCTGGCGCCGAAAACGCTCGCTGAGTGGATTCTTGCGGATCGGCTGCCGGTCAGGTTGCAGTTGCAGGTGCACAAGTACGTATGGGGGGCGGACGTTCGCGGCGTCTAGGGCCCGCATTCGTCGAGGGCACTCGCAGTATGCTCTCGACGTCTTTCGACCATCTCGACAAACGGCGGCCGATGAAACGCGCGGTGCTCCTTTTGAGCGGCGGTCTCGATTCGTACACGGCTGGCGCCATGGCAAAGGCGGCCGGGTACGAGCTGTACGCGCTGTCCATCCGGTACGGGCAGGTGCACGCGCGCGAGATTGAATCGTCGCGCGGAGTCGCGCGCGCGCTCGGCGTTGCGACCCACCTGGAGCTCGACGTCCCGTTATCGAAGATCGGCGGCTCGGCCCTCGTCGGCGAAGGCGGCATTCCAAAGGACCGGGCGCTCGACGCCGGGGACATTCCGTCCACATACGTCCCGGCGCGGAACACGGTGTTTCTGTCGGTGGCGATGGCGTGGGCCGAAGTGATCGGCGCCGAAGCGATCGTCATCGGCGTCAACGCGCTCGACTACTCCGGTTATCCCGATTGCCGGCCCGAGTATCTCCGGGCATTCGAGCGCGTCGCGGCGCTGGCGACCAAGGCCGGCGTAGAGGGCCGTCCGCTGCGCATCCTCGCGCCGCTCATCGATCTGTCGAAGGCCGACATCATCCGGAAGGGGCTCTCGCTGGGACTCGACTACGGGCTGACGCACAGCTGCTACGATCCACTGCCGGAGGGCCGGCCGTGCGGCCGCTGCGACAGTTGCGTCCTCCGCGCGCGCGGCTTCGCCGAGGCCGGCGCGGCGGACCCGATTACGCGATCGTGACAGGAGGGCAGGCGTTCCAGGCGATCCAAGGGTTCCGGGGTTCCAGGGTTCCGGGGTTCCCGGGTTCCCGGGTTCTGGTTCACGGTGTTGGAGAACCTGAGGTTCTGGCTGGAGAACCTGCGGAACCCGTGGAACCCTCTATGGCCCCCTCATGACTGAACGGCTGTACTACACCGACCCGTACCTGCGCGAGTTCGACGCGGCGCTCATCGACACGCTGTCACACGAGGGACGGACCGCGCTCCTGCTCGACAGGACGGCGTTCTATCCCACGTCCGGCGGTCAGCCGCACGACGTGGGATCGTTCCACGACGTGGAAGTCCTCGACGTCGTCGACGCCGACGACGGCCGGATCCTCCACATCGTCGATCGCACGCCGTCCACGACGATGCTGCATGGGAGGATCGACTGGCGGCGGCGGTTCGACCACATGCAGCAGCACACCGGCCAGCACGTCCTGTCCGCGGCGTTCGACCGGCTGCTGGGCGCCAGGACCGAGAGCTTTCATCTTGGAACCGAATCGTCCACGATCGATCTCGGGCGCGAGCTCTCGTCGGTGGAAATCACCCGTGCCGAGGACGAAGCCAATCGCGTCGTCTGGGAGGACCGTCCCGTCACTATCCGTTTTGCGGGTCCCGAGGAAGCGGCGTCGTTGAAGCTCCGGAAGGAGGCCAGACGCGAAGGGACGCTCCGGCTGATCGAGGTCGAGGACTTCGATTTGTCCGCGTGCGGCGGCACGCACGTTTCCCGGACCGGGGCGATCGGGCTCATCGCCGTCGCCGCGGCGGAGCGGTTCCGCGGCGGATCTCGCGTGACATTCCTGTGCGGCGGGCGGGCCCTCGCGGGGTACCGCGCCGTGCGCGAATCCGTCGACGCCGGCGGTCGTGTGCTGTCGGTCGGCGCGGCCGAGCTGCCGGCGGCGATCGAGCGCCTGCAGTTGGAGGCCAAGGATCTGCGGAAGCAGATCAAGGACTACCAGTCGAAGCTGGCGGTGCACGAAGGGGACGCGCTCGCGGCGGCGGCCGTCGAAGCCGACGCGGTCATGCTGGTCGCAGCCGCCCTGCCGGGCTGGGACGCGAGTGGGCTCAAGACGATCGCGTCACGGATCGCGGAACGCCCGCGCCATGTGGCCGTGCTCGTCGGCGAACCGTCTCCCGCGCCGATCGTCGTCGCTCGCGCGGCGGACGTCACACAGGACGCCGGCGCGCTGCTGCGGCAACTGCTCGCGCTCCACGGCGGAAAGGGCGGCGGGCGCCCTGAGCTGGCGCAGGGCGGCGGAGTCACGTCCTCTGCCGCGGCGGTGCTGCAGTCGGCTCGCCAACTGATCGCCGGGCGTTCTCGATAGAATACTTTCGTGTGGCGCTTTCTGGCGTTGCTGGTCGCGCTCGTCGCCGGCGTTGCCGCC
This sequence comes from Vicinamibacterales bacterium, assembly GCA_035495955.1. Lineage (GTDB taxonomy): Bacteria > Acidobacteriota > Vicinamibacteria > Vicinamibacterales > 2-12-FULL-66-21 > JAICSD01. Next base: position 139,431 of record DATJFE010000075.1, on the reverse strand, counting down.
GCCGTCTGGTATTACCGCTCGGCCGATGCCGGTCCCGTGAACGTCGTCGTCGCCCGCAACGACGATCGCTGGCTCGACGATCTTCAGAGCCGGACGCCGAAGGACGTCGAGGCCGCGACCTCCGAGCTCGAGCAGCGCGGCACCGCGGCGCTGCCCCTGATCCGCCGCGTTCTGCAGGATCCCGACGCCGCCGCACCTCGGAAGAAGGCGGCGCTCAAGGCCACCGCGATTCTCGGCGCGCGCGCCGCCGAAGCCATCCCCGACGTCGTCAGCGTCCTCCAGCGCCCCGAGTATTCGCCGGAGGCGGCGCTGGCGCTCAGCTTCATGGGGTCGCCGGCGGTGGGCCCGCTGAAGGACGCCGTGAAGTCCGACGAGCCGGTCGTGCGGCGCGAGTCGCTGCGGTCGCTCGGCAAGCTCCGCGAGCGAGCGTCCATCGATCCGCAGCTCGTCATTCCGCTGCTGCTCGACGCGCTGGAGGATGCCGACGCGTCGGTTCGCAACGTCGCCGTCACCTATCTGGGCATCGTGCGCGACAGTCCGGAGAGGGAAGTCACGGGGCTGATCAAGGCGCTGAAAGACGATGACCCCGAAGTGCGGCAGGCGGCGGCGGTGGCGCTCGCGGCATTCGGCGCAAACGCCCAGCCGGCCGTGCCGGCGCTGAAGAAGGCCGCGAACGATGTCGATGAAGACGTGAAGCGGGAAGCCGGCCGAGCGCTGGTCATCATCGCCGAGGCGAAAGCCAAGACTTAACAGCAGCGCAGAGACGCCACCATCATTGGCGATTGGCGAGTGCCTACTGCCGATTGCATTTGTGATTGTCGATTGGCGATCGACGAATCGTCGATTGTCGATTGAATTGGCGATTGTCGATTGAATCGTCGATTGTCGATTGAATTGGCGATTGTCGATTGAACTGGCGATTGTCGATTGAATTGGCGATTCTCGATTGAAATGGCGATTCTCGATTGAAATGGCGATCGGCGGTCGGCGGCCAGTGCAATCGCCAGTCGCCACTGCAGTCGCCAGTCGCCACTGCAGTCGCCAGTCGCCAGTGCAATCGCCAGTCGGCAGTGCAATCGCCAGTCGGCAATGTGTCGATCGTCACTCAGCAGTCGACAATTCATTCGTCAATCGCCAACCGGCAATCGCCCATCTCAACGTCCCGGATAGTTCGCGAGCGTTTCGACCGCGAGATCGGCGGCCCAGTTCACCGTTGCCGCCGGAATCGTGAAGCTGTTGGCCAGGATCGAGAACACCAGCGTCTGGCCGCCGCGCGTGCGCACGTAGCCGGAGAGGGCGCGGACGTTGGCGATCGAGCCGGTCTTGGCCATTGCGTTTCCTTCGGCGCGCGTATTCTTGAGGCGCGCGCCGATCGTGCCGTCCTTTCCAGCCATCGGCAGCGTCTGCAGGAACGCGTCATGGTGGCGCGGATCGCGGAACATGCGCTCCAGAACCGCCACGATCATGTCGGCGGTCACATAGTCGTACCGTGACAGCCCGGATCCATCCGCCTGGACGTAGCCGCCAGGGGCGATGTTCCAGCCGGCGAACACATCGCGGGCGGCGTTGCGGCCCGCCTCGGTCGATCCGACGCCGCTTCTGGCCGCGCCGACCGCCTTCAGAAGCGTCTCGGCGTACAGGTTCTGGCTGACCTTCATCATTGTCGCCGCGATCTGCCGAAGCGGGGGCGAATGCGATTCGACGAGCACGCGGCGCGGTATCGGCTGCGAGAGGGTCGACTGCTGCAGCTCGATCGGGATGCCGCGAACCTCGATGCCCCGCTCGATCAGGGCGCGCAGGAGCGAGTGCGCGAAATAGAGCGTGGGATTGGCGACCGCGACTTCACGCGTCGCAGGCGCCGCATCGGCGGCGATGGCGCCGGCGACCTCCAGCCAGTTGCTGTCGGGCCGCCGCTCGAAATCGATGTTCGTCGCCGATCCCGCTTCGCCGGTGACGACATGATGGATGAGACCCAATCCCGTGGAAGGCGCCAACTCCAGCCCGGCGGCGTCGCCGGGCTTCGCGCCAGGGCGGATCGACAGGAGCGCGATGTCTTCATTGAATTCGAGCGCCCCGATAGGCGCGGCATAGCCGTACTGCAGATAGTCCCAGGCCCACCCCTGACCGAGCCTTCGGGCATCGAACGCACTGGCGTCGCCAACGACGTTGCCGTCGATGCGGCTAACGCCGGCCGCCTTGAGCGCCGCCGCCCACTCGTCGAACAGCGCGGTCGCGCGACTCTCGCGGCTGTTGATCGTAGGGTCGCCGCCGCCGCGAACGACGAGGTCGCCGTTGAGCGTGCCCGCCTCGATCGTCGCGGAGGTCTCGAGCGTCGTCTTGAAGCGATAGTCCCACCCGAGAATTTCCGCCGCGGCGGCCAGCGTGAGGATCTTCAGGTTGGACGCCGGCATCATGAGGGTCCGCGCGTTGCGCGCGTAGAGGATCCGGCCTGTGTCGAGCGACTTGATCTCGACGCCCCACAGGCCCTGTTCCATGACTGGCGCGCCGAAGACGCTGTCGAGATCGCGGGCGAGCGATCGTTCGGCGCGGGTGTTGTGGCGCGGCGCGGTGGACGGCGCTGCATGGCGGCAGCAGGCGGCGAGCAAGACGGCCGCGCAGATCGAAGCAGGAGCGACGCTGAGCCTGTCGAAGTGTCGGGAACCGCCCCTACTTGAGGGCATCGATCGACTTGACGATGGCGTCGAGCGTGGCGGCGTCAATCTTCGCGGCGCTCGCGTCCCCCTCACGCCGCGCGTACGCGTCCGTTCCCTTGCGCGCGAAGGCGACCTTCTCCTGCCTCTGACCGCCCTCGTACTTGAGGGTCACCGTCAGCTCGGGATTGTCGAGGCCGGTCCCCGCGATCTTGTCGACGAATCCCGTCGCGCGGCTGTTCGTCAGCGCGGTGAGGAGCGTCTCCACCTTGGCTGCGTCGGCCGTCTTCGGCGCGGGCGCGACCTGCTTCCAGGTCTCCTTGTCCTTCTCGAACGCGAGATTCTGCCCGCTGCGCGCGATCTCGATTCTCGTCGTATTGAACGATCGCGCGTCGAACAGATCCTTCACGCGGAAGTCGTCGGCCGGCTTCTTCAGCTCGTCGGCGAGCGCCTTTTCGACGGTGAAGACCATCGGGCGCGACAGATCCCTGGCGTAGACGGTGCCTTCGGCGGCGGTCTTGCCGATGGCCAGGCCGGCCTGCGCGCTGCCGGCGCCGACACGGACCGTGATATCCGGCTTGTCGAGGCCGTACTGCTTCAACTCGTTTGGATCGCTCACGGCGGCCGCCGTGACGGCTTTCATCGGCGTCGTATTCAGGCGCCCGAGAATGCCTTCGATGGCGCCGAAATCCGCGCGCGCATCGGCCGGCGACGTCATCCGCCAGTCGGCTCCCTGCTTCGCGACTTTGAGCGTCCGATCCGATGTCTCGATCTCCAGACGATCCGTCTTGTCGTGATCGATCTTCAGGATGGTCTTGTCGCGCAGGTCGAAGGTGGATTTGTTGAACGTCGTGTCCAGGTAGGACGGCACCAGGAACACGCGCGGCTTGTCGGGCAGCCGCGCGTATAGATCGCTTCCCGTCGGCGTCTTCTGGCCGAGCAACAATCGAAGCTGTCTGCCGCCCGACGCGAACGTGACGTCGATCCGCGGCGGCTCGAGGCCGTACTGCTTCAAGTCGGTGGCCTGCTCGTCGACGACGCGCTGTACTTCGAGCGATGCGAGATTGGAGGTGATGCCCGACAGTTCCGTTTCGTCGGCCGGCACCGCCTCGGGCTTCGTCAGTTGCCAGGTGTTTCCCTGCTTCTGAGCCGTGGTGGTCTCGCCCTTCTCCGACTTGATCGTGACCTGATCGATCTTTTCGGCCTGGACGCCGGAGAAGACCTTTTCCTGCTTCTTCTGCTCGCCGGGCTCACGCCTGGCCTCGATGAAATAGAGATACGCGCCCAGTCCCAGCGCCACGGCAAGCAGGACGAGAAACGAGCGAACGCCGCGCACGCTATCGCCTCCGCCACCAGGTCTGGACGCCCGCGAGCAGGACCAGCCCGGGGACGATCAGAACGGTGAGATAGAAAATCCGGCGCTCCTGGTCCGCCGTGAGGGTGATCCGCCGATCTTCGGGGTCGCGCGGCCGGATGGCGATCAGGTTCTCCTGCTGCGCCAGCCAGTTGACCGTATTGAGAAACAGATCGCGGTTGCCCGTGATGCCCAGCGCGCCGTTGCTCGCGAAGTCGGAGTCGCCGAACGCCACGAGCCGCGTCTCCGGTTTCTTCGGCGGCTCGCCCGCGGTGCCAATCTCTTTCGGCGCGGGCGCGTTGGGCGCCGGCGCTGAAACCGCCGCCGCGAGCGACACCGGACCCTTCTTGTCCCCCTCGTCCATTTTCGCGGGCTGGCCGCCCGTGAGGGACTTCAGGTTCGTTTCTCCCCAACTGTTCCGGCTGGTCTCGACGATCTTCTGCGCCGTATGGCCGTTGGCGCCCCCCTCGATCGGTGTCATCGATCGCGCCAGCGGATAGGCGGTCAGCAGGTTGAAGTTCTCGGTGATGGGATGCGACGGGTAATTGGCGGCGACCGGAACCGACTCGTCGGTGCCGAGCGCCAGGCGTCCCGCTCCGCTCACGTCGAGGACGATGTCGTCGTCCGCCTCGATGCCCCACTCTTTCAACAGTCCCTGCAGCGCGGCAGGCTGCGGCGCGTCGGCCTTCAGCACGGGATCGAGCAGCACGAAGATCTTGCCGCCCCGCGCGAGATACGCCTTCAGCATGTCGATTTCGGGCGCCAGGAAGTCCGTCTTGGGCCCGGCGATGATCAGCACGTCGGCGTCCGCCGGGACCGCGGTCTGCTGCGCGAGCACGACCTTGTCGACGACGAAATTGTCGGAGGCGAGCGCCGTGTTGACGCCGCTGTAGCCGCCGCGCGGATCGGAGTTGGCCGTGTCCTTCTCGCCGTGTCCCTGCGTGAAGTAGACCTTCGGCTGGCGTCCGGTGACGACCTTGATGAGCGCGTTCGTGAGCTCCTGCTCGCCCTCGCCGGTCACTTTTTCGCTGCGGCCCTTGTAGTCGAACACGACCGTGCCCAGCGCGGTGACCCCGTACTGCTGCGCCATCGCCGGCTTCTTCTCCGGATCGATGTATTCGACCTGGACCTGCTTCGACTGGTACGCGTACTCGTCGAGACGATCGCGGAAACGCGGGAAATCGTCGCTTCTGGCGAACACGCGGACCTTGATCGGCTCCTTCAGGTCCTTCAGGACTTTCTTGGTCTGATCCGACAGCGAGAACTGCCGCGCGGCGGTCAGATCCCAACGCTTGTTGTGGCGCGAGCCGAGGTAGTTGATGGCGACGAGGATCGCGAGCACGATCAGCACGCTCGCCGCGGCCAGCGTGCCGAAGCGCGCCTGACGGCCAGCGAACGCCTGCCCGATCTCGCGCCACTGGCTCAGGATGTAAAGCAGCGTGCAGACCAGGCCGGAGATCGCCAGGCCGTTGTAGTACTGCGGAGGCCACTCGGGTTTCAGGAAGCGGATCGCCACCGCCGCGAACACGAGCGCGACGCCGAGCCATCCCAGGAGGCCGAGAATGCGCTTCATCATCGCTAGCCTCGCCACCTTTCGGTGTCGACCGACTTCGACGTGAGGAAGAGGCCGAACGTGATGAGGCTCAGGTAATAGAGCACGTGCTTGCTGTCGATGATCCCCTTCGAGAAATCGTCGAAGTGCTCGGTGATCGAGAGGTACGACGTGATGGGACCGATCGTCGGTCCCGCGGTGTCGGCGAACCAGCCGATGATCCACAGCATCAGGAACACGACGAACGTGACGATGCCCGCCACGATCTGGTTGTTCGTCGTGCTCGAGATCAGCAGCCCGATCGAGACGAACGCGCCGCCCATGAGCAGCAGCCCGAGGTAGGCGGCGACGAGCGGACGCCACTCCGGATTTCCGTACACGAACAGGATCCCGATATAGAGCAGCGTCACCGCGAGCATGGCGGCGTAGAGGCCCAGCGCGCCGAAGAACTTGCCGAGAATGATTTCGGCGTCCTTGATCGGCGACGTCAGCAGCAGCTCGATCGTGCCCGACCGCTTCTCTTCCGAGTAGGTGCGCATCGTGATCATCGGCATGATGAACAGGATGATGACGGACGCGTTCTGCAGCACGTAGCGGATGACCTGCTGATTCACGTTCATCGCGCCGCCGAACTGCGCCATCTGCAGGCTCTGCTTCACGAACGCCGTCAGATACAGGTAGAAGAACACGCCGAACGGCAGCAGGAAGAACCCGATGATGATGTAGGCCATCGGCGACGCGAAGTAGGACCGCAGCTCCTTGTCCGCGACCGCGAGGATGTTACGCATGCGGCACCTCCGCCTCCGGCGCCGACGGTTCCGTCGCCGCCGCGTTCGCCGCGTCTTCCGTCGTCACCTGCAGGAAGACTTCCTCGAGGCTCATGCGCATCGGCCGGAGCTCGAGCAGCCCCCACCCCCTCGTCACGATCTCGCGCGCGATGTCGCGCCGGATGTCCCGCCCGCGGTCGCTTTCCACTTCGAACGCGCCCGATCCCGTCCGCTGGTCGGCCGGCGCGACGCGGGTCACGCCGTGCAGCGCCTGAAGCGCCGCCGGCACGTCGGCGCCCGGCGCGTCGACCTGCACGAACATCGTCTCGCTTCCGCGAAGCCGCGCCGTCAGGTTGTCGGGCGTGTCGACCGCGACGACGCGCCCTTTGTTGATAATGACGACGCGCTGGCAGGTCTGGGAGACTTCCGGAAGGATGTGCGTGCTGAGCACGATCGTGTGATCGCCGGCGAGCCCGCGAATCAGATCGCGCGTCTCGATAATCTGCTTGGGATCGAGTCCGGCTGTCGGCTCGTCCAGGATCAGCACTTCCGGATTGTGGATCAGCGCCTGCCCGAGGCCGACGCGCTGCCGGTAGCCCTTCGACAGCTTGCCGCAGTGGCGCGACGCCATGTCGTCGACGTGCACCCGCTTCATGACGGCGTCCACCCGCGATTTGCGGTCGGCCGACGGCACGCCTTTGATGCGCGCGACGAAGTCGAGGTATTCGCGGATGGTCATGTCGGGATAGAGCGGCGGGGTTTCCGGCAGGTACCCGGTGCGCCGCTTCGCCTCGAGCGGCTGCGCGAACACGTCGTACCCCGCGACGGTGGCGCGGCCTTCGGACGCCGGCATGTAACCCGTCAGGATGCGCATGGTCGTCGTCTTGCCGGCGCCGATGGGACCGAGAAAGCCGAGGATTTCGCCCGGCTCGACGCGGAAGCTCACGTCGTCGACGGCCGTCACCCGGCCGTATCGTTTCGTGAGGTGTTGGACCTCAATCACGGGCAGTCTCCGTAATCTATAGAAGAAAAAGAGTATTAGGGACCAATTTATGAGTCTACCGGCAGGCGGAAAAGAGTGTCAAGGCGTCCCACGGTATCCTAGAGGCAGCCCAACCTTGTCCACCTGCCAGGTCTGCGAGATCCACGCCGAGTCCACCTTCAAGATCGAAGGCATGGATTGCCACGAGGAAGTGGCGATGCTCGAAAAGCGCCTCGGCAGGCTTCGCGGGATGGAAGCCTTCGACGCGGACATCCTCGGACAGCGGCTGAAGATCAAGTACGACGCCGCGAAATTGAGCGCGTCCACGATCGCGGAGGCCGTCGCGCAGACGGGCATGCGCGCGTGGCTGGAGCACGAGCAGCCGGTCGGGACCGCGCCGTCCGCGGCGACGCGCCGCGTGCTGGTCGTGACGTCGGGCATCTTCGTGGCGGCGGGCATGGCCCTCGAGCTCGCGCACGTCGATCGGCGCGCGGCCGTGGGGGCGTATCTCATCGCGATTGCCTTCGGCGGCTTCTACAGCGTCCGCCGGGCGCTGCACGCCGCCCGTTCGCTCGCGCTCGATATCAACGTGCTCATGCTCGTGGCCGTCGGCGGCGCGATGGTGCTCGGCCAATGGTCCGAGGGCGCGTGCGTCGTGTTCCTCTTCGCCCTGGCCCAACTGCTCGAGGCGCGCGCGATGGAGCGCGCGCGGGGGGCGATTCGCGCGCTGATGGATCTGACCCCCGCGGAGGCCCTCGTGAAGACGGGGGGCGAATTCCGGCTCACGCCCGTGGACGCGATCAGAATCGGCGACGTGGTCGCCGTCAAGCCGGGCGAGAAGATTCCGCTCGACGGCCGCGTCGTCGCCGGCGACAGCCACGTCAACCAGGCGCCGGTGACGGGCGAGTCGCTGCCGGTCGAGAAGCGCGCGGGCGACGAGGTGTTCGCGGGAACGATCAACGGCCGCGGCGGGCTCGACGTCGAGGTGGAGCGGCTCCGCGGCGACTCGACGCTCGCGCGGATCATCGAGCTCGTCGAGCGCGCCCAGTCGCAGCGCGCGCCGAGCCAGGCGTTCGTCGAGCGGTTCGCGCGCGTGTACACGCCGACGGTCCTGATCCTTGCGCTCGTCGTCGGGATCCTTCCGCCCGCGCTGACGGGCGCGGCCTGGAGCGTCTGGATTTATCGCGCGCTCGTCCTGCTCGTGATTTCCTGTCCGTGCGCGCTCGTCATCTCGACGCCGGTGTCAATCGTGTCGGCGCTCGCGGCCGGCGCGCGCAAGGGCGTGCTGATCAAGGGCGGCGCGCGCCTCGAGCGGCTGGCCGCGGTCCGCTGCGTGGCGTTCGACAAGACGGGGACCCTGACGAGAGGAGAGCTGCACGTCGTCGGGGTGACGCCGGTGAATGGCGCGTCGGCCGAGCGGATTCTTCAGATCGCGGCGTCGCTGGAGGTTCGATCCGAACATCCGATCGGCGCGGCCATCGTCGCGCAGGCGCGACGGCAAGGGGTCGCGTTCACTCCTGCCGAGCGCTTCCAATCGCTGCCGGGGCTTGGCGCCGAGGGGACCATCGACGGGGGGCGCGTGATCCTCGGGAGCCACCGCCTGTTCGACGAGCGGGGGCTCTGCTCGAGCGACGTGCACGTCAGGCTCGAGGCCTTTCCGTCCGACGGCAGCACGGTCGTGATCGTCGGGGACGAGGCTCCGATCGGGATCATCGGGGTGGCCGACCGACCTCGCGAATCCGCTCGAGACGCGGTGCAGATGCTTCGCGATCACGGCGTCCAGCACGTCGCGCTGCTCACCGGGGATCACGACGCCCCGGCGCGGGCCCTGGCGGAATCGGTCGGCGTCGACGAGGTCCGTGCCGGGCTGCTCCCGGCGGACAAAGTGGACGCCGTCCGGTCGCTGCGCGCGCGGTATGGGACGCTGGCGATGGTCGGCGACGGCATCAACGACGCGCCCGCGCTGGCCGCGGCCGACGTCGGCATCGCGATGGGCGCCGCCGGCACCGACGCGGCGCTCGAAACCGCCGACGTCGCGCTGATGGCCGACGAGCTGCTGAAGATTCCCTACGCCGTCCGGTTGAGCCGCGCGACCGTGCGCAACATCCGCGCGAACATCGCCTTCTCGCTCGTCCTCAAGGCCGCATTCCTCGTGCTCGCCGTAATGGGGATCGCGACGCTCTGGATGGCAGTCGTCGCCGACATGGGCGCGTCGCTGATCGTCATCGCCAACGCGCTGCGGCTGCTCCGCGAGTGACTCATGGCATGAGCCCGATTCCTAGGCTTTTCTGTTCGTGAAGAAATGCTGGTCGACGAATTCGTCGATCGCCTGCTGATCGCCGGGGTCCACCCGTTCGAACTGGAGTCCCATGCCGACGCGACGATCGCTCCAGGCGACGCGTGAATCCGCCTCGACGTCCAGCTTGGATCCAGGCAGCCGGAACCGGACGCGGACTTTCGCATGCTGATCGAGCGGGCTCATCGTCCTGATCGCCACGCCGCCCTTGCTCAAGTTGAGCGTCAGCGCGGCGGCGATCGTGTTGCCGAACCGATAGGCCACTGGGATGCCCAGCACGACGCGCGGACTGCCGCGGCGATTGAAGTTGTCGGGAAACAGGTGAGGCGCCAGCGACGGCAGGATGTTCTGGACGGCGCTGTACTCGTTTACGTAGCCCACGACGCCAAGGCCCGCCAGATCCTTCACCTCCGCCGCGCTCGCAATGGTCCCGCTGAAAACCAGGATGGGCAGCCGGCCGTCGTCGATCTTGCGAATCGTTCGTACCAGCTCGACTCCGCCGGCATGCGGCAGCCGCAGATCCAGGACGACCAGATCAATGCCGGGCAGGTCGGCGCGAAGCTGAGACAGCAGTTCGGCCGCGCTTTTCACCGGCACCGCCCGGTGTCCGGCCGTGACGAGGGCCGTTGCGAATCGGTCTCGCACGAACGCGGTGTCATCGGCGATGATGACGGTCTTGTTGCTCACAGGCTTGATTGCGCAATTTATCAGGTTCTCGCTATAATCCGAACTTCTATCGCGATCGATCGTCAGGAGCATGTATGGCCACCTGTCCGGAGTGCGACGCCGAGATCGAAGTCGACGAATTCGACGTCGATAAGGGGGATTTGATCAGCTGTCCCGACTGCGGATCGAATCTCGAGGTCATCGGGACCTCGCCCGTCGAACTGGAGATGTCGGACGAAGACGACGAGGACGAGGAAGCCGCGGACGACGATGCCGATGATTTCGACGACGACGACGAGGACGCCGACGATCTCGACGAAGAGGACTCGGAGAAAGAGGACTGGGACGAGTGACACGCGCGGCCATTCGGGCAGCCGCTGCCGATCTTGATTCGAAGGCCGACGCGCTCGACAGCCGCCTCGCCGCGCTCGGTTCGGTCCTCGTCGCCTACAGCGGAGGCGTCGACAGCGCGTTCCTGGGTGTGACCGCGGCGCGCGTGCTCGGTTCCCGTGCGCTCTGCGTGACGGCCGACAGTCCCAGCTACCCCGAACGGCATCGCGACCTGGCGGTCAGCACCGCCCGCGCCTTTGGTCTGCGGCATGAGATCGTCCGGACCGCGGAGATCGAGCGGCCGGAGTATCGCGCCAATCCGGCGAACCGCTGCTATTACTGCAAGCACGAGCTCTACACGCGCCTCACCTCCATCGCGGCCGATCGCGGCTTCGCGGCCGTCGCTGACGGCAGCAATGCCGACGATCGAGGGGACTATCGCCCCGGTCGCCAGGCCGCGCGTGAATTCGGCGTGCTCAGCCCGCTCGACGATGTCGGATTGACCAAGGACGAGATCCGCGCGCTGGCGCGCCGCGCCGGGATGGCCGCCTGGGACGAGCCGGCCTCCGCCTGTCTCTCGTCACGGATTCCGTATCATTCGGAAGTCACGGAAGCGAAGCTCCGCACGATCGAGGCGGCTGAGCGCGTGCTGCGGACGCTCGGATTCCGCGTCTTCCGTGTGCGGCATCACGACACGATAGCGCGCATCGAGCTGGGCCGCGACGAGATCGCGCGCGCCCGCGAGCCCGATCTGGCCGAGACGATCGACCGCGAGCTTCGCGCCCTCGGATACGCGCACGTCACGATCGATCTGCGCGGGTACCGCCTCGGCAGCCTGAACGAGGCGCTCACGCTTCGACCCGTCGAGTGAGAGTGCCGCGATCGGCCGGCGCCGGTCTCGTCCTGCTGTTTCTTGCCGTCCATCTGGCGCTGCTGCCGCGCGCGCTCGAAGATCTCGACTCGATCAATTTCGCGCTCGGCGTGCGCCACTTCGACGTGGCGCGCCACCAGCCGCACCCGCCGGGATATCCGGTCTACATCGCCCTCTCGAAGATATCGACCGCCGTCGTGCGCGCCGTCGGGATCGAGGCGGCGTCGCCACGCGGACTTGCCATCTGGAGCGCGTTCGGCGGCGCGGCGGCCATCCCCGGGCTGCTGCTGTTCTTCCGGCGGCTGGAAGGGCGCGGCCGGCTGGCGTGGTGGGCCGCGCTGGCGGTCGCGGCCTCGCCGCTGTTCTGGTTCACGGCGCTCCGCCCGCTGAGCGACATGCTCGGTTTCGCCGCGGCCATCTGGGCGCTCGCGCTGATGGCCGGGCCGTCGAGGGGGCGCGAGCTGATCGGCGGGGCGTTCCTCGCGGGCCTCGCGATCGGGATCCGCTCGCAGACGGCCGTCCTGACGTTTCCGTTTCTGGCACTGTCGTTGTTCCAGCGGCGCGATCTGCGCGTCGCCGTGTCCGCTCTGGGCGCCGCGGCGATCGGCGTGCTGATCTGGGGCGTGCCGCTCGTCGCCGCGGCCGGCGGCCTGTCCGCCTACCTTCAGGTTCTCGGGACGCAGGCCGGCGAGGACTTCTCCGGCGTCGTCATGCTGTGGACGAACCGGAAGCCGAGCGTGGCGGTGGCCGCGTTGTTGAACACGTTCGTCTGGCCGTGGGACTGGTGGCTCGGGATCGCCATGTGCGCGCTGGCGGCCGTCGGCGGTTTTCGGATTCTGTGGCGCTCTCCCAAGGCGGCGGCCACGTTCGCGGCCGCGTTCGGGCCTTACGCGATCTTTCATCTGCTGTTTCAGGAAACGGTGACGACGAGGTACGCGCTTCCGCTGCTGCCCGTCGTGGTGTACGCCGCGCTGTCGGCCGTCGAAGGCCTGCCGGCCGGCGCCATGCCGGCGACGGCGCTCGGCGTCGCCGCGATTTCGCTGGTCCAGGCGATACCCACGTCCAGTGTGTATGCGAGCGAGGGAGCTCCTGTGTTTCGCGCCTTCGACGACATGGCCGCCACGGCGCACAGCGGCGACCATGTCGATGCGATCGCGATCCATGCCGGGGCGCGGCGTGCGGCCGAATGGGCGGCGCCCATTCTTCCCGTCCGTGTGGCCAAGGCTCCGCACGGCCGCGAATGGCTCACGATGGTGGAGCTCTGGCGGGCCGAGCCGTCCGCGCGCGTCTGGTTCCTCGCCGACCCCCTGCGGACCGATCTCGCGCTGTTCGATGCCCGGGCGCGCGAGCTGACCCGTCCGTACCGATGGGGATTCGTCGAGCCGCCGTTCGTCGGGGGCGCCCGGCCCAACGACGTCGACTGGTACCACATGCAGCCGCCGAACTGGATGCTCGACCGGGGCTGGTCGGTGACCGCCGAAGTCGCCGGCGTCACGGCGCGCGATCGCCTGGGGCCGCAGGTCGCGCCCGTGATCGCGTGGTTGAAACGCCGCGCTGACGAGACGCTCGTCGTCCTCGGCGGACGCAACATCGGCGGCAGCGCGCCGCGCCCGGCCACGCTGCGCGTTGCGCTGAATGGACGCGCTGTCGGCGACTTTCCGATTGCGCCCGGATTTTTCGTGCAGCGGATTGCGCTCCCGGCGGGCGCGCTGGCCGCGGCAGCGGCGTACGTGCCGCTCGAAGTGTCGTCGGATCCGGCAGGCCCCACGATATCGCTGGAGCAGTTCGACGCGCAGCCGCCGGGCATCCCGATGCTCGCCTTCGACACGGGATGGCACGAGCCGGAATACAACCCCACCTTGGGCCGATCGTGGCGCTGGACGAGCGAGCGCGCGGAGCTCTGGGTGCGCCCGGTTGGCCGCGCAGTGACGCTGCGTCTGAACGGGGAGTCGCCGCTGCGCTATTTCGACGCGGCCCCCCACGTGCGGGTGTTCGTCGGCGATCGGGAGGTCGCCGCGTTCGATCCGGCATCGGACTTCGAACAGACGATGACCCTGCCCGCCGATCTACTCGATCGCAGCGGCGGACGCGTGAGGCTGGAGAGCTCGAAATTCTTCGTGCCCGGCGGCGCGGGCGGCGGCGGCGACCAGCGGCATCTCTCGCTGCGAATCTACCGCGTCGAGGTGTATTAAGGCTTCTCGGCGACCGCCAGCAGCGAGCTTCCCGCCGGCATGTTCACCACGCGCAGCACGGCCGCTTCGAGCGCGAGCAAGCCGGAGAGCGCTGCGTTGACGGGCGCCGGGGGCACCGTGATCTCCTCCTGCGACTCCACGTGGTCACCGGCCAGCCGCTGCTTCAACCGCACCGCTGCGACGAGCGGGAGAATCGTGAGATTCGTATATGTAGAGTGCGTCACGCGGAATCCCGCGGTCTCGAGCCGCTGTCGGAGGCTGCGACGGCTGTATCGGCGAAGCTCGCCGGATAACACCGAGTGGTTGCCGCGCAGCGCTTCCAGCGCGGCGACGTTCACGATGAGCGTGCCGCCCGGCTTCAGGACGCGAAACATCTCACGGATGGCCGCCCCTTCGACGTCGGTCTCGAGCGCATACAAGACGTCGAACGACGTCACCAGCCCGAAGCGGGCGTCGGCGAAGGGAAGCCGCGCCACCGTCGCGCGCGCAATCAGACGCTCGCCCCGCTGCCGCGCGTACTGTAGTCCGGCCCATGTCAGGTCGATACCGTATGTGGGCCCGTATCGCCTCAGCATGCGCAGATTGTTGCCGGTGCCGCAGCCGCAGTCGAGAATCTCGGGCTGCAGAGCGCCGGCGGCGCGCGCGACGAGCGGTTCGACGAACCGGCGGAATCCGCGGAACCAGAAATGGTCGCGCTCCGCGCGCGCGGTCGCCTCGAGAAGTCGATCCATCGTGGTAAGCTCGAAATTCTACATTGTGTGCGAGGAGTGAGCGATGAAACGAGGAGTCCGAGTATGTGCGGTGCTCGCGCTTGCCGCCGCCGTCGGCGTGGGCGCGTGCGGGAAGAAGAAGCCTGCGCTTCCGCCTGCGGCGCCCGCCCCGCAGACTGAAGCGCCGAGGACCGCGCCTCCGCCGCCGCCGCCTCCTCCGGCAGCGCCTCGCGAAACGCCGGCGCCCGCGCCCACCGAAGACGAGGTCTTCGCGCGCAAGTCGCTCGACGATCTCAACCGCGAGAAGCCGCTCGGCGACGCCTACTTCGATCTCGATTCGAGCCAGATCCGGGCCGACGCGCGGCCGGTGCTACAGAAGAATGCCGACTGGATGAAGCGCTGGACCTCGACCAAGGTGACGGTCGAAGGCCATGGCGACTCGAGGGGCTCGGCGGAGTACAACCTGGCGCTCGGCGATCGCCGGGCGGCCGCCGTCCGCGACTACCTGGCCAATCTCGGCATCACCGCCGATCGCATCCAGGTCGTCAGCAAAGGAAAAGAGCAGCCAGTCTGCACCGAGGAGAACGAGTCCTGCTGGCAGCAGAACCGCCGCGGGCACTTTGTGATCACGGCAAAGTGATCCACGACAACTCCCAACGCTCAGCTTCCAACTCCCAAGTTGATCTCACTGGGCGTTGGGCGTTGGAATTTGGGAGGTGGGCGTTGGGAGTTGGGCGGTGTCCAACGCTACGCTCAGAGCCGCCTGCCGCGGATCCTCCGCGGCGATGATCGGCCTGCCGATCACGAGATAATTCGACCCGGCCAGCAGGGCCTCGGCCGGGCTCATCGTCCGTTCCTGATCGTCTTTGGCCGACGCCGCCGAGCCGCCGCGAATGCCCGGCGTGACGATGGTGAATGCGGCGCCGCAGCGCGCGCGAATGGCCGCGGTTTCACGCGCCGAGGCGACCACCCCGTCCAGCCCTGCCTCCCTGGCCAGCTCGGCGAGCCTGCGCACGTGATCCAACAGATCGATGACGACGCCGGTGTCGCGCAGCTCCGCCTGGTTCATGCTCGTCAGAACGGTGACCGCGATGACGAGGGGAGCGGCTGCGCCGCGTTTCGCGGCCGCGTCCCGCGCCGCGTCACGCGCCGCCCGCATCATTCCCGTGCCGCCGGCGGCGTGCACGTTGATCATCCAGACGCCCAGGTCGGTTGCCGCCGCGACGGCGCTCCCGACTGTGCTGGGGATGTCGTGAAACTTGAGGTCGAGAAATACGCGATCGCCGCGCTCCGTCAGGGCGCGCACGATCGCCGGGCCCTCGGCGGTGAACAGGCGGCTCCCGATCTTGAATCCGCCCACCGTCCCGCGGAGAGCATCGGCGAGCCTCAGTGCCGCGTCGGCCGATGCGACGTCGAGCGCGACGAGAATCCGATCCTTCAGGTGCTCAGCCATGCCTTTTCACGCGCGTTCGTGTCGAGTGTGCCGACGATGTCCTGCAGACGCGCGATGGCGTGCTTCTGCATGTAGGCGCGAATGCCGTCCTTCAGTCTGGCCCAGATGAACGGGTCGACGAAATTGATCGTTCCAACCTGCACCGCGTTCGCCCCGGCAATCATGAACTCCAGCACGTCGTCCGACGCGGCAATCCCGCCCATGCCGATGATCGGGATCTTCACCGCCCGGCGGCATTCGTACACCATGCGCACGGCAATCGGCCTGATGGCCGGTCCGCTCAGACCCCCGACGATGTTCGCGAGCTTCGGCCGCCGCGTGTGAATGTCGATCGCCATGGCGAGAAACGTGTTCACCAGCGAGACGGCATCGGCGCCGGCCTCTTCCGCGGCCCTGGCGAACGAGGAGACGTCGGTGACGTTCGGCGTGAGCTTGGGGACGATCGGGAGGCGCGTCACCCTGCGAACGGCCGCGACAACGCCGTGCGTGCCGGGCAGGCTGCAGCCGAAGGTGATGCCGCCCTCCTTGATGTTCGGGCACGAGATGTTGAGCTCGATGGCATGGACGCCTTCCGCGTCCGAGAGGATGCGCGCGATCTCGACGTACTCGTCCAGCGTGGTGCCGCAGATGTTCACGATGACGGTCGCGCCGCGTCGGCGCAGCTCGGGCAGGCGCTCGCGGATGAACCGATGGACGCCGATGCCCTGCAGGCCGATGGCGTTGAGCATCCCCGACGGCGTTTCGACGATGCGCGGCGGCGGATGGCCTTCGCGCTCGGCGAGGAACAGCCCCTTGACGGCGATGCCCCCGAGACTGGCGAGGTCCACGATGTCGGCGTATTCGACGCCATAGCCGAAGCAGCCGCTCGCGGCGATCAGCGGATTCTCGAGACGAAGCGATCCGATTTGAACCGACAGGTCCATGTCTTATCCGGGGGGCTTCGCCCCGCCGGACCCCCTGACACGCTCACTCGCTGCACTCGCTCGCGTCATCCCGATACCGCTTCCCAGACGACCCGCTGCGCGTCGAAGACGGGGCCGTCGATGCAGGTGCGTGTGTGGTGCGGCTCCCCGCCGCGCTCGCTCCTGGCGAGCACCACGCAGCTGTAGCAGCCGCCGAGGCCGCATCCCATGACCTGTTCGAGCGAGACGTCGCACGCGCGTCCGTGGTCCGCGGCCAGGCGCGCGCACGCCCGCATCATCGCCGTCGGCCCGCACGCATACATCTTGACGGGATTGCCGAGCGGCCGGTCCCGTAACGCCAGCTCGAGGGGGACGGTGACCCGGCCGCGCGCGCCGCGGCTTCCATCTTCGGTCGCCAGCACGACCCGGACGCCGAGCGCTTCGAACAGATCGACGCAGTACAGTTCTTCCGCGCGACGGGCGCCGTAGAACAGCGAGGTCGGCGTCTCACGGGCGCGCAGCGCCGCGGCAAGCGTGACGAAGGGCGCGAGGCCGACGCCGCCGGCGATCATCCACGCTTCGGCCGGCGGATCGATCGGCTCGAACGGGCGCCCCAGCGGTCCAAGCACCGCGAGCTGCGCGCCGCGCTCGACGCGCGTCAGCAGCGACGTGCCGACGCCGACGCGTTTGTTGAAGATGGAAATGCCCGACGCGGCGCCCGAGCGGTCGCGCAGGATCTCGAAGATTGAGAACGGCCGCCGCAGCAGCGGATCCTGCCCCGCCGACGTCTTGATCATCACGAACTGGCCGGGCCGTGCGGCGTCGGCGATCTCGGGGGCGGCGAGCGAGAGGACGTTGTAGTCCGCCGACAGCCGGCGGTTCGCGATCACCGCCGCGTCGATGTCTACGGGCATCTCCTGGAAGTATACACTTGGCCTCATGCGCTTCCTGCGGCTGCTGACGAACTCGCTGCTCGCGGGCGCGCTCGGCGCCGCGTATCTCACGATTCTCGTGCTGCAGTTGAACCCGCAGGTGCCGCTCGCGTCGCGCACCGTGTGGCGATGGTACGTCACGCTGGGCGCCTTCTACGGCATCCATCTCGCGCTGCTGTTCTACGTCGCGATGCTGCTGCGGGAATTCGTCAGCGTCCACGCGTTTTCGCCCGGATGGATCAGCGTACGGCTGCTCGCGTGGCTCTCGGCCGCGGCGGCGGCCGTGGCGGCGGCGCTGATGTGGGTCAACCTCGGCGGCTTCCCGACGCTGTTCAGCGAAGAGGCGGCGCGACGCTTCACGTATGGGGTGATCGCGACGGCCGCGTCCGCCGGCGTGCTGCTGACGATTGCCGTGGCGCACTACTCATTCGGACGGCGGGGCGGTCGCGTCGGCGCCGCGCTGCTGACGCTGGCGATCACGGGATCCCTCGCGCTGCCGGTCGCCGCGCGCGGTCCGGGCGGGGAGCCGCCGCTCGGCCCGCGTCGCTTCAGTCCGACGCTGCCGCCGCCGCGGGAAAGCGCGCGCGTCGTGCTGCTGCTCCTGGACGGCGCGTCGCTCGACTACGTCTGGCCGCGCGTCGCGGCGGGTCGGCTGCCGAATTTCGGGCGGATTCTCGACGGCGGCGCCTCGATGGATCTGGCGACGATCCGTCCGACGCAGGCCGATCCCGTCTGGGCCGCGGTCGCGACCGGAATGTATCCCGCCAAGAACGGCGTGCGATCGGCGGCGGCCTACTACGCGCGCGGCGACGATCGGCCCGTCGATCTGCTGCCGGATCGCTGCTTCTCGCACATCCTCGTGCGCCTGGGCGTGATCCGCGACGTGCCCAACGCCTCCGCCGCCTGGCGGGCACGTCCGCTCTGGACCATCCTCAACGACTACGGCATCAGCACGGGGATCGTCCGCTGGCCGCTGACCTATCCGGCGCAGCCGCTGACCGGGTTCCTCGTGACCGATCGATTCCATCAGGTGTTCGGGTCGATGTTCGAATTCGACGGCCGCGCGGCCTATCCGCCGGACCTGCTGCCGGAAATCCTGGACTCGTTCCAGGCGCCGCCCGGCAGCGACGCGCGGCCGACGCAGACCGATGAATCGTACAGCCGTGTGATGCGCAACGTCAGCGCGCAGCATCCGGCCCGCGTGACGGCGCTGCGCTATCAGGGGCTCGACCCGGCAGGACACTACGACGCGTCGGACCCGTACTATGCGTATATCGACACCGAGATCGGCGCCGCCACCGAGCGGCTGGCTCCGGGCGATCTGCTCCTGGTCGTGTCGGGGTTCGGCATGCGCCCCGTGAGCGCTCTCAAACATTTCGCCGCCCGCGTGCTGCGGGATCCCGACGTCAGCGGCACCCACGAAGGCGCCCCCGATGGTTTTCTCCTGGCGTACGGGACACCGGTCGCCCCGGGCCGCAAGCAGCGCGGATCGATCGTCGACGTGACGCCGACGATCCTCTATTTCCTGGGAATCCCGATCGGCCGCGACATGGACGGCTACGCCCGCGCGGACGTTTTCTCTCGCGCCTTCACCGCCGAGCGCCCGATCACTTTCATTCCGTCGCATGGGCGGTGAATCCCTGATCCCTGATCGCTGATCCTGAATCCCCGATCCCGAATCCCTGATCCTGAATCCCTGATCCTGAATCCCCGATCCCGGATCTGGTTCGGCACGGTCTCTGCTCGTCGGTTTCTTCATGGCCCGTAAACTGGAAGAATTGCCCATATTTTCCGCGGCGCAGCGGTTCTGCGTTGCAGTAACGGAGATCCTGGAGCGCTCCGCGCTCAGCAAGAATTCGCAACTCTACGGACAGATCGACGAGGCCAACGATTCCATTCTGTCCAACATGGACGAAGGGTTCGAGCAGGGCTCTGACGACGGTTTTGCAAAGTACCTGTACTACGCGAAGGGTTCTGTCGCCGAGGTGATGCGTCGCACACGTCGAGCGGCTGCGAAAGGCCGGATTTCTGCTGACGATGTGGACCGCCTGCATGAGATGGCGGAGCCTCTGGGGAAGATGCTCGGCGGATTCATCAAGTACCTGAAACAATCCAACTTCAGAGACCGCGGCCGTTTTCGCGCTTCTCAGCACAGGGATTAGCGGTACCCATGAACCGTCGATTCGGGATTCCGGATCAGGGATTCCGGATCAGGGATTCCGGATCAGGGATCAGGGATCCAGGATTAGCGATTCCACCCGCGAGGTGTTATCCTTCCTGGACTCTTTAAGCGCGGTACTGAGATGCCGCCAAGAGGTGAAGCATGTCGCAGGTCATGGACGCGGACCGCATGGGCCGCGCCCTCACGCGTATCTCCCACGAGATCCTCGAGCGCAACCGCGGCACCAGTGAGCTGGCCCTGGTGGGCATTCGCACGCGCGGCGTGCCGCTTGCCAGGCGGATCGCCCGGTCGCTGCACGAGATCAATCACGAGCACGTTCCCACCGGCGCGCTCGACATCACGCTCTACCGCGACGACCTGATGCGGCAGCCCCTGGGGCCGCAGCCGGTCGTGCACCGGACTGAAATCGCGTTCTCGATCGACGACCGGCGGATCCTCCTCGTGGACGACGTGCTCTACACGGGGCGGACGATTCGCGCGGCGCTGGACGCGCTCATCGATTTCGGCCGTCCGCGGGCGATCCAGCTGATCGTCCTGATCGACCGCGGCCATCGCGAGCTGCCGATCAAGGCGGACTACGTCGGCAAGAATCTCCCGACGTCGCTGAAGGAGAGCGTGCAAGTGCGGCTCCAGGAGACCGACGGCGAGGACGAAGTGCTCCTGACCGAGCCGGCGGGCGCGGAGGAATCGTGACGCTGAAGTCCCGGCATCTGCTCGGCATCGCCGACCTCGATCCCGAGGAAATCGGATTGATTCTGGAGACCGCCGACGCGATGACGGAGATCGCGGCGCGGCCCATCAAGAAAGTGCCAGCCCTGCGCGGCCGGACGGTCGTGAATCTCTTCTTCGAGCCGAGCACGCGCACGCGGACGTCGTTCGAGGTCGCCGAGAAGCGGCTGAGCGCCGATACGCTGAGCATCGCGGTCGCCCAGTCCAGCGTGACGAAAGGGGAAACGCTCCTCGACACAGTCCGCAACCTGGAAGCGATGGCGCCCGACATGATCGTGATGCGGCATGGCTCGTCCGGAGCGCCGCACCTGCTGGCGCGGCTGTGCCGGTCGGCGATCATCAACGCCGGCGACGGCATGCACGAGCATCCGACCCAGGCGCTCCTGGACGCGTTCACGATCCGCGAGCACAAGAAGCGGCTCGACGGCCTGAAGGTCGCCATTGTCGGAGACCTGCTGCACAGCCGCGTGCTGCGATCGAACGTCCACCTTCTGAACAAGATGGGCGCCAACGTCTGGGCGTGCGGGCCGACGACGCTGATGCCGTCCGATCTGGCGCGCTTCGGTGTGCGTCCGACGGCGTCGATCGACGAGGCGATCGACGAGGCGGATGTGATCATGATGCTGCGCATCCAGCACGAGCGGATGCACGGCCATTTCATTCCCTCCACGCGCGAATACTTCACGCTGTTCGGCCTGACCCCTGCGCGCGTCGCGCGCGCGAAGCCCGACGTCATCATCATGCATCCCGGTCCGATGAATCGAGGGGTCGAGATCGACTCCGACGTCGCCGACGGACCGTATTCGGTGATTCTCGAGCAGGTCGCCAACGGCGTGGCCGTCAGGATGGCCGTGCTCTACCTGCTCGCGGGCCAAGAGGCCCAGGCGGACTGATGAAGCTGCTGCTGAAGGGCGGGCGCGTCGTGGATCCGGCAGCGGGCCGCGACGGAGAATTCGACGTCCTGATCGAAGACGGCCGCATCGCGCGAATCGCCAAGTCCGTGCCCGCGGACGGCGCGGACGTCATCGCCGTGAAGCCCGGGTGGATTGTCGCGCCGGGCCTGATCGATATTCACGTGCACCTGCGCGAGCCGGGGCAGGAGCACAAGGAGACGATCGCGACCGGGGCGGCGTCGGCGGTCGCCGGCGGGTTCACCGCCGTCGCCTGCATGCCCAACACCGATCCGGTCAACGACCATCCCGGCGTCACGCAGCTGATTCTGCGCAAGGCCGCGGAAGCCGGCGGCGCGCGCGTCTATCCGATCGGCGCCGTCTCGATCGGCTCGCGCGGGGAGCAGCTCGCGGAGCTGGCGGCGCAGAAGGCCGCCGGCTGCGTGGCCTTCACCGACGATGGGAGGCCCGTGGCGACGGCGCTGCTGATGCGGCGCGCGCTCGAATATGCCGGCATGCTCGGCGTGCCGATCGTGGATCACTGCGAGGATCCGTCGCTGAAGGGAGATGGCGTCGCGCACGAAGGGTTCCACGCAGCGCGCCTCGGCCTGCGGGGGATCCCGGGCGTCGCCGAGTCGATCGCGGTCGAGCGCGGGATCGCGCTGGCGGAAATCACGGGCGGCGCGTTTCACGTCGCGCACATGAGCGCCAGGCAATCCGTCCGCGCGGTCCGAGACGCGAAGATGCGCGGCGCCCGAACCGTCACCTGCGAGGTCGCTCCACACCATTTCGTCCTGACGGACGAAGCGCTCGAGACGCCCATCCGATACGACACGAACGTGAAGATGAATCCGCCGCTGCGCGAGGCGGCCGATCGCGACGCCATGCTGGAAGGCATCGCCGACGGGACCGTCGACGTCATCGCCACGGACCACGCCCCGCATCACGCCGACGAGAAGCTGGTGGAGTTCGACCGGGCGCCCTTCGGGATCGTCGGCCTGGAAACGTGCGTGCCGCTGGTCTTCGACCGCCTCGTCCACGCCGGCCGCATCGGCATCCGGCGCGCAGTCGAGCTCCTGTCGACGAATCCGGCGCGCGTCTTCCATCTTCCCGGCGGCTCGCTGGCGGACGGCGCCGCGGCGGATGTGACCATTCTCGACCCCGACGCGCGCGTGGTGGTTCGCGCCGCGGAGCTGAAATCGAAGTCGAAGAACACGCCCTTCGACGGTTGGGAGCTCAAAGGCGGCGTGGTCGCGACTATTGTTGGAGGCACGGTGGTCTACAGAAACGGACAGCTGCTGTGAGCAGGCGTGAGGAATTGCGTCATCAGGCGCTCAGGCAGCTCGAGCAGTTCGATGTGCTCATGCGCAACGGGCACTTCGACTATGGCAACGGATTTCATGGCCGGGTGTATCTGAACGCCCACCAACTGTTCCGCCATCCATCGACGATCTGGCGCCTTGCGCAGGATCTGATCGACATCCTGCCCGGAGAGCTGCTCGAGAACACCGAGGTCGTCGCCGGCCCGGTGATGGGCGGCGCCCTGCTCGCGCACACGCTCGCGGGGCTGCTGGACGGCCGCCGCGCGCTCACGCATCCGCCTTGCAGCTTCGCCCCGTTCAGCAGCCGTGGCGATCACGATTTCATGCTGCGGAGCTTCTACGCGCGCGAGATGTCGGGCAAGCGCGTGCTGCTGGCCGACGATGTGAGGAACACGGGAAAGACGTTCGTGCGGTGCGCCGAGCTCGTGCGGCAGGCCGGCGCCACGGTCCTGGCGACCGTCGAGATCTGCGATCGCCTGGAGGCGATGGCCGACACCGGCGTCCCGAACTACTCGCTGGCGGAGTACGAGGCCCCCGAGAACTACGCGGCAGCCGACTGCCCGATGTGTGCCGCGGGCATGCCGATAACGAGTTTCTGATCGGTGGTGCGAGGGGTGCGTGGGGTGCTAGGGGTGCGTGGGGTGCGCGGTGGGCTCGGCGTGCGGTTGCAGTCTCTGTACGAGGCGTACAACCGCGAGGATGCGGCCGCGGATCCGGTCCACATCGTCCGGCGCTACGCGCGTCCAGCGGATCAGGAAATCGTCGGCTTCTGCGCGGCGGCGCTGGCGTTCGGACGTGTGGCGAGCGTCCTGAACACGGTGGAGACGCTCGTGCGCGTGCTCGGGCCGGAGCCGGCGGAATATGTCCGCCGCTTCGAGCCGCGGGCGCCGCATCCGGAGCTGCGCCGGATGGTTCATCGCTGGACCCGCGGGACCGACATCGTCGCGCTCCTGTGGCTGCTCCGGCAGATGATCGATCGTTCCGGATCGATCGAACGATTCTTCACGGAAGACTTCGATCCGGGCGCGACCGACGTCGGAGATGCGCTGGACAGCTTCTCGCGGCGCGCCCTCGCGCTCGATCTGCGATCCGTCTATGGGCGAACGACGCCGGTCCGGACTGGTGTCTGCTACTTCTTTCCGCGACCCTCGGCCGGCAGCGGCTGCAAGAGGCTGAACCTGTTTCTGCGCTGGATGGTGCGCAAGGACGAGGTCGATCTGGGAGCGTGGCGTGACGTGTCGCCCGCGAAGCTGATCGTGCCGCTCGATACGCACGTCATCCGGCTCGGCCGCTGCCTGCGGCTGACGCGGTACGCGTCGCCGGGCTGGAGGATGGCGGCCGACATCACCGCCTCGCTCCGCGCGATCGACCCGGTGGATCCGGTCCGCTTCGATTTTTCGCTCTGCCATGTCGGCATGATGAGCGCCTGCGGCTTCGGCCGCCGGCAGGGAGATGCGCAATGTCCGCTGAAGGGAATGTGCCGGCCTCGAATCCGCGCGGGGGCGGCCGGATCGCCGCGGCGTTCATTCTCGTCTTCATAGCGGCGGCGGCGGGATTCGCCGCGGGCTATTTCCTCGGTGCGCGGAGAGTCGTTCTCCTCGCCGAGTCGCCTGGTCGGGACGCCGTGGCCTACGTGCTCGAGGCGCGCTGTGCCGCGGGACGCTGCCAATCGCTTCGAATCGGGAAGCAGATGAGCGGCGCAAAGATCGTCGAGACGCTGAGCGGTCCGGACGAGCAGGCGAACGAAATCTCGTGGACGCCGGATGGAGGACGGGTGGGCTTCCTGGTGAACGGCTACCAACTGCGGGTGTTCGACGCGCACAGCGGCGCGAACCTCGGCGCGCTGGCAATCATCGATCCCGATGGATTCCCGACGAGCCGCATCGCGCGCGGTGTGACGTTTTCATCCAACGGCGCAGCGATCACTTTCGACAACTGTCCGAGAGATCGGTCGGGCTGCAAACCCGGATTCGTGGCCGTGAAGCCGTGAGATGGCCCGTTACGCTTCGACGTGAGCGTGCCGCGCGACGCGCTGATAGACCTGCAGCGTGTCGCGAACCATCCGATCCGCGCTGAAGCGTTCGCGCACGCGCGCCTGCCCGGCCGCCCCCATGGACTCGCGCAGTCGTGCGTCGCCGAGCAGGCGGACGATGGCCGCCGCCATGGCCTGGTGATCGCGCGGCGGCACCAGTAGTCCCGTCCTGCCGTCCACCACGACCTCGGGCATTCCGCCCGCCGTGGTCGCCACGACCGGTTTCGCGCACGCCATGGCGTCGAGCAGGGAGGTGCCGAGTCCTTCCGTGACCGAGCTCATGACGAAGATGTCGAACGCCTTGTGAACCGACAGCACGTCGGGGCGGAAGCCGGCGAGGAAGACGTGCTTCTCGAGATGACGGTCCCTGATCTCGCGTTCGAGCGCGGCGCGCAGCTCCCCCTCGCCGGCGATGACGAAGCGCGCGTCCGGCACCTTCTTGACGACGATGGCCGCGGCGTCGATCAGGTGCCGCTGCCCCTTGTGCGGCACGAGGGCGGCGACGTTGCCGACGACCGGCGCGTGATGGGGCAGCCACAGCTCGGCATGCAAATCGGCGGGCGGCGCGGCATCCACACGGTCGACGTCGATGCCTTCATGGACCGTCACCGCCTGCGGCTCCGGCACGCCGTCCGCGACAACCATCCGCCGGATCGCGTCCGACGCGCAGATGAAGCAGTCCACCTGCCGGTACTTCCATCGCGACAGCGCGTTGCCCTTCATGTGGAAATCGACGCGCCGGGCCGCGACGAGCGGGGGCTTGGCGACCTGGGTGCTCATCGAGAGCGCGAGCGCGGCCATGGCGACCGCGTGCGGATCGTGCGCGTGAATGATGTCGGGACGAAGCTGCTTGATCAGGCGCGACAGCCGCCAGGCCGCGCCCAGGTCCATTTCCGTCTTCGGCGCCAGCGGCACGAGCTCGAGCCCTTCCTTCGCGCGCTGGCGCAGCTCGCCCGCCGCGTGCGCGACGAGCATGGATCGATGTCCGAGCGCGCGCAGGCCGAGCACCGTCAGCAGCACCTGGTTCTGGCCGCCGCGCCACGTCCGCGCGGTATCGATGTGCAGGGAGAACATCACCCGTCGAGGCGCGGTGCCCGAGACGCCAGGTGCGACTCCCACGCTCGTGCGAGCTTCAGGAAGACGTAATAGGAGTTGAGCGCGGAGATCACCAGGCCGGCGGTGCCCAGCCGAAACCCCCCGCGCAGGACGTAATTGCGAAAGAACGCGAATGGCGGATGGAGCGCCAGGGCCGCAAAGGCCGGCGTGCGCCCGTCTTCTTTCATCTGCTCGGCCGCCAGCGCGGTGTAGCGATCGATCGTCGCGAGATGATCCCCGATATCGCGATACGGGAAGTGCTGCAGATCGTGCTGCAGCCGTCCGGGCTCGGCGCTCAGGCGGACTGACTCGTGCACGCGCCGGCCGTTCCATTCGCCGGCGCGGCGATCGTACAGCCGAAGCTGGTAGTCGGGATACCAGTCGGTCCCGCGAATCCATCGCCCGAGGTAGTGAGTGACGCGCGGAACGCGGTAGCCGCGGCGGCTCGGCTCCGACGCCATCAGCGCGCGGATCTCGGCGGCGAGTCCGGGCGTGAGCCGTTCGTCCGCGTCGAGCGACAGAATCCAGTCGTGCGAGGCGATCGACGCGGCGTAGTTCTTCTGCGCGCTGAATCCGGGCCAGGGCCTGACTTCGACCCGGTCTGCATGCCGGCGGGCGATCGCCGCGGTCTCGTCGGTGCTCTCGGCGTCGACGACGACGATCTCGTCGGCCCACCTGGCGGAGGCCAGCGCGGCCTCGACGTTCGACGACTCGTTCCGCGTGATGACCGTAACGGTCAGCTTCGGCACGGGTGGAGTGTATACAAAGACGGAAGGCGGAAGAAGGAAGACGGGAAGGAAGACGGAAGGAGAGCAAAGAAGACGAAGGAAAGACGAGAAAAGAGCTTCCCGTCTTCCGTCTTCCGCCTTCCGTCTTTCGAGAATTACCTGCCGTTGACCGGGGCGATCTGGATGGCCTCGAAGTTCACCAGCGAGACGTTGTAGTCGATCGTGGCGAGCAGCTCGCGCTGCTTGGCCGAGGCGAGGTCGCGCTGCGCCTGGACCAGCTCGAAGGTCGACGAGAGGCCGACGGTGAACCGCTTGTTCTCGGCGTCAAGGCGCTGCTGCGCGAGATCGCGCGCCTTGCGGGTCGCCTCGACCCGCTTCAGGTTCGTGTTCACCTGACGCGCCGCGTCGCGCACCGCGCTCGTGACATTCATTTCGAGCTCCGTCAGATTCGTGTCTTCCTGCTTCCGCTGGACGCGGCTCTGCGCCGCGAGCGCGTCGGCCGGACTCGTGCCGATCGGATAGGAGACGTTGACGAGCACGCTCCAGGTCCGGAAGTTGTTCCCGAACACGTCGCGGAGAACGTCGCCGAAGCTGCGCACGCTGGTGCTCGTCGGGATCGGTGGGGCGCCGCCGGCGATCGCCACGTTGTCGTACTGATACTGCGTCCCGCCGACGCCCGTTGCGCCGTACCGCGCCTGCAGGTCCACACCCGGCAGCTTCTGGTTCTCCGCGTACTTGAGGGAGACCTCGGTGCTCGCGATCTGCTGCTTCAACTGCAGAATGTCGGTGCGGTTCTGGAGCGCATGCTTGACCGCGCCGTCGACATCGATCGCCTTCGGCACCATCGTCGGCTCGTCGACGGGCTTGAACACCGAATTCCAGAAGCCGGGCTGCGACGGGTTCATGATGAGCGTCCGCAGCTGATCTTCGGCGCTCTGGATGGCCGCTTCCTGAATGATGACCGCCTCTTCGTTGCTGGCGACTTCGGCCTCGGCCGAGACGATGTCGATCGGCGCCATCGTCCCGACCTCCACGCGCGTCCGGTTGTTCTTGAGCGATTCGCGCGAGAGGTCGAGCGATTGCTGCGCGACCTGGAGGCCGGAGATCGCGCCGACGAGGTTGTAGTAGGCCGCGCGTACGTTGCGCGCCGTCTGCGTGACGTGCTGCGTGAGCTGCAGGTCCGTGATCGATTGTTGGATCCGCGTCTGCCGCAGGTTCAGCCGCAGCGAGTCGATCTTGAAGTTGCGCAGCAGCGGCTGATTGATGCCCGCGCTCAGGTTCGAGCGCAGACTGAGCGGGTACGTCGTGCGCGGCGCGTCCGAGGTCCCCCGTGAGCCATCCAGCGTCACCTGGTAGCTGCCGCCGCCCCATCGCATCTGCTGCTGAACGCCGCCCTGGGTGAAGAGACTGCCGCTCGTCACGACCGCGACACCCGCCGACAGGAAGTCGGTCGGCGGCGTGGCGCTGCTGCCGCGACTGAACTGGGAGATTAGATTCGGGACGTACGCCGCGTTCGCCCGCGCGAACGCGAAGGTCTGAATCTCGGGATTGAGCCGCTCGGCCTGCACGCCCAGATTGTTCTCGAGCGCCATCCGCACGGCTTCGTCCATCGACAGCGGCGTTCCGTTGGCGACTGACGCCGGTTCCTGAGGGAGCGGCGCGACCGGGACCTGACCCTGTCGGGCCTGTCCGGAAGCGGACACCGCCATGCCGGAAGCGAACACGAAGGCTGCGGCGGCCGCGAGCGCCGGACGCGCGATCGAGGCCCGGAAATGCTGATAGAAACGCATTACAGTGCTCTCCAAAGAGGTGGATCCAAAGGCTTTCGCCTGACCAATAGCAAGAACTGCCGCAAGTCATATCTTGGACGGCCAGCGCCGCCATACGGTTCGCATGGGTATGTTAGATTCACGCCCTCATGCGCATCATGACGACACTGGTCGCAATCCTCTGTTTCGGCGTCCCCGCGCCGTCGGCGCCGGCCCAACCAGCGAAGACCGGGAAGTTTCCGCTGACCATCGACAGCATCATGCGCGGGCCCGAGCTGGTCGGCTATCCCCCGGACGGGCTTCGGTGGTCGGCCGATTCGCAAAAGCTGTACTTCGACTGGCGCAAGCCCGGCGAAGACGAAGCGTCCACGTACGTCGTCGGGCGCGACGGCGGCTCCCCGGTCAGGCTGACCGACGATCAGAAGAAGTCCGCTCCGCCCGCGAACGGACGCTGGGACGCGGCACACAAGCGTGTCGTCTTCACCGATCGTGGGGATGTCGTGATGCTCGACGAGCATGGAACGCGGCGTCAAATCACGCGGACGACAGCCGTCGAGAGCAGTCCCCGCTGGGCGCGGCGCGACACCGCCGTGACGTACGTTCGTGACGGCAATCTGTTTCTGGTGCCCGTGGACGGAGCCGACGCCGCAATGGTGCAGCAACTGACGGATGTGGGGCCGAAGAAGTCCGACCCGCGCCTGACCGACAGCCAGAAGTTCATCCGCGAGGAGGAGGAGAAGCTCATCGACGCCGTCCGCGAGCAGAAGGAAAAGAAAAAGAAGGCGGATGAGAAAGAGAAGCCGGAGAAGCTGCCGTCGCTGGAGCTGCAGGATCGCCAGAGCGCTGCGGATCTGATGCTGTCGCCGGATGGCGCACACGTATTCGTCCTCGTGATGGAGCGACCCGTCGGCGCCCGCAACGTCATCGTGGCGAACTACGTGAATGAAACCGGCTATACCGAGGACATTCCCGGACGAACGGCCGTCGGCGACGCGCAGAATCGCGCGCTGCTCGCCGTGCTCAATCTCAAGACCGGAAAGACCGTCTGGGCGGACGGCAGTTTCGCGCCGCCCGTCTCGGACGCGGAGAAGCCGGCAGCGGAAGCGGAGGCCAAGGGTCCAGGCAAGAAGGCGGAGCGCGAGATCCGCTGGTCGATGCCGGACGTGTCGGACGACGGCAGGTTCGCCGTCGCGGGCGCGCGCTCGGCCGATAACAAGGATCGCTGGTACGTCGTGCTCGACGCCGAAACCGGCAAGACCCGCGTTGTCGACACTCTTCATGACGACGCCTGGATCCGCGAGGCTGGCGGAGGCTTTGGATCGTCGGGCGTGCAATTCCTGCCGGACAACCGGCGCGTCTGGTTCCTCTCGGAGCGGGACGGCTGGATGCATCTCTATACGCTCGATGTCAGCGACGGCGCCTCGAAGCCGAAGCAGTTGACCTCGGGCAAGTGGGAAGTCACGGGCGCCGCGCTCTCGGTTGACGGGTCGAAGTTCTACGTCACGAGCACGGAAGTGCATCCGGGCGAGCGTCATCTGTACGTCGTGCCGATCGAGGGCGGCGCGCACACCAGGATCACCTCGATGACCGGCTCGAACCAGGCAGAGGTTTCGCCCGACGACTCGACCGTCGGGCTCGTGTTCTCCTACAGCAACAAGCCGCCCGAGGTGTACGTGATGCCGAACAGGGCGGGCGCGCCGGCGCGGCAGGTCACGACGACGCCGACGGCCGAGTGGCGGTCGTTCAACTGGATCGATCCAAGGGTGATTACGTTCAAGGCGCGCGACGGCGCCGATGTCTACGCCCGCCTTTTCACGCCGGAAATGATCGGCACGAAGCGCGATCCGGCGCATCCCGGAGTCGTCTTCGTGCACGGCGCGGGGTACGCGCAGAACGCGCACAAGTACTGGGCGAGCTACTTCCGCGAATACATGTTCCACAACCTGCTCGCGTCGCGCGGCTATGTCGTGCTGGACGTGGATTACCGCGCGAGCTCCGGCTACGGCCGCGACTGGCGGACGGCCATCTACCGTCACATGGGCGGGAAGGATCTGGAGGACATCGTCGACGGCGCGAAGTACATCGCGGCGAAAGAGCAGGTCGATCCAAAACGGATTGGCGTGTATGGCGGGAGCTACGGGGGCTTCATCACCCTGATGGCGATGTTCACGACGCCGGACGTGTTCGCAGCGGGCGCGGCGCTGCGCCCGGTCACCGACTGGGCGCACTACAACCATGGCTACACGTCGAACATCCTGAACGTGCCGCAGAAGGATGCCGAGGCGTATCGAAAGAGCTCGCCGATTTATTTCGCCGACGGATTGAAGGGCGCGCTGCTCATCTGTCACGGCATGGTCGACACCAACGTCCTGTTCCAGGACTCGGTGCGCCTGGTGGAGCGTCTCATCGAGCTGCGGAAGGAGAACTGGGTGTTCGCGCCATATCCGGTCGAGAACCATGGCTTCGAGCGGGCGACGAGCTGGGCCGACGAGTACAAACGAATCCTGAAGCTGTTCGAGGAGAATCTCCGATCCGCGCGTCCTTCGCCATCGCGCTCGGCATCCTGACGGCCGCGCCGACGCCGTACACGGTGATCCGCACCGCTCGCGACATCAGGCCCGGCGAGGCGGTCCTGCTCACGATCGCGACGCCGGCCACGCTGTCGCGCGTGAGCGTTCGTGCCTTCGGTCGCGATTGGACTGTATTCCGCGACGATCGGGGGCGCTGGAGCGTTCTGGTCGGAATCGATCTGGAGACGAAGTCCGGCGTCTACTCCGCCGCCATCGCGGGCGGCGCGGCGCCGATGAAGTACGCCCTCGTCGTTCGGCCGCGCACGTTTCGCACGCGGCGGCTGAGCGTCGATCCCGACTTGGTGAATCCGCCGGCGGACGAGCGCGAGCGCATCGACCGTGAACGCCGCGAGCTGGATCGCATCTGGGCGAGCTCCGCGGACGAGCGTCTCTGGACGGCGGCGTTCGTTGCGCCGGTGCCCGATCCCGCCAACAGCGCGTTCGGCACCCGCAGCATTTTCAACGGCGAGCTGCGATCCCCGCACGCGGGCGCGGACTTCCTGAGTCCGGCCGGCCGTCCCGTCAAGGCGCCGAATGCCGGGAGAGTCGTCCTGGCGGCTCCGCGCTACTTCAGCGGAAACACAGTCGTCATCGATCACGGGCTGGGACTCTTCTCGCTGCTGGCGCACCTCTCCGAGATCGAGGTCAAGGTCGGTGATCGCGTCGCCGCCGGCGATGTCGTCGGGAAGGTGGGCGCGACCGGACGTGTGACGGGGCCGCACCTGCACTGGGCGGTGCGCGTGAACGGCGCGCGTGTGGACCCGTTGTCGCTGCTGTATGTGGTCGGCCAGCGCCCTGCGGCGCAGAGGTAGACTGTGGCGGACATGACCGAGCGCGACGTTCTCGACCTGTTTCGCCAGTCCGGCGCGCTGCTCGAAGGGCACTTCAGGCTGTCCTCGGGGCTGCACAGCGATCGTTATCTGCAGAGCGCGCTCGTGCTCCAGCATCCCGAGTTTGCGGCGCGTCTGGGCGCCGCGCTGGCCGCCCGCGCGGGCGGCCTGCGGGCGACGGCCGTTCTCTCTCCGGCGCTCGGAGGCATCGTGATCGGCCAGGAAGTCGGCCGCGCGCTCCGGGTGCGGGCGCTGTTCGCCGAGCGTCAGGACGGGACGCTGACGCTGCGCCGCGGCTTCGCGCTCTCGCCTTCGGATCGCGTGCTCGTCGTCGAAGATGTGATTACGACCGGCGGCTCGACGCGCGAGACCATCGCGGTCGCGGAGGCCGCGGGCGCCCGCGTCGTCGGCGCGGCGGCCATCGTCGATCGCGGCGGCGGCGGCGAGCGGCTGAACGTCCCGCTCGACGCGCTCGTGCGGCTCGAGGTTCCGGCGTATCCGCCGGACGCCTGTCCACTCTGCGCACAGGGATTGGCGGTCAGCAAGCCTGGATCGAGATCGTAGGGGCGGTTGAGAACGATCAAATTGACCGTCTCCTACGACGGCACGACGTACGTCGGCTGGCAGCGTCAGGAGACGGGCGAGTCGATCCAGGGCCTGATCGAAGCGGCGCTCGCGAAGATCGAAGGCGGCCACGTCACGCTGCACGGAGCCGGACGGACCGACGCCGGCGTGCACGCCCTGGGTCAGGTGGCCAGCGCCCGGCTGTCGACATCACTCGACGATGAGACGCTGGGCCGCGCGCTCAACGCCACCCTGCCGCCCGCGATCCGTATCGTCGGCGCCGCTACCGCCGCCGACGATTTTCACGCCCGCTTCAGCGCGATCGCGAAAAGCTACGAGTACCGAATCTGGAATGGACAGACGGTGCCGCCGTTCGTTCGTCTTTACACATGGCACGTTCCGCAGCCGCTCGATGTGGCGCGCCTGCGCGAGGCCTCGGCCGCCATTCCGGGCGAGCACGATTTCGCCGCGTTCCAGGGGACGGGAAGCGCGGCGCGTTCGACGGTGCGGCGGGTGACGCACGCGGGCTGGCGCGCCGACGGCGAGGCGCTGTCGTTCGATATCGCCGGCGCAGGTTTCCTGCGGCACATGGTGAGGAGCCTGGTGGGCACGCTGGTCGAGATCGGATACGGACGGCGGCCGATCGAGGAGATGGCGCGCCTCCTGCGCGCGCCGCGGCGGGAACACGCGGGGCGCACGGCGCCGGCGTGCGGACTCTTTCTGGTGCGCGTCGACTATCCGGCGCGCGCGGGCGGCACCGCCTCGGACGCGGCCAGCCTGTTGTAGAATCAGGGTTTACTTCGAGGAAGGTGAATGTCGCTTGAGCAGCTCCTGGCGTCGGTTCCGCCGGGATCGCCCGAAGAGGCGCTGGCGCGGCAGGTGAACTTCGACCGCCTTCCGGCGCACATCGCCGTCATCATGGACGGCAACGGCCGCTGGGCCGCGCAGCGGCACCTGCCTCGCGTGGAAGGCCATCGCGCGGGGATCGATTCGGTCAGGGAAATCGTCGAGGCGTCGGCCCGGCTCGGTATCCAGGTCCTCACGCTCTATGCGTTTTCGGTGGAGAACTGGAAGCGTCCGGCCGCCGAGGTCTCGACGCTGATGATGCTGCTGAAGCGATACCTTCGCAGCGAGCTGAACACCCTGCTCCGCAACAACATCCGTTTCAAGGTCGTCGGCCGCTGCGAAGATCTCGCGCGCGACGTTCAACGCGAGCTGCACGACGCGGAAGACAAGACGACGTCGAATACGGGCATGCTGTTCAACATCGCGTTGAACTACGGCGGCCGCGCCGAGATCGTCGAGGCGGCCAGGCGCATCATCGCCGACGGCGTCGCGCCAGACGCGCTCGATGAAGCGCGCTTCGGGTCGTACTTGTACACCGCCGGCCAGCCCGACCCCGATCTGCTGATCCGCACGAGCGGCGAGATGCGCGTCAGCAACTTCCTGCTCTGGCAGATTGCCTACGCCGAGATCTGGGTCACCGACACGCTGTGGCCCGACTTCCGCAAGCGTCACCTGCTCGAGGCGATTCTCGCGTATCAGAAGCGCGATCGCCGCTACGGCGGCATCAACCAGCCCGCGGTCGCCGGGCGGTGACGCGAGTCCTGTCCGCGCTCGTGCTGCTGCCGGTCGTTGTCGGCACGATCTGGTTCCTGCCCTCGGAAGGCACGCTCGTCCTCGCCCTGATTGCGGCGGTGCTCGCCTTCTCCGAGTACTGTCACGTGGCGCGCGCGCTCGGGGTGACGGTCCCGGGGGGAATCGGCGGCGCCGCCGTGGTGCTGGTCTGCTTCGAGATGTGGTTCGCCGACAGGACGCTCCATGCGAACTGGACGTATCTCGTCCTGCTGGCCGCCTTGATTGTCGTGGGCGCGGCCTCTGTCGGCAGGGGCCGGCCGGCGCCGACCGTGTTGGCCGATGCGGCGGCGACGATCTTCGCGCCGATTTATATCGGCCTTCCGCTCGGAGCACTCGCCGCCATTCGCGCCGGCTCCAATCCCGACGGCAGATGGGTCCTCTTGCTCCTGCTCGCGACCATCGTCGTCAGCGATTCCGCGCAGTACTACACGGGCCGCGCGTTCGGACGACGCCCCCTGTCCCCGGCGATCAGTCCGAAGAAGACCGTCGAAGGCGCGATCGGCGGCGTCGTGTTCGGCACCGCGGCGATGACGTGGGGGGGCCG
This sequence comes from Vicinamibacterales bacterium, assembly GCA_035495955.1. Taxonomy (GTDB): domain Bacteria; phylum Acidobacteriota; class Vicinamibacteria; order Vicinamibacterales; family 2-12-FULL-66-21; genus JAICSD01. Next base: position 104,880 of record DATJFE010000075.1, on the reverse strand, counting down.
CGGCGTATTCGGATCGCCCCTGTGGATACTGGCGCTCGCGGGCGCCGCGATTTCACTGCTGGGAATCGTCGGCGACCTGTTCGAGTCGCTGTTGAAGCGCAGCGCCGGCGTGAAGGATTCGTCGAATCTGATTCCCGGGCATGGCGGGGTGCTGGATCGCATCGACAGCTGGCTGTTCGCTGCCCCCGTGTACTACGTCTTCGTCCGGTTCGTCGCATGAAGGGGATCGCCATCCTCGGATCGACCGGCTCGATAGGGCAGAGCGCGCTCGCGGTCGTCGACGCGCATCCTGACAAGCTGCGCGTCGTCGCGCTCGCCGCGGGGGGAAACGCGTCGAAGCTCGCGGCCCAGGTCGAGAAATACCGGCCGTCGCGTTCCGCGCTCGCGGCCGAGCGCGGACCCGAGTGCCTGCTGGAAATCGCGACGCATCCCGACGCGGACATCGTGCTGTTCGCGTCCTCGGGCACCACGGCGCTCGACGCCGTGCTGGCCGCGATTGCCGCCGGCAAGACGATCGCGCTCGCCAACAAGGAAATCCTCGTGATGGCGGGCTCGGTCGTGATGGCCGCCGCGAAGCGTCGCGGCGTCGCGGTCCTGCCCGTCGACAGCGAACACAACGCGATTCATCAGTGCCTGCACGGGCGGTCGGCGTCCGATCTGAAGCGTCTCATCCTGACCGCGTCCGGCGGCCCGTTCCGCGGCATGACGGACGCCCAGCTCTCGGCGGTGTCGGCCGACGATGCGCTTCGGCATCCGACGTGGCGGATGGGTCCGAAGATCACCATCGACTCCGCGACGCTCATGAACAAGGGACTGGAGGTCATCGAGGCGCGCTGGCTGTTCGATGTCGGCGCCGACCAGATCGACGTTCTCGTGCATCCGCAGTCCATCGTCCACTCGATGGTGGAGCTCGTCGACGGATCCGTAATTGCGCAACTTGGCGTGACCGATATGCGTCTACCGATTCAGTATGCGTTCTCCTATCCCGGTCGCTGGAGCGCGCCGCTGCCGTCGCTGGATCTCGCGCGTGCCGGCCGCCTCGAATTCGAGCGGCCCGACGTGCAGCGTTTCCCCTGCCTGGAGCTCGCGTTCCGCGCCCTGCGCGGGCCCGAGGGACTGTCGATCGTGCTGAACGCGGCAAACGAGGTGGCCGTATCGGCATTCCTGGATCGGCGTCTGGGATTTGCGGCCATCCCGGATGTGATCGCGCAGGCGATGGACGCCTACGAGCGCGAGGGCGTGTCGCCGGTCATTGGACTGGCCGACGTGCGCGGGATCGATACATGGGCTCGTCGGCGAGCAGCTCAGGCGGCCGGTAGGGTACAATCGATGCCCAGCCAACAGGTGAATGATTGACCAGCACCTTCGCGTTTCTGTTCGTCCTGGGCGTCCTGATCTTCGTGCACGAGCTCGGGCATTTTCTGATGGCCCGCCGCATCGGCGTCCGGGTGCTGACGTTTTCGCTCGGCTTCGGGCCGAAGCTTCTCAGTTTCAGACGCGGGCCGACTGAATACTGCATCAGCGCGATCCCCCTCGGCGGCTACGTCAAGATGGCCGGCGAGAACCCGGAAGACTCGCGCACCGGCGCGCCGGACGAGTTCCTCTCGAAAGGCAAGTGGCAGCGGTTCCAGGTACTCGTGATGGGTCCCATCATGAACCTGATCCTCGCCGTCGTGGTGATGGCGGTCGTGCTCTATCAGGGCGCGCAGCTTCCCGCCTTCGAGCAGCAGCCGGTCGTCGTCGGCGCGTTCACCGACACCTCGGTCGGCGCCAAGGCCGGCCTGCAGTTCGGCGACCGGATCGTGACGGTCGACGGCAAGGCGGTCGACACCTGGGAAGAATTCGCGATGGAGATCGTGCCGAAGGCCAAGCGCCCCGTGGTGCTTGGGGTCCAGCGCGCCGGCCGTCCAGTCCAGATCACCGTCGTCCCCGACGGGCAGGGGAAATACGAGATGGGCGACATCGGCGTCCAGCCGGTCGTCCACCCGGAGATTCTCGAAGTCAACCCGAACCAGCCCGCGGCATCCGCCGGCCTCAAGAAAGGGGATGTCATCCTCGGCGCCGGACAGGAATCGAACGTCACGCGCGATCGCCTGGTCAGCTTGATCAAGGGGAGCGAAGGCAAGCCTCTTCCTCTGCAGGTCAAGCGCCATGGCGTCGTCGAGACCGTGGTGGTGACTCCGCAGCGATCCGGCGACACCTTCATCATCGGCGCCCAGTTGAACGTGTTCGAGACGCGGACGGTCGATCCCGGGCCGATCGACGCCATCAAGCTGAGCGTCGCGAAGAACTGGGAGTGGACGGAGCTGATCGTCAAGACCCTCGTCGGGCTCTTCACGCGCGAGACGTCGGTCAAGCAACTGATGGGGCCTGTCGCGATTGCCGATCTGTCGGGCAGCGCCGCGGAGGCCGGATGGATCCAGCTTTTCAGCCTGATGGCGATGATCAGCCTGAACCTGGGACTCCTCAATCTGATGCCGATTCCCGTGCTCGACGGCGGCCACATTTTCATCCTCGGCCTCGAAGGCCTCGCGCGCCGCGACTTCAGCATCAGGGTCAAGGAGAAGATGCTGCTCGGCGGCTTCGTACTCCTCCTGATGCTGATGGTCACCGTCATCTACAACGATCTCATGCGCATTCCATGGATCGAAAAACTGGTGCCCTGGCGCTAGCGCTCGTCTGCAGCGCAGCGCTCCTTACGCACGCGGCCGACCATCAGGATCCGCTCGGTACGGGGACGTTCTCCATTCTGGGCTACGATCCCGACACCGGCGAGCTCGGCGCAGCGGTCCAATCGCGCGTGTTCTCGGTCGGCAACGGCGTGCTCTGGGCGGAAGCCGGCGTCGGCGTCGCCGCGACGCAGGCCATCGTGGACGTCAGCTACGGGCCCAAGGCGCTCGCGCTGCTGCGCACCGGTCTGGCGCCGGACGCGATCATCAAAACCATCCTCGACGGCGATCCGGATCCTGGGTACGCCGGCCAGCGGTGGCCCAAGGCGGGCCGCCAGTTCGCCGTGATGAATCCCAAGGGCGAGTACGCCGCCTACACCGGCCCCCAGGCTGACGCCTGGGCAGGCAACAAGGGCGGCAAGTTCTGCACCGCGCAGGGCAACATTCTCGCCGGCGCCGCGGTGGTCGACAACATGGTCAAGAACTTCGAGGAAACGAAGGGTGCACTCTCGCTGCGGCTCGTCGCGGCGCTCGAAGGCGGCCAGGCCGCGGGCGGCGACAAACGCGGCCAGGAGTCCGCCGCGCTGATCGTGGTCAAGAAGGACTGCGGCGTCTGGCTGCACAACGACACCGTGCTGCGCCTGCAGGTCGACGACAATCCCGAGCCGATCAAGGAGCTGCGCCGTCTCGTCGAGATGTCGATTCCGAGGCGCCGGGCGCGTCCGGGGTGCGAAGGCGTCAACGGGGCGCCGCGATAGAATTGCCGGCTACTTCTTCTTTCGTCCCGGCTTCTTGAACTTGCCTTCCGCCTTCAGGATGCGCGCGTAGTCGGCTTCGGCGGCGATGTAGACCGGCTCCATCCAGCGGTTCCCCTCTTTCTCGACAATCGCCTTCAGCGCGTCTTCGGCCGGATCTTTGCGTCCGCGCCGCGGCGGCGAGGTCTCGGCGGCAATCTTCTCGGCGGCATCGAGATAGGCGGCCGTCATCGTCGGCCGCGACCGCTCGGGATGCGCGACGACGGAGCCGGGCAGCTTCACCTCTGGCACCGGCGATTCTTCGGGTCCGGCGGCAGGCTCCGGACGGGACATCGCGCGCCCGCCCGAGCGCCGGTCGGACAAGTAGTAAAAAATGCCGGCGCTCGGGCACTTCGAGTACGCGTCGCGCGCGTGCGGAAAATCGGCGCGCAGATAGAGCGCCAGGCCCAGCGTGCAGCTCGCATCGGGGATCGTTTCGAGCGCCTTGCGCGCGTCGCGCTCCGCCGACTCGAACTTGCGGAACACGATCAGCGCGCGCGCGCGTTCCAGCCGCAGACGTCCCTCGTCCGGGCTGGCGTCAATCGCGCGCGCGAGCGTTTCGAGCGCGTCGCCGACGTGCCCGAGCGCCTCCTGGGCGCGCGCGCAGGCCAGCGCCGCGTCGGCGTTCTTCGGATCCTTCGCGTACGCCGCCTTCGCCGACGTGAGCTCCGCCTCGAGCCGCGTCCGCACGTCGCGGGGAAACGACGGCGCGTACAGCGGCGTCTCGAGCATCGACAACGTCTCCGGCTGCTGCCCTTCGACTCCGCTCAGGGCAAGCATGAGGACGGCGGCAAGGCGGATCGCGGCCAGCACCTCACTAGAATAAGGGAACGATGCTCCGACGCGAACTGCGCCCGATGCTCGCGCTTGCCGCGCCGGTGGTCATCGCCGAGGTCGGCTGGGTGCTGATGGGGACCGTCGACACCTTGATGGTCGGGCGTCTCGGGGCGAGCGCGATTGCCGCCGCGGGCCTCGCCGCCATGCTGTTCTTCACGGTCATGGTCTTCTCGATGGGATTGCTGCTCGGGCTCGATCCGCTCGTCGCCCAGGCCTTCGGGGCCGGACGCCTCGACGAGTGTCATCGCTGGCTCGGGACCGGCGTGTGGCTGGCGCTCATCGTGTCGCTCCCGAGCGTCGGGCTGATCCTGCTGATCCGCTCGGGCCTTGTTTTCTGGGGGCTGCCGCCGGACGTGCTCGCCCTCACGCAGCCGTACCTGTCGGTCCTGGCCTGGAGCCTCCCGCCGCTGCTGCTCTACGTCGCTTTTCGCCGGTACCTCCAGGCCATGAACATCGTCCGGCCGGTGACGATCGCGCTCGTCGCGGCGAACGTGGTGAACGCCATGGCGAATTGGATTCTGATCTTCGGCCATCTGGGCGCGCCCGCGCTGGGCGTGCGCGGGTCGGCGTTTGCGACCTTGGGCGCGCGGATCTTCATGGCGGCGGCGCTGTTCGCGGTGATCCTCGCGCACGAGGCGCGCATGACGCCTCGTCTGCGCGAGACTCCGCTCGGTCTCGACCCGGCGCGAATCCGCACGCTGGTGAGGCTCGGGCTTCCCGCGGCCGGCCAGGTGCTGTTCGAAGTCGGCGTGTTCGCGCTCGCGACCGCCCTGGCGGGACGCGTGTCGGCGAGTGGCCTCGCGGCCAACCAGATCGCGCTGAACATGGCGTCGTTGACCTTCATGGTCCCGTATGGCATCGGATCGGCCGGCGCCGTGCGCGTCGGCCACGCCGTCGGGCGTCGGGATGCACGAGGCGCTCGAGAAGCCGGCTGGACGGCGATCACGATTGGCGTCGCCTTCATGGCGTTCGCCGCCAGCCTGTTCTTTACGTTTCCCGGATGGCTGATGCGCGCGTTCACCCACGACGCCTCGGTAATCGAGATCGGCATCGCGCTTCTCTTTGTCGCCGCGATCTTCCAGCTCTTCGACGGGCTGCAGGGCGTCACAACCGGCGTGCTCCGCGGGCTCGGCGATACGCGATCGCCGATGTTCTGGAATCTGGGCGGACACTGGTTCGTCGGGCTCCCGCTCGGCTATCTCCTGTGCTTCCACCTGGGCCGTGGCGTCGTCGGGCTGTGGTGGGGACTGTCGGTAGGATTGATGATCTGCGGCGTGGCCCTACTGATCGTCTGGATTAGAAAGGGCACCGTGCTCGCTCCTCTCGCGGCCGGAGGCGCGCACGGCTGACCTGACGAACCGCCGAGGACTGATTAGGAGATCTTCCGCCGCGGGTACTTTGTCGCGATGTAGTCGTCGACGAGCTGGCGGAAGGCTACCGCCAGTTCGTCGTACGTGCCCCGAAGCGTCTTCACGTGCTGCCCGTCGATATAGACAGGGCAGTTCGGCGCCTCGCCGGTGCCCGGCAGGCTGATTCCGATGTTGGCGGCTTTCGATTCGCCGGGCCCGTTCACGACGCAGCCCATGACGGCGAGCGTCATCGTCTCGACGCCGTCGTAATCCTTCTTCCACTCCGGCATGCGTTCGCGAATATAGCGCTGCGTCCGCTCGGCAAGCTCCTGGAACGTGCTGCTCGTCGTCCGGCCGCAGCCCGGGCATGCCGTCACGCTCGGAGCGAACGAGCGAAGTCCGAGCGCCTGCAGCAGCTCGCATGCGGCGTACACTTCTTCGCGCCGATCGCCGCCCGGCCGCGGCGTCAGCGACACGCGGATCGTGTCGCCGATCCCCTCGTTCAGCAGCACGCCCATCGCGGAGGCCGACCAGACGAGTCCCTTCGTCCCCATGCCCGCTTCGGTCAAACCGAGGTGCAGCGGCTGCTCGGTCCTGCGCGAGAGCTCGCGATAGACGGCGATGAGATCGCGCGGGCGCGACGTCTTGCACGAGATGATGATTTGATCGCGGCGCAGCCCCGATTCGAGCGCCAGCTCGGTCGACTGGACGGCGGACAGCACCATGCACTCGTTGATGATTTCCTCCGACGTGTGCCCGAGCGCGCGGTCCGTGTTCTCCTGCATCTTTGCGACGACCAGCTCCTGGTTCAGCGACCCGCCGTTGACGCCGATCCGGACGGGCTTGCCCCGATCGCGCGCGACGCCGCAGATTGTCGCGAACTGCTCGTCGCGGCGGCGGCCGGTGCCGACGTTTCCCGGGTTGATGCGGTACTTGTCGAGCGCGTCGGCGCAGTCAGGAAAGCGCGTGAGCAGGAGATGGCCGTTGTAATGGAAGTCGCCGATGAGCGGAGCCGTTACGCCGGCGTCCAGCATCCGCTTCTTGATTTCGGGCACCGCCGCCGCCGCTTCGGGCACGTTCACGGTCACCCGGACCATCTCGGAACCCGCCTCAGCCAGCTCGATGCACTGCTTCGCCGTCCCTGCCGCATCCGCCGTATCGGTCATCGTCATCGACTGGACGACGACGGGCGCACCGCCGCCGACCTGGACGCGGCCGACTCGGACGCCAATCGTTTTGTGCAGCTTGACTGTATGCATTCGGGGGGACAGCAGGACGATCATACCACCCGGATTCCAGCCCATCCGTAGCGTTTCCCGGCCGATCGCGGGCGGCGCTCGTCTTGCAATAGTGGTGATCTTACGAGAGGAGCGGCAAGACCATGACGATGATACGAACGGCGCCCGTGCGGCTCGTGTGCGCAATGCCGGTACTCGCGCTGGCGCTGGCGCTGGCGGCTCCGGCGTCGGCGCAATCAGGGTACGGCAGCGGCCAGGCGAGCGTGACGACCTCGGATATTCAGCGCCTGCAGGACCAGGTGTACGACACCAGCAACGAGATCTATCGGCTGAGAAGCCACGATCAATCGCTTGCCGATCGCCTGCAGCTGCAGCTCGACGACGCGCGTGATGAAGTCATCTACCTGAAGGTGAAGCTGCGGAAGGAAGGCAGCGTCAGCCGGCACGATTTCAACGACGTGCGGAGCCGCATCGAGTCGGTGCGATCGGAAGCGCGCGGCGCCGCAAACTCCACGCCGGCGCGGCCTGGAAGCGCCACATGGGGCGCCGGCAATCCGTCGGGCAGCGGAAGCGGGACCGGATACGGCGCCGGCACGGGCGCAGCCGGCTCGGGCGTGTATGGCGGCACGCAGGACCAGCAGGCGCCGCGCGGCAACGCGCCGGTCCGCCGCGGCGAAGTGCCGTCGGGCACCGAGCTCGACGTCCGTCTGGAGCGCGAGTTGAACTCCGGCACCGCGCAGGTCGAGGACCGGTTCACGGCGACGACCGTTGCGGATCTCTATCAGGGGAACGACGTGCTGATTCCGGCGGGCTCGACGCTTCGCGGCGTCGTCAGCTCGGTGAACAAGGCGACGCGCACGGATCGCAAGGGCAGCATGACCGTCGCGTTCGATCAGATCACGGTACGCGGACGAAGCTATCCGATTCACGGCACCGTGACGCAGGCCATCGAGAGCGAGGGCATCAAGGGCGAGGCCGCGAAGATCGGGGCGGGCGCGGGCGTCGGCGCGATCATCGGCGGCATCCTCGGCGGCGCCAAGGGCGCGCTGCTTGGCGTGCTGATCGGCGGCGGCGGCACCATCGCGGCGACCGAAGGGAAGGACGTCGCGCTGCCCGCGGACACGGTCCTGCGCGTCCGGCTCGAACAGCCGCTGAACGTGCGCTGATCTAGACGATCTCTTTCATGGCCGCACGAGCGGCCGCGATCGTTTTCTCCACGTCGCGTTCGGAGTGGGCTCCTGAAAGGAACCACGCTTCGAATTGCGACGGCGGGGGATAGATGCCGCGCGCGAGCATGCCGCGGAAGAACTGGCCGTAGCGTCCGGTGTCCGCCTTCAGCGCCGATTGCAGATCCCGGACGGGCTCGGTCGTGAAGAACGGCGTCGCGAGCGAGCCGAACGCGTTGACCTGCAGCGGAACGCCCGCCGCGCGGGCCGCTTCGGCCAGGCCCGCCGCGAGCCGCGCCCCGAGCGCGGACAGCCGTCGATACAGTCTCGGCGAGAGCTCCGTCAGCGACCACAACCCGGCGGTCATCGCCAGCGGATTGCCCGAGAGCGTGCCCGCCTGATACACGGGTCCCGCGGGCGCGACCAGCTCCATCAGATCCGCCCGGCCCCCGTAGGCCCCGACGGGAAGGCCGCCGCCGATAATCTTACCGAGACAGGTGAGATCCGGCCTGACGCCGAACACCTGCTGCGCTCCGCCCGCCGCCGCGCGAAACCCCGAGATCACTTCGTCGAAGATGAGGACGATGCCGTCGCGGCCGCAGATGGCGCGGAGGCCCTCGAGAAATCCCGTCCGCGGCGGAACGACTCCCATGTTGCCCGCGATCGGTTCCACGATGATCGCCGCCATCTGGCCTCGATGCGCCGCCACGGCCGCCTCGACCGATTCGAGATCGTTGTAGCGCGCAAGAACCGTATCCCCCGCCGCTGCGGCAGGAACCCCCGGACTCGTCGGGACGCCCAGCGTCATCGCGCCCGATCCCGCCTGCACCAGGAACGAGTCGGCATGGCCGTGGTAGCACCCTTCGAACTTGAGGATCCGGTCCCGCTTCGTGGCCGCCCGGGCCACGCGAACGGCGCTCATGGCCGCCTCCGTCCCCGAGCTGACGAACCGCACGCGCTCCATCGACGGCATCAGCATCGCGACGCGCTGCGCCAGGTGCGTCTCGATCGCCGTGGGTGCCCCGAAGCTCGTGCCGCGCGCGGCCGCGGCGCCGAGCGCCTTGAGCAGGCCCTTCGGCGCGTGCCCGTGGATGAGCGGTCCCCACGACATGACGTAGTCGATGAACGTATTGCCGTCGGCGTCCTCGATGCGGGATCCTCGCGCGCGCGTCACGAACAATGGCGTGCCGCCGACCGACTTGAATGCGCGCACCGGGCTGTCGACGCCGCCGGGCAGGATGCGAGAGGCGGCGGCAAAGAGGCGCGCTGACGTCGGATACGGGCGAGCACGGAAGGACATTCCGGCAAGATAGCATGCCGACCGGCGCGTCGCGCGTCAGTCCATCGGCAGTCTGAGCGTCGCCCGGCAGCCTTTTGCCTCGCCGCGGTTCTCGAGCGCGAGCGTGCCGCCGTGCGCTTCGGCGATCTGCCGGCTCAGGGCGAGACCGATGCCGGATCCCTGGGGCTTGGTCGTGAAGAACGGCACGAACAGATTCGATGTATCCGGCAAGCCGGGTCCTTCGTCTTCGACCGTCAACTGCAGGAACCCGTCCGCCTGCTTCCAGTCGATCCAGACTTTTCCGCCGGTGTCGACCGTCGCGTCCACGGCGTTCCGGACGATGTTGATCAGAAGCTGTTCGAGCTGATCGGGATCGGCATCCACCTGCAGATCGTCTCTGGCGCGGACCTCGATCGGCAGCCTGTTTTCCAGCTCGGCGATCCGGCGCGCGAGCGGCAGAATCTGGATGGGGCGTTCCTGCGGCTTCGGAAGCTTGGCGAGCTGCGCGTACTGGCGCAGAAAGCGGCCGAGGGCTCCCGAGCGGGTTTCGATCAGATTCAATCCGTCCTGGATGTCGGCCGCTCTCGGCACGTCCGGAATTCGCGAGATCATGCGCTTGATGCTGTGCGCGATCGACTTGATCGGCGTCAGAGAGTTGTTGATCTCGTGCGACAGGACGCGAACGATCCGCTGCCACGCGAGCTGCTGCTCTTCACGCAGCGCGCGGCTGAGGTCCGCGAAGACGAGGAGCTGGTGCGGCTTGCCGTCGCGATAGAACGTCGATCGCCGGAGCTCGAGCCGGCCGCTCTCCGGACCGAAGGCGCGCTCGATGAGGCGCGGCGTCTCGCCCGCCAGATACTTTTCGAGGCGCAGCGCGCTCGCCTCCGAGCCGACGATGTCCGCGGCGGGCTTTCTCAGGAGCCGCTCGGCAGCGGGGTTGGCCAGCACGAGACGCTCGTTCATGTCGAACGCGAAGACGGCCACGTCGATCGCGCCCATGACGCTCGTCAGCAGGGCGGTCGACTCCACGGCGACCGACCGCTGGCGCTGCAGCGTGTCGCCGAGCGAGTTGATCTCCTTCAGCACGAGATCCGCGGCGCTGCCCGGCTTCGCGCCCGTGCCGCGGATCGAATAATCCCCCTCGTGCAGCGCGCCGAGCAGATTCGCGGACAGATACAGGACGCGTGTCACCATCTGATACGCCGCGACTGCGGAGCCGACCCACACGGCGAGGACGACGGCGGCGAGCGTCCAGCGGACCTCGAACGTGAAATTCTGTCCCCAGACGATCCACGCGAGCGCGACGGCCGCCGGAAGGCCGCCAAGGAGCGTCAGTCCCAGGACGGCCTGCTCCAGGCTCCAGCGGACTTTGTGGGCGCGGCTAGTCGCGGACGCCATATTGCTGGAGCCGGCGATAGAGGGCGCTGCGGCTCATGCCAAGCTGCTCGGCGGCGAGCCGCACGTCGCCCTGGTGCTTCGAGAGCACTTTCTCGATGAACACGCGCTCGGCTTCTTCGAGCGACAGATCCTCCGCGGACGAGGATTCACCCGGCGAACGCTGACGCAGGTTCACGTGACGCAGGGAGATCGCCGGCGCGGACGGCTCGGCCATCAGCACGGCCCGTTCGACGCTGTGCGCGAGCTCGCGCACGTTGCCGGGCCAGACGTGCGCCTGCATCGCGGCGATCGCGTCGCGATCGAAGGCGGCGATCGGCTTCCGGTAGCGGGCGGCGTAGATCGCCAGGAAGTGGCGCGCGAGCGATTCGATGTCGCCACGTCGATCGCGCAGCGGCGGCAGGTGAATCACAACGGTATTCAGGCGATAGAGCAGGTCCTCCCGGAAGCGGCTCGCGGCAATCTCCGCCTGGAGATCCGCGTTGGTCGCCGACAGTACGCGAACGTTGACGTATCGCAGTCGCGAGGAGCCGACGCGCGCCATCTCGCCGGTCTGCAGCACGCGCAGGAGCTTCGCCTGGAGCCGCATCGGCATGTTGGCGATCTCGTCGAGGAAGAGCGTTCCCTCGTCGGCCATCTCGAAGCACCCGATGCGATCGACCCGCGCGTCGGTGAATGCGCCCTTGACGTGGCCGAACAGCTCGCTTTCGGCGATCCCTTCCGCCAGCCCGCCGGCGTTCATCGTGACGAGCGCCTTGCCGCGCCGATCGCTGTACGCGTGCAGCCACGCGGCGACGACTTCTTTGCCGGTGCCGTGCTCCCCCGTGATCAGCACGCTCGCGTCGGATGGCGCGACGCGCTCGATCGTCTGCCGGATCTCGACGATGGCCGGGGCGCTGCCGACAAAGGGCGGGGTCGCCCCGCGCTGAAGGCGCTGGTTCGCCTCCTGCAGCCGCTGGCTGCGTCGGACAGCGCGGCGAAGCTCGGTCTGCGTCCGAACGGCCGCCAACAGACGGTCGTCGTCCCACGGCTTCTCGATGTAGTCGCGCGCGCCGCGGCGCATCGCTTCGACCGCGCCCGCGACGCTGCTCCATGCGGTCATGACCAGAACCGGAAGAGTGGGATCGAGCGCGCGAATCCGCTCGATCAAATCGAACCCTTCCTGTCCAGAGGTCGTATCGCGCGTGTAATTGAGATCCAGGATCGCCAGGTCGAAGTCGGCCGCCTCGAGCCGCTCGAGCGCTTCGGCCGGCGAGCGCGCGGGGACGACGTCGTACCCTTCGTCGGAGAGGAGCAGCCGCAGGGCATCGATGATGTCCTGCTGATCGTCGGCGATCAGGATCCGGAGGGGCGTCGTGTCGGCCATTGGTACCCGAGTCGCAAGTAAGATACATGCCAACCGCGCCAGGGGGCCCCGGAGACGGGACCGGAGTCCCTGTCGCGCGCGCGCGACGCGCCGTCGCGCTGGTGCGACCGGTGGGACAGAGCCCCGTGCAAATCAGCACCCGTGACGGACGTTCGAGCCGGCGCGGCGTGGCACGCGCCTTGTGATCAGATCCACGCGACTATAGCCGGGATCGCCGGCGTCTGAGCTGCCCTTGGGAACACTTTTGCACGACCTTCGTTACGCGGTGCGCGCACTTGCACGATCTCCAGTGTTTGCCATCGTCGCGATCGCGACGATGGCCCTGGGCATCGGCGCCAACGCGGCGATGTTCTCGGTTGTGAGCGGCGTCCTTCTATCGCCGCTCCCGTACGCGGATTCAGGACGGCTCGTGCGCGTCTGGGCGCGCGATCTCAAGCAGTCTCAGCCGGGGAGCGACCAGTCCCAGGTTTCGCCGGGAGACTTCATCGATTGGCAGGCGAGAAGCCAGACGCTTCCAGCCATGGCGGCCTTCACCACCGGTGACGTCGCCGTGAGCGGGGGCGGCGATCCCGAGCAGATCGCGGCCGCCGGCGTGACGGTGAATTTCTTCGACGTTCTTGGCGTCCGGCCGTTTCTGGGGCGCGGGTTCCTACCTGATGACACACGGTCGAGTGCAGCGCTGGTGGTTCTTGGCCATGCGCTCTGGTGGCGGCGCTATGGAGCCGATCCCGCGGTGCTGGGGCGGACGATCGTCCTCAACGGATTGCCGGTTACGGTGATCGGGGTGATGGGGCCCGGGTTCAGCTTTCCGGGCGCCACCGCTCTGTGGCGGCCGTCGACATTTCCTTCGACGCGGCAGGCGGCTTTCTTGAACGTCGTTGCGAGGCTGAGGGCAGGGAGTACCCTCGCCGCCGCGCGGACGGAGATGGAGACGATCGCGTCGGGCCTGCAGAAACAGTACCCGAACTCGAACAACAGCGTAGGCGTGAACGTGATACGACTGCTCGATCAAGAAGTCGGGCCGGTCCGGCCGGCGCTCCTCCTGCTGTTCGCGATGGTTGGTCTGGTCCTGCTCATCGCATGCGTCAACCTCGCGAACCTGCTGGTGGTCCGCGCAACGACCCGGCTGCGCGAGCTGGCGCTGAGGGCCGCGCTCGGAGCGTCGCGCTGGCGCATCGCCCGCCAACTCCTCACGGAGAGCCTCCTCATAGGCGTGCTGGGCGGAGCGGCGGGGCTGTTCGCGGCGCGCCTCGTTTTGCCGACGCTGCTGGCGCTGAATGCCGACGGCCTGCCGCGCGTGACCAATATCACGATCGACGGCCGCGTTCTGCTCTTCACAATCGCCCTCTCGATTCTGACCGGGCTGTTTTTTGGCGTCGCCCCGGCCGTGCACGTCGGCCGGATAAACCTGGAAGCCGTCCTTCGCGAAGGCGGCCGCTCCGGCCCGAGCGCGGGCTCGGGCGGGCGGACGCGACGTGCTCTCATCGTCTGCCAACTGGCGCTGGCCCTGGTGGTGCTCGCGGCCAGTGGACTGTTGCTCAAGAGCTTTGCGCGCGTGCTCGGCGTCGATCCCGGGTTTCGCGCGGCCAACGTCCTGACGTTCGCGCTCCACCCGTCAAGCCCCCGCTATAGCGTCGAACAGGTGCGATCGTTTTATCCGGCGCTCATCGAGCGGCTCGAAGGCCTTCCGGGCGTCTCGTCAGCCGCCGCAACGTTCATGCTCCCGCTCGGCGGGGACAATCGCATTTACGGGTTCCGTCTGGCGAACGCACCGGCCGAGGCGTACCACGCGAACTTTCGCGTCGTGACACCCAACTACTTCGCGACGATGGGAATGTCGATAGTTGGTGGCCGAGGCTTTTCCCGATCGGACACGGAGGAGTCGGCGCCCGTGTTGATCGTCAACCAGCGGATGGCGGAACGGTTCTGGGGAAGCGCGTCTTCCGCGACGGGACAGCGCGTCATCGTAAGAGGATCCTTGCCGGCGCGCGAGATCGTCGGTGTGGTGAGCGACGTGCGCCACTTTGGCCTGGAGTCCGACGCCGAACCTGAGATGTATGTGCCCCACGCGCAGGTGCCGGCCGGGCCGATGACAGTGCTCGTCCGGACGCGCGTGGATCCATTGTCGCTGGTCGGCGCCATCAAGGGAGAGGTGTCTGCCCTCGACCAGGACTTGCCGGTATCGGCGGTGCGCACGCTGGATGACATTACCGCCCGGGCGAGAGCGCCGCGGCGCTTTACGTTGCTGCTGCTGACAGGATTTGCCGGCGCTGCGCTGCTGCTGGCAGCCGTGGGAGTCTATGGCGTCACGGCGCAGGCGGTCACGCACCGGACGCGCGAGATCGGATTGCGTGTCGCGCTCGGTGCGTCACCCGCGGATGTCCTCGCGCTGATTATGGGCGGTCAGATAAGGCTGCTGGCGGCGGGGATCGCCCTCGGAACGGGCGGCGCCCTGGTGACCGGCCGTCTGATAACGTCTATGCTGTTTCAGGTTCGCCCCAACGACCCGACGATCCTCGTGGCCGTCGTCGCTTTCCTGGCGTTGATTGCTGCGGCCGCCAGTTACATGCCGGCGCGGCGGGCCCTCGGAGTGGACCCCGTGATCGCGTTGGGGGCCGACTAGATCGCACGCTTCTGTCGCGCGTGTGCGACGGTCGGTCCCGCGCTTGCGAAGGGCCGGACGGGGGCGTGAGGATTCGCCAACCATTCCACCGGAATCGCGTGGCACGGGGCTTGTGATCAGCCTCTCCGCGCACATGTTGAACATGTCCACGACGGCTTCCCGCCCCCAGACTGCCGCCCGGGTCCTCGTCGCCGATGACCAGCCTGACGTACTCGAAGCCCTCCGGTGGCTGCTGACCGGCGAAGGATACGAGCCGGAGTTCGTCAGCTCCACCGACGCGGTCCTCGAACGGCTGCGCGAGCGGCCCTTCGATCTGCTGCTGATGGATCTGAACTACAGTCGCGATACGACATCAGGGCGGGAAGGGCTGGAGCTCATTCCCAAAGTTCGCGCCCTCGACCGATCGCTGCCGATCGTCGTGATGACGGGGTGGGGGAACGTCGACACCGCCGTCGAGGCGATGCGCAGTGGCGCGCGCAGCTTCGTCCAGAAGCCGTGGGACGACGTCACGCTTCTCGAGATCCTGCAGCGCGAGATCGAGGAAGCGCAGGCGACCAAGCACAGCGACGCGAAGCAGAAGCGCGAGCTCGAGGACGCACGCCTCATCCAGCGCGGGCTCCTGCCGACGACCACGCCGCAGCTTGCCGGCCTCCGGCTGGCCTCGTCGTGGCAGCCGGCCAACGGCGTCGGCGGCGACTGCTTCGACATGCTCACGTTCGGCGCGGGCGCAATGGGCGTCTACATCGCGGACGTCGCGGGCAAGGGCGTGCCCGCGGCGCTGCTGATGTCGAATCTGCAGGCCGCGGTGCGCGCCTTCGCCCAGGACGGCGCGTCACCCGCGTCGGTCACCGCCAGCGTCAATCGCCTTCTCTGCCGCAACATGGTGAGCGGACGTTTCATCACGTTCTGTTACGCGCGGATCGATACCGAGGCCAGGCGCCTGACGTTCGCCAACGCCGGCCACAACCCGCCGATGCTCGTTCGCTCCAGCGGCCGCATCGACACGCTCGCGCCCGGCGGAACGGTGCTCGGCGTCTTTCCCGACAGCGCGTACTCGCAGGGAGATTTCCCGATCGCGCCCGGCGATCGCCTGGTGCTGTATACGGATGGCATGACCGAAGGGCGCAATGCCGCCGGCGACGAGTACGGCGAAGAGCGCCTCGCCGAATCCGCGCTGCGGCATCGCTGCCTGTCGGCGGACGAGATGCTCGCGGCGATGCTCCGCGACGTCACCAACTTCAACAACGGCGCGTACGAGGACGATGCGACGATGATCGTCGGGGCGTTCTGATCGCATGCTCGCCGATCTGCGCTACGCGCTGCGAACGCTGGCACGGCGCCGCGGGTACGCGTTCGCGGCGATTGCGACGCTTGCCCTCGGCATCGCCGTCAACACGACTGCGTTCACGCTGATCGACGGGCTGCTGCTGCGGCCGATGCCCGTGCCCGACGCGGGCCGCGTCGTGCGCGTCTATCCGGTCGATGCCCACGGCCGCAGAGGTAATCTGTTTTCGTACCCGGATTACGAAGACTACCGCCGTGCCGGCGGCGCGTTCGAGACGCTGGCCGCCTACAGCCCGGCGGAGCTCACGGTCGGACGGTCGAGCCTCGATCGCGGCGTGGTCGAGCCCCGGGGGCTGCTCGGCTATGTCGTCTCCTCGAATTATTTCGATCTGACCGGCGTACGCGCCGCGGCCGGACGCGTGCTGCAGCCGCAGGACGACACTCCCGGAGCGCGAGCCGTCGTCGTCGGTCATGCGTTCTGGCGTTCGCGTCTCGGCGCGAATCCCGCAGCGATTGGATCGACGTTGACGTTGAACGGCATCCCCTTCACGGTCGTCGGCGTCGCGGCGCCCGGCTTCGCCGGCACCGAGCCGCTGGTCGCGGACTGCTGGATTGCCCTGCCCGATCTGACGATCACCGGCGCGCACACGCCGTTCGATCGCGGCAGCGAGGGACTGCTGGTCGCGGGCCGCCTGAAGCGCGGCGTCAGGGGTCCGGCGGCGCAGCGAGGGCTGACATTGGAGGCCCAGCGGCTGGCGCTCGCCTATCCGCGCCGCTCCCGGCCGGCGTCGGTGCAGGTGGCGGCCGGCACCTTCTTCACGATCGATCCGGGGCTGAGGCCGATTATCGCCGGCGTCATGGGCGTCGTCGGCCTGGTATTGTTCATCGCCTGCGCGAACGCGACGAATCTTGCGCTCGCGCGGGCGGCGTCGCGCCGCAAGGAGATTGCGCTCCGTCTCGCGTTGGGCGCCGCTCGCTACCGCATCGTTCGACAACTCCTCGTGGAGGCGGTCCTCATTGGCGTCGCAGCCGGCGCCATGGCGCTGCTCGCGTCGCAATGGGGGCTGCGCGTGCTCTATCGAATCGGCGTCTCGGTCGCGGCCCTGCCCTGGGCGATCGAGCTGAATCTCCAGCCCGACATCCGAGTCTACGCATGGACGTGCGGCATCGCATTGCTGAGCGGCATGACGCTGGGGCTCTTGCCGGCGCTGCAGGCGTCGTCGCCGCGGCTGGTCGGCGCGATTCACGGGCAGGCTCTGCTTGGCGGCCGCATGCGGGGAGCCACACTCCGCCACGCGCTCGTCATCGCGCAGGTCGCCGCTTCGCTGGTGCTGTTGTTCGGCGCCGGTCTGCTCCTGCGCGGGCTGCGGTCGGCGGAGGCGCTCGATCTGGGATTCAAGACGGCCGGGGTGATCTACGCCGAACACGATGCGCGGGCAGCGGGACTCTCCGCGGCGCGTGCTGAGGCGCTGAACGACGCGCTGCTGGGGACGGCACGGTCGCTGCCGGGAACGGCCGCCGCCGCGCTCACGTCGCATGTGCCGCTGCACGGCGGAGTACGGTGGGCGAGCGTGCGGCTCATCGGAACTTCGGCCGTGCTGGGCGATTCGCACGCCATCGTGTCGTCGGTGACGCCGGACTACTTCGCGGTCCTGCAGGTGCCGTTCGTCGGCGGGCACAACTTCAGCGCCTCCGACAGCGCGACACCAAGCGTTGTGATCAGCGAGGGACTCGCGCGCCGCTTCTGGCCCGGAGCAAGCGCGATCGGCAAGGGCGTGCGCATCGGCGATTCCGCCGTACCGCGCACCGTCATCGGCGTCGTGCGCGACGCGTCGAACGCCGCGATCTGGCGTGAAAAGGAGCTCGCGGTCTACCTGCCGGTCGACGCGACCACCGATCCACGCGACCTCCGGCTGCTCCTCCGGACGAGCGGCGACATCGCCGCGGCGAGACGCGCGCTGACCGCGCGGGCCGCGTCGATCGCGGCCGATCTCCGGTTCGCGCCCGTGGCGCTCGACGAGCTGCTCAGGCTGTGGACGCTGCCCTCGAAGACGGCAGCCGCCGGTGTGGGCGTGCTCGCGGCGATGGCCCTGACGCTCGCGTGTGTCGGGCTTTATGGCGTGCTGACGTTCGCGGTCGGCGAGCGCTCGCGTGAGCTCGGCATCCGCATGGCGCTCGGCGCCGACGGCATCGCCGTCGTCAGGCTGATTCTCGCCGATGCACTGCGTCTGGTGCTGATCGGTTTGATTATCGGCACCGCGTGTGCGCTGCCGGTGGCGACCCTCCTGGATCGCCTTCTGTTCGGCGTGAGCCCGTTCGATCCGCTCGCGCTTGGCACAGCGGCGGCATTCCTCACCGCCGTCGCGCTCGGAACGGCGTACCGGCCGGCGCGGCGCGCGGCGCGCCTCGATCCGCTGGCGGTGCTTCGAGCGGAGTGAATCATGCTGAACGACCTGCGTTGCGCATTCCGCGCCCTGTTCAAGCGTCCGGCGTTCACCGTTGTCGCGATCGTGACGCTGGCGCTCGGGATCGGCGCGAACACCGCCATCTTCAGCGTCATCGACGGCGTGCTGCTGCGGCCGCTCCCCTTCCGCGATCCGGATCGCCTCGTCCAATTGAAGGAACGAAACTCGCGCGGCCGGCCCTCGGCGGTGTCACACCCCAATTTTCTCGACTGGCGTCAGCGCGCCACGAGCCTCGAGGGCATGTCGGAGTACGCGTGCTACACCGCGACCGTGCTCGGCGGCCGCGAGCCCCGATTCGCGCAGCTGTGCGTCGTCAGCGCCGGCTTCCTGCAGATGATGGGCGTCGCGCCGGAGCTCGGGCGCACGTTCGCGCCCGAGGAGGGGCGGCCGAACGGCGCCCCGGCGGTGGTCGTCAGCCACCGGTTCTGGCGGACGGCGCTCGGATCGAATTCCGATCTGGCGTCGCTGACCATCACGACGCTGAACCATGCCGTGCGCGTCGTCGGGGTGATGCCGGATCGTTTCGAGTTCCCCGAACGCGCGGAGGTGTGGGTGCCGGCGGAGATCGATCCCGATACGAGCGGCCGGACGGCGCACAACTGGAGGGTCGTCGCGCGACTGAAGCCGGACGCGTCCCTGGCGTCGGCATCGGCGCAACTGGACGCCATTGCGGCGCAACTCAAGCTGCAATACGGCAACGATGAAAACGCGATCGGCGTCGTCACGACGCCGCTCAAGGACGCGCTGGTGCCGCCGGACTCCAAGAGCGCGCTGTTTCTCCTCCTGGGCACCGTCGGTCTGGTGCTGCTGATCGCGTGTGCGAACGTGGCGACGACGCTGCTGGCGAGAGGAGAGGAGCGGCGGACCGAGATGGCGGTGCGTGCGGCGCTCGGGGCCGGCCGCGCGCGTCTCGTGCGCCAACTGCTCGTGGAGAGCTCCGTGCTCGGCGCGTTCGGCGGATCCGCGGGGCTGCTGCTGGCCGCATGGCTGGTGCACGTGCTGCGTTCGCTGGATGGGCTGGCGCTCGCGAGGCAGGAAACCATCGGCATCGATGCCACGGTTCTCGGCTTCACGCTGCTCCTGGCGCTGCTGACGCCGCTCGTGTTCGGCCTGCTGCCGTCGCTGCACGGATCGCGCGCCGATCTCCGCGACGCGCTCGCGGAAGGCGGCCGCAGCGCGGCGCCGGCGCGCCCGAGCGTCCGCACGGCGCTGGTCATCGGCGAAGTCGCGATTGCGCTGGTGCTGCTCGTCGGCTCGGCGCTGCTCATTTTCAGCTTCACGCGCGTGATGTCCGTCGATCCCGGGTTCGAGTCGGCCGGCGTCGTGACCGCGGACATGGCCGTACCTCTCGAGAAGTACGTGCGACCCGAGCAAGCCGCGCAGTTCTATACCGGCCTGGTCGAGCGGATCCGCGCGCTGCCGGGCGTCGCCGACGCGGGAGCCGCCAGCCAGCTTCCGCTCGGCAAGTTCGATCCCGATGGCGCGTTCACGTTCGAGGGTCATCCGGACGCGGGCGCCGTCGGCAGCAACTCTTATGACGGCTTCAAGTATTCCGCGGGCTACAAGGTCGTGACGGCGGGGTATTTCGAGTCGCTCCGAATGCGCCTTCGCGGGGGACGGTTCCTGCAGGACACCGACGCCGCCGGCCAACCGCCGGTCGCCGTGGTCAGCGAGTCGTTCGTGAAGCATTTTCTGCCGCGTGTGAATCCGATCGGCGTGCGCTTCAAGTACGCCGGAATGGATCCCGTCAATCCGCTGTTCACGATCGTCGGAGTCGTCGGAGACGTCCACTTCGACTCGCTGACGCGCGCGCCGGAGCCGCAGGTGTACGTGCCGTTCCCGCAAGCGCCGTTTCGCGCCCGATTCACCGTCTCGGTCGTCGCGCGCGCCGCGGATGCGCGCCAGCAGGGACAGGTGGCCGCCGCGCTGCGCGATGCCGTCCGGCGCGCCGATCCCGACGTTCCCATCGACATGTCGTCGCTCGATGCGCTGCTGGCGGGCTCGGTCGCGGACCGGCGTCTGCTGCTGTTGCTGGTGGGCGCCTTCGCCGCGGTCGCGCTGATCCTCGCGGCGACCGGCATCTACAGCGTGCTGTCGCAGGCCGTCGCGCAGCGGACGTCGGAGATCGGAATTCGGATGGCGCTCGGCGCCGACGGCGCGACGGTCGTGCGGCTGATGCTGAGGAGCGCGATGACGTCCGTCCTGGCGGGCGTAACAATCGGCACGCTCGGCGCGCTCGCCGGGACGCGCGTGCTGCAGTCGTTCCTGTTCGAAGTGCGCCCCCTGGACCCGGCCGCCTTCGCCCTGGCGGCCACCGTTCTCATCGCCGTCGCGCTGCTCGCGGCGTACGTGCCCGCACGGCGCGCAACGCGGGTGGATCCGCTCAGCGCGCTCCGCGCGCTGTGACGATTGAACCTTGGAACCCTGGAACCATCTTTCATGATCCCCGGCTAGAGCCTTCGCGCGGCCTCGCGAGCGTAATACGTGATGATGATATCCGCCCCGGCGCGGCGGATCGCGGTGAGCGTCTCCATCATGGCGCGCGGCTCGTCGATCCAGCCGTTGTTCGCGGCCGCCTTGATCATCGAGTATTCGCCACTGACGTGATATGCGGCCGTCGGCACGCCGAATTCGTCCTTCACGCGCGCGATGACGTCGAGGTAGGTCACGGCGGGCTTCACCATGACGATATCGGCGCCCTCCTCGAGGTCCAGCTCCACCTCGCGCAGCGCCTCTTCGACGTTCGCCGGATCCATCTGATGCGATCGCCGATCGCCGAACGCGGGAGCCGATTCCGCGGCCTCGCGGAATGGGCCGTAGAACGCGGAGCAGTACTTCGCGGCGTAGGACATGATCGCGACCTGCGTGAAACCGGAGGCGTCGAGCATTTCGCGGATCCGGCCGACGCGCCCGTCCATCATGTCGGACGGCGCGACGATGTCTGCACCAGCCGCGGCGTGCGTCAGCGCCGCCCGCGCCAGCTCCTCGACGGTGACGTCGTTGACGATCTCCTCGCCGTCCACGATTCCGCAGTGGCCGTGGGAGGTGTACTCGCACAGGCAGACGTCGGTGACGACCAGGAGTCCCGGGACCTCACGTTTCAGCGCGCGGACGGCGCTCTGCACCGGACCTTCCGGATCCGCCGCGCCGCTGCCTGCCGCGTCCTTCGTCTCCGGAAGGCCGAACAGGAGCACACCTGGCACCCCGTCGGCCTTTGCCGCGGCCGCCTCTTTGACGATCTCATCGACCGAGAGCTGGTACACGCCCGGCATGGACCCGACTTCGCGCCGGCGGCCTTCGCCCGGGCATGCGAAGAGCGGATAGAGGAAGTTTTCGGGGCTGAGGCGCGTTTCGCGCACCATGCCGCGGATAGCGGCGCTTCGCCGCAGGCGCCGCGGCCGGCGCCGCAAATCCAGCATGCCCCTGTTCGCGCGAATCTGGAGGTCCGTCCGTGTTGCCATATGTCGATCCTGATGCTTCTTCGAACCGCCGTTCTCTAACCGCGAACCGCCGACTGCAGACTGAAATGCTCGACCAGGGCGTCGACGAGATCCGGAACCGTGTAGCGCTTCGGCATGACCGCCGTCGCGATGCCGAGCTGCTGCGCGGCTTCGGCCGTCACCGGGCCGATCGAGGCCACCACCGTCGAGTTCAGGAGATCCGCCGCCTGCTCCTCGCCGAGGATTTTCGCGAAGTTCTTCACGGTGCTCGCGCTGGTGAACGTCACCGCGTCGATCTTGCGGTCCAGCAGCATCCGGTAGATGTCGTGATCGGCGTCCCGTTCGCCGGTCGCCAGGAGCGTCCGGTAGGCCACGACTTCGCTGACGTCGGCGCCCGCCTCCCGCAACTGATCGGCCAGGACCTCGCGCGCGATGTCGGCGCGCGGGAGCAGGAAGCGCGTGTTCCTGAGCGGACCGGCCGCCTTGAGCGCCTCGACGACCGCTTCGGCGCGCGATTCTTCCGGCGTGAGGTCGACGCGAATCCCATAGCGCCCGATGCACTCGCCCGTGGACGGCCCGATCGCGCAGATGCGGACCCCCTTCAGGTCGCGGATGTCGGACGTGGCGAGCACGCGCCGCATGAAGGACTCCACGCCGTTCGCGCTCGTGAATACGATCCAGTCGTAGCCGCCCGCGTCGAGGCAGGCGCGATCCAGGGCCTCCATGTCGTCCGGCGGTGCGATTCTGATCGTCGGCGCCTGGATCGCGTCCGCGCCGCGCTCCTCGAGCATGTCGACGAGCTCGCCGGCCTGGTCGCGCGATCGCGTCACCACGATCCGCCGGCCGAAAAGCGGCCGATCGTCGTACCACCGAAGGTGCTCCCGGAGTCCCGCGACCGGTCCGATCACGAGCATCGCCGGATCGCTCGGTCGCGCGCGCTGGACGATCTCCGCGAGCGTGCCGACGATCGTCTCCTGCGCCGGCGTGGTGCCGTCGTAGATGAGCGCGGCGGATTCCTGCGGCGAGCGCCCGTTCGAGATGAGCTCGGTCACAATCGTCTCGACCTGTTTTGCGCCCGCATAGCAGAGCAGCGTGCCGTCGAGGCCCGAGAGCTTCTCCCAATCGACCTTCGGCGCCGCGTCGGTCTCGGCCTCATGACCGCGCACGAACATGACAAGGTCGCCGGCGCCGGGATAGGTCACGGGAATCCCCGCATACCCCGGAACGGCGATCGTGGCCGGAATGCCGGGCACCACCTCGAAGGGAATCTGCTGCTCGTGCAGAAAGAGCGCTTCTTTCCCGCCGCTGTCGAACAGGAACGGATCGCCCCACTTCAGCCGGACGACGGTCTTGCCCTCGCGCGCCTTCTCCACGAGCAGCAGCGAGATC
Source organism: Vicinamibacterales bacterium (assembly GCA_035495955.1). GTDB lineage: Bacteria > Acidobacteriota > Vicinamibacteria > Vicinamibacterales > 2-12-FULL-66-21 > JAICSD01. Next base: position 81,586 of record DATJFE010000075.1, on the reverse strand, counting down.
GCCTCTTGATCGAGCGGACGCGGCGCGGCGGGGCCGACGTCGATCTTTTCCGCGTCCGGCCTGGCCGATCGAAGCAGCCGCGCCCGCACGCGATGGTCGTACACCACGACGTCCGCCGCTTCGAGATGCCGCTGACCGCGCACGCTGATCAGGCCGGGATCGCCCGGCCCCGCCCCGACGATGAACACGCACGGACGTTTTGTCATCGTCACCTAGCGTACTTCGTCCAGGATGCCCATCGCCCCTGCTTTTGCGAGGGCGTCGGCGACCCGTCGCCCGAGCTCTGCGGGGCGCCGGACGTCACCCTGCGCACGCTCGCGAATCGCGCGCTGCCCGTCGATCGACGTGACGATCGCGCGCATGTCGAGCCCTCCGCCGGCATGAACCGCGATGCCCCCCAGCGGAAGCTGGCACCCGCCGCCGAGCGCCGCGACCAGCTCGCGCTCCGCATCGAAGGACGCGGCGGCGGCCGCGTCGCTGACGCCGGCCAGCGCGTCGCGAAGCGCCCGATCATCGCTCCGCGTTTGAACCGCGACGATGCCCTGTCCCGGCGCGGGAATGCACTGTTCGTGCGACAGCGCGGCGGTGATGCGGCCGCCGAAACCCAGCCGCTTCATGCCCGCCACGGCGAGCACAATCGCGTCGAATTCTCCCGCGTCCAGCTTGCGCAGCCGTGTGTCGACGTTGCCCCGAACCGGGACGAAGCGCGCGCCCGGGATCAGCGCCCTGAGCTGGGCGCTGCGGCGGACGCTACTCGTCCCAATCGCCGGCCTCGCTCCAAGGGCGGCAACTGCCGCGTCGACCGCGAGGTCCGTCAGGGCGTGCGGGAGCACGAGCGCATCGCGCGCGTCTTCGCGCGGCAGCACGGCCCCGACGACAAGGCCGTCGGGCATCGACGCCGGCATGTCCTTGGCGCTATGAACGGCGAGGTCGATCTCGCGCGCGAGCAGCGCATCCTCGATTTCCGTGACGAAGACGCCCTTGCCGCTCGACGCCGCACCGGGCGCGTCCTGCAGCCGATCGCCGGCGGTCTTGATGACCCGGAGATCGACCCGGCATCCACGCGCCTCGAGCAGACCGGCGACGGTCCGCGCCTGCCACAGCGCCAGCGCGCTTCCCCGCGTGCCGAGCCGTAATGTCGCAGTCATGATCTTCCGGGGGGCTTCGCCCCGCCGGCCCCCCCTACACGCTCGCTCGCGGGGACCCCGCGCCCCACTCCGCTCGCGTGGCGCGGCCGCTGACGGGCCCTCGCAATGTCGGTCATGATCTTCCGGGGGGCTTCGCCCGGTCCGAAGGCGCCCGCGCGGCGATGGCGTCGGCGTCGTCCGCCTCGCCCTCGGTCGCGCGTTTGGCCGCGAGTTGCCGTCCTTCCTCGCCCAGGCTGAACAGCTTGTTCACCGCATCCGCATAGGCGACCGCCATGGTCTCGTCGTTGATCGACTTGAGCTGCTCGGTCGGGGTCAGCAGCAGCTTCTCGATGATGAGATGCGTGATTTCGTCGACGCGCGCGCGTGCGTCCGGCGGAAGCGACGCGAGCTTGGGCTCGAGGCGCTGGAGCTCCGACTGGCGGATCGTCTCGAACCGCTGCCGGAGCGCGACGACGGTCGGGACGATTTCGCGGGACTGCATCCAGGACGTAAACCGCTCCAGCTCTTCGCCGACGATCCGTTCGGCGCGATCGAGCTCGGCTGTCCGCCGCGCCATGTTCTCCTGCACGATCGTCTGCAGGTCGTCGAGATTGTAGAGGAACACGTCATCGAGATTGCCCGCCGACGCCTCGACGTCGCGCGGCAGCGCGATGTCGATGACGAACAGCGGACGGCCGCGGCGAGGGCGCATCGCCTCTTCGATCCGCGCGCGCGTGAGCACCGGCTCGGTCGCGCCGGTCGCCGTGACGACAATGTCCGCGGAGCCGAGCGCGGACGGCAGCGAGCTCCACGGGACGGCGGAGCCGCCGAGCTGCGCCGCGAGCGCTTCCGCCGAGGCGAGCGTGCGGCTCGCAATCGTGATCTGCCGGACGTGCTGCGCCTGGAGGTGGACGCCCGTCAGCTCGGCCATCTCTCCCGCGCCGAGAATCAGCACGTTCAGCCCTTTGAGATCGCGGAAGATTTTCTTGGCGAGCGCAATCGCGGCGTAGCTGACTGAGACCGCGCCTTCGCCGAGTCCGGTCTCCGACCGCACGCGCTTGCCGACGGTGAATGCCGTGTTGAACAGGCGATTCATCAGCGCGCCGGTGCGCCGTACGCCGCTGGCCGCCGCGAACGCCTCCTTCACCTGCCCCAGGATCTGCGGCTCGCCGACGACGAGCGAGTCGAGGCCGGCCGTGACCCTGAAAAGATGCCGGGCCGCTTCCGGCCCGCGCAGGCTGAAGACGTGCGGCGCGAGCGACTCCCACGGCAAGCCGTGGTACTCGGCGATGAATCGCGCGCAGGCATCGGCGACGGTGTCGCTGTCGGCTGCCGCGTAGATCTCCGCCCGATTGCAGGTCGAGACGACGACCGTTTCGCGCGCCACGCGGCGCGTCGCAAGCGCCGCCAGCGCGGCGTCGAACCCGTCGCGGGAGAAATCGACGGCCTCCCGCAGCTCGACCGGAGCGGTGCGGTGACTGACGCCGACAGCCACCAGCTTCATCAGAAGTTGTGGCTCCTCGTCAGGAAATACCCGACGGGAAGGAAATTGAGGAGGACGAGAAGGAACCCCACCGTGGAGAGCCACGCGGCGCGGCGTCCGCTCCAGCCGATCGCGCGCCGCGCGAACAACGCGAACGAATACATCCCCCACGACAGGATCGCGAAGAGGATCTTCGGGTCGCCGACCTTCATCGCCTGCGCCCGCGGGTCCGGGACCGTGTGGATCTGGGCGGCCCAGATGCCGCCGATGACGAGGCCGCACGTCAGGAACAGCCAGCCCACGATGACCGCCCGGCCGTTCATCACGTCAAGCGTCTGCAGCGAGGGCAGCCGCGCGTAGAAGAAGCCGAGGTGCTTCGCCTTGATCTCCTTGAACAGCAGCACGTAGGTGATGCCGAGCACGAACGCGAGCGCGAAGCTCGCATAGGCGAAGAGCAGCGACAGGACGTGCAGCGTGAAGAGCGGACTGCGCAGCAGCGCGGGGCGGGGATCGATGGCGGGATTCATGGCCGGCAGCACTGCCAGCGTCGCGAGCAGCAGCGTGACGAAGACGCCCATCGCGCGCTCGTCGCTCGTCAGCTCCACGTAGAGGTACGCCAGTCCGAGGAGCCAGACGAACGCGGACACCGCGGCGGTCGTTCCCACCAGCGGCGCGTATCCCGCCTCCATTGTCTGCATGCCGATGAGAAAGGTGTGCGCCAGGACGGCGCTCCCGAGCAGCGCCGTAGCCGCGCGGCCGGCGCGGATGTCACGCCTGGAAAAGTGAATGAAGTACGCGACCGCCGCCGCGACGTACAGCCCGAGCGGCAGCCAGGCTGTGAGCGTCACGACCCGGTCGGCCCGTAGTAGCCCTGCTTGGTGCGGGCGGTGAGGCCCGGCTTCAGCGCGCGGACCTGAATACGCCGCCATGCGCCGTCGCGCTTCGGGTTCGACGAGGAGTAGGCGAGCGCGTACTGGCTGGAGAGCTCGTCCCAGATCGATTGATAGATCTTCGCCAGCTCGCGGGCGTCGGTCGGGAAATACGCGCGTCCTCCGGTCTCCGTCGAGAGCTGTTTCAGCACGAACTCCGCTTCCTTGAACTCGCGGCGGGCGATTTCGCCCTGCCGCAGGCCGATTGAGTAGATCACCGTCTCGGATCGTTTCGCGAGATCGAGCACCTGATCGAACTCGATGAGGCTGGACGTATCGTCGCCGTCGGAGAGCAGGACGATCGCCTGCCGCCGGATGTCCGAAGACGTCGAGATGCGGGTCTTCTTCAGTTCCTTGAGCGCGATGTACAGCGCGTTGTAGAGCGACGTGGATCCGTTGGCGGTCGTGGTGCGGATCGCCTTCTCCAGCGCGGAGGCGTCGTTGGTGAAGGGCGACAGCACCCGGACCTGGCTGTCGAAGTCGATCACCTCCGCCTGATCGTCCCTGTGGAGCTGCCTGGCGAAACCGATCGCCGCTTCCTGCGCGATCCCCATCCGCTCTTCCATGCTCGCACTGGTATCGAGCAGCAGCGCAAGCGAAATCGGCTGCTGCGTCCGCGAGAAGAACGTCAGCGCCTGTCGCGCGCCGTCCTCGTACACCTCGAAATCCGGCTCAGTCAGATCCGTGACGTACTTGCCCGCCGGGTCCGTCACCGTCACATTGAGCGAGACGAGCTCGACGCCGCCGCGGAAGCGCTGCGGCTGCGCGTTCAGCGCCGTCGCGCCCAGCACGGCGAGCAGACACGCGGCCGGGACGCGGTTCATCGCGCCCCCACCTGCCCGGTATGCGTCCGCGCCCGCGCCGTCAATCCCGGCTTGGTCACCGTGACCGCGATTTTTTCCGGCGGGATGAGCGTCTCGGGGCGCGAGTACGTGACGACGTACTGATTGACGAGCTCCGCGGCGAGCTGCGCCATCCGCGGACCCGCGGCCGTCAGGGCGAGCACGTTGTCTCGGCGCCCGCCGGTGCGCTCCGTGCCCAGCGCCACGACCTGGTTCCGGTTCCGCATCTCGTCGTTCAATTTGGAGCTCGGCTGGCCGAGCGCGACGACGTGGAGCGCGGCGCCGCTCTTGTCGAGCTCTCCCAGGACGTTCTCATAGTGCCGGTTGCTGAACTCGACGTTGTTGTCGAGCGTCAGGATCGCGATCACCGGCCGTGCGGCCTTTCGCTTCTGCAGCCCCTTGCTGACTTCGACGATCGCGTCCATCAGATAGGCGCCGGAGCCGGAGCGCGGAAAAATCCGGTGCGCGCCGTCGAGCAGCTTCTTCTGATCCGTGGTGTACTCCACCGCGATCGTCGGACGTTCGCCGAACGTGACCAGGGTGACTTCCGCTTTCCCCGCCAGCCCCTTGATGAAGCTCTCGACGCCCTCCCGAATCATCTGGATGCCGGCCGACGCGGCCTGGCTGTCGTCGACCAGAAACGCGACGGTCAGCGGCTCGGTCGCCGGCGCGGCCTTGAGCACCTCGCGCGCCGTGCCGTCTTCGCGAACGCGGAAGTCCGCCGCCGTCAGGCCGAGCGCGGGCTCTCCCTTGTTGTCGAGAACGCTGACGTAGACCTCCGTCGGCTTCGCCTGCGCGGACGTCATGGAGGGGAGTACGCATGCCGCCGCGAGCGACAGGATGAGAAGCGGGCATTTCATAGTGGAGGCCTCGTCGGATTGGAGGCAGGCCTTTCGGATCGAGTATAGCCGGTTTATTCTGGGGGGCGTGGCGGTGAGCCGGAGGCTCTTTTTCGCGGTGTTCGTCGCGCTGGCGGCCCTCCTGACGGCGGGCGGCGTCTACCTGAGGCATCGCGCAATCACGGCCGCCGCGGCCGCAGACTGCGCAACGCCGGCGCCCCCTCCCAAGACGGCGACACCGCCTCCGAAGCTGCCCGATTTCCAGATCGAGGCGGGTTGCGGCGTCGGCAATACACAAGAGACCGGTCGCGCACAGAACGGCGCGGCGGGAACCATCCGGGGCAGGAAATGACCGAAAAGCCCGATCCGACGGCCGAGACGATGCGCTCCTTCGGGACGCTGGGGAGCGTCGGCCTCGCGTTCGTCCTTGCGATTGTGCTCGGCGCCGGCGGGGGCCTGTTGATCGACCGCTGGATTGGACGCGGCCACTGGGGTTTCTTCGTCGGGTTCTTTCTCGGCCTCGCCGCGGGCGTCGTCAGCGTGGTTCGCGCGTCGAAGGCGATCAAGTAGGGTTAACGGTTAACGGAAAACGGTAAACAGTTCACTGCTGGAATGATCGAGCGGCTGCGTCGCAATGCCCTCGTGGCGTGTCTGGCGATGGCCGTTGCGGCGGCGGCGCTCGAAGGCAATCTCTGGTACCCTCTCGCCGTCGTCGGCGGCGGACTCTTGAGCGGGATCAGTCTCGCGTCGATCGCGCGCGGCGTAGACGGCCTCGCCGCGCGACGGCGCGCAGGTCTTGCGGTGCTGGCGATCGCGGGTCGGTACGCTTTACTCGCTTTTCTGGCGTACGTTATGATTGCGCGTTTGCGCCTGCCCCCGTTGGGGCTGATAGCGGGTGCATCTTCGGTTCCGGTCGCCGTGCTGGTCGAAGCGCTGTCGAAGAAGCCGAAGCCGTAGGATCCGCGCGAGTTCTGGTCGAGCGTCGTCGCCGAAGGCGAGCGCGAAGTGATTAATGGAAAAGTTAGAGCATCCGCTGTGGATCGTCGAGTGGGTGAACGCGCTGCTCGGTCCGCTGGTGGCCGCCGCGCTGAAGCCGCTCGGCTACGACTTCCATGGGCACGAGGTGATTCCGAATTACCTCGTGATGACGCTTCTCATCGTGGCGGCGGTCACGGCGATGTGCCTGGTGATGCGATCGCGGCTGAGCGTCGAGCATCCGGGGAAATTCCAGATCCTGCTCGAGGACGGCGTGATGGCGGTCTCGGGCCTGCTCGAGGAATGGATCGGCCCGGAAGGACGCGCGTTCCTCCCGCTCATTGCGACGCTCGGCCTCTTCATCCTGCTGAGCAACTACGCAGGCCTCGTGCCCGGCCTGATGGCGCCCACGGCCAACATCAACGTGACCGTCGGGTGCGCGATCACGACATGGGTCTACTACCACCTGCAGGGCATCAGGAAGCAGGGGGTCGTGAATTATCTGAAGCATTTTGCGGTGCCTCCGGGCGCGCCCGTCTGGATGGCGCCGCTGATGCTGATCATCGAGATCATCAGCCATGCCTCGCGGCTGCTCTCGCTGTCGCTCCGCCTGTTCGGCAACATCTTCGGCGAAGAGCTCGTCATCCTGATTCTCGGCAGCATCATTCCGTTCATCGTCCCGCTGCCGATGATGTTCCTCGGCCTCATCACCGGCGGTCTGCAGGCGTTCATCTTCGTCCTGCTGTCGATCATCTATCTGCAGGCGGCGGTGGCCGTGGAGCACGAGCACGACGAGCACGGGCACGACGCGCCCGCCGGGCACCACGCGCCGGCGGCGGCATAGCTTTTTCTTGGAGGACTTGCTTGTGAGTAAACGGACTTTCTGGACAACGGCGCTCATCCTCATGGCGGGTGTCGCCTTCCCGCTCTATGCGCAGGGAACCAACAACTCGCCCGAAGCGCGCAACGAGATCATCAAGTGGTCGATCATCGCTGCGGGCTTCCCGCTGGGGATTGCCGCGGCGTTCGGCGCGCTCGGCCAGGGGAAGGCCATCGCGGCGGCGGCGGAGGCGATCGCGCGCAATCCGAGCGCGACCGGCGATATCCGAGGCGCATTGATCCTCGGTCTGGTCCTCATCGAGTCTCTCGTCATCTACGTTCTGCTGATCTCGCTGATTCTGTTCTTCCTGCCGCCGTTCGGTTCGGTTGTCGCGAAGTGACGGATGCTGGATGCTGAATGCTGAATGCCGAAGATTCGGCATCCGGCATTCGGCATTCGGCAGTGACCCGTGACCCGCCTCGACGCCCTGCTGCTCCTGATGACCCTCATCTGGGGCACCAACTACGCTCTCATCAAGACCGCTTTCCGGGAAATCGATCCTCAGGCCTTCAACGCGTTTCGCCTCATCGAGGCTTCGTGCGTGATGGCGGCGGCGAGCGCCGTCATGCGGCGCATTGGGCCTCGGCTGGCGCGCCGGGGCGACGGACACGTCGCGAGCATCTTTTATACGTCCGCGCCGGTGACGCGGCGCGACTGGCTCCGGCTCGCATGGCTCGGCCTGATCGGCCACTGCGTATACCAGTACCTCTTCATCGCGGGGCTGGCGCGGACGAGCGTCGCGAACAGCTCGCTGCTCGTTTCGACATCTCCGGTGGCCATCACGATCCTCTCGAGCATTCGCGGCAAGGAACGGATCGCGGGACTGCACTGGGCGGGAACCCTTCTATCGCTTGCCGGCATCTATATCGTTGTGGGCCGGGGAGCGCACGTGAGCGGCGCGTCGCTGCGGGGCGACCTGATGTTGATCGGCGCGGTGGTGTGCTGGTCGTTGTACACGATCGACGCGCGTTCGCTGATGATTCGGCACTCCCCCGTCGGCGTGACGGCGTTGTCGATGCTGCTGGGGACGCTGGTGTACGTCCCGCTCGCGGCGCCGGCGATCGCCCGCGTTCACTGGGCGGCCGTCAGCCCCGTCACGTGGCTGAAGCTCGTGTACTCATCGCTCTTCGCCATCTGTATCGCGTACACGATCTGGTATGCCGCGGTGCGGGAGATCGGCAGCGCGCGGACGGCGGTCTACTCGAACCTTCTGCCGATCGTGGGCATGCTGACGGCGTATGTCTGGCTGCACGAGCCAATTGGCGCGATCAAGCTCATCGGGGCCGCGGCGGTGCTGGCGGGCGTCGCGCTGACGCGGGTGCGCCGCCGTGAGACAATGGAATCTCCGTGAAGCAGCACTTCTATTCCCAGCACGCGGGAGCTCTCCGCGCCGAGCTTGGCGCGGCGATTTCGCGCGACATCATGCGGGATCTCCATCGCAAGGAGCCGCTGCGCCATTTCCTCGTGGCGGGGCGCCAGTTCGCGATCCTCGCTCTCGCGACCTGGGCGCTCATCAGGTTCGACAATCCGCTGATCTGGATCCCGCTCGCGGTCGTGCAGGGCTTTACCGTCTTCAACTTCACGGTACTGCTGCACGAAGTCGTGCATCACACGGTCTTCGACCGCCGGCACCCGCGCGCGGAGCGCGTGCTCGGATGGCTGTATGCGATTCCGAGCGGCATCTCGGCGAGCCAGTTCACCCGATGGCATCTCGATCACCACGCGGAGCTCGGATCCGAAGAAGACGATCCCAAGCGGCACCATCTCTCGCCCAAGGTCAACGCGCGGTGGTACAAGCTGCTGTACTGCACGCCCGCCCTGTTCCCCATTTACTTCCGCGCGGCGCGCCGCGAGGCGGCGACGTACGACGCGCCGTTGCGCCGCACGATCGCGGCGGAGCGCCGCGTCTCGCTGCTGTTCCACCTCTCGGCGCTGGCGATCATCTGGTATGCGTTCGGGTTCTATGCCGCGCTGAGAACGAGCATCATTCCCGTCTTCTTCATCTTCCCGATCGCGTTCACGCTGAACCGCCTCGGCCAGCACTACGACATCGATCCGTCCGATCCGGCGAAGTGGGGCACGCTGATGAAGGGGAGCTGGTTCTGGGACTTCGCGTTCCTGAATTCCAATTACCACCTCGAGCACCACTACTTTCCGGGCGTGCCGTTCTACCGGCTTCCGGAAGTGCAGGCCGCGCTGCTGCCCTTCTATGCCCGCAAGAACATGCGGTGGCGCACCTACGGCGAGCTCGTGTACGGGTGGCTGGTCGAGAACCAGGCCCCGCACACGAACTGGCATCCCGCGTGATCTTGACCCTGCCGCACCGAGTGCGACAGAGTGGCGGGTCATGACCATCACCGAAAGCATCCTCTATTCCCGCCGCGATTTCGGGTTCCTGCTGCTGGCGGGATTGCCGCTGTCGATCGCCGCGGCAAAGGCTGCCGGCTCGCGTATCAACGGCGTCCAGATCGGCGCGATCACGTACAGCTATCGCTCGATTCCCGACGCGGAGGCGATTCTGAAGGCGATGGCCGACGAGGGATTCTCAGAGGTCGAGCTGATGTCGAACCACGCCGAGGCGCTTGCCGGTTCGCCCCCTCACGAGCGGAGCGACGGGCGCGGATCGGCCCGCGGCCCGTCCGACGAGCTGCAGGCGTGGCGCAAGACCGTCTCGATGGACAGGTTCACGGAGGTTCGAAAGCGATTCAACGCGGCGGGGATCGACGTCCATCTCCTGACCTACAACATGAACGTCAACACCACGACGGACCAGGACATCGAGTACGGGTTCCGGATGGCGAAGGCGCTCGGCGTGAAGGCGATCACGACGTCCACGCAGGTGAGCATGGCGAAGCGCGTCGCGCCGTTCGCCGAGAAGCACCGGACGATCGTCGGCTTCCACGGACACGATCAGGTCGACCGCCCCGACGAAGTCTCAACGGAGGCGACGTTCCAGGCCGTGATGGCCGCGTCGAAATACATTCACTGCAACCTCGACATCGGCCACTACACCGCCGCCAACTGCGACGCCGTCGCGTTCATCCGGCAGTACCACGATCGCATCACGAATCTGCACGTCAAGGATCGCAAGAAGAACCACGGGTCGAACATGCCGTTCGGCGAGGGGGACACGCCAATCAGGGAAGTCCTCCGATTGATGAAGAAGAACCGGTACAAATTTCCGGCGAATATCGAGTTCGAGTATGAGGGCGATCCGCTGGTCGAAGTGCCGAAGTGCCTCGACTACTGCCGGAAGGCGCTGGCCTGACCCTCGTTCAGCGGATCGTCCAGAGATAGATCGTCTTGCCGTCGACCTCTTCGCGTTTGTCGGGCGGCCAGCTCGTTCCCATGTCGAAGGCATGCGACACGACCCGCGTCCCGGGCTTCAGCTCCGCCTTCAGTTTCGGCATCAGCTTTTCGTTCAGCGAGGGCAGGAGATAGAGCGTCACGACGGTCGCGTCCTTGAAGTCGCTCGCGAAGAGATCCTGGTTCAGGAACCGGACCTTGTCCGTGACCCCCGCCGCCTTCGCGTTCTCGTTCGCTTCTTCAATCCGCTTCGGATCGATGTCGATGCCCACGCCGCGCGCGCCGAGCTTCTGGGCCGCGGTGATCGGGATGCGCCCGTCCCCGCACCCCAGATCGTAGACGACGTCGCTCGACGTCACGCCGGCGAGCTTGAGCATCGCGTCGACGACCGGCTGCGGCGTCGGCACGTAGGGGACGTCCGGTCTTCGCAGGTCCTGCCGCCCCGCGGCGCCCGCGGACAAAAAGGACAAGACGGGCAAGAGGAAGAGGAACCGACGCGCGCGGCGCTTCACCATGCGACCCCCAATTCCGCAGCGATGCTGCGACGTAAATAGGCGACGAAACGATCTGGAATCGCCTGGCCCAGTCTAGCGCGCGTTGACGGCGACGAGAATCGCGGCGCCGCGGCGGCGCGGCGCGGCCGCGACGGCGATTCCGCGGCGGCGCAAATGGAGCTCCAGGGTCCGCGCCGACGCGACGCCAACCGCCGCGCCGAAGATGACGTCGCTCAGGTAGTGCTCCCGTTGGGCGACGCGCGACCAGCCGATGAAAACGGCCGCGCCATAGGCCGGCAATCCCGCCTTCCATCCGAACCGCTGCATCAGGACGTCTGCGGTCGCGAACGAGGCCGATTCGTGGCCGGACGGAAAGGAGTAGCGCCCGCCGTTGGGACGCGTGCGCGAGACCGTGTGCTTGAGACCTTGCGTGATCACGCCCTCGACGATCTGGGCCTCGAGCAGCGCGGACCCCAGCGCCTGCGTGCCGGGGCTGCGTGACACCAGACCGACGCCGTAGATGACGGCAGCGGCGCTCCACTGCACGACCCCGTCGCCTGCCTCCGCTCCGACGTCGAAAACACGACTGTTCACCTCAGACGTGCCCACGTGGCGCACGATCGCGGCATCCGCCGAATGCGCTGCCGCCGCCGCGCCGCCGCCGGACGCCAGTACCAGCAGAGGCGTTCGGGTCGCGAGGCGCTTGAAATCCGCGGCCACGCGCGCGGGCAGGCCGGCGACCGAGACATCGCGCGCATCCGGGGGCGCCTGCGGTGAAGCGCCGTTCTGCCCGATCAACGTCACGAGCAGCAGAGAAACGATCACGGTTGCCCGCGCGCTTTCTCGCCGCTCTGCTGGAGCAGCTTGGCGACCACGGCCGTCCAGCCCGTCTGGTGGCTGGCGCCGAGACCGCGGCCCGTCTCGCCATCGAAATACTCGTGGAACAGGACGAGGTCGCGCCAGAGCGGATCGGTCTGGCAGCGTTCGATGTTCCCGTACACCGCGCGGCGGCCGTCGCGGCGGAGAAAGATCGAAGACAGGCGCTGCGACAGCTCGGTCGCGACCTCCCAGAGCGTCATCATCCGGCCGGAGCCGGTCGGGCACTCCACGGTGAATTCGTCGCCGAAGTAGTAGTGGAACTTCTGCAGGGACTCGATGATCAGGTAGTTGATTGGAAACCAGACCGGGCCGCGCCAGTTCGAGTTCCCGCCGAACAGGTTGTTGGTCGACTCGCCGGGCTCGTAGTCGACTACGAACTCGGCGCCGTCCAGGCGGATCACGAACGGATGCTCCTGATGGACGCGCGACAGCGCGCGGATGCCGTGCGGCGACAGGAACTCGCGTTCGTCGAGCATGACGCTCAGGATCCGGCGCAGGCGATCGGGATCGACGATGGACACCAGCCGGCGTTCGGTCGTCTCGTGTTCGTGCATCGACGCGACGTTGCCGGTGAGATCGGGGCGGTTCCGGAGGAACCATTCCATGCGCCCGCGAAAGCCGTCGAGCCCGCGCAGCACGTCACGCTCGAGGACCTCGACGGCGAAGAGCGGGATCAAGCCGACGACCGACCGTACTTTCATCGGGATCCGCTCGCCGCCGCGATACAGCACGTCGTAGAAGAACCCGTCGTCTTCATCCCAGAGGCAGAGCGAGAGATCGCCGCGATCGGTCATCGCGTGCGCGATGTAGAGGAAGTGCTCCCAGAACTTCGTCGCGATGTCCTCGTATGTCGCGTCCTCCGCCGCCAGCTCCAGCGCGATCGCGAGCATGTTGAGCGTATACATCGCCATCCAGCTCGTCGCATCGGACTGTTCGAGCCGGCCGCATCCGGGCGGCAGATGGTTCCGATCGAAGACCCCGATGTTGTCGAGGCCGAGGAAGCCTCCTTCGAAAACGTTGTTGTCTTCGGCGTCCTTGCGATTGACCCACCACGTGAAGTTGAGCAGCAGCTTGTGAAAAACACGCTCGAGAAACGCCCTGTCGCCGCGTCCGGTCAGGCGTCGGTCGATCCGGAACACGCGCAGCGCCGACCAGGCGTGCACGGGCGGGTTGACGTCGCTGAAATTCCACTCGTAGGCGGGAAGCTGTCCGTTGGGGTGCATGTACCACTCACGCATCAGCAGCACGAGCTGGCTCTTCGCGAATTCCGCGTCGATCAGGGAAAGCGGAATGCAGTGAAACGCCAGGTCCCATGACGCGTACCACGGGTATTCCCACTTGTCGGGCATCGAGATGACGTCGGCGTTGTTCAGGTGCTTCCACTGCGCGTTGCGGCCGGTCTTCCTGGCCTCCGGCGGCGGGGGCTGCGCGGGATCGCCGGTCAGCCACTGGCGCACGTCGTAGTGATAGAACTGCTTGCTCCAGAGCAGGCCCGCGAACGCCTGCCGCATGACGCTCTTTGCGTCTTCGCTGAGGTCGATCGAAATCACCGAGCTGTAGAACGCATCCGCTTCGGCCCGACGATCGACGAACGTCTGCTCGAACGATCCGTCGAAGGGGGCTGCGAGCGCCGCGTCGGTGAAGCGGAGCTGCAGCCGGACGGTCGCACCCGCGGAAATCTCGGCGCGATACCGCGCCGCGCATTTCGTGCCTTTCGCGGCGGGGTTGACGGCCGTCTCGATGCCGGCGACGACGAAGTCGTTGATGCCGTCTTTGGTGAATGGCGTCGCATTGGTGCCGCCGAAGAGCCGTGCGGCGTTCGTGTCGTTCTCGGTGAAGAGCAGGTCCGGCGCGCCGTCGCAGTGCAGATACCGGCGCCCGTACACCTCGTCGTCCATGACCACGCCCGCCGCGCCGGCGGTCATCGCCGGTCTCGCGGCGCCGCCGGCCCACGACCATCGGTTTCGAAACCAGATCGTGGGAAGGAGGTCGAGCCGCGCGGCGTCCGGGCCGCGGTTGACGGCGGTGATCCTGACGAGGATGTCATCAGGCGCAGCCTTCGCGTACTCGACGAACACATCGAAGTACCGGTCATCGTCGAACACACCGGTGTCGAGAATCTCGAACTCCGGGTCGGTTCGCCCGCGGCGGGCCGTCTCGTCGACGATCGGCTTGTACGGAAACGGCGCCTGCGGGTACTTGTACAGGTACTTCATGTACGAGTGCGTCGGCGTGTTATCGAGGTAGAAATACTGCTCCTTGACGTCCTCGCCGTGGTTGCCCTGCGGCCCCGAGAGACCGAAGAGCCGTTCCTTCAGGACGACGTCCCGGCCGTTCCAGAGGGCAAGGGCGAAGCAGATGTGCTGCTGGCGATCGCAGAAGCCGGCGATGCCGTCCTCGTTCCACCGATACGCGCGCACGTGCGAGTGTTCGAATGGAAAGTAGTGCCACGCGTCGCCGTCGGCGCTGTAGTCCTCGCGCACGGTGCCCCACGCGCGCTCGCTGAGGTAGGGGCCCCAGCGTTTCCAGGGCGCGCGCTTCTCAGCCGATTCCTGCAGCCTGCGTCGTTCGGCGTCCATGTGTGCGGCGTGGCAGACGATGCGTCAGCGCGTGACCTGCCCTGTCACGCGAGTCGGATAACGTGACACCATGGTCATTCGCTTTCCCTTGCAGCGGCGGTCCGTCGGCCCCCCAGAGTCCGGCGTGTCGCAGCTCCTTCCGCGCGAGTGGGTTGTGCGTACTCCGCGTGATCCGCAGCGGCTGACGCGGCGCGAAGTCGCGCACCGCCTGAAGATGTTGCGACATCTCAGCACTCAGTACCCCATCTCCCGCTCGATGCCGCGGACGATTCGATCGAGCTCCTCGACGAGGTGTCCGCCGCCGGCTTCGCGGTACGAGCGCACGAGGCCCTGGTAATACGCGAGAACGTCGTCCGGGCCCGCGTTGAATGCATCCCAGACCTTTTCGCCCCCGATCCGCAGGCCGCGCAGGATCGCGTAGGCGTTGTGGACCTTGTCGCCGGCCGATACCCGCAGGCTCGACGGCCCGAGCGTGCGCGCGTGATCGATGTACTTCCGCTTCCGCTCCGGCCAGGGCGGCTTCGGCGTCGTCCATGAATCGGTGCAGTCCTCCACGACTTTGGCGACCGCGTCCCCGAACTTGCGGCGGATCTCCTCGAGCCGGTCGCGGCCGCCCTGGTCTTCCGCGGCGTCATGCAGCAGCGCGGCGATCGCTTCATCCTCCGTCCCGCCGTCGTCGATGACGATCGACGACACGCCCAGGAGATGGCCGAGATAGGGCGCGCCGGTGACTTTTCTGGTTTGAGCGGCGTGCAGGCCGTGTGCGTAGGCGACGGCGTCATCGTAGCGGCGTGTCAGAATCGGCATCCCGGACGAAGCTCCAGGGCGGTATTGTGCCTCAGAAGCAAGGCTCCGCCGATCAACAATGCGGCATGGATCCGGCCCCAGCGGTCTACGCCGCGCTCGACGCGCTCGGCATCGCGTACGAACGCTACGAGCATCCGGCGGTCTTTACCGCCGAGGACGCCTCCACCCACTGGAATCCGATCCCCGGCACGCAGTGCAAGAACCTGTTTCTGCGCAACAAGAAGGGAGATCGCCACTATCTGGTCGTGCTGGAGATCTCCAAGCGCGCGGATTTGAAGGATCTGGTCAGGCTGCTCGGCGACGATCGCCTGAGTTTCGGATCGCCCGAGCGGCTGATGGACCGGCTGGGCCTGACGCCGGGCTCCGTCTCGCCCTTCGGGCTCATCAATGACGCCGACGGCTCGGTTCGTGTGCTGATCGATAGGGATTTGAAGGGCGCCGAGCGGTTGATCTTTCACCCGAACATCAACACGGCGAGCGTCGTGGTCTCGTGGTCCGATCTCGAGCGTTTTCTCGCCACGCGCAAGAACAGTCTTTCGATGATCTCGATCTGAACTCCCAACTCACAAAATCTCCGACACCCGATCCCCGACGCCAGACCCCCCGACCTAGTGTCTGCGTATGACGAGGAGCGTCTGGTCGTCGAGCTGACGGCCGTGGGCGCGCGCGGCATCGATGATGCGCTCGGCAATCTGGGAGACGCCAAGGTCGGCGGATTCCGCGAACCTCGCTTTGACCGCGTCCAGGCCGAGTTCACGATCCCGGCCGTCGAACACCTCCGTCAGGCCGTCGGTGACGAGCGCCAGCACGTCGCCGCGCTCGCAGTCGAGCGTCGATGATGCGAACCGATAGTCGTCGAACATGCCGATCGGAATCTGCGCGGTCGTGATCTCCTCGGCGATCCGGCTGCCCCGTCTGACCCGCAGAATCGGCAGGTGCCCCGCGACCGCGAACTCGAGCGCGCCGTGCCCGGCGGCGCGCATGCACGCGAGCGTCACGAACATGCTGCCGCTCTTCAACGGAACGAGGACGGCATTCAGATCGTCGAGTATCGACGCGAGCGTGCCGCCCTGTCGCAACCGCATCCGCAGCGCGCTCTTGAACATGCCCATCACGACGCCGGATGAGACTCCGTGCCCGGATACGTCCGCGACGTAGCCGAACCACGCCGTCGCCGAATCGGCGAGCGGCACCACGTCGACGAGGTCGCCCCCGACTTCGCCGCTTGGAAAGGAGAATCCCGCGAACTCGAATTCGCCGATGGTCGCGGCGATGCGCGGCACGAGGACCTGATGGATCTGATGGGCGAGCTCGATCTCCGCCCGAACCCGCAGATAGCGGACGGCCGTGGTGTTGATGAACCACAGAAAGCATGCGTAGCTTCCCATGAGTGCGGCGAGAGTGGCTGCGGCGTCAAACCTGAGGCGCGCGGTCGCTTTGGCACCGGACAGGCCGGGCACGCCTGCGAACGCTCTGGGGAGGGCGTAGCTGAACGCGATCTGCAGGACCACGCCGAGCGCGATCGGAGCGATCCTGCGTCGAACACCGCCATAGCCGTACAAGAGCGCGATGGCGCCGCTGAAGAGGACCATCGCCGCGAGCATCGGCGCGGGATTGCGGCCGCCCTCCATGATGTCGAGGAGGAATCCGATACTGCCAAAGAGAAGGAAGATGGCGACGGCGAGCAGCACGAATGCCGGCCAGGCAAGCGCCTCGAGCAGTTGCCACCGGAGCGACGCCGTCCGTCCGGCCGATCGGAACATAATCCCTTTCGCTAAGATCCTTCGCTTCGTTTCGGCCGCATGTTCGCTGCGAGCACGCGTTTGCGCAGGCGGATGCTCTTCGGCGTGACCTCCACGAGCTCGTCGTCGTTGATGAACTCGATCGCCTGTTCGAGCCCGAGCTTGCGCGGCGGGATGAGACGGACCGCTTCGTCGGCCGTCGACGCGCGCATGTTCGTCTGCTTCTTCTCCTTGGTGATGTTCACGTCCATGTCCGAGGCGCGCGCGTTCTCGCCGACGATCATGCCCTCGTACACCTTCTCGGCCGGCTCCACGAAGATCTCGCCGCGCTCCTGCAGGTTCCAGATCGCATACGCAGTCGCCGCGCCGGCGCGGTCCGCGACCAGCGCGCCCGTGGTGCGCGACGGAATCGCGCCGTGCCACGGCTCCCAGCCGGCGAAGAGGTGGTTCATGATGCCGGTCCCCTTCGTTTCCGTCAGGAACTGCGAGCGGAATCCGATGAGGCCTCGCGCGGGAATCCGGAACTCGAGCCTGACGCGTCCGCTGCCATGATTCACCATCTTCGTCATCGTCCCGCGCCGCGTGCCGACCTGCGCGATGACGACTCCCTGGAATTCCTCCGCGACGTCGATGACGAGTTCCTCCACAGGCTCGACGATCTGTCCTTTGACATGCTTCGTCACGATATCCGGACGCGAGACCTGCAGCTCATATCCTTCGCGGCGCATCATCTCGATGAGGATGGAGAGCTGGAGCTCGCCGCGCCCGAGGACCTTCATCTGCTCCGGGGTCTCGGTCGGCTCGACGCGGATCGAGACGTTGCCGAGAAGCTCCCTGTCGAGGCGGTCCTTGATTTGTCTCGACGTCACGAATTGCCCCTCGCGGCCGGACATCGGCGACGTGTTCACGCCGAAGATCATCGACACCGTCGGCTCGTCGACGGCTATCACCGGCATCGCCTTGCGGTGCTCGATATCGGCGATCGTCTCGCCGATCGTGATGTCCTCCAGCCCGGCGAGGCAGACAATGTCGCCGGCCGCCGCGTCGTCGATATCGACGCGCTTCAGTCCCTCGAACGCGAACAGCTTGGTAATCTTCGTTTCGGTGAACGTGCCGTCCAGTTTGCAGACGGCGACGGGATCGCCGATCTTCACGCGGCCGTTGAACAGACGGCCGATGGCGATACGACCGAGATAGTCGCTCGAATCCAGGTTGGCCACGAGAATCTGCAGCGGCGCTTCAGGATTGCCGCGCGGCGGGGGCACGTGCTGCAGGATCGCCTCGAACAGCGGCCGCAGATCCTGTCCGGGCTCATCCATCGAGCGGGTCGACGTGCCCGCCCGCGCGCTGGTGTACAGGACCGGGAAGTCGAGCTGCTCTTCAGTGGCATCCAGATCGATGAAGAGGTCGTAAATCTCGTTCAGCACCTCCTGGACCCGGGCGTCGGGCCGGTCGATCTTGTTGATCACGACGATCGGAGGCAGGCGGCGCTCGAACGCCTTGCGCAGGACGAAGCGCGTCTGCGGCAGCGGCCCCTCCGACGCGTCGACCAGCAACATGACGCCGTCGACCATGGCGAGCGTACGCTCGACCTCGCCGCCGAAATCGGCGTGCCCCGGCGTATCGACGATATTGATGAGCACGTCCCCGTAGTGGACGGCCGTGTTCTTCGCCAGAATCGTAATTCCGCGCTCCCTCTCCAGGTCGGTGTTGTCCATGGCGCGCTCCTGGACGCGCTCGTTGCTGCGAAAAGTGCCGCTTTGCCGCAAAAGACCGTCTACGAGCGTCGTTTTCCCATGATCGACATGCGCGATGATGGCGAGATTGCGCCGCAGCGGGTTGGCAGTCTCAGACGAGGTGGAACGCGAAAAAGACATCTCACCAGTATAAAGGGATGGCGGTAGGAGGTTGGGGACGGGAGGTTGGGACGGGAGATTGGAAAGGCCCAGAACAGCCCCGTCCTCAAGCTCCGGCCTCCAACCTCGATCAACCGATCGTCCACCCCTGACGTCATATTCATGACAGTGGACGGCGGCCTCCGTGCGACGGCGGATTCGGACCTCGTAGCCCGCGCGGCGGCCGGTGACGGCGCCGCGTTCCATGCCCTTGTGGAGCGGCATCGGGCGATGGTCTACCGGCTCGCGTATCAGTTCGCCGGCAACCATCACGATGCCGAGGATATCGCGCAGGACGTGTTCATCAAGGTGTACAGGTCGCTCGATCGCTTTCGGTACGACGCGCAGTTGACCTCGTGGCTCTATCGCATCGTGATGAATGCGTGTATCGATCACCGGCGCCGGCAGTCGCCCGCGGGATGGGCGCCGTTCACGGAAGATGCGGAGCTGCGGATGGTGAATACGCCAGAAGAGGGCCCGGGACCGGAAGATCAGACATATGGCGGGCAGCTCGGCGACGTGCTCGCGGCGGAAATCGCGCGGCTGCCGCCGGGGCAGCGCCTGGTCTTCACGATGCGCCATCATGAGGGATTGAAATTATCCGAGATCGCCAGCGCGCTCGACCTCGCGGAAGGGACCGTGAAGCGGCAGTTGCACGCGGCGGTACACCGGCTCCGCGCGGCCCTGATCAACGCGCGGGTAACGACGGGAGGCCGGGCATGACGGCCTGCGAATTCGCCGACAAGCCCGAGATCGAGCTCTATTTCTACGGCGAGCTCGATACGGTGGAGCGGACGCGCGTCGAGGCGCACCTGCGGCAGTGCGAGCCGTGCCGCCAGCGCGTCGATGATCTTCAGGCGATTCGCCGCGCGCTCGCGGCGCAACCCGTCGTCGACGCGCCGCCTGCCGGCGACTGGTCCGGGTTCATGCGTCGGCTGGATGCGGCGTGCTCGATCGATGCCGGCGCACGTCTCGTTGCACGTCCGCCGCGTGCGCGTGCCCACTGGTCCGCTCGCTCGGTTCTGGCGCTCGCCGCCACGCTGGCGCTCGTCACGATTGGCGTGCTGCTGGCGGCGCGTTTCCGCGCCGCGCCGGGACCGAAGACCGCCGCGCTGAATCCGTCCCAGGCGGAGGCCGCGGCGGCATCGCCGTTCTCGACGGAGGAACGCGCCCTGCGCGAAGTCAGCGCTCAGCACCTCGAACGCTCCAAGCTCGTCGTCCTCGGGCTTGCGGCGCTCGATCCGAAGGCGACAAAGCCGGCGGACTGGCAGTACGAGCGGCAGCTTGCCGGCTCCCTGCTCTCCGACACGCGGCTCTATCGGATGGCGGCGCAGGATCGCGGCATGACGGACGTGGCGCGCGTGATGCGCGACCTGGAAACGGTGCTCATCGAAGCGTCGATGAGCGATAACACGGACCGCGACGCGCTCGAACGCGTGCAGCGGCTGATCACCCGACGCGATCTGATGATGAAGATGCAGGTCGTCGCGTTGAACTCGGCGGGATCCTGAGGCGAACAATGAAGATGCGTTGCGCGGCGGCGATGGGACTGGCGGGTTGGCTGCTTGGAGTCGGGCTCGTGTCGGCTGAGCCTGCGCCGGACTCGAAGAGGCTCGAGCAGGCGAAGGACTATATCGCCGACGAGCAATGGGCCAGGGCGATCGTCGAGCTTCAAGCGGCCGCTGCGGACCCGAACGAGAGGAACCGCGACGAGGCGCTCTTCTGGCTCGCGCACAGCGAGCATCAGGCGGGCGACGACTCCGCGGCCATCCAGGCCGTCGCGCGTCTCGAGCGCCTGTTTCCCACGAGCCGCTGGGTCCACCCCGCGCGTTCACTGCGGATAGAAATCGCGCAGCGGATGCGGCGCGACGATGTGCTCTGGGCCATGGTGGCGCCGCCGGCGCCCGCGGCCCCTCCGCGGGCCACCACGCCGGCGCCGACGCCAATGGTGCCGGCGGTCGCTCCGCCCGCGCCGCCGCGTCCTTCAGCCACGACGCCGCCGCTTCCCACGGCGGCGATGGCTCCCGTGCCGGCGCGGCCCAGGACGTCCCCGCGCGCGATTCCACCGCCGCCGCCGGCGCCGCCCGAGCCCGGCGTCGAGTATTGGCTGGGCACGATGCCGTTCACGTCCGACACGGATCTCCGCATCGAGGCGCTGCAGAACCTGATCGATGCGCACAGCGAGCGGGTCATTCCGCTGCTGAAGGAAATCGCGCTCGACGGCAATAGTCCCGACGATGCGCGGCGGGCGGTCTTCGTTCTCGCGCATTCGGAGAAGCCCGAAGCGCGAAGCACCGTCGTCGAGATTGCCAACAGGGGAGCGGTCCCCGTTCGTCTCGCGGCAATCCGGGAGCTCGGCCGCTTCCAGGGCGCGAACGTCTCGAGCGAGCTGATGCGCGTCTACTCGACGGCGGCGCAGCCGCGAATCCGACGGCAGGTCGTGTCGTCGCTGGCCGAGCGCGCCGACAACACCGCGTTGGTACGGATCGCGAAGACCGAGGCCGACCCGACCGTGCGCAATCCCGCCATTCTCACGCTCGGCCGCATTCCGGCGGCGCGCGAGCAGCTCCGCACCCTGTACGGCCAGATGCCGCCCGACTCCCGCGCCGTCGTCCTCACCGCGCTCTTCACCGCGAAAGACGAGGACGAGCTGATTCGGATCGCCAAGACGGAGAAGAATCCGGTGTTCCGCCTGCGCGCGCGCCAGCAGCTTCAGATGCTCGCGACGCCGAAGGCGATGAAGTTCCTCGCCGAGAATCCGTAGCCCGATACCCGACAGCCGGCACACGACACCCGATATTCGACACCCGAGTTGATATAGTCGGGGAGTTGTGCCTGGCGCCGGAGAGAGCAATCCACTACTGGACGGTCTGCGAATAGAGCCTACGCCGGCGCGGACCACGCTGGTCATCTTCGGCGCTTCGGGCGATCTCACGCGCCGCAAGCTGCTCCCGGCCATCTATCAGCTCTCGCGCGGGCAGCGGCTGCCCGCGCGGTTCCAGGTAGTCGGCATCGCGCGGTCGGCGATGACCGACGACCAGTTTCGACAGCAGTTCCACGACAGCCTGAAAGAGTTTGCCGGCGTCGGCTCGCCCGACGACGTGTCGACCGCGCTCGCGCGCGGATTGTTCTACATCCAGGGCGAGATGGACGATCCGGCGTTGTATCAGCGGCTTTCGGAGAAGCTCAAGGAAACCGGCGGGCTCGACGCGGGCCTGCTGTTCTATCTCGCGATACCGCCGTCGGTGTACGGAACGGTCGTCGAGCAGCTCGGCGCCGCGAAGCTCACGGCCACGGCCGACTCGGGGGGATGGCGCCGGGTGATCGTCGAAAAACCCTTCGGCACCGATCTCGCGAGCGCGCGCGCGCTCAACACGCTGCTGCATACGCATCTCGACGAATCGCAGATCTTCCGCATCGATCACTATCTGGGCAAAGAGACCGTCCAGAATCTTCTCGTCTTCCGGTTTGCCAACGGGATGTTCGAGCCCGTGTGGAATCGGCGCTACATCGACCACGTGCAGATAACGGCGGCGGAGACGGTCGGCGTCGAGCGCCGGGCGAGCTACTACGAAGGCGCCGGCGCGCTGCGCGACATGGTTCAGAACCACCTCATGCAGGTGCTCGCGCTGGTTGCGATGGAACCGCCGAGCACGTTCTCGGCGGAGAACGTGCGCGATCGGAAGCTCGACGTCATCGTATCGATGCAGCCGCTCGTCAGCGAGCGGGGCGAGCCCGATCACGTGGTCCGCGCGCAGTACGCGGCGGGATGGGTGAACGGCGGCGAGGTGCCAGGGTATCGCGAGGAGGAAGGCGTCAGCGCGGCCTCGACGACCGAAACCTACGTCGCGATGCGCATGTTCCTGGACAGTTGGCGCTGGGCCGGCATTCCCTTCTACGTGCGGACAGGCAAGCGGCTGCCCAAGCGGACGACCGAGATCGCGATCCAGTTCCGGCGGCCGCCGCTGCACATCTTCAAGCGCGTGAGTCCGACGCCGATCGCCTCCAATCTCCTGATCGTCAACGTGCAGCCGGATGAAGGCATTTCCGTGCGGTTCGAGGCGAAGCTGCCGGGCACCCGCATGCAGCTCGCGCCCGTCATGATGAACTTCCGCTACGGCAGCGCCTTCGGCGTGCCGGTGCCGGAAGCCTACGA
This sequence comes from Vicinamibacterales bacterium, assembly GCA_035495955.1. GTDB lineage: Bacteria > Acidobacteriota > Vicinamibacteria > Vicinamibacterales > 2-12-FULL-66-21 > JAICSD01. Next base: position 58,653 of record DATJFE010000075.1, on the reverse strand, counting down.
GACGCTGCTCCTCGACGCGATGCTCGGCGATCCGACGCTGTTCGCGCGGCATGATTTCGTCGAGGCGTCGTGGGCGCTGATTACGCCGGTGCACGAGGGATGGCGCGCGTCCGGTCAGACGGCGATTCCGACGTACGAAGCAGGCGAGTGGGGTCCGCGCGAAGCGGACGCGATGATGACCGCCGACGGCCGGCGGTGGAGGACGCTGTGAGCGCGCAGACGTTTGGAGGGCTGCTGCCGGGCGGGCGTGACGTCAACTTTTCGGAGATCGAGGTCACGCTGGCGAGGCTCGTTCGCGACGGTCGCCGCCGGAAGCGGCCTCCCGCGCGCGCGCTGACGGCGACGGTCGTCGTGGTGGGAAAGTCCGAGCGCCTCGCGGCGGCAGCCGATGCGCTCGAGCAGCTCGGGGAAGCCGCCGGCGTGCGGGCGATTCTGATCTCGGAAGGCGGCCACGCGTCGCCGATCGCGCGCGTGACGGAAAACGCGATCGCGATCGCGGGTTTGTCGCCGAAGTACCTGAACAACGCCGTCGCGGCGCTCCGGCTGTCCAGTCTGCCCGCGGCAGTCTGGTGGCGCGGAGGCGCGGTTGACGCGCTCGACGACCTGGCGGATCTGGCCGATCGATTCATCCTCGACGCGGAACAGCCGGACGAGGCCTGGGCGCGCGCCCCCGGGCTGTTCGAGCGCACAGCCCTGACGGATCTGCGCTGGGCGGCGCTCACGCGCTGGCGTGCGGCGCTGGCCCACCTGTTCGACATGCCGCAGGTCCGCGCGGGCGCGCCTTCGATTCGCGCCCTGCACATCGAGGCGGCCGACAAGCCGTCGGCGCGTCTCTTCGCCGGATGGCTCCGCTCGAGCCTGAAATGGACGTCGGCGGTCGCCATCGACATCCAGTCGTCCTCGAACGCGTCCACGCCGCTCGAATGCGTCACGCTCGAGGGCGGCGGATTGTCCATCGCCCTGGACATCAAGGAAAGCCGCACGTGTCTCGAGGCTGTCGTCAAGGGCGTCATGGCGTCCGCCAGAGTCGTTCCGCTGCCCGAGGGCACCCTCGCGGCGCTCATCGGGGAGGAGCTGGGAGTGCGCACGCGCGATCTCGCCTTCGAGCGGGCGCTCGTCGCGGCGCGGGAGATATCGCCATGAGTCGCAGCACGTTCGGCCTCGTCGGCCTGGGGACGATGGGGCGCAACCTCGCCCTGAACATCGAAGAGCATGGGTTTCCGGTCGCCGTCTGGAACCTCGAGACCGAGTGGACGGACGCCTTTCTGCGAGATCACGCAAAGGGGAAGTTCACCGGCGCGAAAACGCTGGAAGCGCTGGTCTCGGACCTCGACCGTCCCCGGCGCATCATGATGATGATTCCCGCCGGCGCGCCCGTCGATCAGATGATCCAGAAGCTGACGCCGCTGCTCGAAGCCGGCGACATTCTGATCGACGGCGGCAACTCGTACTTCGAGGATACGCGCCGGCGCGAGGCCGCGCTCCGCGCCAAGGAGCTGCACTTTGTCGGCTGCGGCGTCTCGGGCGGCGAGGAAGGCGCGCGCTTCGGTCCGTCGCTGATGCCCGGCGGATCGGACGCCGCGTGGTCCCGCATCAAAGACGTGCTCGAGGCGATCGCGGCCACGACCGACGCCGGACCCTGTGTGACGCACGTCGGGCCCGACGGCGCCGGTCATTTCGTCAAGATGGTCCACAACGGGATCGAGTACGGCGACATGCAGCTCATCTCCGAGGTGTACGACGTCCTGCACCGCGGGCTCGGGCTGACCACCCCGGAAGCGGGCGCGGTCTTCGAGGGGTGGAACCGCGGGCCGCTGGAATCCTTTCTCGTCGAACTGACCGCGCACGTGTGCAAGGTCGTCGATCCGCAGACGAAGCAGCCCTTGGTGGACGTCATCCAGGACAAGGCCGGACAGAAGGGAACCGGCAAATGGACGGCGCAGGTCGCGCTCGAACGCGCGGTCGCCATCCCGACGATCGCCGCGGCGCTCGACGCCAGAATCCTCTCGAGCCTGAAGGAGCAGCGTGTGGCGGCGTCCCGGACGCTGGCCGCTACCGACACTCGCGTCCCGTTCTCGGCGGGCGGCGCGGATCGATGGCAGGATGACTTGCGCGACGCCCTCTATGCCGCCCGGATTTGCACCTACGCGCAGGGGATGGCGCTCATCGCCGCCGGCTCGGCGGAGTACTCCTGGAACATCGACCTCGCCGAGATGGCGCGCATCTGGAAGGGCGGCTGTATCATCCGGGCGCGGCTTCTCGATCCCGTGCGCAGCGCATTCGCGAAGAATCCTTCGCTTCCGAACCTGCTCGTCGATCCCTCGATCGCTGCCGACATCCAGCGCGCGGCTCCCGGCTGGCGCCGCGCTGTCGCGGCAGCGGCGTCGGCCGGCGTGCCCGTGCCGGCGCTCGGCGCGAGCCTCGCGTACTTCGACAGCTATCGATCCCCGCGCCTGCCGCAAAACCTGACGCAGGCCCAGCGCGACGCCTTCGGCGCGCACACGTTCGAGCGCGTCGAGCAGCCGGGGTTCATCCACTTCGACTGGGGCGTGGAGAAGGAATGAGAAAGACGGAAGACGGAAGACGGAAGGCAGGAAGCGGTTCTTTCCGTCTTCCGTCTTCCCGTCTTCCGTCTTCGTCTGAGTCACCACCATGGCGACCCTGAATCTGGCGGCCGTCCTCGAGCACTCGGCGCGCCTGTTGCCCGACCGGGTGGCCGTCGCGTGCGGTGGACAGCAGCTCACGTACGCCGAACTGAACGCGCGCGCGAGCGAGGTGGCGGCGGGGCTTCACGCGAGGGGGATTCGCGCCGGCGAGTCCGTCGCGCTCTCCTGTCCAAACGTCCCGGTTTTTCCGATCGCTTATTTCGGCATTCTCAAATGCGGCGCCGTCGTCGTCCCACTCAACGTGCTGCTGAAGCCGCGCGAGATTGCCTATCACCTCAAAGACAGCGATGCAAAGGCGCTGCTCGCCTTCGAGGGCACGCCCGACCTCCCGATCGGCGAAATGGCCGCCGCGGCCTGCGCCGACGCCGGGTGCCGGCAGTTCATCCTGATGCCGCGCGACATGCCGGCATTGATGAAAGATGCGGCATCTTTTCAGGCGCCCCGCCGCGAGCCGGACGACACGGCGGTGATTCTCTACACGTCCGGCACCACCGGGCATCCGAAGGGGGCCGAGCTCACGCACGCCAACATGGTGAGCAATGCGGTCGCCTCCTTTGACATGTTCAGACCGGCGTTCGAGAGCGGCGTCGACCGGCAGCACGCGACGCTGATCACGCTGCCGCTTTTTCATTCGACGGCGCAAACGGCGCAGATGAATGCGGGGCTGTACGGCGGTTTCCGGCTCGTCCTGCTTCCGCGCTTCGACCCTTCGGTGGTCCTCGAGACGCTCGCGCGCGAGGAGATTGGGTTGTGGGTGGGGGTGCCGACAATGTACTGGACGCTGCTGCAGCACGCGCGAGCCTCGGGACTCGACGTCAGCCGCGCGGCCGCGTCGCTGAAACTGTGCGTGTCGGGCGGCGCGCCCATGCCGGCGCAGGTCCTCCAGGACTTCGAGCGCACGTTCGGCGTACGCATCCTGGAAGGCTACGGATTGTCCGAAACGGCCCCCGTCGTGTCCTTCAACCAGCTCCAGCGGCCGACCAAGCCCGGCACCGTCGGCCTGCCGATCTTCGGCGTCGAGGTGCGCTGCGTCGACGAGCACGACAATGCCGTAGCGGTGGGCGCGCGGGGTGAAGTCATCGTGCGCGGGCCCAACGTCATGAAGGGCTACTACAACAATCCGGATGCGACCGCCGATGCGACGCGGGGCGGATGGTTTCGCACGGGCGACATCGGGCAGTTCGACGCGGACGGCTACCTGGCGATCGTCGATCGCAAGAAGGACATGATTCTGCGCGGCGGATTCAACGTGTACCCGCGCGAGATCGAGGAACGGCTGATGACGCATCCGTCGGTGGCCGCCTGCGCGGTGATCGGGGTGCCTGACGAGCGGCTGGGCGAAGAGGTGAAGGCGGTTATCGTGCGCAAGCCCGGCGCCGTCACGACGGCGGACGAGTTGATCGCGTGGTTGCGCGAGCAGATGGCGTCATACAAATATCCGCGCATCGTCGAGTTTCGCGAATCGCTGCCGATGACCGCCACCGGGAAGGTCCTGAAGCGCGAGCTGCATTAGCTCATCCGTAGTTTCGCGCGACGGGAACGCCGTGCTCACGGTTGCCGTTGGTATTACGTCGGGATATAGTCCAAACCTCATGGCTCTCGAGCTTCCAGGGTCTCATCGCGCTACCGGACTGGTCGATGTGCTCGACCGCGTGCTCGACAAAGGTCTCGTCATCGCGGGCGACATCAAGGTTTCGCTGGCGGAAGTCGAGTTGCTCACGATTCGTATTCGCCTGCTGGTCTGTTCGCTCGACAAAGCTCAGGAGATCGGACTCGACTGGTGGCGGTACGATCGCGATCTCTCACCGGGCGCGGCGCGCACCGTCGCCGGCGAGCACGAGGAATTGAGGGCTGAAATCCGTCAGTTACAGGCGCGCGTCGAGTCGCTGTCGGCGGCCCGCCCTCCGGCGGCGCGGGCCGGGGCCGGAGGCCGGCGGCGGCGGTGAGTCGAACGTCTATCGGAGGGACAGGAGCACAGCATGGCAGTTGAACGCGCCGCAGGCGGTACAAGTCTTATCGACGTTCTCGACCGCGTGCTCGACAAGGGCATCGTCATCGACGCATGGGTTCGCGTGTCGCTCGTCGGCATCGACCTGATCACCGTCGAAGCGCGGGTCGTCGTGGCGTCGATCGATACGTATCTGAAGTATTCGGAAGCGGTCGGCCAGGTCGCCCCGGTGTCGCGTCCTGCCGCCGAGCTGCCATCGCACCAGGATGTCGTTGCCGAGAACGCCGCTCTGCGCGCCGAGCTGGCTGCGTCGAAAAGCGTCCGCGCCGCGGACCTTGCCACCGCCAAGACACGGCGTCCGCGCGGTCGCCGCTCTCCGACCGAAGGCTGATTTATCGTGGCACGGGTTGCCGCCCCCATGGCGCCGGTCCACGGAGTCGACTCGGACGCGAAGCTCGCCTTCGTCGAGTTTCTGCTGACCGCGGTCGATCTGCAGGAATCGGCGCGCCGGGCGGTCGACTGGCTCGTCGCGCACGCGCCGGTCACCGAGGCCGCGGTGCTCGTTGCCGAGGCCGTCACCAACGAGATGCAGCTCGTCGCGGAGCACGGCATCTCGAGCGGCGCGATCATGGACTTTGCGCTCAGCCGCGACGACACCCGTCATCCGCTCATCGAGGCGCTGAACAGTCTCGCACCGGTCTACATCGACGGTCTGCCCCAGCATCATCGCGGCCCTCTCGAGGCGCGCGCGTTTCATGCGATTCCCCTTCGCGCCGAATCCACGGAACCGGCGCACGGCCTGCTGCTCGTCGGCGGCGTCGGTCCGACGCTGGATTCGGATTCGCTGTGGCTCGGACGCACGCTCGGAAAGCAGGTCTCGAAACTGCTCGGCCGCCAGCTCCTCGCGGAGACGCGCTTCAGCCAGGAGCGGATGCTGCTCTACAGCATCATCAACGCCGTCACCGATCCGATCCTGCTGACCGACACCGAAGGCAAGCTGATGATCGCGAACAGCCATGCCGAGAAGCTGTTCGCGGCGCCCGAAGAGGCAAGCGAGGGGTGGCGGCGGGCGGCCGCGCTCAACAACATGCTGTTCTCGGCGGCGCTGTCGACGAGCGCGGTCGGCATGACGGAGCTCGCGCGCCGGGAGCTGCTGCTCGTCGATCCGCTCGAAGGATCCGATCTGCTGTTCGAGCTCCTCAGCTCCCGCGCGAAGGACGAGCGGCAGGGCACGTACGTCGTCTCGATCCTGCGCAACGTCACCGACCTGGCGCGCGCGAAGGAAGAGATCGAGGAGAGCTATCGGACCCTGCGCATCGCGCAGGCGGAAGTCCGCGACGAGCGCCACCGCCTCGATCTGATCATCGACTCGGTGGCCGATCCGATTCTCGTCACGGACCAGGAAGGCGACATCGTCCTGATGAACACGCCGGCCGAGCGGCTGTTCAACGCGCCGGGCGTCGAGAACGAAGCGGGGCAGCGGCGCGTCCGCGCCAACGGCGCGAATCTGACCTCGTTCGTGTCGAACGTGCTGACGCGGTCGGGGGAGCAGCGCTACCGCGGCGAAATCCAGCTCACCGATCCGGTGACCGGCCGTCCGCTGCCGGTCGAGGCGCTGGCCGGCACGATTTTGTCGGAGCAGGGCGAGCTGATGTGGGTCGTGACGATCCTTCACGACCTGACCGAGGCGATCGAGAAGGCGCGTCTGTACGAACAGTTGAAGCAGGCGTCGGTCGAGCTCGAGCGCAAGGTGCAGGAGGCCACGGGCGAGCTCGCCGAGCAGAACGAGCTGCTCCGGCGGCAGCACATCGCGCTCGAGCAGGCCTCCGCGCTGAAGTCGCAGTTCCTCGCGAACATGTCGCACGAGTTCCGGACGCCGCTGAACGCGATCCTGGGCTACACCCACATGCTGCTGAACAACGTCACCGGGCAGGTGACCGAGCCGCAGCGCAAGAGCCTTTCCCGCATCGACTCGAACGCCCGCCACCTGCTCGCCCTGATCAACGACATCCTCGACATCACCCGCATCGAAGCGGGCCGCATGCCGCTGAACACGTCGACGTTCGGCATTCGCGAGCTGTTCGAAGAGGTGCAGTCCGAGCTCGAGCCGATCATCAAGCGGTCCAATCTCACCGTCTCGACCCGGGTTCCCAACTCCGTGCCGTCGATCCGCTCGGATCGGCAAAAGGTCAAACAGATCGTGCTCAATCTGCTCAGCAACGCGCTCAAGTTCACGCCGGCTGGCTCCGTCGCGATGACGGCCTCCTACGATGCGCGGCGACGCGAGGTGGTCATCGCCGTGAAGGATACGGGCGTCGGTATCCCGCGCGAGGATCAGGTGAAGGTGTTCGAGGATTTCCGCCAGCTCGATTCGTCGCCCGCGCGCGGCTACGGCGGCACCGGCCTCGGCCTGTCGATCTGCCGGCGCCTCGCCAACATGCTCGGCGGAACCATCGAGCTCGAGAGCGAGCCCGGCCGGGGATCCGAGTTCACGCTGGGACTGCCAGCGAAAGCGCGCCGCCGATGAGCGTGCGCGAACAGCCTCTCGTGCTCGTCGTCGAGGACTATCAGGATGCCCGCGAGATGTATGCGGCGTATCTGCAATTCTCCGGCTTCCAGGTCGCGGAGGCGGCAAACGGGATCGAAGCGGTCCAGAAGACCGTGGAGCTGCAGCCCGACATCGTGTTGATGGATCTCGCGCTGCCCCAGATGGACGGCTGGGAGGCGACGCGGCGGCTGAAAAGCGACGCGCGCACGACGCATATCCCCATCGTCGCGCTGACCGGCCACGCGCTGGCCGGGCACGCGGAAGGCGCGCGCGAGGCGGGCTGCGATGCGTTCGTCACGAAGCCGTGTCTGCCCGACGCGCTCGTGGCGGAGATCAAGCGAGTGCTGGATCGCGACTCGACGAATGCAGAGAATACAAGAGAATCGGCGCGGACGCCGAAGACGGCGAAGAAGCGAACCTGACATGGCCAAGACATCGAGCCGAAAGGCAGCGAAGACGGGGCGCGCGGCCGACAAAGGCGCCGCCAAAGGTGCGTCGGCCGTCAGGAAGGGCGATCAGGCCGCCAAAGCCCGTCAGGAGGCGCGCGGCAAGCTGGAGCGCGTCAAAGTGCCGGCGCGCCGCGGCGACGATGGATCGGAGGGCAAGTACGTCTACTGCATCATCCGCTCCGAGCAGCCTCTCAGCTTCGGCCCGCTGGGCCTGGGGCCCGAGCCGGCCGAAGTGCACACGATCCACTATCGCGACATCTGCGCCGTTGTGTCGAACACCCCCATGGTCGTGCAGGATCCGACGCGCGAGAACGTCCTGGCCCACCAGCGCGTCAACGAAACGGTGATGCAGAAGCACACTGTCATCCCGATGTCGTTCGGCACGGTGTTCAAGACCGACGACGACATCATGGAGCTGCTGCGGTCGGCGTACGACGCGTTCAGCGACGTGCTGAACAAGATGCAGGAGAAGTTCGAGTTCGGCCTGAAAGTGCTCTGGGATCGCGATCAGATCATCCGGGAGATCGAGGACGAAGACGAGGACATCCGGCGCCTGAAGAGCGAAATCTCGTCGCAGAAGGGCTCGACCTTCTTCGCGCGCATGCAATACGGGCGCCTGATTGACGCCGCGCTGCAGTCGCGCACGGAGCGCTACGTCGCCGAGATCTTCAACGCCCTTCGCAGCGTGTCGGTCGCGTCGCGATCCAACAAGCCGATCGGCGATCGCATGATCATGAACGCCGCCTTTCTCGTGTCGCGCGAGATGGAGCAGGCGTTCGACTCCCGGGTTAAGGAAGTCGGCCAGCAGTACGAGAAGCTCACCTTCAAATACACGGGCCCGTGGCCGCCGTACAACTTCGTCAACATCCGGCTGAAGCTCGAAAGAGCGCACTGAGTGCTGATCATCGACAGTCTCCTCATTTCGGGCATCCGCTTCGTGCTCGACAAGGTGGCGGCCGCCGTGGAGACGGAACTGAACGATGACACGGTCCTGCGCGATCGGCTGCTCGACGCGCAGATGCGCCTCGAACTGGGCGAGATGGAGCAGGAGGAATTCGACGCGCTCGAGGCTGACATTGTCGCGCGCATTCGCGAGATCAAGGCGCGGCAGCGCGGCGGGTCGGCGGCCATCTCGCCGAAGGACCTGAAGGTCACCGGCATAGAGGCGAGCTTCGAGGGGGAAGAACACTGAAAGACGGAAGACTTCCGTCTTTCTCGTTCTTCGGTGGAAAGGGTGGCGTCGGCAAGACCACCTGCGCCGCGATCGACGCGCTGGACGCGGCACGGCGCGGACGCACCCTTCTCGTCACGACCGATCCCGCCTCGTCGCTCTCGGCCGTTCTCGACGTGAAGGTGGCAGCCGATCCACGGCCGGTGCGCGGCGCACCGGGGCTGGAGGCGGCGAACATCGACGCCGCGCGCGCCTTCAAGCGCTGGCTTCGGCCTCGGCGCGACCTCCTCGAAGCGATTGCCGTCCGCGGTACGTACCTCGACAACGAGGACGTCGCCAGGCTTCTGAAGCTGTCGCTGCCAGGCATCGACGAGATCATTGGACTGCTCGAAATCGTCCGGATGGCCGGCAGCCGCGAGGATTACGCGACCGTGATCGTCGACACCGCGCCGACCGGACACACGCTGCGGTTGCTCGCGGCGCCGGCCCTGCTGGGGCGCGTCGCCGGCGTGCTCGACCTGCTGCAGTCGCACCACCGGACGGTGGTGAGCGCGCTGCGCGGCGCCTACGCGCGCGACGCGTCCGATGCGCTGATCGAGGATCTCGATCGTGAAGGCCGCCGCCTCGCGTCGATGCTGCGCGATCGCGCGACGACCGAACTGACGTGGATCACGCTGCCGGAGCCCATGGCCCTCGAGGAAACGTCGGACGCGCTCGCCGCGCTCGAGGCCGGGGGCATGCAGGTGAAGCGATTGATCGTCAACCGCATCGCGCCTCGCCCGGCCCGTGGATGTACATGGTGCGAGGCCCGGAGGCGGTTCGAGTCTCGCGCCATCGCGCCCGTCGCGCGTCGGTTTCCGGGAGTCGATCTGCGGCTCTTGCCCGAGCTCTCATCCGAACCGCGCGGAGCGGCCGCTCTTCGCAGAGCCGCATCGCGCCAGTCGGCATGGACGCCGCCGGCGGCTCTGCCGCCGGTGACGAGACGGATCCGCGCGGCACTTCCAGTCGAGAGGGGCGATCGGCCAGTCGTCGATCTCGCCGTCGGCGCGCGATGGCTCCTGTTCGGCGGGAAGGGCGGCGTCGGCAAGTCCACATGCGCCGCCGCGGAAGCGGCGCATCTGGCGGCCGACCGGCGCGTGCTCCTGCTCTCGACCGATCCGGCGCATTCGCTGGCGGACGTCTTCGGCGCGCCGCTCGACGATCGTCCGCGAACGGTTCCCGGCGCATCGCCGCTGCTGCACGTCCGCGAGATCGACGCGGGCGCGGAGATGGCGGACTTTCGCCGCCGTTATATGGACGGCGTGGACGAGGCGTTCTCGAGAATCGCGAAACCTGCCGGCGCCGGTGCGGGATCGTTTCGCGAGCTGATCGATCTGGCGCCCCCCGGCATCGACGAGGTGATCGCGGTCGCCGGCGTGGCGGCCGCGCTGGCGGGCGGCAACCGCGAGTACGACATCGTCGTCACCGACACGGCTCCGACGGGACACGCGCTCCGGCTGCTGCAGACGCCGTCGCTCCTGCGCGACTGGACGCGGGCGCTGATGTCGATGCTGCTCAAATATCGGGAACTCGTCGGCGCGGGCAGCCTCGCGGCGCTGCTCGTGCAGCTCTCGCGGCAGCTCCGGGCGCTTCAGACAATCCTGGCCGACGGCGATCAGACGCGCTTCATCGTCGTCACCCGCGCGGCGAGACTGCCGACGCTGGAATCGGGCGAGCTGCTCGCCTCGCTTCGGTCCATGAACATCGCCGTCGGCGCGATTCTGGTCAACGCGCTCGGCGCGGGCGGGTGTCCGCGCTGCCGCGCCGCGAGGGCCGCCGAGTCCCGCCACCTCGCACGCTTGCGGTTGCTCGGGAGGCGTGGACGTTACGTTATGATCGGTGCGCCAGCCGAGGTGCCGCCGCCGCATGGAGCGCCCACGCTTCTCGCGTGGCGGCGCGCCTGGCGGCAGATCGTCTGATGCCCGAAATCCCCACCGCCGTCTACGCGTACTGCATTGTCAGCTCGGCGCGGCGGCCGCCGGTCGCGCGCGCGCCCGCCGGCCTCCGCGGCGGATCGCGGCCGGAGGCGTACAGTCTGCCGGGCTCGTTGTGGCTGATCGCGGCCGAAGTGCCGCTCGCGATGTATGCGCCCGAAAACCTGGAGCCGCGCCTCCGCGATCTCGACTGGGTTTCTGAAGCCGCGGTCGCCCATGAGAAGGTCGTCGAGCATTTCTCGCGAATGCGCGGCGCCGCCGTCGTTCCGATGAAGCTGTTCACCATGTTTTCATCGCTCCCCCGCGCGATTGACGAGACGGGACAGGGACGACGGGCCATCGAGCGGGTGGTGCGGCGCGTCGCCGGCTGCGAGGAATGGGGCGTCCGGATCGTCCGCAAGCCGGCCGCCGTGTCGCGTCGGTCGGGTCGCGCCGAAGGCTCCGGCCGGCGGACGGGAGCGGCGTTTCTGGCCGCGCGTAAGGAGGCACGCGACGCGGCAGCGACGGCCCGCTTCGCCTCGCTTCAGGCGGCCGACGAAGCGTTCGATCGGCTGCGGCGCCAGGCCAGGGATGCGTATCGCCGCGACCGTCGTCCCGAGCCCGGCACGAATCCCCCGATCCTCGAGGCCGCCTTCCTCGTGCCCACGGGAAAGCGCGAACGGTTCAAGACCGAGGCCCGGCGGCAGGCGCGTGCCGTGGCCAAAGCAGGCGCCGAGCTGGCGCTGACCGGTCCCTGGCCGGCGTACAACTTCGTCGGCCGCGTGGACGGTGGAGAGCGGTGAAGCGGCCGAAGGTCTCTCACGCGAAGCCGCCGAAGGTTGCGAGGCGCGCGGACGCGCGCGTCACGACCGTCAGCAAGGCGCGGCCGCCGCGCGCCAAGGATCGGCCGTATCCCGCGCGGCGCGCGGCCACTCCGCAGCCGAAGCTGCGGGCTCCGAAGGCCTCCCCTGTCCCCCACCGCCACGTAGCGCGGATTATCGACGACGAAGAAGCGACCCTCGTGGATCTGATCGACAGTCTTCTGAGCAAGGGCGCGATGGTGAACGCAGACTTGATCCTCGCGCTTGCCGACGTCGATCTCGTGTACATCCGGCTTTCGGCTCTGCTGTGCGCGGCCGATCGCATCCTCCGGCGGAAGACATGAAGAAACGAAGACCGAAGATAAATGTGCGAGGTGCCCGGCGCGGGACGCGGCGCGCGCCGCGGAGCGTGCGCAAAGCCAAAACCGGACCGCGCCGTGCATTCGCACACCCCGCCGCTGCGGGCCGGATCGAATCGCTGCGGCGCCAGATCGAGAGAGCCGCGGCCGCTCCTCCGGCGCGCTGGAACGCAAACCCAGAGGACGTGCGCCGGTCGGTGCTCAAGCTCGTGTTGACCCTCGTGGAAATGATCCGGCAGCTTCTCGAACGACAAGCGATACGGCGCATGGAAGCGGGGACCCTGACCAGCGACCAAACCGAATCGGTAGGCCTTGCGCTCATGCGCCTGCAGGAAACGATTCTCGACCTCGCCGGACAGTTCGACATCTCCCCAGACGAGCTGAATCTGGATCTGGGCCCGGTCGGGAGAGTGCTTTAATCCCTGATCCGCGATCCAGGACTCGCGATCCAGGACTCGCGATCCAGGATTCGCGATCCAGGATCAGCGATTAGGGATCAGGGATTCAATCATTCCTCCGGCGGCGGGCCGCCGGCGGCCTTCGCGACGTCCTGCTGATTGACGCGATCCACGTTGAACTTCTGCGCGCTGGCGATGATCTTGTCGAGGCTCTCGTCGAAATCGAACGATGTGGCTTTCGAGAAGCGCGTGTAGTTGACGCGCGCGACGACAAAGGGTTTGAGGTACGGGCTCGTGAGTCCCCTGGCCTTCAACTTTTCGACGGCCGCGCCGACCGCATCGTCGAGCTTCAGGATCTTCTTCGCGCGCCGTTCGCGCTCCTTGAGCGCCCTGCTCATCGGCTCGTCCAGAAAATCGTCGACGCGGCGCAGGATCGGCTGGTAGGCGCCGCCGCTCAGGCGAGGACGATCCTCGTACGCGGCGCCGAGGGTCAGGAACGCGGGCTGTTCGAATTCAAAAGCGAACGCTCGCTCCTCCTGCGTGCTCGAGGGCTTCGCGCCCGCAAGCGCGCGCGCCATCCGGATCGTCTCTAGGGACTTTTCGCGGAGGTTGTGCGCCTTCTCCGTGTTCAACGCGAGGATCTTGAACGCCACCTGCGGATCCGGCACCAGCAGCGCAACAATCGTGCGCACGCCGAGCTTCTTGAGCGCCTGCAGCCGGTGGTTGCCGTTCGGGGTCCAGTACTTCTCTTCGTGGCGAACGGCGATGATCGGATCGAGAAATAGTCCGATTTTCTCCATCACCCCCATCAGCCTCTTGACGTGCGGGTCGGAGGGGTCCCGCTGATACGGCGTCGGCTCGACGATCGCCACCGGGAGTGCGACGAGGAGCAGCGGCTGCCCCCCGAACGGATCGCGATAGCGCCCGAGCACGGCGCCGCCGTCCTCGTCCACCCTGGCCGCAAGCTCGTCGAGCGCGCCGCCCGCGTCCCGGGTCTCAGCCGTCGTCAGCCCGACCGAGCCGGGCGCGATCTTCCTTCGGCGGACGACTTTCTTCTTCGCCACGTCGCGATGATATCGGATTCGGGATGCAGGATCAGGGATGCGGGATCAGGGATAAGCGATCAGGGATTCGAAACTCGTAGCAGCCCGGCGTGACGAGGATGCGGCGGTCCCTGGTGAAGAAGAGGCTGTTCGGCAGGAGGATGTCCGCTCCCTTGAACTGGACGGTGGCAATCTTCTCCCCGGTCGCGTCGTAGACGTACGTGAACGGCTGCGCCAGCGCAATCCAGAGGCGGCTCTGGCGATCGACGGCCGCCGCACGAACCGCGGGCGGAATCGCCGGCAGCTCGTCGCCCTCGTCGGTCCGCCGCTTCGGCCAGCGTGTCGGAGTTCTGCGGAGATACTCGTCCACTTCCGGTCCTTCGACGTGCCGCTCGTAGAGCAGCCGACCCTTGGCGTCGTACTTGCGGAAGATCGGGACGCCCGCGCTGAACACGAAATAGAAGCCGCCGGCGGGATCGATGAGCGGCAGTCCGGCGTTCAGTCCAAGGTGGACGTCCGGGTCTGATTCCTGCCCGGTCGCGCGCAGCTCGCCGAATGCCCGGATCGGCTGCCCGAAGAGGCCGAGCTCCGAGACCAGCGCCCCGGTTTCCGGCTGATTGATGAGGATGCTGCGCCCGGTGAACTGGATCGATCCGATGCCGTTCAGGACCATCGTGTCGATGGTGATCCGCGCCACCTCCCGCGATTCGAGCGTGAACCCGGACATTCGTCCACCGCCCGCCGTGAAGACCTGAATCCGCTGCTTCCGCAGCGGCGCGTCGGCGATGACGAACGTGCCGTCGGCAGGATCGATGTCGAACGCGGTGGGATCCAGCACGCGTCCGGGCTCGGCCCCGACCTCGATGATCTTTTTCGCCGCGTCATCGGCGATGGTGAAAACCGCATGCGCGCGGCGATCGAAGATGAAGTACTGGCCGCTGTCGCTCTGCTGGAACGCCATCGGCTCCCGGAAGGCCCCGACGATATGGGCCGGAATACCGCCGACGGATCGCAGGAGCTGTACCTGCGGCCGGGGGGCCGCGGCGGACCACATCAGGAGCACCACGGCGGCCGCCAGCGATCGCATGTTCAGGACCTGCAGGCCGGCGTCCTCGTCGCCACGGGCGGCGGAGGGCCGGCGTCTAGTACCGGGCTATCTGCTGTATGGCGGCAAGCACGTCCGCCGACTGCGGAAGGATCGCTTCCTCGAGATCGGGGTAGTACGCCACCGGCGTGTCGAGCGCCGCCACGCGTCGCACCGGCGCGTCGAGGTGCTCGAAGAGATCGCCGGCAATCCTCGCGGCCAGCTCTGCGCCGAAGCCGCACGTGAGCTGGTCTTCATGCGCCACGATGACGCGATTGGTCTTCATGACCGCCGCGGCGATCGCATCCCAGTCGAACGGCGCGATCGTCCGCATGTCGATCACCATGACGCTGATGCCGTCTTTTTCCGCCTGTTGTGCCGCGAGGAGCGAGCGCTGGACGAGCGCCCCCCACGTCAGCACGGCGACGTCGGTGCCCTCGCGGCGCACGGTCGCCTTGCCGAATGGAACCATGTAATCCGGTCCCGGATACGGGGCCTTGTTGTACGTCTGCCGATACAGGTGCTTGTGCTCGAGGAACATCACGGGATCGTCGCAGCGGATCGCCGTCCTCAGAAGTCCGGCCGCATCCTGCGCGTTCGACGGAAACGCGATTCGTATTCCCGGGCAGTGCGCGAAAATGCTCTCGCCGGACTGCGAATGATACGGCGCGCCGCCTCGCAGATACCCGCCGATCGCGGTCCGGATGACCATCGGGCACGAAAACGCGTTGTTCGATCGATACCGCAGCATCGACATTTCGTCGCGGAGCTGCATCATCGCGGGCCAGATGTAATCGAAGAACTGGATCTCGACGACGGGCTTGATGCCGCGCGTGGCCATGCCGACGGCGCGGCCGATGATGTTCGCTTCGGCCAGGGGCGAGTTGAACACCCGCGCGCTGCCGAACGCCCGCTGCAGGCCGTGCGTGACCTTGAATACCCCGCCCTTGCCCGGCACCTTGTCGAGCGCGGTCTCGCGCGTGCAGTCCGCAACGTCTTCGCCGAACACGACGATGCGCGGATCGCGCGCCATCTCGTCTTTCAGCGTGCGGTTGATGGCCGCCACCATCGTGTCGGGCTTGCCGTTGGGCGCGGGCTGCGTATCGAACGCGGAAGAGGCAGGATCGACGTCGGGCGAGTACACGTAGAGACCGACCGAGTCCCGTGACGGCTTTTCGGATGTGATGGCCCGCTCCGCGGCGGCGTTGACCTCGTCTTCGGTCTCGCGGACGATGGCCTTGAGTTCCGTTTCGCTCGCGATCTCCTCGTCGACGAGGAACGTCGCGAGCTTCCTGATCGGGTCCCGCTCCGCCTCGGCGGCGCGCTCTTCCGCCGTCTTGTACAGCTTCTCGTCGTCCGACAGGGAATGCGAGTAGGGGCGGATCACCTTCGCGTGCACGAGCGCCGGACCCTTGCGGTCGCGGGCATACGCAACGGCCGCCGACATCGTCCTGTAGCTGGCGAGGAAATCAGTGCCGTCGACGGTCTGTACGAGCAGATCGGGGAATGACGCCAGGAGCCTCGAAATGTCTCCGCCCGGCGTCTGCACTTCGACGGGGACCGAAATCGCGTAGCCGTTGTCCTCGACGAGCACGACGAGAGGCAGCTTCAGCGTGCAGGCGGAGTTGATGGCTTCCCAGAACTCGCCTTCGCTCGTCGCTCCCTCGCCGATCGACAAGTACGTGACCTCGTCGGGCTTGAAGCGGGACTCGCGTCCGTCGATCGCGGTGATTTTCTCGAACAGGCGCCCGGCTTCCGCGCAGCCAATCGCCTGGAGGCACTGCGTGCCCGTCGGGCTCGAGGCCGAGACGATATTCAGGCGCCGGTGGCCCCAGTGCGACGGCATCTGCCGGCCACCGGAATTCGGATCGTCTTTCGCCCCGACGGCGCTCATCAGCATTTCGAGCGGCGTCATGCCGAGGGTCAGGCAAAGGGCCCGGTCGCGGTAGTAGGCATGAAACCAGTCGTGGCCCGGCTTCAGCACCATGCCGGCCGCGGTGAGGACCGCTTCGTGTCCGGCGCCGCTGATCTGGAAGAAGATCAGGCTCTGGCCTTTGAGCTGTATCTCCTTGTCATCCAGCTTGCGCGAGAGGACCATCGTGCGGTACGCCCGCAGCAGATCGGACGGAGCCAGCCCCTCGTAGGCCGACCTGGCGGGCTTCACCGCGGTCCCCTTCATCTGCCGCCATTATATAATCGCCGGGCTTTGCCGCCATCCGTCAGCCTCTATCGCTGGGACGAACTCGCGCTCGAAAAGGTGACGGAGATGATCTCGCGCAAGATCGTCACCGGCGACCGCGAGATGCTCGCGCAGATCTACTTGAAGAAAGGCGCCCTCGTGCCGATGCACAACCACGAGAGCGAGCAGATGACGTACGTCCTCCAGGGGGCGTTGAAATTCCTGATTGCCGGCGAGGAAATCACCGTCCGCGAAGGGGAGTGCCTGCACATTCCGTCCTGGGTCGAGCACCAGGCCGAGGCGCTCGACGACACGTTCGAGCTGGACGTCTTTGCGCCGATTCGCCAGGACTGGCTCGATCACACCGACACCTATTTCCACAGAAAGTAGATCGTGGAGACGAGCCGCCGGAGCATCAGCGAAGCTGGCCGGCCGGCGGTGTCTCGCGCGGCCCTGGTGTGCGCTGCCAGCCGGGGGCTCGGGCGAGCGTCGGCGGAGGCGCTCGCGCGCCAAGGCGTCCGTGTGGCCATCTGCGCGCGCGGGCGGCAGGCGCTGGACGAGGCCGCAGCCGGAATCGCCGCCGCCGGCGGCGAGGCACTTCCGATCGAGGCGGATCTCAGCCGGGCAGACGACGTCGCGCGCGCGATCGAGACGACGGTGGCGGCGTTCGGCGGCCTCGACATCCTCGTCACCAACACCGGAGGACCGCCGTCGGGCCCGTTCGTGACGCTCGACGACCGCGTCTGGACCGACGCCATCGACGCCCTGCTTCTCAGCGTCGTCCGCCTGTGCCGCGGCGCGATTCCGCATATGCAGGCTCGAGGCGGCGGACGGATCATCAACGTTACGTCCATCTCCGTGAAGCAGCCGATCGACGGCCTGGTTCTGTCGAATGCGCTGCGCGCGGCAGTGACGGGGCTGGCCAAGACGCTTTCCGCCGAGCTCGCGCCGCACAACATCCTGGTGAACTGCGTGGCGCCCGGCTACACGCGCACCGATCGCGTCGCGGAGCTGTCGAACCAGGCGGCGTCGCGTGAAGGCGTCAGCGCGGGCGTCATCGAACAGCGGACGATCGCCGGGATTCCGCTCGGCCGCATGGGACGGCCCGACGAGTTCGGCGCGGTCGTCGCGTTCCTGGCGTCGCCCGCGGCGTCATACGTGACCGGCGTGACGATCCAGGTCGACGGCGGCTGGACTCGCGGCCTGCTCTGAGAATCGCCTGGCGTGCCAGACGAACGCGGCCACGCTCAGACAGGCGAGCACGACGGTTGCGTCGATCACCGTGAAGCCA
The DNA here is from genome assembly GCA_035495955.1 of Vicinamibacterales bacterium. Lineage (GTDB taxonomy): Bacteria > Acidobacteriota > Vicinamibacteria > Vicinamibacterales > 2-12-FULL-66-21 > JAICSD01. The sequence continues at coordinate 40,744 of DATJFE010000075.1, read as the reverse complement.
CGCGGCGGCAGCGGGAACCCCCGGCCGATTCCGTAGAAGAGAAACAGATTGAGCGCGAACGCCGCGCTCATCGCCGCAAACGGAGCGTCGAGGCGCGGCCGCGCCGCGGCGGCGGCCGCCATCAGCGGCAGCGCCAGATAGAGATGGTTCTCGTGCACCTGCACGGCCAGCACGAAGTACGCTTGCATCGCCAACGCGCCGGCGTCGAGCGCGACCGGCAGCGCCGCCCGCCACGCCCGTGAATACGCCCAGATCATCGCGGCTCCCGCAAGCACGGCGGCGACGGGCCTCGGATTCGGATACCCGAGCGCGATGACGCGCGAAATACCGAGGATGCGAACCGTCATCGTCCACGCCTCCCACGCGCCGAGGTCGCGGACGGCGTACGACGCGCGCAGCAGCCACGTCACGATCCACCACACGTTTGCCGCCGTGCCGGACAGCATGTCGTGGCGCAGCAGCGACGCCACGCCTCGAGCGACGTTGGGAAGCGCGCCGGCCCGCGCAAACGGCGCGAGCACGATCAGCGCCGTCGCGAGCCCTGACGCGGACGCGACCAGCGCGGCACGCACGCGGCCGTCGCTCCGATTCAGCAGCACGATCGCTATCACCGGCGCGACGAAGATCGCCTGCGCTTTCGTCAAGGCGGCGAGGACGATCGCGGCGCCGCACAGCGCGGGCGACGACGCGTCGGCCGCCGCCACGGCCGCCATGACCAGCGCACCGACCCACGGATCGAGATACCCGAGAACCGCGCCGTCCATCAGCGTCGCCGGGTTCAGCCAATAGAGCATGACCGCGCCCCGGGCGATCCTGTCCGGATAGCGCCGCCGCATGAGCATCCATAACGACGCGCATGTCAGCGCATCTGCGCACAACAGCGACAGCTTGACGGCGACCGTGAGTGCGGCACTGTCCGTAAACGAGGGATCGAAGATGCGATAGATCCGTCCAATCGCGCCGAGCCCGTAGAGTGCTGCCGGCGGATAATCGACCGTGGTCCGCCGGTTGCCCCAGATGACGACGCCGCGTTCGGGCGGATGGCCGCCGACGCCGTACATCGTCGAAACACCGGTCGACGCGCCGTAACTCCAGGTCTTCCAGACGTTCACGTCTTCAGTGCCCGGAAGGGGAAGGCAGGCGACCCGGATCAGGAGACCGAGGAGCAGGAGGGCGCGGTATCTAATGAACGTGCCGATCCCAGCCGGATCGCTCCGAGCGGCCGCCCGAGTAGACATCGAACTTGCGGCGCATCCGGTTCATTTTCCATTTCAGGTATCGATACTTGAGCTCGGCCGTCCAGCCGCCGCGTCCGCCCCGGAGATACAGATAGCCGACCAGCAGCCCGCCGAGATGCGTCGTGGCGGCAACCGGCCCGTTTCCCTGAACCGACATCAGAAACGCGATCGCGCCGAGAATGGCGACGAAGTACTTCGCCGGAACGGGAAACAGCAGGAACATGAGAATCGGACGATTCGGGTAATACAACGCGAAGGCGAGCAGGAGTCCGTAGAGCGCGCCGGATGCGCCGACGATCGTGGCGTCGTAGGTGCCGCGGGTCGCGGCGAAGGGGAGCAGCGAAGCCAGGACCGAGATCAATCCGGCGCCGACGCCCGTCACGAAGTAGTACTTGACGAAGAATCTCGTCCGCCACATCCGCTCGAGCTCCACGCCAAACATCCAGAGGATGAGCATGTTGAAGAGGATGTGCGTCGGGTTCCGTGCGTGCAGGAACATGTACGTCACGGGCTGCCACAGCCAGCGATTCTCGACGACCAACTTCGGCATGAGACCGAACCAGTCGTACAGCCGATCGTAGAAGAGCGAGACGAAGTAGACGGCGATGTTGGAGTAGAGCAGCGCGCGAACCGCCGGCGTCAGCGGACCGGGGCCGAAGGAATACGCAACCGATGAGAGGCGGGGACCGCGCGGCATCTACGAACCGTCCAGACCGGTATCGTACCACGCAAAGGTCAGGCCGCCGGCCGTTTGGGCAGCCATGCCGTCAGCGCCGCCGCGAGCAGCGGAACCGCGGCCAGTCCGAACAGCGTTCGCTCGATGCCGTAGCGGTCGGCAATCGCGCCGACGATCGGTACGCTGAAGCCGCCCATGCCCCATGCGAATCCCATCATCAACGACGAGACGGTCGCCGCGCTCACGGGCGCGAGCGCCTGGCCGAAGATGACGTTGACCGGAAGCGTCGACTGGAGGAAGAACCCGCCGATCGCCAGTACCACGACAAAGCGCCAGCCCGACAGGAGCGGAGCGGCGAGCAGGAAGGGCGTCGCAAGCACGAGCGACCACGCGATCACGTTTCTGGGACCGAACCGATCGGCGGCCGGTCCGCCGAGGAACCCTCCGGCGCCGCTGGCAAACAAGTACACCGCGGCAATCGCGCCCGCCGTGGAGACGCTCAGTCCGCGCCGCGTCAGCATCACCGGAACGAACGTCGCAAACGCCAGCGATGCGAGCGTTCGCAGTACGACGATCGCGTAGAGGAGCGCGAGCGGCCGCGCGTACGGCCGCAGCGCACGGAAGCCCGCCGCGCTGTCGTGATGCAGCGGGATCGGCGGCACGCGCGTCAGAAAGAACGCAACGACGATCAGTCCCGGTATGGCGAGCAGCGGCGTCCATCCGAGTCCGAGATGCTGCGCGGCCGGCGCGAAGAGAAGAGGGCCGAGAGAGAATCCCAGCGTGCCGCCCGTGATGTGAACCGACATCGCGAGACCAGGGCGTGCACCGCCGAGTCGATGCGCGATCGCGGCGGCCGGCGGATGGAATGCCGCGGCGCCGAGGCCGCCCACGACGAGGATCCCCGCGAGCGTCGGAACGCTGGGCGCGACGCCGACGAAACTCAGTACGCCGACGGCCACGACGGGCCCGAGCATGACGAGCAGCCGCGGCCGCCACCGATCGGCGATGTGGCCGAAGCCGACTTGCGCCACCGACGCCGCCATCTGGTAGAACATCGTCAGCGTGCCCGCGGCGGCGAGTGAGAGATGGAGCTTCGGGATCAGGAGCGGCAGCAGCGGCGCGTAAATATTGCCGTATCCGTCGACCATGAAATGCGCGCTCGCCATCAGGAGGACGGTGGGATGTATTCGTCCGACGGCGGGCGGCTGCTCGGTTCCGGTCACCGTGCCACGGCCGGACATGACGTCCCGCGAGTGAACATCTTGTTAAGGGTGTAAACGGCCGGGGCAGAGGGCGGCGCAAAAAAAAGACCCTCGCCTTTCGGCGAGGGCCCCATGGAGGATGGATGAGAGGCTTGTGCGTTGCCTTTCATCATGATTAGACGGTGGCCGCGCGAAAAAGTTTGTTCATGCAAGTCTCTTTCGCACGAGCTCGTTGACGGCCTTGCCGTCGACGGGTTGCCCGGCCAGGGCGCTCATCACAGCCTTCATCACACGGCCCATGTCTTTCGCGGTCGCCGCGCCGGTCTCTTTGATCGCGGCATCGACGGCCCGCTCGAGGTCAGCCGCGCTGAGCGCGGGAGGCGCGTAGCCCTCGAGGACGCCGAGCTCCGCCGTCTCTTTGTCGACGAGATCGCTCCGGCCCGCGCTGCGAAACTGCTCGATCGAGTCGCGCCGCTGTTTGATCAGCGATGCGAGCACCTGCTGCGCCTCGGACTCTTCGAGCGCCCGTCCCTTCGAGACTTCGCCGTTCATGAGCGCGGCCTTCACCATGCGCAGCGCCGAGAGCTTCGCGGCGTCGCGCGCTTTCATCGAGTCGGTCATGTCGTGGGCGATTCGTTCCGCGAGCGTCATCGCAACCTCACAGTCGTGTCCGATCCCTCTATCCTAGCGCGGACCACCAGTGATGGAAACCGACGGAGATCGCTGCCGCCAGCAATCCGGCGACCGTCACCCGCCACAAGGTCCGCTGCGGCGGCCAGCCGTCGTGCCACGCCCGCGCCGCCCCGTATCCGGCGGCGATCGCGAGCGCCGGAAGCGCGGCGAGGTAATAACGCATGTCGATCGGTGTCACGACGCCGATCGCCAGAAACGCCGCGCACGCAGCCAGCCACCCGGCAAGCACGAGCGCGAGCCGATCGACGTGGGGGCGCCGCGCCAGTCGCGCCGCACCGAGAAACGCCAACAGCAGCACGGGCGCCCCGATATTCAGCGCGAGGGCGTACGGCACGAAATGAAGCCGATCGCCGATCGCCCGGCCTCCGGCGGCCGGCGCCGCGGCCGCTGTCTCGCGCCCGATGCGGGCGAGCTCGAGCCGGTACGTGTCCATGAAGTACGCGTAGTACGCGAAGAACGCGATCACCGCCGCGGCACTGGCCGCGAGCGCGATGGCGGCGCCGGACGATCGCAGCGACGGCTCCCGACGCAGAAGGAACAGCGCGGCGATCGCGATCGATGCCGCGAACAAAATCGCGAGCGTGCTCGTGTGGGACAGGAAGGCGACCACGAGCACAATGGACAGCCGGAGAACCGTCGTCCAACGCTCGAGGGTCAAGGTGGGCGCGGCCATGAGCGCGAGCGCCGCGATAGCCACCGACTGCGCGAACGCGTTGGTCAGATTCCCCGTCGTCAGCACGGCGAAGTTCAGCGGCGTCAGGTGATAGATCGCAACGGCTATCGCGCCGGCCAGACGATTGTCCCAGGTACGAGCGGCGATCCAGTAGAGCAGAAGCCCGAAGGCGGCGTCGACCGACGCTGTCACGACCCGGAGGAGCGTGACGTCTCCAGCGCCGCGATGGACGAACCCCGAGAAGACCGCGGCGAAGACGTAGAGACCCGGCGGATATGGAAACGCGTAGCCGCCCGGCGCGACTGATGTGAAGTACAAGCGGCCGCCGAGCACGCCCTGAAAGCGATGCGCGTGGAACATTGCGTCGCCGATCGGCATGTCCGGATGAAGCAGCACGATCAGTTTGAGCAAGAGCGCGGCCGCGGAAAACGCCGCCGCGAAGCGCGCCGTGTTGCGGAGCGGCCGGCCGCGGGCGCGCTGCGCCGCAAGCGTGAATCCCGCAAGCGCGATCGCGATCCAGACGCCGAGGCGCAGGACGATCGTCGGATAGTCGGTGAACGGGCCGAAGCCCCGCGCAGCGATTGCCGCCGTGCCCGCGCTCACCAGCACGGCTCCTCCGATAGCGGATCCAGCCGTGACGCCGAGGAGCGCGATTGCCGCACCCATCGCCGCCGCCGACAGCGACGCCGCGGCCGACGCCGGCCGCGGCACGAGGACGATGCCCTCGGGCGCGAGAACGAACGTGCTGAGCATCACGCCGAGCGGCCGCGGATCCGACGGTCCCGGCACGAATGTCTTCGAGCTCGTCAGGCCGAGGACGAGTCCCCGCCGGGCAGGGCGGGCGGGTACGAGGATGTGAATGTCGGAGAAGTCCGTCGTCGAGTGGAACGTCTCGAGCGGAGCGCCGTCGGCGAGAATCGTGACGTCGGGATTGTCGGCGGGAAGCTGACGGGCGCCGCGGATCCGCAGATCGAGCCTCCACGCCACGCGACGGTCCAGCCCCGGCAGGCGCAGGATCGCTTCGCCGGCCGTCCACGCGAAGGCCAGCCGCGACGCGGGATCGCGCTCAGCCGGGTAGACGCCCGAGACGTTCTTCGGAAGCTCCCGCTGGAAATCGATCGCGATCGCGGGATGCCAGGCATAGAAGAGCGCCACGCACGCGGCGCCGAGGAGACCCGCAAGAACGGCCGTCGCGATTGACCGCCCGATCGCTCTCATCGGCGCAGCACGTCGGCGTAGACGTCCCAGTATTGCCGCGCGACTGCCTCGGGGCGGAAACGCTGCTCGACGATCGCCTGCGTGTCTGGCCGCGTGCGCCGGGAGCGGCGCAGCGCGGCGGTGATGGCCTCCGCGAGCGCCCCCGCGTTCTCGCGCGGCACCACCTGCACGTCGTCGCCGAAGAGCCCGTGCAGCTCGACGCCGCCCGGATTGTCGCTCGAGATCACCGGCGTGCCGGCGGCGAGCGCCTCGACCGCGACGGTCGGCAGCGCTTCGAGCAGCGAAGGGAGCACGAAGCAGTCCGCGGCGGCGCAATATCGGGCGACGAGCGCGTTCTCCACGAGTCCGGCAAATGTCACGTGCTTGTCCACTCCGGCGGATCGTGCCACATCCTGCAGCGTCCCCAGGAGCGCTCCCGTTCCGCACACCACGAGATGCGTGTTCGGCTCTGCCGCGACGACCTGGCGCATCGCGTCGATCAGGTATCGCTGGCCTGCCAGCGGATGCAGCCGCTTCACGTTGACGAGGAGATGCTCCGCCGCAACGCCGAGCGCGCGGCGCTCGCGCAGTTGCGCGCCGCGATCATGGTAGGCGAACGCCGCCCCGACCGCCGGATAGATCACCCGGCATCCCGGACGATCCAGGCCCAGCTCCCTCGCGCGCGCGAACAGCCGCTGGCTGTAGAAGGTCACCGCATCCGCGGCGCGGTACGCGCGCGTGAAGAGATCCGGGCCGAATCGCTTCGGACGGTAGTGCCAGATCTCCGTCCCGTACATCGTCAGCACCACAGGCTTTTCGAGCTGAGACGCGACGTGCGCGGCGACCTCTACGAGAAGGCCGTTGCTGTGAATGTGGACGACGTCCGCGCTGTTGATGATCGGTTCCGCGATCCGTTTGATGCGCCATGCGGCTGAGATCGACCCTGTTCGCAGGACGCGCTGCAGCGGCGATTGGCGGGTGCGCGGGATCCAGATCGTATCGGGACGCGGCGGAGCGGGGCCGCCCACGGGCGGATGCGCGATGAACCGCACGGTCTCGCCGCGCGCGCGCGCCCATTCGCCGAGCTGAAAAGGCAGCAGCGCATTCGCCGCCTGGTCCGGCGGCAGGTGCGGCGTGATGTGGACGATCCGCATCAGTCGGAGGGTGGAGGGTGGAGGGTGGAGGGTGGAGCGCGCACGTAGGCGTTCCGGAACTCCGAGAACGTGGCCGGCCTCGCCCCCAGGCTTTCACGCGCGAACTCGAAGAAGCGCTCGAGACGGTTCAGAAACGCCGCGAGTTCCGCGTCGGTCCTGTTGTAGGGGCTGCCGCCGACGATGGCTTCGCTCGAGTGAAAGAGCAGATTCAGCACGGGCTCGCCGTCGCGGGATAGATCGCGCGCGAGCGCGATCATGTCGTCGAGCGACGAGTACGACGGGCGGAGCCATCGAACCGTCGCGACTCCAAGCTTCCGGAGAATGCGCTTGCTCGTGTAAGGCCGCGGCGCCCGCGCGTAGAGATACTGGATCCGCCTGGGCAGCCGCCGGCTGAGAGCCGACGACACCGGAATCTCGAGCACTCTGCTGGCGCCGGGCTTCGCCGCGTTGTCGTACGACAGGTAGTACGGAGTGAGCCGCGCTTCGACGAAATCCGGCCCGTTCTTGTGCCCTTCATAAAAAAGGGGCGCCACGCTCGACTCGACCTGATATCCGAGCTTCTCCAGCGCGGGCACGTGCGCGGCCGAGAAGCCGAATCGACCGGAGCGATAGGACACCGGACGCTGCCCCACGGCGTCGGCGATTGCGCTCGTCAGCGAGGCGAGCTGGCGCTCGAACTGCGGAAGCGGCAGATTCGCCGCGTACGGATGCCTGCGGACGTCGTCAGGCGTGCAGGGCGGCGTTTCCCAGGCATGGTGGTGCGCCCCTATCTCGCAGTCGCCGCGCGCGTGCAGCTCGCGCAGGAGCTGCGCGGACCGCGCGTCTTTCGCGACCGGATACGTGATCACATACGTCGGCCGGACGCCGTGCCTGAGGAACAGCGCGTGCAGCCGCGGGAGCGCGTAGATGTTCTCGAACCGCTGGTTGGCGCGCGCTGCGGCGTCCCACTGGTTGTCGCCCTCGGTGTCGATGCCGACGAGGAGGTACATAGCTTCAACGGTCCTGATCGGAGTCTCCCAGAGTGATGTGCCATCGATCGGTGTCGTCGTAGAACTCCTGCGCGACGCGCGCCGCATTGACCTTGATCACGAACTCCATTGTCGATTTCACGACGAAATAGCCCGAGCGGCGCAGGACCTTCCGAAAACCGGCGTGCATCGCGAAGGTGCGGATCTTGTCGGAGTCTTCCTGGCGCGCTTCGCGATCGATCCAGCGCAGCAGCGTCTCCAGTCCCTCCTCGTCGTCGGGATCGACGAGAAAGTCGACGAGCAGGGTCACGCGACCGCGCGGCTCGTGGACGTGACGGTACACGGCGTACCCGGCTGTCTTTCCATCGCGCAGCAGCGCGGCGATGGAATAGCGGACGTGAGGCGCCGTCGCGTACTTCCAGTTCAGATACGGTGCGTCGCGGCGAACAGCGACGTCGAACTTCGGCGCCAGCGTTTCCCAGAGCTGCGTGAAGCTCTCGTCGAAGCGCTGGATCAGCCGGACCTCGGCGCGCAGCGGCCTCGTGCGCGAGACGATCATCACGATCGGCCAGGTGAGCGCGGAAATGAGGCGGTTGATCGGCACGGGCCAGCGTGGATGCCGGAACGCGCGGCGCGACAGCGGCTTCACGAGGCAGGGAACCGGACCGACGTCTGGCCAATGCAGCTTCTGGAACAGCCGATACGAGGCGTCCGAGAGGCCGAGGCCGAGCGACGCGCCGACGTTTCGGTCCCACGTGCGGAAGAGGACTTCGCCCAGGCCGCGTCGCTGACGCTCGGGAGCGACCATCACGTCCATTCCCCACGAGCCCTTCACTTCCCGGCCGCCGATGGCCAGGCGGACCGGCATCGTCGCGTACTGGCCGATGATGGCCGGCCCTTCGCGCGCGATCCAGATCTCGGGTTCGCCGCCGGGATTGTTCGGGTTGCGGCGGTACTGCCATTCCCACCGCAGCCGGCTCGCTTCGGCCGCGTCCGATCCAAAGACGCGGCGATACAGCGCCTCCACCGCTCGACGGTCGTCGGGACGATATCGATCGACGTCCGGTACAGGCATTACAGTCCCTGAGTCCCCCGTCCCGGAGTCCCGTGTCCCTGATGCGCCAGCAGGTATTCCATGTTGCTGATGAAGATGTCTCGCGTCATCCGGTTCTCCCGCACGGCGCCGGCGAGCAGCCGGGGCAGCCGCCGGATCGTCGCCGTCACGTGCAGATCCTCGCGGACGATGCGGAGACCGGCGGCGGCGATGTGAGCGCGAAGACTGGAGACGGTCACCTTTTCAAGGAGGTCGTCCTCCTTGATGGCGCCGCGGCGTGCGAGCGTGATGAAGGAATTCTCGTGGGCCGGCTCCTTGAGCATCCATGCGGCGTGGCGCGCGAGAAACACGAACGTGGCGAAGGCGATGCGGCGGCCGGCAATCAGGTGAAGAGGAACGGGGACCTTCAGCCGCGGCAGGTGCGCCCCGGCGAACGAGAGGTACGGGGACGTGGACAAGTACACGCGACCGCCGGGCGCGAGGACCCGGGCGCATTCGCGCAGATAGAGCCGCGCGTCGGCGACGTGCTCGATGACGGCGTGCGACAACACGAGATCGAACGCTCCGTCGGTAAAGGGCAGGGCCATCCCGTCGGCCAGCGCGAAATACAGGTTCGCCCGGCGGCGTTCGCGGGCGAGCCGTATTCCGGCATCGCCGAAGCGATTGATCGGGTCGATGCCGACGACCGCGCGCGCCTCTTCCGCCAGCGAGAGCGGCATGCCCCCGCCGCCGCATCCCGCATCCAGAACGCGACCGTCGATGGACGCGCCGGCGCGCTCCAGAAAGGCAATCACCTTCGCGCTGCGGTAGTACTCGAACAGCGCGTAATCGTATTCGGAGCGGAACCGCAGGTCGGCGTGCGCCTTGATGGCGCGCTCGTCAATGACGCGCACGCTTGTCGATCAGCGCGGCGGTATCATGCCCGCCGGGCGTTTCCGCGACGTCGAATGTCATGATGATGCGCCAGCCGGGATAGGCCGCGAGCACATCCTTAATCTGCGACCCCTCGTAGCCGATCCAGGGAACGGTATACGTCAAAATATACCGCACATCCTCCCGCTGTTTGCGGTCCGCGTAGTTGCCGAATTCATGGCCGATGAAGATCGGGCGGATGCGGTTTTCGAGCGACAGCCCGTTGGCGAGCTTCCCCTGGACGAGCGTCTCCGGCGGCAGCGCGTGTCCGACGGCAATCGACGCCTCGTAGTTCTTGTAGGTTCTTGCTGCGGCCCACTGCCAGAACTGACACAGATTCCACGCGACAGCGGCGCCCACGAAGACGCCTGCGGCCGCGCGTCCCCAGGTCCGCTGTGTCAGGACGCGCCGCGCCCTGGGCCACGCCACGATCGCCGTGGCGCCGAGCATGGCACCGAGTGCCGCCGCCAGCCTGACGGCCCAGCGCAGCTTGTGAACGTGCACGTCGCCGAGGAACAACAGCCGCGCCACGGGTCCCGCGACCACGTAGGACGCGTAGAGGATGACGGGCGCGAACAGGATGAGCCGCGATCGCGAAATCCGCGACGCCTCTGGCGGGAGGAGCTGGCCGCGGGCCAGCACGATGCTCGCCAAGGCTGCGAGCGCGGGAATCAGAAAGACGAACCGCCGTTCGTTGCCGACGTCGTGGAGCAGGAGCTCCGCCGAACCAACCGCGACCCAGAGCAGCAGCAGACGTTCGCCGTCTGACGCGCGGCGCCAGTTGATCGCGGCGGTCCAACCGCCGCAGATGCCCAACACGAGCGACGGCCACATCCGGCTGAAGGTGTCGTGGAGAATCGGAAACCAGATCGCGCGTGTCGCGAGCGAGGCGATGGTGTACGACGGCTTTCGCGTGACCGACATCTGCCAGTTGTAGAAGCGATAGTCGGCCCAGTGAGGGATCATGAAGACGATCGCGACAACGGCGAATGCGCCGGCGAGCCCTGCGAGTGTCCACACCGCCGCGCGCTTGCCTTCCGCCTGGTCGGGCGGAAGAACAAGACGGGCGAGCATCGCCAATCCGAGCGCGCCGACGTAAAACGCGGCCGCCGCTTTCGTGAAAAACGCGAGCGTCGCCATCAGGCCCGCCAGCGCCCCCCAGGCGGGATGCTGCTCGGCTCGCGTCGAGCAGTACCAGGACGCCACGATGAAGGCGGCCATCAGCGCCTCCATGATCGCGGCGCGGTCGTACATGACGTAGACGTAGTTGGTCGCGAGCAGCGCGCCGCCCGCGAGCGCGGCCGCGTCGCCGGAGACCCGCCGCAGCCCGAGCGCGAGCAGAATGACGGACGCGACGCCGGCGAGCTCGCTCACGAGCCTTGCCTGCCGCACGCCGACGCCGAAGGCCGCGAACGACAGATACTCGAGCCCCGTGAAGACGGGCGCGATGAAGACCGGGTTCCATTCGTCCTGCCGCCACGCGCCGAAGAGGGCCTTGTTCCGGGCGTTGTGCACCCAGGCGCCCTCGTCGTGCCAGACCACGCCGACAGTCGATCGCCATGGCGGATCGGCGGCCGGAAAAATGGTCCGCAGCGCGAGCGCCAGGAGAATGATGGCGAGCAGCGGCGCGCCGAATCGCTTCGCGGTCACGGGCGGTTTCGCAGTTCGACGGCAGTTGCCAGCAGCAGGCGTGTAGACATGCAGGGGATAGGACCGCCGAACCGCATGAATTATAGTGCTGGCGAGCCCAGTCCTTGCCAGCTCGCATTGCTACGGCCCCAAGCCTCGCGCTCGTCGTGCCGACGTACAACGAACGGGATCGCCTGCCGGAGCTCGTGCGCGCGATTTTCGACGCCTATCACGCCGGCGGCATCGAAGGCGAACTCGTCATCGTCGACGACAACTCGCCGGACGGCACCGGGGAGGTCGCCGACCAGCTCGCGGCGAAGTATCCGATCCGTGTCGTCCATCGTCCGGGCAAGCTCGGTCTGGGGACGGCTGTCATCGACGGGTTCGACGCCGCCGACGCCGAAGTCGTCGGCGTGATCGACGCCGACGTCAGCCATCCGCCGGGCCGGGTGCCCCAGATGCTGGCGGTGATGCGCGAGTACGGCGCCGACATCGTCATCGCCAGCCGCTACGTCGCGGGGGGCGGCACGGCGGACTGGGAACGATCCCGCGTCTGGATGTCGAAGTTCGCGTGCCTGCTCGCCCGCGGACTGACGCCCGTCAAGGACGCGACGTCGGGCTTTTTTCTAATCCGCCGCGATCTCGCGCGCGGCGTGACGATTTCCGCCGGCGGCTTCAAGATCTGCCTGGAGCTGCTGATCCGGAGCGAGCCGGCAGTGGTCGTCGAAATGCCGTACGTGTTCACCGGCCGCACGGCCGGCGAAAGCAAGATGAACTTCAGAGAAGCAATGGGATACCTTCGTCAACTGCGCGATCTCCGCGCCTATCGGCGGACCCGTCATTTGCCGGCGCCGCAGTATCACGTGCACCCATGATCAGCATCACACGTTCGATCGTCCTGACAGCGGTGAGTCTTGCGCTGCCGTACGGAGCGCTGGCCCAGCAGACAACGCTTGGGTACTATCGCTTCCCCGCCCTCGCGGGCGAGTCGGTGATCTTCACTGCCGAGGGGGACCTCTGGCGCGCGCCGGTGGCCGGCGGGACGGCCCAGCGGCTGACGTCGCACCCTTCTGAGGAGTCCCGCGCCGCGATCTCGCCCGACGGAAAGACCGTCGCCTTTTCCGCGAGTTACGAGGGTCCCACCGAGGTGTATACGCTGTCGCTCGACGCGGCGGGCCCGCCGATGCGGCAGACATGGGAGGGAGCCAACGCGCTGGTCGTCGGCTGGACGCCGCAGGGCGAGATTCTTTATTCGACGCGCCGGTACTCGACGCTTCCGAACACGCAGCTTGCGCGCGTGAATCCGAAGACCCATGCAATCACGCTGCTTCCACTCGCGCAGGCGAGCGACGGCGCCTACGACGGGACGACGCTGTTCTTCACGCGGCTGCCGTTTCAGGGCAGCTATACGAAGCGCTATCACGGCGGCACCGCGCAGAGCATCTGGAAGTTCACCGGCGAAGGCGAGGCCTCGAACATGACGGCCGACTACACCGGGACGAGCAAGACGCCGATGGTGTGGCAGGGCCGCGTCTATTTTCTCAGCGATCGCGACGGCACCATCAACCTCTGGTCGATGGATGGCGCCGGGCGCGACGTGCGGCAGCACACGAAGCACGCCGGCGGCTTCGACGTGCAGTCGCCGTCGCTGTCGAACGGCCGCATCGTCTACCAGCTCGGCGCCGATTTGCGCATGTACGATATCGCCGCCGGCCGCGACGCCGCGGTGCCCGTTCGGCTGGTCTCGGACTTCGATCAGATGCGCGACCGCTGGGTGCGCACGCCGACCGACTGGATCTCCACCGCGCACATCTCGCCCACGGGCGATCGGATTGTGTTCACCGCGCGCGGGCAGTTGTTCGTCGTGCCCGCACAGCAGGGGCGCATCGTGGAAGCGACGCGGGACAAGAAGACGCGGTACCGCGAGGGGCGCTTCTTTCCCGACGGCAAGACCCTGCTCGCGCTGTCGGATCGCAGCGGCGAGGTCGAGTTCTGGCGGGTGCCCGCGAACGGCGTTGGCGACGCCGCGCAGTTGACCAGCGACGCGAAAGTGCTGCGGTGGGACGGCGTCGCGTCGCCCGACGGCAAGCACATCGCGCATTTCAACAAGGATCAGGAGCTCTGGGTCCTCGACGTCGACACCAAGAAGCAGACGAAGCTCGCCTCGGCAAACGACGGGGATTTCGGCGACATCCAGTGGTCGCCCGACAGCCGATGGCTCGCCTATTCGGCGCCGGTGAACAACCAGATGACCGTCATGTATCTGTACAACGCCGACTCGGCGGCGATCACGCCGTTGACCAGCGATCGCTACGACAGTTTCAGCCCGGCCTGGAGCCCGGACGGGAAATGGCTGTACTTCCTGTCGAATCGCAACTTCATCTCGCTCGTCGGCGGGCCGTGGGGCTCGCGGCAGCCGGAGCCGTTCTTCGACAGGCAGACGAAGATTTACCAGATCGCGCTCAAGCGCGGGGAACGGTCCCCGTTTCAGCCAGACGACGAGCTCCACCCGCCGCCCGCGAAGGACGACAAGAACGACAAGAAGCCCGACTCCCCTCCGACGCCGAGGATCGCGATCGATCTCGACGGCATTCGGGCGCGCCTGATTGAGCTCCCTGTGCCGCCCGGCAACTATTCGGACCTGGCGACCGACGGCAAGCGCCTGTACTACCTCTCCGCCGAGACGTCTCCCGAGGCCAAGAAGGCGCTCAAGACGATGGCGATCGACAACAAACGTGGGACGGCGCCGGAAACGTTCATGGACGAGGTCGCGGCGTTCGAGCTGTCGCTCGACGGCAAGAAGGTGATGATCCGCAAGGGATCCGACTACTACGTCATGGATGCGGCGGCAAAGGCTCCGGCGACGCCGGCCGAGGTGAGCAAAACGCAGGTATCGCTGAAAGACTGGAGCTTCGAGCTCGATCCGCGCGACGAGTGGCGGCAGATGTTCGTCGAGGCGTGGCGGCTCGAACGCGATTACTTCTACGACCGCGGGATGCACGGCCTGAACTGGCCCCAGGTGCGCGATCGCTTCATGCCGCTGGTCGATCGCGTCACCGACCGCGCCGAGCTGAACGACATTCTCGCGCAGATGGTCGGCGAGCTCTCCGCGCTCCATATTTTCGTGCGCGGCGGCGACATCCGGCGGGGGCAGGATCAGGTCCAGCCGGGGTCGCTCGGCGCGAGATTCACGCGCGACGAGGCCGCCGGAGGGTTCCGCGTGGCGCACATCTACGTGTCCGATCCCGACAATCCGTCGGGACTCTCGCCGCTGGCGCGGGAGGGCGTCGGCGTGAATGAAGGCGACGTGATCCAGGCCATCAACGGCGTGCCGGCGCTGTCATCGCCGGACGTCGGAGCGTTCCTGCGCAACGAGGCCGATCGGCAGGTGCTGCTCAAGGTCGCGCCGAAAGGCGGCGGCGCCGCCCGTGACGTCGTCGTGGTGCCGATCACGATGGGCCGCGAGAACACGCTCCGCTACGAGGAGTGGGAATACACGCGGCGTCTGCAAGTCGAGCAGGCGTCCAAGAACACGATCGGGTACGTACACCTGCGCGCGATGACAGGTGCCGATATCGCGCAGTGGACCCGGGAGTTCTATCCCGTGTTCGATCGCGACGGCCTCATCATCGACGTCCGCCACAACAACGGCGGCAACATCGACAGCTGGATTCTCGAGAAACTGCTGAGAAAGGCGTGGTTCTACTGGCAGCCGCGCGTCGGCAGCCCGACGTGGAACATGCAGTACGCCTTCCGCGGGCACGTCGTGGTGCTGACCGACGAGAACACGGCCTCCGACGGCGAAGCGTTCGCGGAGGGATTCCGCCGCCTCGGCCTCGGGAAGGTGATCGGCACCAGAACGTGGGGCGGCGAGATCTGGCTGTCGTCGAGCAATTTTCTCGTCGATCGCGGCATTGCGACGGCGGCCGAAACAGGCGTCTTCGGTCCCGAGGGCCACTGGCTGATCGAGGGCCACGGCGTCGACCCCGACGTCGTGGTCGACAACCTGCCGCATGCGACGTTCGAAGGGAAGGACGCGCAGCTCGAAGCCGCGATCGCGCACCTGCAGAACGAGATTCGGACGCACCCGATTCCGGCGCCGAAAGCGCCCGCGTATCCAAAGAAGGTCGGCGGATGATCTGGGCGCGCGATCAGACGCGCGCGGCCCGTTCGGAGGATCCCGCGGCGCGCGGCGGATTGGGCACACGGGCCCCGAACAGCGTGCGACCGGCGATCTGGCCGAAGATCTGGGGCTTGGTCACCGCCAGCTTGAACACGTCGCCGAACTTTCTCGCAAGATATCGTGGGCGCATGAAGAAGCGGCGCTTGGCCCGATTGATGGCGTCCATCACGACGGCTTCGTCGAGGCCATTGCCGCGGAGCAGATAGTACGAGTACTCCATCCTGGACCAGTCTTCGTCGACCAGCAGCCCTTCTCTCACGACTTTCTGATAGAGCTCGGTGCCGGGGTACGGCACGGCCGGGTAGAAGTTCGCGAAGTCCGGATCGAGCTCGATCGCATAGTCGATCGTCTGGTCGATCGACTGGAGCGATTCGCCCGGATAGCCGAAGATGAAGAAGGCGAACGACCGGATCCCCGCCTCGCGCATGTTCTGCAGCGCGGCCTGGATCTTCCGGCGCTCGAGACGCTTCACCATGTCCTTGCGGATGTCCTCGGACTCGGTCTCGATCCCCATCGCGAGCATCCAGCAGCCGGCTTTTCGCAGCCGGTGCACGAAGGCGGGATCGGTCAGGTTGTCGGCGCGCGCGTTGCCGAACCAGCGGATCGGCAGGTGCCTCGCGATCAGCTCGTCGCAGAAGGCCGTGAATGTCTTCACGTTCAGCGTGACGGTGTCGCCCCACAGATAGAAGAAATCGATCCCGAACTCCCGATACCCGCGCTCCATTTCGTCGACGATGGATTTCGCGCTGCGCTCGCGGAATTTGTGGCCCTGATGGATGGGCGCGACGCAGAAGTCGCACGAGTACGGGCAGCCGCGGCTCGTTTCGACGATCGTGTACGGCCGGTTCACGAGGGGCAGGCTGTACGAGCGGAGGGGCACGAGGTCCCAGGCTGGATACGGCATCTCCAGGAAACCGGCGTAGCTGCCTTGCGCGGAGTGCGGGACGATGTCCGCGCCTGTCCCGAGCGCAGTCGAGGGACGCCGCCACGTCAGACTCGGAATCTCCGACAGGCGATCCAGCGAGCCCAGCCGCGCGATCCGCAGCGCCGCTTCTTCCGGTTCGCCCACGAACATGCCGTCGACCGCCGGCGCGCGCTCCATCGATGCACGCGGCGTCGTCGAGGCGTGCGGCCCGAAGCAGAACATCGGGGCGCCGAAGCGTGTCTTGAGCTTGCCGATCTCGCGGACGTCCGCGTCGAGCGTCGGCGTCGTGCTGGGAAACAGAATCAGCGTCGGCTGGAATCCTTCGCGATCGAGCCGCGCGATCAGATCCTCCACGGACCGGCGCTCGGCCGTGAGATCGACCAGACGCACCGTCGCGCCCGCGTCGCGAAGCAGCGAGGCCATCAGGGCGAGCGTGTACGGCGGCTTGGTCGTACCGAGCACCTCTTCCCGTTCCTGGCACCGTCCCTGTCGCGTGAATGCCACTCCGTTGACGAGCGGCGGATTCACGAGCAGCGTTCGCGCGCCGATCAAGGTGTGTGCTCCGCGTGGCCCTTGCGGAAGACGAGCACGTTCAGCAGGCACCAGCCAGGAATCGGCAAGAGGGTCGTCAGCGCGCGGTGCAGCGGCGCCAGCGCTTGCGGGTGCCGGCGCACGAAATGCGTCAGGACAGGGACCGTCGGAAAAATGCCGCGGCGTCCGATGAGGTGAAAGCCAGACCGCCGAGCCAGTTGCAGGTACTCGCCGATCGGACGGTCCCCGGGATGCTTGCTTTCGGAAGCAGTCCGGATCAGCCGTCCGCGGAACAGGAACTGGATCCGCGACTGGAGATGGGCGAGATTTGGAACGGACACCAGCAGCTCACCACCCGATATCAGGACGCGGTACAGCTCCGCAAGCGCTCGAGGCTGCTCCTCGTACGAGAGATGTTCCAGGACGTCGAGGCACAGCGCACGGTCATACGACGCGTCCGCAAACGGCAGCGCCGTCAGAACGCCATGCTCGACCCGCGGGGAGGAGTAGTTCGCATCAACGCCGACGATGGCGAGCCGATCCGCGTACTCCTCCACGAGGACGCCTTCGCCGCAGCCCGCGTCCAGCACGCGGCTCCCTCGAGGCAGCGCGTCAAGATACGCGCGGACCGCGGCCAGTTTCGCCAGATAGGTCGGGTAGTAATCCCAACTGGGGTCGGGAATGCGGTGATAGTCCCCGCGCGCCGCGTATTCACCACGGCGCACCACGTCGGGGCTGGACATCGGTGGATTGTACTCGGCTTCCCTGAACCGTAGAACTCTGGAACTCTAGAACCTAGAACCGTTCCTGCCCGCCCCCGCCCGGTCCGCCGCCGCCCGGTCGAACGGGCTGATACGGGTTCGGGACGCCGTTCGGCTGCTGCGGCATCGGGAGCGCGCCCGGACGAGGCAAGGTCATGGGAGCTCCGGGCTGCGACTGGAGCGTCGGTCCCTGCGCACCGGCAGGCATCGGCGCCGTGGGCATGCCGGGATACTGCGAGACCGCGGGACTCGTCTGCGGCTGGTTCGGAACGGCGATGTTGATCGGCTCGTCTTCGTCGATCGTCTGCGGCGGACGCTGGAACGTGGGCGGCGGCGCCGAGGCCGACATCGTCGTCGTCGGCGGACGGCTCGACGCGAGGATCGTCACACGGTCGTACATCGACGCGCCCGCGAGCGCGACCGGACGTGGGGCCGCGATGTAACCGCTGGCCGAACGCAGGAGGATGTCCAGCGCGTCCTTCTCGGACATGTTGACGAGCTGGAGCGTAACAGCCGGTCCGATCAGCTTATCCGCGTTGATGATTTTCGCCTGGCCGATACGCGACCACTCCTGGAGGATCTGCCGGAGCGGCACGTTGTCCGCAATCAGGGTCACCCGTCCGGCGTCGATCGACAGTTTCAGGTCGCCCGCCGAGGCCGGAACCGACAAGGCACACTCGAAGGCGGCCAGCAGCACGCTGCGCAGGATTTTCTGTTTCATGGAGAAGCTCGCCATCCAATATACGCCTCTTCAGACGACGGCGCGAGCCCATCAGACGGGCAGATGGCTCAAGGCTTATGCCTAGCTCTTCAGGACAGTTTCGTAATCCAGAGAGGGGAGTCTTTCCGGGGGAGATCGCAAGCACGGCAGACGTCCGGGCCGCCGCTTTCGAGGTGCTCGCGCCGGACGGCGCGATAGGCGTCGGCGTTCCAGATATCGCGGATCGTCTGCGTGTTGAGGTCCCCGAGGATCGTTTTTCCGTCGAAGTCGGCGCAGCAGAGCGACACGCGGCCGTCCCACAAGACCGTGAACGTCAGCCAGGGCCGATAGCAGGGGTAGTTGACGTCCGATTCGTGATTCAGCGTCCCGGCCCAGTTGTGCAGCTCGGTGATGTGAATCTTGTCCGCGATGCCGCGCCAGTGCTCGATGAACGCCTGTTCGTCGGCGGAGTTGTTCTGGCGGACGAACGACAGGATCAGCTTCGGCCGCCGTCTGCCGAGCTCCGCTCGAATGCGGACGAGCCGCTCGACGTTCGCGATGACCTTGTCGTAGTTCAAGCCGATACGCGTCTGCTCGAAGACGTCCTTGCCGCCGGCGTCCACGCTGATGTTGATCGCGTCGAGACCGGCCTCGATCATTCCTCGAGCGATCTTTTCTGTGATCAGCGAGCCGTTGCTGATCATGCCGACTTCCTTGATGCCCTTCTGCTTCGCGTAGCGCACCTTCTCGGTAAGGTGGCGGTCGAGGAACGGCTCGCCGTAATTGTGGACGCGGACGTGGGTGATGCCGAGCTCGGCGCACTCGTCCACGACCTTCTTGAACAGATCGAGGGTCATGACGCCCTGACGGCGATGCATCTCGTCTCGCGGGCAGAACACGCACTTCGCGTTGCAGATGTTGGTGCTTTCGATTTGGACGATCTCGGGCAGGAGCGGCGCGCGATCGCGGCCCGCCGCGAGGAGCAGGCGGCGGATCGGCTTGGCCTGGCGGCGCAGCACCGCTTCGGCGGCCCGCCGCGCGGTAGCTTTGAATCCTGCGGGTTTCATGGATCGGTTCAGGGCTGCGGCTGACGGAACGACGCAATGACGCGCGTGAGAATCTCGTCGAGCTCGACCTGCGGCTCGTAGCCGACCAGCGCGCGGATCCTGGAAATATCCGGCACCCGCCGCGGCATGTCCTCGAAGCCCGCTTCGTACGCCTGATCGTAGGGAATCGTCACGATCGGCGACGAGCTGCCCGTCAGGGTCTTGATCCGGCGCGCGAGATCGCCGATCGAGATCTCCTTGCCGTTTCCGATATTGAAGACCTGGCCGATCGCGCGGGGCTCGTTGATCAAGGCTACCACAGCCTTGACGACGTCTCCGACGTAGGTGAAGCTGCGCTGCTGCGTGCCGTCGCCGAACACGGTGATCGGTTCCCCGGTCAGCGCCTGCCGGACGAAGTTCGGCACGACCATTCCGTACTGCCCCGTCTGCCGCGGTCCGACGGTGTTGAACAGGCGGACGATGATCACGGGCAGGTGGCGCTCCTTCCAGTACGCCAGCGCCAGGAACTCGTCGATCATCTTGCTGCAGGCGTACGCCCAGCGGTGCTTCGAGGTCGGTCCGAGCACGAGATCGGCATTTTCCGAGAACGGCACGTCGGCGCTCTTCCCGTACACTTCGCTCGTCGAGGCAATCAGGACGAGCTTCTTCTTCTTGTTCGCATGCTTGAGGACCACTTCCGTGCCGTGGACGTTGGTCTCGATGGTGCGCACGGGCTCTTCGACGATCAGCTTCACGCCGACGGCCGCCGCGAGATGGGCCACGGCATCGCAGCGGTCGAGCAGCTCCGCCAGCACCGGCTCGTTCGTGACCGAGTCGATCGCGTAGTGGAACCTCGAGTGATGCTTCAGGTGAGTGATGTTCTCGATCGACCCCGTCGACAGATCGTCGAGCACGAACACTTCGTCGCCGCGCTCGAGCAGCGCTTCGGCGAGATGCGAGCCCACGAAGCCGGCGCCGCCGGTAATCAACACGCGCATCTGTTACGTCTTTCTCTTGACCTTGGCGAGGGCCAGGATGGCTTCCGCGGATCGCTCGGCGGCCCGCCCCTCCGGAGTGCGCACGAGCCTGCCGCGGAACTCCTGATCATACAGGAGTTTCGACAGCGATGTCCTGATTTCCTCCGTCGCCGCGGCGCCGAGCATGAGGCCGGCATCCACGAACGGCGTGAGATTGTTCGGCAGGCCGATCACGAGCGAGGGCACGCCGAGCGACATCGCGTCGATCGCGACGGTCGAATTCACGGTGACGACGGCGCGCGCGGCGGCGAGCAGTGCGGGCAGAGAGGCGGCCGCGTCGGTGACGCGCGCGTTGGAAATACCCGCGACGGCGCCGGCGTATACGCCCGCCGTCTCGGCCGGATGCGGCTTGATGACGAGATGGACATCCGGCATCGATCGCACAGCCGCCACGAGCGCAGGCAGGAACCGTCGCGCTTCGCGCTCCTTGCCCGCAAACAGAACCATCGCCCGCCCATCGACGAGCCCCACGGCCCGTTTGACCGATTCGATCTCGTCGGGCCGCAGCGAGCGAACGGTCGCCAGCAGGTCGTCGAGCCGCGCGCTGCCCGTGACAGCGAGTGACTCCGGCGGAAAACGCCCGGCCGCGGCGAGGTGGCGCGCCGCTCCGTCGTCGAACAGCAGCGTCGCCGCGGGACGCGGGAAACCGGCATCGCCCGCGTTGTGGGGGTCGGCCGACATCTCGTCCGGTTCGTGGCGATAGTTCAGCCAGTGCCGGTAGATGAATCCATGCTGCAGGCCCGCGAGCGGAACGCCGCGGCGGCGGCATTCGAGCGCGATCGCGCGCCCCCAGCCTCCGGCTTCGGCGTAGGTGACGGCGACGTCCGGGCTGGTCGAGTCGAGCGCGGCCGCGGCTTCGTCCATCGCACGCGCCGACCACGGAAACTGCAGCAGCGCGATCCCGGCGAGCTCCTCTTTCACGAGCGGCCAGCAGTCGCATCCTTTGATCACCGCGTGCGCGCGGATGTCGGCGCTTGTCCACAGGCTCTCGCGCATCCGATGCCGCTCGTCAAAGATGTCGCGCGAGGATTTCAATGCCGCGGCTGCCGCATAGCGTTCGATCGGCACGATCGAACCGCCGCGCTCGGCCGGCGTCGTCCCGGCCAGCGGGTGCCACCACCGCCGGGCGCGAAAATTCGTGCGCGGCCCGACGCCGATGTATCGGATGTCGCCCGCCGGCACGCGGGCCTCGAGCGCCCGCAGCACAGGGCCGATGTACGACTCGGCGCCGCCGTCGGCGGAATCAGGCCGCCAGAACGCGCGATGGACGAACGCGGCGACCCGAACAGCGCTCGCGCGCGGGCGACCCGGGCGCAGCCGCGACAGTCGTGCGGCAAGCGCCAGTGACGCCGCCCGCGCTTCCATCCTCGCCAAAGACAGGGCGGACGTCGGCCAGCGTGGACCGGCGTACTGGATTTTTCTGGCTGCCGCGGCGTGCGCGATCGGGCCCGCATATCCTCCGCCGGCGTATTTCACGGCGAGCGGCCGCTCCCGTTCGACGAGCGCCTCGAAGGCCTCGAGCGCCCGCAGCACGTTGAGAATGCGCTGCTGCTTGTGCAGGTACAACTCGGCGAACCACCACAGAGAGTCGCCCCGCAGCGTGAAACGGGTGCGGAACGGCACCCGGTCGACGTTCATCTGCCGCAGCGCCTTGATCCAGGCGTACTCCTCGTCGTGCGCGCGCTCCTCACGGGCGGCGTCGAGGTACGAGAAGAGATCGACGCGGCGCGGCCCGAGGCCGGAATCGATTTCCAGCGCGATCACCGGGCGCCTCCGCGCAACGCCTCGTCAATCGCGGCCAGCACACGCGCCGTGTCGATGCCCGCCAGGCAATCCGGCGTATGGCCTGTGCAGCGCCCCGGCGGCCTGCGGATGCGGTTGCACGGACTGCACGGAAGATCGATGCGGACGAGGTGGTCGCGGGACCCCCGCGGCGCATAGCGGCGGGGCTCGGACGGCCCGAAGATGGCGACGACCGGCGTCCCCACGAGATGCGCAAGATGCATCGGGCCCGTATCGCCCGTGACGAACAGGTCAAGACGTTCGAGCACGGCGGCGACGGTCAGGAGCGGGGTCCCGCCGCTCAAATCCATGGCCCGTTCCGGCGGCAGCGCAGACAGGACGGCGTCGACCTGCGCGCGATCGGCCGGGGATCCGGCGAGTACGATGGCGGCTCCGCGATCCCTGACGAGCCGTTCGGCGATCGTCCGGAACCGCTCTTCCGGCCACTGCTTGATCGCGCGTCCGGCGCTCACCTGCAGGCCGATCGTGGTCATGCCCGCGAATCTCGATAGCAGCCGTTCCGCCTCGGCGCGGTTTGCCGCAGGAATCGAGAGGGCCGGCGTCGCGGGCGCGTGAGGTCCCCAATGACTCGTCGCGGCCTCGACCAGCGCGATCGCGTTGTCGGCGACATGCGCGCCGACGTCGTAATCGAGCGCAAGGTCGAGCAGCGGTCCTCCGCCTCCGCTGGCGAACCCCGCCGTCCAGCGGACGCCCGCCATCGCCATCGCAAGATTGCTGCGGATGTCGGGCTCGAAGTTGATCGCGAGGTCGTACTTGCGCCGCCGCCAGCGTGTGGCGTGCATCGCGAGGCCAAGGGGACCGAGGCCGTTTCCGCCCCGCGAGAGCCAGGCTGCGTCGACGGTCTCGACGGCGGTGACGCCCGGCATGGCGCCGGCCAGGTCCCGATTCCAGCTTCCGACGACGAGATCGATCGTGGCGTCCGGAAGCGCGGCGTGCAGCGCCGCAAGCGCCGGCGCGGTCAGGAGCAAATCGCCGATACGCTCGAGTCTCAGGCAAAGAATGCGCGCCGGCGCCGCCGGTGCGCGGCGGAATCGGCGCGTGACGACGGCGGGCCGCATCGCTGCGTCCGCGACGGCTACGAGCGCGCGCTCGCGGCGATCGGTGATGGTCAGACGCGCCATGGAGCGACGCCGCTCATCTTATCGCCACGCGATCGACCATCACACCCAGCTCGCGATCGTCGGCCGTCCCGAGGACGTTCATCGGATTCCACGTCGAGGTGCGCAGGGTGATGCGCACCGGCTCCCCCGTCGCCGCAGTCGCGCGCGCCAGATCGGCGGGGATCGCGAACTCGTACTCTTTGAATTCCCCTGCTACGCGGACGGCGCCGAGCGATCGGTCGCCAATCAGTGCTTCGACATCGGCCGGCGGCGCCGCGCGAGGCCGTCCGCCATCGCTCATGACGACGGCCAGCGTCCGATCATCCGCGTCGATATGGTCCACGATCACGAACGACTGCCGCTGGGACCATCGGAACGTGCGTCCCGCGGTCTGCTCCTTGGCGTGGAAGCGAATCACGTTGAGGTCGTCGTTGATCCCGACGTCGAGCGTCGCGCCGCCCCCGCGCGGCGCCGGCGGCCCGAAGGCATACATCGTGTAGTCGAACTCCTTGTGCCGTACGAAGCGTGGATACTCGTTGCGCGGCGAATCGTACTCCGGTACCTGGAACCGGTCGCTCACGATCGGCGTGACGCTCCATCTCGACGAGAGCAGGTCGGTTCCCCCGCCGCCCAGGAAGAGCACCCGGTCGTATTTCGCGCGCACGCGGTCCAGGAAGCCGGCGAAGGTCGGCTTATCGGGCACCGCGGTCGCGAGCACGAGCACGTTGCGCGCGTAGGTATAGGCCAGCGGCAGCGCGAGCACGTGCGCGTCGGAGCCGGCATCCCTCGATTCGACGATGAGGAGGTCGCGATCGCCGATCTGCTTCGCCAGCGCCTCGAGTCTCGGAATGATGCCCTCGTATTCGACGTGGGCGACGACGGGTCTTGCCGCGCGCACGTACTGCACGGCGAGCAGGGCGATGAACGCCAGCCCGATCGGTACGCGGATCGCGCGTGTGACCAGCAGCGTGCCGCGGACGCCGGTCAGCGCCGCGCCGGCCGCGAAGAGAAGCGCCCCCGGCAGGATAATCGGCACGAATCGCCGCGCCATCCAGAAATGATCGGGGACGATCCGGATCTTGTAGAAGAAGAACAGCGCGAATGCGGTGAAGGCAATCACGAAGGCGGGATCGCGCCAGAAGAGACCGCGCACGATCAACGCGTACCCGATCAGCCCGGCGACCAGCGCCGGAACCGTGAGATAGAAGGCCGCGAACGTCCGGAGCGAGAACGCGTCGTAGTCCGTCAGCTTGCCGCCCGGCCGCCGGAAGGCGAAGGCATACACCGCCAGCGCCACCACCGCGACGACGAGGAGCGACGGAAGCGCGTCGACGACCCATCGGGAGACCCGCGGCGAGGCGCGGCCGGCGACGAGTACGAGTGCCAGGCCGAAAACGGCGCCCCCGAACGCCCAGTACTCCCACGCAGGCAGATGCGACAGGAACAGCATGGGCATGTCGACGTATTCCCGCATCGGACCGAGGAGGTACCAGACGCAGAGCGCGCCCGCGACGGCGAGCGGCGCGGCGAACGTCCACCTGACCCTCTGGCCGGCGACCAATCCGAGCGCCAGACCGGCCATCACCGCCGCCACGGCCACGACGGCGTCGAACCGCAGAAACAGCAGCAGCCCCAGCAGCCCACCCGCCACAGGAGAAAAGAACGGGTCGCCGTCGACGTGCGCCCGCGCGTTGGCGAGCAGGGCGCCACACAGTACCGCCTGCATCACGATATCCGCGTTCGGATAGCGCGCGAACCACACCTGGACGACGTTCAGCGCGAGCAGCATCGCAGCGGCCGCGCCTGCGGGACGACCCAGCAGGCGCGCGCCGAGGAAATAGACGGACACCAGGCCGAACACGGCCCAGAACGCGAAGGTGCACCGAGCGCCCGAGAGTCCGCCCACCGAATAGCCGATCGCGATCGACGCCGGATACACGTGCGGAAACTGGCTGACGACGCCGCCCGTATCGGGATCGACGACGTAAAAGCCCATGAACCGCACGCTGATGAAACGATCCCGGGCAGGGTCCACCGGGAAGAACAGCGCTCTCGCGAAATCGGGCACGTTCGCGACAACGGCATCGTGCGCGACGATCGCGCCGCGCTGCGCCAGTTGAATTCCTTCGTTCACGTAGACGCCGGGGTCCTTCCCGCCGATGATGTATTCGGAGGGCGGCAGGAACCGCCACGCGCCAAGCAGCACGAGGAGGAGCGGAATCGCGGCCGCAGGGCCGGCGCGCCTGGCGCTCGCGCCGAGCCGCAGGTCGAACCGCGCCGCGGCCGCCAGCGCGGCGGAGATGACGGCATCCGCGATCAGCAGTCTCCTGAAGCTGTACCGGTGGAGCGCGGCGAGCGCCAGCACGAGCGAGAGAGAGACGGCGACGCTGATCGCCACGGACCAGAACGTCCGTTCTTCCGCGGCGAGCGCAGCGCGGCGATCCCGCTCGGCGACCGGCAGCCGGAACGCGACGGCGCCCGGGAGCCATCCGACGATCAGCAGTTGCAGCAGCGCGCGCATCAGAACTGGAAGTAGATGAAATCCGCGCCGCCGAAGTTTCCGAACAGGAAGATCAGATACAACGTCGCCGCGTAAATCGAATAGCGGAGGCCGATTCGCAGGCGCGGCACCACGAGGACGTCATCGGCGCGCGCCTCGAGCAGGTGTATCGCCAGGAGCGGGGTGGTGTACATGAGGAGCGGGGTCAGCAGCGTCGTCACGTCGATCGATCCCAGGGCGAAGCGCGTGAAAAGGCTCTGGGTCAGCTCTCCAAGCTGGCGCAGCGACGAAGCGCGGAAGATCAGCCACCCGTAGCAGGTCAAGTGGAACATCAGCACCCACGCGGCGGCGCGGCCGGCGCGCCCGAGCGCCGCAAACGCGGGCTCGAATGGACGATACAGCACGAGCAGGAGGCCCTGATAGAGGCCCCAGAGGATGAACGTCCACGCAGCGCCATGCCACAAGCCGCCGAGCGCCATCGTCAGCATCAGATTCCTGCGGGTGTTCCACGCGGATCCGCGGCTGCCGCCAAGCGGAATATAAAGGTAGTCGCGCAGCCAGGTCGACAGGCTGATGTGCCAGTTGCGCCAGAACGCCTGCGGCGTGATGACCAGATACGGGAATCGGAAGTTTTCGATCAGCTCGATGCCCATCAGCTTCGAGGTGCCGCGCGCGATGTTCGAATAGCCGGCGAAGTCGCCGTAGATTTGAAACGCGAATGCGTACGTGCCGAGAAGAACGTTGACGCCCGCGGGATGCGCATCGGCGGCGAACACGTGCGAGGCGAGCGGCGCCAGATTGTCGGCGACGAAGATCTTCTGGAAAAACCCCCAGGCGATCAGCCAGAGGCCGTGCCTGATTTGCTCGCGGCTGATTCGGCGCGGATGCGAGATCTGCGGCAGCAGAGCGGTCGCGCGAAGGATGGGGCCGGCGACCAGGTGAGGAAAATACGCGACGAACACGGCGAAATCGACGAAGTTCCGCGTCGGCTGAATCTGCCGCCGGTAGACGTCGATGACGTAGCTCATCGTGACGAACGTGTAGAACGAGATGCCGATCGGCAGCAGCACCCGCAGCGTCACGAAGTCGAGGTGCCAGCCGATCGCCGCGAAGAGCGTCTGCAGGTTGGCCGCGAAGAAGTTGAAGTACTTGAAGAAGCCCAGCAGCGTCAGGTTGAACCCGATGCTGATCCACATGACGGCGCGGCGGCGCGGCTGTGACATCATGCTCGCCAGAACGCGTCCGCAGGTGTAGTCGACAATCGTGGAGGCGGCCAGCAGCGCCACGAATCGGTAGTCCCACGCCGCGTAAAAGTAGTAGCTCGCGACCAGGAGCAGCCAGTTCTGTCCGCGGTGCGGAAGGATGCGGTACAGCCCATACACGATCAGGAAGAACCAGACGAACTGCAGGGAATTGAAGACCATCTAGAATCCCTGACGCCGCAGGAACTGCTCCAGCGCGTCCGCGACGATCTCGTGTCCGCGCGGCGTGAGGTGGACGGTCTGTTGAAAGAAGACGTCGGGGCCGGGGGGCGCGGCGCGCAGTGCCGGCAGCGCGTCGAAACGCGCGAGGCCGAGCGGCGCGAGCGCTTCGTCGAACCGCGCGGTCGCGCCGTCCCGCACCAGCGTGCCGCCGGCGGCTTCCACGATCTGCTTCAGCCGGCCGTAGTCCGCATCGTCCACCTGAAAGCGGGCCGGCATCAGCATGACGATGGTCGGGGCGCTGACGGCTTCGGCGTCCTGCGCGATGCCCCGAACGCAATCCCGCGAGATCTGCAGCCCTTCAGCGATCCGAGGCGCGGGTGTGGCCGCGTACGACTGCAGCGGCGGCTCCGGCGGGGAGAGCCAGTGCGAGAAACGATCCGTCACCGACACGACTCGCAGCCGGAGGACCTGGAGGACCATGCTGTGGCGCACGATCCGTCTGACCCGGCTGATGAGGGATTCCGACGCGGATTCGGCGACCGATCGTGAGGACCCTTTCAGCCTCGGCGCGGCGGCCACGGCGTCTTCCGCGTCGTTGCCGACGAAGATGGTCTCGATGACCAGATCGGGCTCGAACGCGCGCGCGATTTCACGAAAGAAGAACATCTCTTCGACCGGGCCGTATCCCTGGACGCCGGCGTTGATGACGCGGTAGTGGATCGGACGGCCGGACCGCGCCTCGTTCGCGCGATTGAGGCGCGCCTCGAGCAGCTTGCAGAACGTCTGGCGCAGATCGACCTGCACCGACAGCACGAGGGAATCGCCGAGGACGACGATGCGGCGTTCATCGGCGGGTTTTGGCCCGATGTCGCGATCGTCGCGGACGCCCTGGGCGTTGATCCCGATCTCGGTGTCGAATTCCGCCGTGGCAAACCGCGTGCGAGCGTTCGGCCGGAGGCGGTAGCCGACGATCGGATCGGGCACGAACAGCGCCTGAAATGCCGGCGCGGCTTCAGAGTGTCCCCACGTGCGCAGGGCCGCTTCGAAGCCGACGAACTGGATGGCGACGATCGCGAGGAAGAGCAGCGCGCGGCGAGCTCGCATCAGGCGACTGCGTGGAACGCCTGGAGCGCGGAGGCGACCTCCTCGACGGCCTGGCGCGTCATCCCGATGTGGAGCGGCAACGAAACAACCTCTCCGCAGACGCGATCGGCGACCGGGCAGCCGTCCGGCCGCTCGCTCTGAAGGGCGGGCTGACGCGGAATCGAGACGGGATAGTGAATCAGCGTTTCGATGCCGCGCGATTTCAGGTGCGATTGCAGCGCGCTGCGTCCCGGGCTCAGAACCGGGAACAGGTGATAGACGTGTCCGGGATCGCATTCCGGCGGCACGGCGACGGGAGCGCCGGCAAGCTGCTTCCGGTATACGGCCGCGAGCGCCCGGCGCTCCTGGGTCCATCGCGGCAGCCAGGCAAGGCGCGCACGAAGAACGGCTGCCTGCATCTCGTCGAGGCGTGAATTCACGCCGAACTCGCTGTGATGGTAGCGATCCGTCTGGCCGCCGTTGCGCAGCCGCTTGAGCTTCGCGGCGACGCCCGGATCCACCGTAGTGACCGCGCCGCCGTCTCCGAGCGCGCCAAGGTTTTTCGTCGGATAAAAGCTATACGCCGCCGCGGTGCTGAAGGAGCCGACTGGCCGTCCTCCGCATGTGGCCAGGTGCGCCTGGCAGCAGTCCTCGATCACGAGAAGATGATGGCGCTCCGCGACGGCGGCCAGCGCCGGCATGTCGGCCGGCTGTCCGTAAAGGTGGACCGGCATAATCGCCCTGGTCCTGGAGGTGACCGCCGCCTCGACGGCTCGCGGATCCATCGTCAGGCGATCGGGATCGATGTCCGCGAACACCGGGCGTGCGCCCGCCATCATGATCGCGAGCGCCGAGAAGACCGCCGACACCGGCGCGGTAATCACCTCGTCGCCGGGACCGACGCCGCAGGCACGCAGCGCGAGCGCCAGCGCGTCGGTGCCTGTCCCGACGCCGACCGCGTGCGGCGCCCCGCACGCGGCGGCGAACTCCTGCTCGAAGGCCTCGAGCTCAGGGCCGAGAATGAACCAGCCGCGCGCGATCACGCGTTCGATCGCCGCGCGGACGTCGGCGGCGTCGGCGCCGGGCTTGAGATCGAGAAAGGCAATCACGCGGCGGTCTCCAGGGCGCGATAATCAGCCGGCATTCGTGTCGTGCAGCGCCGGCTCGGCGGTCTTCAAATGATCGCGCCGGACGACAAGCGCATACCACAGCCTCATGACGTCGATCGCGGTCCGGTACAGCCGTCGGAAGTTGAAGAACTGCGACTTGCCGTACGCGCGATGGTAGTGGTGCACGGGCACCTCGGCGATGCGAAACCCGGCGTCGGTGATCTTCTTCATCATCTCGAGGCAGATGACGCCGCTGTCCTTTTCGAGGTGGACGCGATCGAAAATCGTTCGCCGCATCATCCGGAAATCGCAGTCGACGTCGCGGACGGTCAGACGGAACAGGATCTTGACGATGTGATGATAGATGCGGCCGATGACGATCCGGTGGAGCGGATCGGAGCGGCTGATCTTGTAGCCATTCACGAGATCCGTGTCCTGATCGAAGCGCCGCCAGAGGCTCTCCATCTCGGCCGGATCGTACTGAGCGTCGCCGTCGGTGTAGAAGATCAGCTCTCGCGTGGCGGCGGCGAACCCGGTGCGCAGGGCTCCGCCGTACCCGCGGTTCGTCTCGTGCTGCACGATGCGGACTTGCGGATAGATCGATGCGAGCTCTTCGAGAATCTCGGCGGTGCCGTCCATGCTCCCGTCGTTGACCACGATCACTTCGTGATCCGGCGTGAGCTTCCGGGCGGTACGGAGCGCCGTGATGACGAGACTCGCAATCGTCCCGCTGTCGTTGTACGCGGGAAAGAAAATGCTCAGCCCCCCCGCGCGCCCTTCTGTTGTCATGAAAATCCCGTAAATCTTAGCGGGTGAGTGACTTGAAGGCAAGCGCGCGATCGTAGGCCTGCTCGAACCGCACGGCGGCCGCATCCCAGCCGAAGCGGGCTTCCACCGCCGCCCGCCCTGCCGATCCCATCGCCGCCCGGCGCCCGGGATCGCGAAGCAGCGCGGCCATCGCCGCCGCCAGCGCGGGGGCGTCACGTTCGGGCACGATGGCCGCCGTGCGCCCGTCTTCGACAACGCTTCGGATGCCGCCGGCGCCGGTCGCGACGACGGCCGCCGCCGAGGCCAGCGCCTCGAGCAGTGTGTTCGGCAGGCCATCGACGTTGCCGCTGTCGTCGCGAATCGACGGTACCGCGACGATGTCCGCGGCCGCGAACCAGCGGCCGACCTCGTCCTGGGAAAGGTTTCCGACGAAATGGATCCGGTCCCGGGCGCCGCCTTCGCTCGCCCGCGCCCGCAGAGCCCCGTCGAGATCGCCGCCGCCGGCGACGACGAGGTGCGGCGTGAGTGGCGGCGCGATGATCGGTAGAGCGTCGATCAGGTACTCGAATCCCTTCTTGCTGACGAGACGTCCGGCCGCGACGATCAGAGGCGCGTCCGGCGGCACGCCGATCGTCGAGCGCATCTCCGCGCGGATTCCCGGAGCCGGCCTGAATCGAGCGATGTCCACACCATAGGGGACGATCTCGAGCCGATCGGGCGCCGCTCCGAGCGCCACGGCGCGATCCGCGAGGTCCTGGCTGCAGGCCGTCACGACGCCGGCGCGGCTGAACACGCGCCCCGCGACGATCCGCGCCGGGGCCGTGCGCTCGGCGACGAACACATCCGAGCCGTGCAGGCTCACCACCAGCGGCAGCGACGGCCGCGCGGCGGCCGCGATTGCGCCGCCGGGTACCACCCAGTGTCCGTGCATCATCGTCGCCCGCCGCTTCTGTGCCACCCGCATCGCCTTGAGCCATCCTGCCGCGATGGCGAGCGGAGCCGAGATCCACGCGGCGCCGCGGAGCTTCACGTCGGCGCGCATTCCCTCTGCATAGCCGAATACGTTCAGCGCGCGCACCGGCGCGTAGTGGAAGAAATGAAAGAAGACGCCGGCCTCGGTCTTTCCCCGCGTAATCCGCGGATGCCAGGGCGCGACGACGTGGACTTCGTGCCCGCGCGCCGCGACGCGCGTCGCGATCGGCTCCATGAACGTCCCGACCGCATCGCCGGGGAACCGGGGATACGACGTCGTCACCATCACGACGACGTGGCGCATGTCAGGACGTCGGCCGGGATCGCAGCACGAGCCGCCACGGCATGATGAGCGACTCGATCAGCACGTTCGACGAAAGCTTCGACTGGCCGAGCCGCCGCTCGATGAAGATGATTGGAACTTCGCCGATGCGCAGCCCGCGGATGTGTGCCTCGTAGAGCATCTCGACGAGGAATGCGTAGCCGTCGGAGACCATGCTGGCGATCGGCATGCGCGCAAGCGCTTCGCGCCGCCAGCAGCGGAATCCGCTCGTGCAGTCGCTCGCCGCCAGGTGCGTGACGAACCGGATGTAGCGGTTGCCGAACGCGCTGAGCAGAATGCGGTTCAGCGGCCAGTTCACGACGCTGACACCGCCATTGGTGTAGCGGGACCCGATCACGAGGTCCCGATCGGCCGCCGCGCGCACCATGTCTGGAAGGTACTCGGGGTTGTGCGAGAGGTCGGCGTCCATCTGGCAGATGAACTCGGCCCGACCCTCGCGAATCGCGTGCTGCAGGCCGTCTACATAGGAGCGGCCGAGGCCGCGAGGTCCGGTTCGGTGCATCACCTCGATGCGGCCCGGGTTCTCCAGCGCGAGCCGATCGGCGATCGCGCCGGTACCATCGGGCGACCCATCGTCGACGACAAGGATGCGGGCGCCGTCGTGCTTGAGAACGCCGGCCGCGAGGACCGGCAGGTTCTCGCGCTCGTTATACGTGGGCGTAACGACCAGTAGATTCATCGTTGACGTCGCCTTCAGCGTTCGCGATCTCTCGAAGCGGCGACGAGCGAAGCCGTCACAATCAGCGCCGGATCGATCACGGGCAGTCGAAACCGTTCCTGCGGGAAGAACACGAGTCCGGCCAGGACCGTCGCAGCCGCCATGATCCACAGCGGCGCGGGACTGGCCGATGCGGCCGTGTGCGTCCTTTTCAGCCAGCGCCGGGCGCCGGCGATGGCGGCGATCAGGATCGCTGCATACGACGCGACCGACGCCGCCACGTACCGTGCCGAGTGTAGCGTATAGGAAGGTCCGATCGGCACGACCGTATAGAAGGCCTTGCGCGCGACGAGCGCGATCCACCGCGCCGGATGCGCACCGATCCAGCCCAGTGCGTCGCGGTAGTAGAGCGGTTCGAGCGATTCGGGCGTGAGGCCAGGATGCGCCTCGCGGAACGCGAGCTCCGCGCGCTTCAATTCCGGATTCGCCGCGAGGTCGCCGTCGCCGCGCGCGAGCGGATGATTGCCCGTCCAGAACGTCACGCCGCCTTCGGAGGCGACGGCGATCCACCGGCCGTAGACGCGGTGGTTCCGGATCGTCCACGGCACGACGCAGAGCGTCGCCACGAGCACGAACGCCGCGGCGTCGACCGCTCGTCGGCGCCGGAGCATCCACCCGACCGCCAGGGGCACGAAGAACACCATTGCCGGCCGAATCAGGACGGCGATGGCCGTGAGGAGGCCGCCCGCGAGGACGGAAACCGGGACGCTCCCGGTTTTCGCGAACCTGTGCGTGTCCCGGTTTCCGGCGCCGGCCTCCTGCAGCGTCCGTGCGGCAGCGAGCGCGACGGTCGAATAAAGCGTCTCGCTCCACGCATAGGCGGGGAGCCACACGAGCGGCGGATAGACGGCAGCAATAGCGCCCGCGACCGCGCCGGCGCGCCGCCCCGCGGCGCGCGTGGCGATGCTCGCCACGAGCCAGATGGCGATCGAGCCCACGATGGCCTGGGCCACTTTCACGCGGCGCGGCACGTGCTCGACGGGGGTCGTGACGCGCAGGGCGGCCAGAAAGATCGGATAGCCCGGCGCCCGTCCGAAGCGCTGTGCGGTGCCGGGGACCGGCTCGTCGGCCGGGTACTGGAAGCCATCGCCGCGCGCGACGCTCCTCGCCAGCGCGAGGTATTCACGCTCGTCATGTGTCAGCGGCTGATTCGTCCAGTACAGCAGCCCGAATGCCAGCCGCAGCGCCAGTCCGGCGACGACGCAGGCGGCTATCCACCACTTCATGACGATCCGCGTACTCCGCGTATTCCGCGGCGGACTCCGCGGATCACCGCCGTCCTTCGAATCGCAGCGCGGAGATCTGTTCCGAGACGAGGCCGACCAGAAAGACGACGACGGCGAACAGGATGAGAAGGACCGACGAGTTGGTCACGTGAGACTGCTTCGCGATCGTCCAGAGCGCGTAGCCGACGCCCAGCGCGAACGAGACGGCGCTGATCGGGAGAAAGATCCGCATCGGACTGAACAGCGTCACGATCTTGAGGATGATGACGAGGAATTTCGTGCCGTCGCGCGCGAGGCGAATCTTGGAGTAGCCGCTTCGCTGCCGCGCGTGAATGGGCTCGAACGTCACGTTGTAGCCCGCCTTGATGAAGGCGAGCGTCGTCGTCGTCGGCGTCGAGAAGCCGTTGGGCAGCAGGTGAAGGAACTCGCGCAGCCCGGAGATCGTGGCGGCCCGGAACCCCGAGGTGAGATCCGGAATCCGGCGGCCGGTCAGATAGCTCGCGAGCCCATTGAGGGCGCCGTTCCCCCAGCGCCGGGTCTCGGTCGCCTGCGTCTCGAGCGAGCGGGCGCCGACGACCAGATCGTAGACGCCGAGCTTCGAGACGAGCCTGAGCGCGTCTTCGGGCGGATGCTGCCCGTCGGCATCGACGATGAGCACGTACTCGCCGGTTGCGCGCCGGATCCCGCTTTTGACCGACGCGCCGTTGCCCTTGTTGTACGGATGCCGGACGACGGTCGCGCCGGCGCTCGTCGCGCGATCGCCCGTCGCATCCGTCGATCCGTCGTCCACGACGATGATCTCGCGCCACGCGGCGGCCGAGCGCAGGACGCTGACGACGTCGGCGATCGACGCGCTCTCGTTATACGCGGGGATCACGACCGAGACGCTCGACGGATCGGCCATCAGGAGGTCAGTGCTCCCATCGATCGGTACGCTCGAGCGCGCGCGTCAGGGCCGGACGTTCGCGGTCCGCGTCGCGCGCCGGCAGCTCGAGCATCCGAACGCGGTACAGCAAATCCTCGAGGAGCTTGCGGTTGCCGGAAATGACGTCCGCGAGGAGCCCGATCACGAGCACGATGAACCCGACGATCATCAGCAGGGCCGACGCGATCAGCGAGGCGATGTGCCGGAACGCCTGCGATTCGAAGTAGTAGTAGATGAATCGGCCGAGGCCGAGCAGCCCGACGCCCAGGATCGTCAGGCCGAGATACGTGAACACCTTCAACGGCTCGTACATCGCATAGATGCGGACGATCGTCGCGCCCGATCTCTTGATGTACGAGAAGACGCTGTCGAAGAGGCGCGATTCCCGCGTCCGCGGATTCACGGTGATCGGCACGTGCGCGATCGCCATGCGCTTCTTCCCCGCCTGGATGATGGACTCGAGCGTGTAAGAGAACTCCGAGATGATCGTCATGCGCAGCGCCGCGTCCCGGGTGTACGCGCGGAACCCGCTCGTCGTGTCGGGGACCGACGTGTTGGACACCTGGCGGACCACCCAGCTGCCGAGCCGCTGGAGCTGCCGCTTGCGCCAGGACATGTGCCGCAGCTCCGCGATGTTGCGATCGCCGATCACGATGTCGGCTTCGCCGCGCAGCAGCGGCGCGATCAGCTTCGGGATCTCCGCGCCCGCGTATTGATTGTCGGCGTCCGTGTTGACGATGAAGTCGGCGCCCGCCTTGAGGCAGGCGTCGATCCCCGCCTGGAAGGCCGCCGCGAGTCCCTTGTTGCGGCGCAGCCGGACGATGTGATCGACGCCGCACGCGCGCGCGACCTCCGCGGTGCCGTCGCGCGATCCGTCGTCGATCACGAGGACCTCGATGGCATCGATGCCCGGGATGTTCTTCGGCAGATCCGCGAGCGTCGCGGGCAGCGTCTGGGCCTCGTTGAGGCACGGGATCTGGATGAGGAGTTTCTTCACGACACCAGCTTTTCGATCACGCCGTCCCAGGTGACGGTGCGCGCCCGGTCGTAGCCAGCCTGGCCGAGCGACGCGGCACGCCGCCGATCGCGGGCGAGATCGTTGATCGCGTCCGCGAACGCTTCCGGCGCCGGCGCGCGGACGAAGCCGTTCACGCCGTCGACGACGAACTCATTGGGTCCGCCCGAGTCTGTCGCCGTGATCACCGGCTTCCGCGACAGAAAGGCCTCGAGCGTGACGTAGCCGAAGTCCTCATCGTAAGGCGGATACGCCACGGCCAGCGCGCCGCGGTAGAGGTCCACGAGGCGGTCGTCGTCGACAGTCCCGAGAAAATCGACGCGGTCGGCGACGCCGGCGTCGGCCGCCGCGCGTTCCACGCTGGCCCGTTGAGTCCCGTCTCCCGCGACAACCATCCGGATCGGTCTATCGACGCGAGCCATCGCGGACACCAGCAGGTCCACGCGTTTGACCGACTCGAGGCGTCCGACCGAGAGGATGTAATCCCCGTATGGACCCGCCGCCAGCCGGGGGGCGAGGCGCGGCGGGTGGTACAGTGCGTCGGCCGCGATCCCGTTGTACTTGCGGACGCGGTTCGCGGTGTTCTGGGCGTTGGCGAATACGTGCCGGCACTCCCCGAGCATTTCGGTATCGAGCCGAATCAGGGTATCGCGGAGCCCGACGTCGCGTTCGTTGTGGCCGAAGTCGCTGTAGAGGGTGCCGCACAGCTCGTACGCGGCGCGGTACTGGTGAATCAGCCACGCGACCTTGCGCGGATGCCGGACGAAGTAGGTCGGAAATTTCGAGGCGATGACGAGGTCGATCGGACGGCCGTTGCTCTCGCTGAGATCGAGCAGCCGCCACGCCGCCGCGTGCGGCAGGATTTCTTCCTTCGGATACCACTTGAACGGAACGCTCACCAGCTCCGCGTCGTACCCGCGCGCGGCGAGCTCGCGGGTCAGCTCGCGAACGTGGCTCTCCGCGCCCCCGTGCACGAACGGCACTTGGGCTTCACAGACGAGAATCGTTCGGACCGCCATCAGCCTTCGGCATTATCTGAGAGAGGGTTCCGAAGTTCCAAAGGTTCCTGGGTTCCAAAGGTTCCTGGGTTCCGGAACCACTGGAACGTTCGGAACCAGAACGTGCGGAACCGATGGAACCATCGGAACCCTGGAACCTCTCCTACGTCGCGTGCCGGAAATTGATTACGTCGCCGTCGAGAACGACGTACTCCTTGCCCTCGAGACGGAGCTCGCCGTGGTCGCGGCACGCGGCCAGCGTGCCCCGCGCGAGCAGATGCTCGTAACGCACGACTTCAGCCCGGATGAAGCCGCGCTGGATGTCGGTGTGGATTTCTCCCGCGGCCGTCTGCGCGTTGGTGCCGCGCGGAATCGACCAGGCCCGGTTCTCGTCCTCGCCGACGGTGAAGAAGGAAATGTAGCCGAGCAGGTCGTAGCTCGCGCGGATGACGCGGTCGAGGCCTGATTCCTTCAGTCCGAGATCCGCCATGAAGGCGCCGGCATCGGCCGGATCGAGCTGCGCGATCTCCAGCTCGATCTTCGCGCAGATCGGCACCGCGCGCGTGTTCGCCCCTTTCACGACATCCTGCAGGCCCGCGATCGCGATGGCGCGGTCGGCCTGCGGGAGATCCGCTTCGTCGAGGTTGAGGACGAGCAGCAGCGGTTTGCCCGAGAGGAACTGGAATCCGCGAAGGCGTCGTGCGTCGTCTGCCGGCAGCTCGAGATCGCGAAGCGGCCGGCCTTCCTCGAGAGAAAGACGGCAGCGCTGCAGAATCTCCTGCTCCTTCCTCAGCTCCGCGGTCGCCCCCTTCTTCATGTCGCGCTCGAGCCGCTCGAGCCGCCGTTCGACCACGCCGAGATCCGCGAGGATCAATTCGTCCTCCATCGTGCGCACGTCGCGCGCGGGATCGATCGAACCGGCGGCATGCGGCACCGAGGGATCCCGGAACATGCGAACGACGTGGAGCAGCGCGTCAGCATTGCGGAACGCTGCGACATCGAGCAGCGCCGCCGCGCCGGACTTGCCGGCGGCCGTGCCACCCATGTCGGCGAACTCGACCGTCGCGGGTACGTGCTTTTTCGGATTGAAGAGGGCGGTCAGCCGATCGAGCCGTTCGTCGGGAACGCGGGAGACGCCGACGTTGGCTTCCTGGCGGCCGGCGCCCCGGGGTGCTTCCCGCGCGCTGGTCAAGAGCTGGAAGAGGGCGGTCTTTCCCGAGGAGGGGAATCCAATGAGGCCGGCTCGGAGCATGTCGGATCTGCACATGCTAGCACGCGAAATGGGGCGAAAATAAAGCGTAAGCCCAAGAGGCTCTACATTTTGCCGTTGACAGAACGGAACCTGAGCCCTAGGATTGCGGTGGATTTTTGTGGAGCAAAGTGGAGTAAACGGACGTGCTTCGGGGCAACTACGCCGCCAAAATCGATGAGAAGGGGCGGCTCAAGATTCCGAACGCTTTCCGCGCCCTGGTCGAGAAATCCCACGGTGCCGAGCTGTTCGTGACGAGCCTGACGGGGGAGTCTGTACGGATTTACCCGATGCCCGTGTGGCTCGCCCTCGAGGAAAAGTTGGGGCGCGCGCCTTCCACGCATCCGGCCCGGGTCAAGTACCTCGACCGCGTCAATTACTTCGGCCAGACGGCGGAGATCGACGCGCAGGGCCGTGTCGTGATCCATCAGCGGCTGCGCGAATCGGCCGGGATGGCGGGAGAGGTCGACGTGTTCGGGATCTACGACCACCTCGACGTCTGGAACCACGAGCGCTTCGTCGCCAGGCTGCAAACCGATCCGTTCACGGACGACGACGCGAGGGCGCTGTCGGATTTCGGGATTTGACGATGGCGATCGCCCACGAACCGGTGATGGTCCCGCAGGTGATCGAGCTGCTCGCGCCGTCGCGCGGCGGACTCTTCGTCGACTGCACGGTCGGCCTCGGCGGGCACAGCCGCGCGTTGCTGGAGGCGGGCGCCAGCCGCGTGCTCGGCCT
The DNA here is from genome assembly GCA_035495955.1 of Vicinamibacterales bacterium. GTDB lineage: Bacteria > Acidobacteriota > Vicinamibacteria > Vicinamibacterales > 2-12-FULL-66-21 > JAICSD01. The sequence goes on along the minus strand of DATJFE010000075.1, from coordinate 2,194 downwards.
CGACCGGGATCCGGCCGCGCTGGCCGCGGCCCGCGAGGCGCTCGCCGCCTTCGCCGATCGCGTCGAGCTCATCCACGCCGACTACCGCGATCTCGACCGCGTGCTCGACGAGCGCGGCATCCCCCGGGTCGCGGGCGCCCTCGCGGATCTCGGGGTCTCCTCGATGCAGCTCGACGCGGAAGGCCGCGGCTTCAGCTTCCGCCGGGACGAGCCGCTCGATATGCGGATGGATCAGAGCCGCGGGCCGACCGCCGCCGAGGTGATCCGCGACGCCGGGGAAGAGGCGCTGGCGGACGCAATTTTCCGCTTCGGCGAGGAGCGTCATTCACGACGCGTCGCGCGGGCCATCGCGGCGGCCCGCAGGGACGCGCCGATTGAGACGACGGGCCGGCTCGCCGCTGTCGTCCGGCGCGCCGTGCCCTATCGCGGCTACCAGCGGATCGATCCCGCGACGCGGACCTTTCAAGCGCTGCGGATCTGGGTCAACCGCGAACTGGAGGGGCTGGACATGTTTCTCGAGCGCGCGGCGGCGCGGCTCCTGGCGGGCGCCAGACTGGCGCTCATCACGTTTCACTCGCTCGAGGATCGCATCGTCAAGCACGCGTTCCGCGCGATGGAGAAGGGGAGCGGCACGCTCAGGATCGTGACGAAGCGTCCGCTTCTGCCGGCGGACGAGGAAGTGGCCCGCAACCCCCGCGCGCGCAGCGCGAAGCTTCGCGCGATTGAGAGGCCCGCATGAGCGGAATGGACTTCGAATACGCGATCAAGAAGGACATTCGCAACAACCCGATCGTCCGGGAAATCGACGAGGCGCGCCAGCGGCAACTGTGGCGCTCGGCGGGCATCGGGCTGTTCCTCGTGCTCGTGCTGCTGTTCTCCGCCTGGCAGCATTTCGAGCTGCTGCGCCACGGCTACCAGATCGAGCGCATGCAGCAGGAGCGCGCGGCGGAGGAAGAAGTCAACCGCCATCTGCGGCTCGAGATCGAAACGCTGCGGGCCCCGCGCCGGATCGAGAAAATCGCGACCGAGCAGCTTCACCTCGTGTCGCCGCAGCGCGGCCAGTCGATCGTGATCGAGCGCGTGACGCCGGCGGCGCCGCCGGAAAAATCGATTGTAGCGGCGCGGTAACTCCGATGGCGATCACACGGGCCGGCCTGCTCTCTCTGCTCGGATTCGGCCGCGGCACCCGGCCCGCGGCTGGAGGAAGCGGTCCGACGCCGTCCGCCTGGCGCGCGGCGATGCGCGCCCGGATGCTCGTGTGCGCCGGTCTGCTCGGCTTCTGGACGGCGGGGATCGAGGCGCGGCTCGTGTACCTGCAGGTATTCGAGCACGCGGACCTCATGTCGCGCGCCGACCGGCAGCAGAACCACACGGTGATCCCGCCGGCCAAGCGCGGCGAGATTTTCGACCGCAAGGGGCGCGTGCTGGCCTACAGCGTCGACGCCGACACGATCGCGGCGATTCCGACCGAAATCGAGGATCCCGCGGCCGTCGCCAGGCAGGTCTGCGCTGCGCTGGAAGAATGCGGATCGGATCGGCGCCAGTCGATCGAGAAGTCCCTGAGCCGGCGCCAGCCATTCGCCTACGTCGCGCGTCAGGTCTCGCCCGAGGAGGCGCGGCGCGTCCGCGCGCTCGCGCTGCCGGGCATCACGCTCCTGAAGGAAAGCCGCCGCTATTATCCGAACAGCGAGCTGGCCGCCCACGTCATCGGCTACGTCGGCGTCGACAACAACGGGCTGGGCGGGATCGAGTCCGCCTACGAATCGCAGATCCGCGGCAAGGACGGCAAGATCCTCATTCAGACCGACGCGAAGCGCCACGCGCTGTTCAGCCGCGTCGAGAGGGCGGCGACCGCCGGCGCCGGCATCGAGCTGACGCTCGATCAGTACCTGCAGTACATCGCAGAGCGCGAGCTGCGACAGGGCGTCGAGGACAACCACGCCGCGGGCGGCTCGGCCGTCATCATGGATCCGAATACCGGCGAGATTCTCGCGCTCGCCAACTGGCCGACCTTCAATCCGAACGCGTTCGCGAAATCCGACGACGACGCGCGGCGCAACCGGGCGATTCAGACGCTGTACGAGCCGGGATCGACCTTCAAGATCGTGACCGCCTCGGCCGCGCTCGAGCAGCACGTCATCAAGCCGGAGACCCTCGTCGACACGAGCCCGGGATACATCACGTTCCCGGGACG
>DATJFE010000074.1:0-2274 GCA_035495955.1 Vicinamibacterales bacterium | reverse complement strand
AGAAAAGCTGAACGGCGTGAAGACGTTGTACTGGCACGACGCGCTGACGACGACGTTGTCCCGAATCACGAACTCCACCAGTGTGTCGCTCCCGTTGGTGGAAAAGCCGCTCCAGGCGCCGTTCGAGTCGAACGAGGTCTCCGGCGCGTACGCGAACCGCCCCGCGACCCGCAGCGACTGTCCGTCTGGATTGGTCACGACGATATCCACGGCGCCAATCCCGTGCGCCGGCGCTTCTGTGTAGAACGTGCTGAGCGACGTGTCTCGAGTGTCGAATCGTCCCGTGACTTTGATGCCGTCGAACAGGGCGAACATCCCTTGTTGGAATCCCGTTCCGACGATTTGGACGGTCGCGCCGCCGCCAGCGGATCCAACCGCCGGAAAGATGCCGGTGACGTCGGGCGCGGCTCTGGTCGGGCTCGGATTGGCTGTAGGCTCGTTCCACGGCCGAGACGACTCGGAACATCCGAATGACGCCAATGCGAAGGCGATTGAGAAGCCGATCGAACGATAATTCCTGAAACGCATGACCCATCTCCTGTCTCTACAGCGGGAATGGGCTGCGAAAAGGCTGACCACTCGAAAAAGGCTTAAAATGGCCGCATTCCTGACCACCCCACCCAGGCGACCGGACTGCTCCTGAAATGGCGCCAGGGCGATGCGGCCGCCCTCGAACGACTGATTCCCCTCGTGCAGCGGGAGCTTCACCAGATCGCGCGGCGGTGCATGGCGGGGGAGCGCGTCGGGCACAGCCTTCAGGCGACGGCGCTCGTCAACGAAGCATATCTGCGGCTCATCAACGCCAGAGATGTGGCGTGGCAGGACCGCGCGCATTTCCTGGCGGTCGCCGCCCGCGTGATGCGGCGCATTCTCGTGGACCACGCGCGCGCGCGTCATTATCGCAAGCGCGGCGGCGACGACGTCCGTGTCACGCTGGACGAAGCCCTCGTCGTCGCCAAGGAGCCGGACCGGGAGTTCGTCGCGCTCGACGAAGCGCTGACGGCGCTCGCCGTCGTCGATGCGCGAAAGAGCAGCGTCGTGGAGATGCGATTCTTCGGCGGCCTTACGCTCGACGAGACGGCCGAGGCGCTGCAGGTCTCGAGAGATACGGTGAAGCGCGATTGGAAGATCGCGAAGCTGTGGTTGCTGCGCGAGATGCGAGGTGGCAAGCCGAATGGCCTCTGATCGCTGGCGGCAGATCGAGGATCTCTGTCATGCGGCGCTCGCGCGCCGCGTCGAAGAGCGCAGATCGTTTCTGACCCAGGCCTGTCACGGGGATGAAGCCCTGATCCGCGAGGTCGAATCGCTGCTCGACCAGGAATCGAGCGCCGAAGACTTCATGAACGTGCCGGCCGCGGCGTTGGCGGAATCGGCGGCCGTCGCGCGATCGCGGAGCGCGCTCGTGGGCGCCCGTTTCGGCCCCTACACCATCCGCTCGGTGCTCGGCGTCGGCGGCATGGGCGAGGTATACCGTGCGCACGACGGGACCCTCGGCCGCGACGTCGCGATCAAAGTCCTGTCGTCGGCCTTCACGGCGGAGCCGGAACGGCGCGCGCGGTTCGAGCGAGAGGCGCGGATGCTCGCCACGCTGAATCACCCGCACATCGGCGCCATCTACGGCGTCGAAGAGGCGGACGGCGTACGCGGTCTGGTGCTGGAACTGGTGGAAGGTGAGACGCTGGACGAGCGAATCGCGCCCGCGGGCCGTACTGCCGACCGCGCCGCACGCGGCCTCCCGCTGGATGGCGCACTCACTATCGCGCGGCAGATCGCGGACGCACTCGAAGCCGCGCACGAGAAGGGCATCGTCCACCGTGATCTGAAGCCCGCGAATATCAAGATCACACCGGCCGGCGTCGTGAAGGTGCTCGACTTCGGACTCGCGAAGATCGCCAGCGGGAGCGATTCGGGATCCGATCTCAGTCACTCGAGAGTCGGCGCCATCTTCGGCACCGCGGCCTACATGAGTCCCGAGCAGGCGCGCGGTCACAACGTCGACAAGCGCTCCGATATCTGGGCATTCGGCTGCGTGCTCTACGAGATGCTGACCGGTCGTCTGGCATTCCCCGGCGACACCATCTCGGACACGATCGCGAGGATCCTCGAGCGCGAGCCCGACTGGTCGGCGCTCCCTGCAGCAACCCCTGCACGCATTCGCCTGCTGTTGCTCCGCTGCCTCGCAAAGGATCCGAAGCAGCGTTTGAGAGACATCGGCGACGTCAGGATCGAGATGGACGGTGCCGACGATGCGCGGCCAAGGGTCTCCGGCGAGAC
>DATJFE010000073.1:0-30980 GCA_035495955.1 Vicinamibacterales bacterium | reverse complement strand
GCTCAGTGGACGATCAGCCGAGGAACTCGCGGATCGCCGATGTTCTAATCCGCCACTGGCTGCCGATTTTCTTACCCTTCAGATCGCCGGCTTCGAGGCTGGCGACGACGTCGGCCTCCGACACCCCGAGCAGTTTCGCGGCCTCCGATACCGAGAGAAGTTCGGGGACGCCGCCCTCGCCGCCCGCCGGCTTCGGCGCGACGGACGTCCCGGCCGCGCCCTGGTCGATCATCTGCTTCGCCATCGCCAGTCCGACGGCCATCTCGGTGGCCGCGCTGCCCGCGCCGCCGCCCTTCTCCATGCCCTGCGCCATCTGGAACTTGACGTAGTCGTTCAGGTTGCCGACCGCGGCCATGCTCGAGCGCTTGTCGACCGCTTGCTCGACTTCGGGGGGCACCGACACGTTCTCCAGGATGAAGCTCGGCATCTCGAGGCCGTACTTCGCCTTGATCACGGGATTGATCAACGGCAACAGCGCCTCGCCGAGCTCGGTGTAGCGGCTCGCGACGTCGAATACCGGTACCTTCGCCGTCGCCAGCGCGTCGCTGAAGACGCTCACGATGCGCGAGCGCATCGTGTCCGCGAACTCGTCGAGGCGGAAGTTCTGATCCGATCCGGCCACTTCCTTGAGGAACAACTTCGGATCGACGATGTGGAAATCGTAGGTGCCGAAGGCGCGGATGCGCACGATCCCGAGATCCTCGTCGCGCATCATGATCGGATTCGCGGTGCCCCACTTGTTTCCAGTGAACAGCCGCGTGTTCAGATAATAGACGTCCGCCTTGAACGGCGAGTTGAAGCCGTACTTCCACGACTTCAGCTTCGTCAGGACGGGAATGTTGTCGGTCGTCAACGTATGCTTGCCCGGACCGAAGGTGTCGCCGAATTCGCCGAGATAAACGAACTGCACCTGCTGCGACTCGCGGACAATCAGTTGCGCGCCGTTCTTGATCGCCTTGTCGTCGTCCGGAAACCGGTACGACAGCGTGTCGCGCGAATCGTCGGTCCACTCGATGACTTCGAGCAGTTCACCCTTGATGAAGTCCATTAAACCCATGGCCTATTCTAGATTCAAAAAGGGTTCAACAGGTTCAAACGGTTCAACGGGTTCCTGTTCAGAGGTTCGGGTTCAACAGGTTCAAACGGTTCAACGGGTTCCGGTTCAGAGGTGCAAGGGTTCAACAGGTTCAAACGGTTCGACGGGTTCCGGTTCAGAGGTTCGGGTTCGAACCAGCGACCGGAACCCAGAACCGGAACCCGTTGAACCCATTGAACCCGTTGAACCCGTTGAACCCTTGAACGCTACACTGAGCCATGCATAGCGGGGATGCGGGATCGTTGCACTGCCCGAATTGCGGGGCGCCGGCCGCTCCAGACGACGCGTCCTGCAGGTATTGCCACGCGACGCTGGCGACAATCAGCTGCCCGGCGTGTTTCGCGTTGATGTTTGCCGGCGCAATGTACTGCCCGTCCTGCGGCGCGCGGCGGGCGCGCACAGAGGGAGCGGCGAGGCGGGCGCCGTGTCCGGCGTGCCGCGGCGTGATGCGTGAAACCGACGTCGGCGACGCGTCGTTCCTGGAATGCGAACGGTGCCACGCCACCTGGCTCGACGCCCCCACCTTCGAGCACATCTGCGCGGATCGCGGCATGCGGGCTGCCGTCCTCCACCGGTCTTCGACGCGTCCGTTGACCGAGACGGAGGTCCACTACCGGAAATGCGTCGCGTGCGGGGCGATCATGAATCGGCTCAATTTCGGCCGGCTGTCCGGCACCATCGTCGACGTCTGCAAGGGACATGGAACGTTCCTGGACGCCGGCGAGCTGCACGCGATCGTGCAGTTCATCGAGGGAGGCGGCCTGGACCGCGCGCGCGAGCGGCAGATCGAGGACCTGAAGGAAGAAGAGCGCCGGCTGAGCCTGCTTCAGAATCCGGGATACGGAGCCACGATCGAGACAACGATCGAGTCCTCGACGTGGTCGGAGGGCGGCCTGCGGGCGCTGCTCGATCAGCTTGCGCGGCCGCGCCGATAATCGGGACACTCACAGTTTCCGAAAACCGTGTCTGTCCCTCTTGCCGTTATTCCCGTGGGCTGAAGTTCAGCACGGCGCCGTTGATACAGTAGCGCTGGCCCGTCGGCGGAGGCCCGTCCGGAAACACGTGGCCAAGGTGGCCGCCGCAGCGCGAGCAGTGCACTTCCGTACGGGTCATGCCGTAGGCGGTATCGCTCGTCGTGCCGATCGATCCGGGGTGCGGCGCGAAAAAGCTCGGCCAGCCGGTGCCCGAATTGAACTTGGTCTCGTTGGTGAAGAGCTCCTGGCCGCAGCCGGCGCATGAGAACGTGCCGGCGCGCTTCTCGGTATTCAGCGCGCAGCTCCCGGGCCGTTCCGTCGCATGCTGCCGCAGAATCTGGTACTGCTCGGGCGTGAGGATCCGGCGCCACTCTTCGTCGGTTTTCTGAACGGGGAATTCCGGCATCCCGTTATTTGAACACTTTTCCCCATTTCACGCCGAACTTCGGCTGCTCGCGCGACCCCTTGATCGTGATGGGGATCAGGGCGCCCTTCCCTTTCTTCCTGAACAGCGGATCGAACGGCTTCAGGAGGAAGCCCTTGATGCCTCCGCCCATCGCCTTGGAGACAGTGGCATCCATGCCGAGCGTACCGGTGAAGTCCACGAGCTGGCTCCGCAGGGTGTACCTGCCGCTCAACTCGACGACCGCGCCGGGCAAATCGAACCGCAGCGCGTCGAAGCGGAGGACGCCGCCCTGCATCTCGAACGTGCCGCGCATGTTCGACGCGATGCGTCCCACGGGCTCCCCCTCCTTCATTCCCTGCGCGCGCCGGCTGAGCGACGCCAGCTGCTCCTGCACGCCCGCGTCGGTGAACTGGGCGCGTGCGAGCGCGAACCGTCCCTTGAGGCGAAGACGATCGACGACGCGCCCCTTTCCCGGGGGGAGCGTCAGCGACGTCTGCAGCCCGATTCGGCCGAGCATCACGGGACGCGGCGCGCTGACCGCCAGCCGCAGCACGTCCTCGAGACGCCCGTCGCTGATGGTCGCGTCGACGCGGACCGTGCGCCCCTTCACGTTCGGCTGCGACACGATGGCGCCCTGCACGGTAATCGGCGTGTCGCGCAGCATCGCATCCACGCGCTTCAGGTAGGTGTCGCCGTTCGTGCCGTCCACCACAGCGTGGAAGCGCGTGGTCAGGGGGACCGGCTCGCCGCCGATGTCGATCTGAAAGTCGGGGGTGGACGTCGTTCCGCGCACGTCGATTTCCGACAGCGCGCCGGTGAACGCTCCGGCCGACTTGAGCGTCCCGCTGATGCCCTCGATCGTGTTGAGGTCCGCGCGATTGAAGTTGTACTGGCCGTTGAGCGGCGTCGATCCCGGATCGCGGGCCACCCACGGACCGAAGGAGCCCGTGGCGGCGATCTCCCCTTTGGGAATGGCGTTGGTGAGCGTCGCCACAAACGGCATCGCCCGATCGAAGCCCACCGTGTCGAGCGCGAGGTTGTGGATCGCGAAAATCTTCGGCTCCTTGCGCGAATCCTTCGGCTGGATGATCAGTTGCGCGTCCTTCGCCTCGAGATGATCGATCACCGCCGGCCCGCTCATCGTCGCCGCCGCCTTGCTCCCGGATTCCTTGTCGTGGTCGCTTCGCGGCGGGATCGTGATGCGCAATCCTTCGAGCTCGACCGAATTGAATCGGCGCTGGCGGCGGAGCATGCCGAACAGGCCGCCCGTGACTTCGAAGTGCCGCACTTCGATGAAGGGAGCGGGATTGGTCTGCCCTTTCAGCCGCAGCTTCAGCTCGTCGCCGTGAATGCGCAGCAGCGGGAACGTCCTGACCTCGAGGCTGCCGAGCTCCACGTCCGCATCGAGCTTGTCGTTGAGCGTCTGGACGAGACGCTCGCGAAGGATCGGCGCGCGCGAGACGAGCAGCACCGCGATCCACAGGCCGACGAGAACGCCCGCGGCGCTCCCAATAGTCCAGCGGATGAGCTTACGGTGACGACTCAACATCTGTCGCAACCTCTCCAATGTCTGCAACTCGCGCGCCACGGATCAGCTACGCGCCAGGACGATGGTTCCGTAGTCGGCAAAGAGATCGCGCTGCCCGGTGAGGGGCACCGCGCGGCGCCCGCAGAGCCGCAGCAGCGACTCGAACCGCGACGCGGTCTGCGTGCGATCGCTCCAGAGGCTGCCGTGCATCTCGACGATCACCTGTACCGGCGACTCTCGGAGCAGACCGGCCGCGCCTTCCAGGACGGATAGCTCCGCTCCCTCGGCGTCGATCAGGATCCAGTCGGGCCGGAGCCCCGCGTCTGCGCAGTAGGCGTCCAGCGCGATGACGTCTACCACGACTGGACGGCCGCTGGCGCTGTCGGGATTCGGCGCCTCCAGACGGCTCAAGCCGCTCGTCTCGCCGCTGTGAAAGAGCGACGCCGTCCCGGCCGCGGCGCCCGCTGCCAGCGCCTCGATCGTCACACGCGATCGGAGGTCGTTGAGCGCGACGTTCGACCGCAGGACCGCGCGCGCGGCGGGATTGGGCTCGAACGCGACCACGCGCCCGCCGGGTGCGCTCCACTTCGCCATCCGCAGGACGTAGAACCCGACGTGCGCCCCCACGTCGACGCAGCAGTCTCCCGGCCTGACGGCTCCGCGCAGGTACGACACGACGGCGGCTTCGTAGCCGGGATCGCGAATCCAACGGCACCGCGGATCGATTCTGAAGGTCGTGCCCTCGTCGGCCTGCCACGCCAGCCCGCGGCCCGCGGTGAGGACGCGCAATGCGCCGGCGTACGCGGATTCGAAAACCCGGTGCATCGGAATCAGCTCAGACGGCGATCGTCTGCCATCGGCCCTGGTGGAAGCGCGCGGCGGAAAGCGCGCAGCGCGTGACATGTCCGAGCACAATCGCGAGCCAGATCCAGGACGTCTGGAGCTGCCCGATCCCCTGCAGGTAGAAGCAGAGGCCGAGCGGAACGACGATCTGCGCGACGAGAGTGATGTAGAGCGGGCTTCGTGTATCCCCCGTGCCCTGCAGACCGCCCGTGTAGGTGAGCGCGACGGTGATGAACAGGCCCGACACGCTCAGGTACCGCAGCAACTGCCGTCCGATCTCGACGACCATCGGATCGCGCAGCCCGAAGAATGCGAGGAGCTGGCTGGAGAATAACAGGAAGATGAGGCCGATCGTGCCGGCGATCATCAATCCGAATCGGGCGGCCACGTGGACCGCGCGTATGCTCCGATCGGGCCGGCCGGCTCCCAGATTCTGGCCGGCGATCGCCGCGGCGGCCCCCATCAATCCAACCGATGTCCACGTAATGAACGCAAAAAGCTCCGTGTAGCAGACGGCGTATGCGGCCTGCGCCTGGGCGCTGTAGGGCAGCGAGCCCAGGAACCGCAGGAGCAGCACCCCGGCGACGTTCATCGCCACGCCCTGGACGCCCGCCGGCAAGCCGAAGCGGAAGAGGGACCGGATGATTTTCCAGTCGGGCCGCCTCGGTACGCCGGCAAAATTCACGACAACGCGTCCGGTCGCCATCATCCAGATGCCGACAGCGGAGGCAACGGTGGAAGCGATGGACGTCCCGAGCGCGGCGCCCTGCGCGCCAAATCCGGGAATGGGCCCGAGGCCGCGGATCAGGATCATGTTGAGCCCGACGTTCAGGCCGATGATCCACATGCCGATCCGAAGCCCCGTCCGGGCGTCGCCCGCCGCGCGCAGCGCGCCGGCGAGCATGAAGTACAGCAACTGCCCGAGGCTGCACACGAACATCGTCCGCAGGTACGGCAGCGCCGCGGCGCGGACATCCGGCGTCGCGTGCACGAGCGTGAGAAGCGTCGGCGAGAGCACGTAGCCGAGCGGAGCGAGAACCCCGAGCGCGAGCACGACCGACGTCAGGAACGCCTGATACACGACGCGGTTCACCGTCTCGTGATCGTCCGCGCCCGCATAGCGCGACACGAGCACGGCCATGCCGGTGAAGAGCGAGGTGATGAAGACGACGACGACGAGGAAGATCTGCCAGCCGACGCCGATGGCGGCATTGCCGGTGAACCCGACGTAATGGCCGACCATCACATGATCGACGATGCCCTGCACGCCGCCGATCATGTTCTGAATGACGGTGGGCCACGCGAGGCGCCAGACCGCGCCGGCAATGGGCCCCTCGACAATCGAGCGATCGAATCGGGAAGGCGAGGCGGGCTGGATGGCGCGATCTTACACTACCGTGCGGCGCCGAATGTGTCGCAGGCGTTCGGATCGCCGGTCTCGAAGCCGCGCTTGAACCAGGTCACGCGCTGCTCGGACGTGCCATGCGTGAACTTCTCCGGCATGACGCGGCCGGTACCGAGCTTCTGCAGGCGATCGTCGCCAATCGCCGCGGCGGCATGGAGCGCTTCGTCGGCGTCGCCGGGATCGAGCTCAACCTCGCCCTTCGCGGCTCGCCCCTGCTGCGCGGCATCATGTCCCCACACGCCCGCATAACAATCCGCCTGGAGCTCGAGCGCGACCGACAGCGTGTTCACTCTCGACGGATCCGCGCCCTGCAGCCGCCGGACGCGACCTTCGGTGCCGGTGAGGGTCTGGACGTGATGTCCGATCTCGTGCGCCAGGACGTAGGCTTGCGCGAAGTCTCCGGGCGCTCCGAAGCGCCGCTGCAGATCGTCGAAGAACCCGAGATCCAGGTAGACCTTGCGATCGTCGGGACAATAGAACGGTCCGGTCGCTGACTGTGCAAATCCGCACGCCGACTGAATCTGGTCGCGAAAGAGCACGACCTTGGTCGGTTCATACCTATTGCCGAGCAGGCGCTTCCATGAGTCCTGGACGTCGCCCGCCACGGCGTCGACCATGTCGACCAAGCGCTCTTCCGTCGGCGACGCCGAGGGCCGGCCGGATGTGCCGACAGGGGTGGGACCCGCGCTTCCACCGCCGCCGCCCAGAATGGAAAAGAAGTTGACGCCCGTGAACATGCTCAACAGTGCCACGAGGATGAAACCGCCGATGCCGAGCGGAATCATGCCGCCGCCAGAACTGCCTCGCATGTCCTCGATATTGCCGCGATCGCCGCTGGTCCACCGCATCGCACCCTCCGTATACCGGCACAGCATTCGACGTGCCAGTTGCGATGACCGTTCGGTCGCACTAGCGCAGCAATAGCTGAAGCCCGCCTTCCCGTGAGCCCTCCGGATGATACCCCGCTCGCAGCGCCGCGGGCATGCGCGGCGACGAGGGAGGAATCACAATCGCCGCGAAGCGATGGTCCAGAATCATTCCGTCGATGCCGGGTCCGAGGAGTCCCTTCGCCTGCGCCATGTCATGAAAAATCGGATCGATGATGACGGTCGGGTACCGATTTCCCGTCGCAAACCACGGGAGCGCAAAGAGATCGTCCTCCGCGTAAATCGGCTTGGGCAGCGTGGCGACGAGAGCAGCGACTGCACGACGATCTGCCGTCGCCGGGTCGGCGCCGTGCAGCGCCGGCAGAAGAGTGCCGGCTTCACGGTGGAACCGCGCCAGATCCGACGCAATCATCGGCACGATGGCGAACGCGGCGGCCGCGACGACTGCCGTCCGTGTCCGGGCGCCTGCGAGGACGCTGCCCATCACGACGGCCGTTATCAATGCCCCCACACTGTGCAGTTCGAGAAGGTGATTCAAGGCCGAGCCGACCTTCGACAACAGCACGGCGTCGGCGGCGAAGCTGAAGATGGCCGCGAGCGTCAGATACGTGAGGTCGACGCCGAAGAGGGCGTCGCTGCGCCGCGCGGCAGCCGAGGGATCTCGAATCACGCGGATCAGCGCGGGAGCCAGCAGCAGGGCGGTCGCTCCCGTGGCTGTCCAGAACAGCGCGTTGGTGAACACCGCGCTGCGAAACCAATAGACCGCTGCGGAGGGAAGCAGGGGATTGATGCTCGGCGCGAACACGACGTTCGCCCGGAAAACAGCGCCGCCGGCCGCGAACACGATCGCGGCGCCCGCCGCGAACGGCATGACCAGCATCAGCGTTTCGGACAGCGATCGGCGCCAGAGGATCACGTAGCACGCCGTCGCCGCGAAGAGGGCGACGTCGGACTGCTTGAACGTCCACGCAGTGAAAAACGCGAGGCCCGCCGCGATCAGCCACATCTGCCCCGCGCCTGAAAACACCCGGATCGATGCGTAGACGCCGCAGAGCGCGCAGGTCATCGCCGCGATATCGGGCCTGATGGACAGCGCCCACCATCCGGGCAGCACGCAGCCGGTCCACGCGACCGCGGCCATCAGGGCCGGCAGCAGACGTGAACGGGACACGCCCCGAAGCAGCCGCCGGGCGATCGCGTACTGGACGCCGACGGCGGCGGCGAGCCACGCGAGGGTGATGAACCGCCCGGCGAGCGGCGTGGCGGCGTCGGCGACGCGAAACAGCGAGAACACCCGCGCGTACGTCTCGTAAAAAAGGACGTTGTAGTAGGTCACCGCGTACGGCGCAGCCGTCGGCCACTCGTAGAGCGGATAGCCGTGGCGAATCTTCCAGATGGCGTAGAGGACTGGGCCTTCTGCCGAAAACAGGGTGACATCGGCGCCGGGGACGATCGAGGCGAGGCGCACGCCGAGGATCAGAAGGTCGAGCGCCGCGAGGACCGCGAGGAGAACATGGAACGCGGTCCTAGGCACTACAGTTCTCTCTCCAGCTAGAGAGGTTCTCAAGAGAGAAAAGTCCGGAGAGAACGCCAAAAACAACCGGCGTCGGGACCACTGTCTGTCACGTCGGTGTCGTCCGTGTCGTCCGCGGCATGAATTCTCTGTGAGTGCTGATCTCTTTTGAACTACCTAGAAAGCAGCTTTCAAGAGCCGCTTCACATCTCCGTGTGCGAGGACGACGGCCGGCTGCCGCTGCAGCGCTTCGTCGTAGCGGCGCGCGAACGCGTCGCCCGATTCGTTCGGCACGAGCAGCCGATCGACGTGCTCGAACAGCGATTTTGCGTCGGCGTCCGTCGCCACGCTGTCGGCGGCGGTCATCTCGTCGATGCGCACGACGAGCTCCGACAACTGACGAAGCCACGCGAACCACGGATCGTGAATCACGAGCTGCAGCAGCATCCCAGCCGATCCGATGCGGCCTCGATCCATTTCATACGCCGTCCGCGCATCGTCGAGCAGGGTTTTGTGGAGGGCGAGCAGCCGCACGCGCAGGTCGGCGAGCCTCGCGCGCGTGACCGCCGAGAGCGGCACCGGCGCCGCCGGCGCATCCGGGGGCTGCGGGCGTCGGGCCTCGGCGAGCAGGGCATCGACGTCGAGGCGCCCGGTGATCATCTGCAGCGAGCCGTCCGCGCCGTGGGGCCATCGATCGCGCGGCCGGTCCCAGTACAGCTCGAGACCGTTGCCGTCGGGATCGTGCACGTACAGGGCCTCGCTGACGCCGTGGTCGGAGGCGCCGTCGAGCGGCACCCCGGCATCGACGAGCCGGCGGAGCGCGTCGGCGAGAGCGCGACGATCGGGATATCGGATGGCCACATGATACAGACCCGTCGTCCCCGGAGGGGGCGGCGATCCGTTGCGGCTCTCCCAGGTATTGAGGCCGATGTGATGGTGATAGCCGCCCGCGCTCAGAAACGCCGCTGACGGCCCCATGCGGGCCGTCACCTGAAATCCGAGGATGCCCGAATAGAACGCGAGCGCCCGGTCCAGGTCCGCCACTTTCAGATGCACGTGTCCGATGTCGACGCGGGGATCGATGGGATCCGCCATGCGTTGATCCTACAATGGCACCCGGCGGAAATGCCGCAATGAGTCGTGGAGGTAAGACGTGATGCGCAGACGACGGATTCTTGGCACGTTCGCAATTCTCGGACTTTTCGGCGGCGCGACCGCCGGCGCGCAGGACGCCGGAAAAACAGGCATCACCATGGCCTATCCCGGATCGTTCGGCATTCTCTGGCATGCGACCGACAAGGTCGCGATCCGGCCCACGTTCAATGTGGCGCGATCGACAGCGGACGGATCCACGTCCAGCGGGACCAACTGGACGTTCGGTACGACGATCGCCGGCCTGTTCTACATGAAGAAGTACGACAACGTGCGGACCTACTTCAGTCCACGCTACACCTACAGCCGCATCAGCTCGACAACGCACGTCGGCGCGATACAGGGAATTACAGTTCCCGATCTGAAGACGACGGGCAACAGCAACGGCGGCTCCGGCACGTTCGGAGCGGAGTACACACCAGGATCGCGATTCAGCGTGTTCGGCGAGGTCGGCGTCGTGTTCACCCGCGCCACGACCTCCTCCAGCGGGCTGACTGCCTCGAAGACGTCAGGCAACGCGTGGGGAACAACGGCCGGCGTCGGCGTGATCTTCTATCCGTGAGACTGCAGGAACGCTCTCAGCAGGTTGCAGGCGACTTTCATGCGGTAGCGCGCGGTCGATCGAATGTCGTCGATGGGGACGATGTCGTCCGAAAGCGCGCGTTCGGCGTCGGTGATTGCGGCTTCATCGATCGTCCGTCCGCGCAGCGCCTGCTCCGCGCGCTGCGCCCGAATCACCGTCGGCGAGACGCTGCCGAGCGCGATCCGCGCGTCGGCGATGGTCCTGCCGTCGAGCCGCATCGACGCCGCGAGGCACACTTTGGAGATCGCCTGGGCGCGCCGCGTGCCGACCTTCCGATAGTGATCGCACCCGCGCCATTCCGGCGATCGCGACGGCAGATGAACGGCGGCGATGAGTTCGTCCGGCCGCAGGTTCATCTGTTTGTATCCGGTGTGAAAGTCGAGGTACGCAATCCGTCGGGTGCCTGACGCCGATCGAAGCTCGAGCTCCGCGTCGTACACCAGGAGGGCCGGCGGCGTGTCGGCCGCCGGCGAAGCATTCGCGATATTGCCGCCGATCGTGCCGCGGTTCTGCGTCGCGACGCCGCCGGTCTCGGACGCCGCGGCCGCGAGCAGCGGATAATCGAGCGACAGCACGGCGGAACGGCGAATCTCCGTATAGGTCGTGCACGCGCCGATGCGCATTCCGTCGGCGTCCTCCTGAATCCCACGCAGCTCGTCGCATTTCGAGAGGCTGACGAATCGGCCGGGCGGAAGGTGTCCGGCTTCCAGCAGGACCATGAGATCCGTGCCCCCGGCGAAGGGTCTCGCCCCCGGGTGGGCAGCAAGGTCCTCGAGGGCGGCCTGCAGCGACGCAGGGGTTGCCAGCTCGTACCGGTCGAGCGGCGGAATCATGATCCGAGCCGGCGGCGCGCATCGAGCACGGCCGCGAAGATCCGCATGTAGCCCGTGCACCGGCACAGGTTGCCTGCGAGGGCGACACGGACGTCCTCTTCGGACGGATTCGGATTGCGCGACAGGAGGTCGAACGCCGCGAGCACCATACCTGGCGTGCAGATGCCGCACTGCGACCCGCCGCATTCGAGGAACGACTGCTGAATGCCGTGGAGCGCGACGTCGGAGGCGACGCCTTCGATCGTCGTGATGGACCTGCCGTCCGCGTGTGCCAGCGGCGTCAGGCAACTGTTCACCAGCTCGCCGTCCAGGAGCACGCTGCAGGCGCCGCACTCCCCTTCGCCGCATCCTTCCTTGGTGCCCGTCAGCCCCGACAGCCGCAGCGCATCGAGGAGCCTGGACATCGGGTGCCCTTCGAGAGCGACGCGACGCCCGTTGACGCGGCACGCGACGCGCGGCACGGGCGCTTCAGCCAACAGCGCTCTCCTCCATCACCGACATCAGCCTCTCCGGCGTCAGCGGCAGGCGCGTCACATCCGCGCCGATCGCCTGCGCCACGGCGTTGAAGATGGCCGGAGCCGGACCATCCATCGGAAGCTCGCCGATACCCTTCGCGCCGCCCGGGCCGTAGGCGTAGGGCACTTCCTCGAAATAGACCCGGATCGGCGGGAGATCCATCGACGTCGGCATGATGTAGTTGGTCATCTGCGCGTTGATCATCCGGCCCTCGCGCCAGACGACGTCCTCGTAAAGCGCCCACCCGATTCCCTGCGCGACACCGCCTTCGATCTGCCCCATCGCGAGCGTGGGATTGATCACCTTCCCCACTTCCTGTACGGCGACGAAGTCGTCCACGCGGGTCTCCCATGTGCGCGTATCGACCGACACCTCGGCGACGTACACCGCCCATCCGTAAGTGCCGTACGCGTCTCCGAGGTACTTCTCGTCGTCCCACTTGAGGCCCGGTGGCGGCGCATACTGACTGGCTCCGCGAAGCGTGCCGAACGCCTCGATGTAGCGCGCGCATGCCGATCGGAATTCGGTACGCGAGTAGAAGGCGGGAAGGTACCCGGCGTCGATGAGGGCGTGCTTGACGGCGAGCGCCGCCATCTCGACGAGCTTGCCGACGACCATGCACGTGCGAGACGCGACTGTCGGTCCGCTGTTCGGCACGATCGCCGTGTCGGGCTGCGCGATCTCGATGTCGGCGGCGTCGATGCCGAGCGCCTCGGCGGCAATCTGCGAGAAGATCGTGTTGGTCCCCTGGCCGATCTCGGTGCTGGCGCTGAGGATGCGCACCGTGCCCTCAACGGTCGCTTCGGCGGCGACGACCGATGACAGGTGCACTTCGCCGGACCCCGTGAACCCCGCGCCGTGCATGAAGGCCGCGAGGCCGATGCCCTTCCGGACGGACCGGCGGGCATTCTCGCGCTCGAAACGCTGACGCTTCTGATGGTAGTCGGAGAGCGCGAGCGCACGATCGAGCAGCGCGCCCATGGTGACCGGCTCCCTGATCGTCTGGCCTACAGCGAGCGTATCGCCCGTCCTGATGAAATTGCGCCGGCGGAATTCGTCGGGCGCCAAGCCGGCCGCGGCAGCGACCTTGTCCATGTGACGTTCGAGCGCGAAGAGGCTCTGCGGAGCGCCGAACCCGCGGAAGGCGCCGTGCGGCGGCGCGTTCGTCGCGACCGCGCGTCCACTGACGCGGACGTTGGGACACGCGTACGGTCCGGCCGCGTGAATCGTGCCGCGCGACAGCACGACCGGGGACAGCGTGCAGTACGCGCCGCCGTCGATCGTGAAATCGATCTCCATGGCGAGCAGCCGGCCGTCGGGGCCGATCGCGGTTCGATGCCGTGTTCTCGACGGATGACGCTTCGTCGTCGCCGCCATGTCCTCCGCGCGGTCATAGATCATCTTCACGGGCCGCCCGGACTTCCACGCCAGCAGCGCGGCATGGCCGGCGATGACCGACGGGTACTCTTCCTTTCCGCCAAATCCGCCGCCGGTCTCCATCTGGACGACGCGGATGCGATCGACCGGCAGGTTGAAGAGCGCCGCAAGGGCGGTGTGGATGTAGTACGGGCACTGCATTGATCCCCACACGGTGACGCCGCGTCTGGGATCGGCCACGGCGAGCATCCCGTTCGGCTCGATGTAGAGCTGCTCCTGCGCGCCGGTTTCGTACGTGCCTTCGACGACGGCCGCCGCGTTCGCGAAAGCCGCGTCGACGTCCCCTTTTGCCACCGAGTAATGTTTGAAGACGTTGTCGGCGCCCCAGATGATCTCGCGGCGCGCGAGCGATTCCTCGATCGTGAAGACCGGGGGGAGCGGATCGATTTCGATCGTGACGTGGCGCCGCGCTTCGGCCGCCCTGGCGCGATCCCGATGTGCGATCAAAACAACCGGCTCTTCGGGATGGTTGACGGCCTCCGACGCCAGATACGGCTGGTCGTCCGCAATCAGTTTGACGATGTTGACGCCGGGAATGTCTTTCGCAGTCACCACCGTGTATTCGCCCCACGGGATGGACGGATCGAAACGGATCGCGATGATCCGCCCGCGCGCTATCGGACTACGGACCGTCACGCCGTGCAGCGTCCCCGCCGGCGTCACGTCGTCCACGTACAGCGCCTGCCCGGTGACTTTCGCTCGTCCTTCCTTGCGCAGGACGGAACGGCCGATCTGCGGAGCGTCCATTGCGCTGATTCTAACGTGTCGACGGCTGGTGTAACCTTCGCGCGTGCAGACCTGGCCCGATCGACGGCAGCCGATTCATACGGTTTATGGCGGCGCGCACCTGTTCAAGGCCGATACGGCCTTGCGGCTCGGGGCCGCGGCCATTCGTGCGCTCGACGAACATGCGGCGGATGCGGCGACGCTTGCCGCGGCGGTCGGAATGCCTGCCGCGCTGGCCGATCGCGTTTACGATCGCGTGCTCGAGAAGCTGCGCCGCGAGCCAGTCGAAGACTTCCGCCTGGATTTCGAGGACGGTTATGGCAACCGGCCCGACACGGAAGAGGACGGACACGCCCGATCGGCGGCGACACAGGTCGCGGCGGCGGCCGACGCCAAAACGCTTCCTCCGTTTGCCGGCATCAGAATCAAGAATCTTGGCGACGAGCTTCGCGCGCGCGCGCTGCGCACGGCCGAGATCTTCCTTGCTCGCCTGCTGGAGGACACCGGCGGCCGCATTCCGTCCAACTTCGTCGTCACGCTGCCGAAGATCACCGCGCGGGCGCAGGTCCGCACGCTGGCCGACGCGCTCTCCAGAATCGAGGCGTCCCATGGTGTCGAGCCGGGCGCGCTCAGGATGGAGTTGATGGTGGAAACGCCGCAGTCCATCTTCGACGATCGGGGGGCGGTGAGCCTGCCCGGCCTGATCGAGGACGGACGCGGACGTGTCAGCGCGGCGCACTTCGGCACCTATGACTACACGGCGTCGCTGGGAATCACGGCCGCGCACCAGAACATGCGGCATCCGGCGTGCGATTTCGCCCGCGGCGTCATGCAGGTTGTCTTGTCGGGCCGCGGCGTCTGGCTGTCGGACGGCGCCACGAACGTCCTGCCCGTGGGGAACGACCGGACTGCCGTTCATCGAGCCTGGCGGCTGCACTACGACGACGTCCGGCATTCGCTCACGAACGCGTTTTATCAGGGATGGGATCTTCACCCGGCGCAGCTCGTCACCCGCTACGCGGCCGTGTATGCGTTCTTTCTGGAAAGCCTCGATGCCGCGTCGGAGCGGCTGCGGAACTTCATCGCGAAAGCCGCGCAGGCGACCCTCGTCGGCGACGTGTTCGACGATGCGGCCACCGGCCAGGGCCTGTTGAACTTCTTCCTGCGCGCATTGAACTGCGGCGCGGTGAGGGAAGAGGAGATCGGCGCGCTCACCGGACTGACGGTGGAGGAGCTGCGATCGGGATCGTTCGTCACGATATTCAAGGCACGAAGAGAGTAAACGGCGCCGACGGTTACTCACAAGGGCGCAAAGACACAAAGGCACAAATCAAGGGTTTGATCGTGTCTTCGTGCCTTGGTGCCGTGGTGAGAGACCGTCGGGACTTGTAGTGTTCACAGACTTCGCAGGATGGCGGCAGCGCCCCAGCCGACCAGAATCAGCGCGCCCAACACCGCCACGGCGTAATCGCTGCCGTAGGTCGCCGTCGGGAAATGGTTGCTGATCATGACGAACGTCGTCGGAACGGCGAGAAACGTGTTGTGCTTCGAGCGCAGTTTCGCCCCTTCGCCGAGCGCTTCGTCGAAACGCTCCCCGCGCGCCGCGGCGGCGATCATCCGGCGCTGCGGCGGCAGAATCCGCATCCAGACGTTGGAGACCATGATCGTGCCGAACAGCGCGCCGATGTGGATATAGGTCGCGCGAGAACTGAGGACCGTGGACAGCGCGGCGGCCACGGCGATGATCAGACAGAAACCGAGCACGGCGAATATCGGCCCGTTCCTCACGAGCGGCGTTCGCGCGAGCGCATCGTAGGCAACCCATCCGAGAACGAGCGTCGCCAGACCGATGAGAGATGCCTGGATTGGCGTCGCCTTCGGATCGCTCATGTCGACCATGAGCCCCCCGTGGTAGTAGACGAGATTCAGCAGGACGAAACCGGTCACAAACGTCGCGAGCGCCTCGAAACGGAACCAGTGCACGTCGCCCGGCGGCACCCCGAGCGTTTTCTGCCTCACGACGGTGTAGAACCCGCCGCTGTGGACCATCCAGACGGCGGCGCCCTGGCCGCCGCCGCGCGCCTCGAGCTTCTTCATCTGGCCATCGAGCCAGGTGAAGTAATACGTCGAGCCCACCCACAGGATGGCCGCGAAGACGTGCGCCCAGCGAAACAGCAGGTTGAACCATTCGTTGATGTTGAAGGTCACTCAGCTTCCCCGATAGGTTGAGTAGCCGTACGGGCTCACCAGAAGAGGCACGTGATGGTGCGCCGCGGCGTCGCGCACGATGAAATCGACGACGATGACGCCGTAGAAGGACTCGGCGCCTCTTGCGCGGAAGTACGCGCCGGCGTCGAAGGCCAGGCGGTATGTCGCCGTCCCGGCGCCCGGAGGCGCCAGCGACGCGATCCTGCCGTCGCTGCCCGTCGACGCACGCGACACGTCGATCCACGATGCACCCTCCTGGCGCAGCAGCCGTACGTCCAGCGACGCCGCTGGCAGGCCGGTGGAAGTGTCGAGCACGTGCGTCGAAATCGTCACCCGAGAAGCTTCTCCAATCGCAGCCGTGTGATGCGGCGCTGCTCGCCGGCCGCGACGAGCAGTTCGGCGTCGGGATCGTTCTTCAGCCGCTCCCGCAGCAGCGCGAGGATCTCGGGCGCTGTTTTTCCCGACGCGCAGACGATGAATACGTGGCCGAAGCGATCTTCGTACGCTCGATTGGCATCGGCGAGTGCTTGGAGATCGGCCGGCGAGCCGGAAGCCGCGATCGACTGCTCGGCAGCGGAGGCTTCCCGCGCGGCCGCCGACTGCGCGCGCTCCGCAACGCGTTCGCCGATCCGCGGATGATGGCGGAAGGCTTCGCGCCATCCGTCCGGCGATTCCGCGGCCGCGGCCGACTCGGACGCGGCGAGCACAGCGGCGGGGGACGCAAACGGCCGGGCCGCGATCATCCGATCGATCCACGACGGCGCGCCGCAGAAGTCCGCGAGCGCGCGCCGCAGCTCCTGAGCGTCCATCGCGTTCAACTGCCGCAGCACCGCGTGACGACGCCCTTCCGCCGTTGGCGCACCAAACACACGAAACCGGCTGACGCCGCCGTCGGGATAGATGTTCAGGCGCACGTGCGACGCCCGCTGTCCCGACGCGAGTTCCTTCGCGAAGACATGCAGGTGATCGGGCTGCAGCGTGGCCTGCGGCAGAATCGGTTTCCAGTCCGCGATGGCCTTCGTGGAGACGTCCGCGGAGACGCCGCCGGTTTCGTCGGGCATCGCCGCCGCGTCAATCGAGGCGCTGTCGGGATAGTTGCCCTTGAAATGCGCCGTGTCGAGCTCTACCCGGGTGACGACTCCGGGAATGCCGAGGCGGATCACCGCCCAGTCGTGGCCGGGATCGCGCCGGCGTTTCGTCTCCCAGCCCTCACCCATGTTCGCGGCGGGATACGGCATGAGCATATTGCGCGGCTCGCCGAAGAATCGATCGCTCGCGTCGACGATGTAGCCGCCATGCACGGCTGCGGCGAGATCGATCTCCTCATCGGTGGCGAGCAGATGCGTCCACTCCGGCAGCGTCTCCCCCATGACGCGCAGGCGCGCGACGCCGCCGTCGGGAAAAATATTGAGACGCACGTGCGTGACGCGCCTGGCGCTGCGTGCCGTCGCGTCGACGGGAAATACGTTCTTCGCATCGCCCGCCAGCTCGCTGCGCGGCAGAAGCGGCTCCCACATCACGGCGGCCGCCGTCGCGTCCGCGTCCGCCGGCAGGCCGCAGCCATCGATCGAACAGTGCGGCGGGTAGTTGCCGCGGAAAAAGGCCGTATCGACGACGAGCGCGTGCACGATGCCCGGCAGGCCGAGCCGGACGATGCACCAATCGTGGCCGGGGGTGCGCCGGCGGCGCGTTTCCCAGCCGTCCATCCACTTTCCGCGATCCGTGTACTTATCGGGAACGAAAATCGGGGTGTCCGCCCGGACGAGACGCTCCTTCTCTGCGAAGAACTCGTCGTTCGCGGCGATCGCGCGCCCGCCCAGGCGCTCGGACGCAAGATCGATCAGGTGAGAGAACTCGCTCATCGGACTCCTTCACGATATACGAGCCGGCCCTCCACATACGTTTCGATGACGCGCCCCCGAAGCCGGCGTCCCGCATACGGTGTCCGCTTGTGCCGCTGACGGAGCCGCCGCTCGTCGACGATGAGCTCGACGTCGGGATCCCAGACGACGAGGTCGGCGTCTTTGCCTACCGCCAGCGTTCCCCTGCTGGCCGCAATCCCCACGAAGGCGGCGGGGGCCGCCGACAGCCAGGCCGCCACCCGCTCGAGCGCCATCCCGCGCGCCGAGGCGGCGGTCCAGATCGCCGGGAGAATCAACTCCAGCGACGCGATGCCGCCCCAGGCCCGGACGAAATCGCCGTCACCCTTCATCGATGGCGGGCAGGGCGAATGATCCGTGGCGATGAAATCGATGTCGCCCGCCTCGAGCGCGCGCCAGAGCGCCTCGCGGTTCGCGCCATCGCGAACGGGCGGCGCGCACTTGAACAGCGTGGCCCCCGCCGGAATCTCCTCGGCGCAGAAGGTCAGGTAATGCGGGCAGGTTTCGACCGTGATCGGCAGTCCCCCCGCCCGCGCCTCGCGCAGAAACGGGAGCGCCGCGGCGGCGCTGAGGTGTACGACGTGGATGCGCGTCCCGAACTCGCGGCAAAGCGACACGAGCAGCGCGATCGCGTCGATCTCCGCGTTCGGCGGACGCGAGTCGAGCCACGTCGAGTACGCACGCGGATCGGCGGTCGCGGGAATCGGGTGCAGGGCCGGCGGCCACTCGGCGTGCACGAGCAGCGGCAGGTCCCGGGCGCGCAGAATGGGCAGCACCGGACGCAGGTCCCGCTCCTCGACCGCGGGAAAGTCGTCGACGCCTGACGGAGACAGGAAGCACTTGAATCCGCGAACGCCGGCCTCCGCGAGCGCGGCCACGTCCCGGGCGTTGCCGGGCACCACGCCGCCCCAGAATTCGACGCGCACGAGCGCGTTCCGCGCCGCCGCGCGCTTCTCCGTCAGCGCGCCCACGGTGGTCGTCGCCGGCCGGCTGTTGAGCGGCATGTCGACGATGGTCGTCACGCCTCCCGCGGCGGCGGCGGCGGTCGCGGTCTGGAACCCCTCCCACTCGGCGCGGCCCGGCTCGTTCACGTGCACGTGAGCGTCGACGAGCCCCGCCATGATCACGAGATCGCCGTGGTCGTACACGCGAGACGCGGAATCGGACGCGCGCGAAGAAGCGGCTTCCGCCTCATACGGCGCGATCGCGTCGATGCGTCCGTGCGAGATGCGAATGCAGGCCGGCCGAACGCCCTGCGGCAGGACGACCCGCGTCGACCGGAGCGTATACTGCGCGGATGATTCGGACATTGCTCGTCTTCTGCTGCCTTCTCGAGGTCCAGGCATCGCAGGGGCCGGTCACCTACGAGGCATACGCGGTGCGCTTCGGCATACTACCCGCGTTTTCCGTCTCCGGGCTTGTCGCCGGCGCCGATCGCACGCGCAAGCTCGACATCCCCGTCATGGTGTGGCTGCTGAAGGGATCGAATGGGAGGCAGATCCTCGTCGACGCCGGCTTCTATCGCCAGAAGTTTCTCGATCAATGGAAGCCGCGCGATTTTCGGACGCCGGCCGCGGCCGTCGAGTCGGCGGGCGTCAAGCCCGAAGCGGTCACCGACATCATCATCTCCCACGCGCACTGGGATCACGTCGACGGCGCCGATCTTTTTCCGAAGGCGACCGTCTGGATCCAGCGCGAGGAGTATCGGTACTACACGGGCGAGGCCTGGTTCGCCCGGAATACCCACGGCGGCGTCGACGCCGAAGACATGCAGGCGCTGCTCAAGATCAACACGGAGGGACGGCTCAAATTCGTCGAAGGCGACGATCAGGAAATCCTTCCCGGGATTCGCTGCTACACGGGCGGCAAGCACACGTGGGCCTCGCAATTCGTCAGCGTCCGGACCGACGCCGGCACCGCCGTCTTCGCCTCGGACAACATCTACTTGTACGAAAACCTCGAGAAGCACGTGCCGATTGCGCAGACGCTGGACGCCGACAGCAACCTCAAGGCGCAGGATCGCATTCGGACGCTCGCGTCGAGTCCGCGGCTGATCGTGCCGGGGCACGAGCCGCTGGTCTTCGAGAAATTCACCGTCGTCGGGGACGGCATCGTGGGCATCAAATGAACGAAAGCTTTCTGCTGCGGTTCAAGGCGGGCAACAGGTACTGGACGGTTATCGATCTGTCGCCCACCGACGGAATCAAGTTCGCCGAGTTGCAGGATGACGAGTGGCATCCGGTGACCTTCGAGTTCGACGCGCGGGACGATCCCATTTCGCAGGGAGCGGTCAATCAGGTCCGTTCGGACCATTCCTGGCATCCGTGGCAATTCGACCTTTCGTTCACCCGAGAAGAGGGCTCAGTGCGCGTGTCGGGCGTCGACGACTATGCGCTTCCGCCTGTCCACTACTGGTGCCGCGTGCGCATCCAGGACGTGGAGATCTCCGGCGGAAAACTCGACTTCCAGATAAGGCAGGACACTAGCGACGAGGTCGTCGTCGTCGGCGTCACACCAGACGTTCGGGACATCGAACTCCACCTCGAGGCATGCGATGACCTGGACATCGGCCACCAGCTATCCGTCGCGAGCGCACTCGAGGGCGGCTCGCTGGAAGCCTGGCTGAACGGGGCCCATGCGGCGAAAGAGAAGGCCTGCGCGCTCAACCTGGTCGCGGCACTACGGGTCCACCCGAACACGACGACCCCGTTCATCGAGCGCGTCCAGAGCATCTTCAAGGTGCGGCCGGATCGCGTGTATGCCGCCGTGGATCCGGAGCTGCACGCCTGGCTCGATACGCTTTCAAACCTGCCGACGCAGCCGGTGTATGCGGAGGGCCCGCCGCACGCGCCGATCCATCAGCAGCTGCTCCAGAACCTGCCGGTGCTCGAGGATCGCGCGCTCAATTACACGCTGGCGAGTTATCGCGCCGAAGGACGGCCCAGCCTGCAGACGGTCATCGCAATTCCGCCGACGGGAGGCACGCAGCACGTCTACGCCGATTTCGATCTCGATCTCGGCAATCCGCTGCAGGACGTCGAAGGGTTCGCGATCCACATGGGCGAGCTCCTGCGCGCGACGCTGACCGATCATCTGGCGCTCTGGAAGGATCTGAAGAAGACGCCGGCAGGCAGCTATCTCTATTACAAGGTGGTCTGAGTGGCCGGCTATTCCATGCTCGTGCTCGGCGATTCGGTGACGTGGGGACAGGGCCTCCTCGACGGCCAGAAGATGCACGCGCTCGTACGCGACAAGCTGGCGCAGACGCGCGGACCGGTCAGCTGCCTGCTGCTGGCGCACTCCGGCGCGGTCATCGGCGTCGACTCGGGTGGATCGCAGGACACATGCGACGGCGAAGTGCCGACGGCGTTCCCGACCATCCTGCAGCAGTGCGCGGCGGCGCCCGACAGCGGCGTCGATCTCGTGATCCTCAACGGCGGCATCAACGACATCGACATCCGCTACATCCTCAACCCGTTCACCGAGGAGGACGATCTCGCCGATACGACGACGCGGTTCTGCGGGAAGGACATGGCCGTCCTGATCGATCGCACGCTCGTCCGGTTTCCTGCCGCGCGACTCGTCGTCACGTCGTACTACCCGATTCTCAGCCCCGCCAGTCACGTTGGACTGCTCGACGATTTCATGCTTGCGCTCGGCATTCCCGTGGCGCCGTTCACACGCTTCATCGACGACACCTTCATCTACGAGCGCATCGTGTCGAACTGCGAGCTGTTCTTCGCGCAGTCGACGGGCGCGCTGCAGGCGGCGGTGGCGGCGGCAAACGCACAGGCGCCGGGACGCGTCCACTTCGCCGCGCCGGCATTCACGGAGAACAACGCGGCGCTGGCGCCGCAGGCGTGGCTGTTCGGGATCGGTTCGGATCTCTTGCCCGAGGATCCGGTCGCCGCCGCGCGCCGCGCGAGCTGCGACATATGCCTCGACGATTTCCTGCGCCGCGAGCAGTGCTACCGCGCGTCGGCCGGCCATCCCAACATCACGGGCGCGCAGAAGTTCGCGGAGGCGATTCTCGCCGCGATAGCGTCGTTTCCGCTTTGAGGCGGAAGACCAACGATGTCACGGCCTCTTCTTCAGCTTCAGGTCGAGCATTTTCGATTCGCCCTCCTGCAGCGTGAAGGCGGTCGCGAGTGCACGAATCGACTGCAGGAACTCCGGATCCATCCACTCGGTCCCGGTGACGTTCGGCAGCGCGACAACGAGATAGTCCTCGGGCGGGAGCGTCCGCGCGTCGAAGCGGCCCTGGACGCCCCGGGCCATCATGACGAAACGGGACCGATCGATCCACTTCGTGGGATCGGACGCAAAGATGACGACACCGTAGTCGCTCACCGGTCCTTTATCGTCGGACACGGCGCCGGTCACATGCGTCACCTTCGACGTCAACGTGATCTCGACGTCGTCGACGTCCTTCTCCCTGAAGTCGAGCGCCTCGTCGGTGACGTCGATGTCGTTGTGGGTGATCTTCTTCAGCATCCATCCCGGCGACGCGACGTTGACGAAGATGCGCTGCCGGCCGGAGAGATGGATGACCTGGAATGTCCAGTCGTCATGCGTTTCCGACGGCACCGGCCCTCCGCCGACCGGCGCGGAATCAAATTCGACAGGTAGGGGGGAAATGCGCACCTGCTGCGGCGTGAGAGGCGGCGCTTGTCCCGCTTCCAGCGTGATGCGGCCGCGCAGCGTCGTGCCGTTGGTCACCTTGAGCACCACACCGTCGACATCGGCGTCACCGACGGACAGTGACGCCCAGCCGAACGGCATCGCGTTCAGGTTCATCGGACCGCGATAGCCGGCGGGTGGGCTGCCAAACCCCTGCATCGTGTACGTGCCCTGCGGAACGTTGCGCAGCGCGAACCGGCCATCGTCTGCCGTAGCGCCGCGCGCGAGGTGAAAGTCGGCTCGCTTCAGACGATCCGGCGTCATGAGCCAAAGCGTTCCGCCCCTGACGGGCAGTCCGTCGGCACCGACCATCATCCCACTCACCGAGAACGTGGGCGCGGGAACGAGAGAGAACGAAACGCCGAGATTGTCGGCACCCAGCGCAACCGTGACCGGGACTGCTGTGCCCGAATCATTCGTTCCCGGATAAAACGAGGGTGCGAAACCTCCAACGCCATTCTGATCGGCGAATGCGCCGGGAAGAGCGGTCACGTACAGCTCGCCGGGTTCGACGCCGATCGCGCGATAGTGGCCCCGGTCGTCCGTCGGCTGCGGCTGGATTCTTCCCGAAAGGGGCATCAGCCGCTGGCGGCCGGCGACGTACTGTCTGCGCGCGAGCTGCACCACGACACCGGAAGCGGGGTCACCGAATTCATCGGTGAGGGTGCCTTCGACGGCGCTCGCGCGCGGCAGCGATACGTCCGCGCGGACGTTCTGGCCTTCCGTCACCTCGATCGGGACGCCCGCTTCACCCGGACGCGAACGGCCGTATTCGAGCGAGACGTACCGATCCGCCTGCACCTGCAGCGTGTACTTGCGTGCCGCGAGTCCCGTGTATTCGAAGCGGCCCTGCGCGTCGGTAGCGGTCCGGTTGGTAATCCGGATGCCTTCGGTCGGCAGCAGCAACAGGCGCGCGCCGCGGATTGGTTTTCCTGACGAGACGTCGGTGATGCGCCCTGCGATTCGGCCGGTTCCCGACGCCTCCTCGGCAGGACGCGGCGATTTACCGCCCGGATCGGCAAGGGGCGGGTTGGGTGTCAACGTGACGTCGACGCCGGACGTATCACGCCCGAGCAGGACGTGCACGGCCCTTGCGTTCTCAATACTGCCCGCGGTCGGATAGTAGGCGCTCGTTGTCTCCGGAGTCTTCTGTCCCGGCGCGAGCCCCATGTTGATCACATATGCGCGATCGGCTGCCGCCTGAACGAGGTAATCGCCCGCGTCGAGGCTATGCAGGCGGTACCGGCCGAGATCGTCGGTACGGGTGGCAGTCACCCGCCTCGGATCCCCGGCGCCCTGAGGCAGCAGCGCCGAGACCGCGACATTCGTGATCGGATCGCCGTCGGTGTCGGCGACGATCCCTTCGATCGCGCCGCCGCGCACCATCGTCAGCACCGCGTCCGCGGTGGCGACCGCATCGAGCGTCACGAACCCTGGCTTCTCAATCGCAATCTTGTAGTCGCCCGGGGGCACCCGATCGAACCGGTACGCGCCCTTCGTGTCGGTGTCGGCGAGGCGCGGCACCTTGAGCGGGGCGCCTGTGAGCGTCACGCGCGCGTGCCGCAGGGGACGCGCTTCGGGGCCGGTTCCGGTGACCACGCGTCCGGCGAAGACCAGCGAGCCCGTCGACGGGACCTGTGATTGGGGCGCGGCGGAGAAAGCAAACACCGCCGCGGCGACGCCGAGAAGCAGTGTGCGCATAGAATTGCGTGGAAGATTACCAGATTTCCATTTCCGGATTTCCAGATGCTTCGATGGGGCCTCCTCAGCACGGCGCGCATCAATCGGCTGATCATTCCGGCGATCCGCGCCTCGGCGCGAAGCGAGGTGACGGCCGTTGCGAGCCGAACGCTCGATCGCGCGCAGGCCTACGCGAGCGAATGGAAGATCCCGCGGCCGCTCGGTTCCTACGACGCGCTCCTGGCCGATCCTGGCGTCGACGTCATCTACATCGGCCTGCCGAACAGTCTGCACGTCGAGTGGACGGTGCGATCGCTCGACGCGGGCAAGCACGTGCTGTGCGAGAAGCCGCTCGCGTTGCGCGCCGAGGATGTCGATCGGATCGCCGCCGCGGCCACGCGAACAGGCCGGGTCGCGACCGAAGCGTTCATGTACCGGCATCATCCGCTGACCCGCGCCGTGGAGGCCGTCGTCCGCAGCGGTCGGCTCGGCGCCATTCGGGCCTACAAGGGCGGGTTCACCTTCCTGCTGACGCGTGAAGGGGACGTCCGGCTCGATCCCGCGCTGGGCGGGGGCTCGCTGTGGGACGTCGGCTGCTATCCGGTCAGCTACGCCTGCCTGCTGGCCGCGCAGCCCCCCGTCGAAGCGTTCGGATGGCAGCGGACCTCGCAGTCGGGCGTCGATCTCGAGTTTGCCGGGATGCTGCGCTTCGCAGACGGCAGTACTGCGCAGTTCGATTGCGGCTTCATGGGACCGTTTCGTGCCGCGATGGAAGTCATCGGCACAGACGCGTCGCTTCGGATCGAGCGGCCGTTCCGGACCGACGCCACGAGCCGAGTATTTCTTACCAGCGGCGACGAGACGCAAACCCTGCCGTTCGAGTCCGAAGCGCCATTCGCCGGTGAAATCCTCGACATGGAGCGCGCCGCGCTCGATGGTGCGGCGCCGCGAATTGCCCTCTCCGATTCGCGCCGAACCGTCGCCGCGATTTGTGCCCTCTACGCTTCGGCCCGCAGCGCGGCCGTTCGTCCGGCAAACCGCTGACTTGGACGGAGCCTTGCATCGCGGACGTTGGAGGGTTGCTCGTGGCTGAGGTCCTGCTGCAATTCGACGAAGTCGTCGTCTCCGAGGACGGAACGCATTACATCGCGAGAGCCTGCGGCGACGAGATGCCGGACGGCATGTGGCAGGGATGGATTGAATTCATCCCCGTCGGCGCCGGCGCCCCCATCCGTTCCGGACGCGAGACGACGCAACCAAACCGCGAGGATACCCGGTATTGGGCCTCGGGACTGACGCCGATCTTCCTGGAAGGATCGCTGAAGCGCGCACTCAACCCTTTGAGACGGCCGGTCGCGCGTGAACCGATACCGCCGATCTTCGATACGCCGGCCCCTTCGGCCCGGCCCGCGGCGGCGGGCGGCGAGAGCGTTTTGAATCCGTTCTCGGTCTATCGAAAGGGCGAGGCGCTTCTCAGGCGGCAGTTGTCGGCGCTCTCGGGGTGGCACCTCATCAACATCATCACCGCCTACGGGCTCAGCGACGAGGATCCCGTGCTGCTCTCGGCCGAAGAACCCGCGTCGCTGGTCGAGATGATCGTCGACGGCGTTCGCGAGGGCGACGCGCGACTTGCAAAATAGCGGATCAGCCGCGGCGCGGCGCGACTCGACATTCATTCCGCACTTTACCTGATCGATGGACGAGATCGACCGGCTGCTGGCAGCGCTTGAGGCCGGTGTCCTCGTTAGGGGACTGCCCGGTCGTTGGAAAAGACCCCAAAACCTTAGGAAAAACAAGGTCAACCATTGGCATCGTCGTTGCCTTTGAGGGTGCCAGGAGAACAACCATGGCACCGCGCACCTGGATTACAACTTTGGCTTTGGTCGCGACGGCCGCGACGCCGGCCCTCGCTCAAGATCAACATCGCCGGCGCTCGAAAGACGAGTCGCGGGACCAGCCGCGGCAGGAGCAGCCCGCGCAGCGGACGGCTCCGCAGAATCAGGAGCGCGCCGTGCCTCGTACCGTCGAACCCCCTCGAAACGAACAGATCGGGCGCGACGCGCAAGTGCGGCGCGAACAGCCAGTTCGGCGAGACGAGCAAGTGCGGCGCGACCAGCCGGTTCGGCGAGACGAGCAAGTGCGGCGCGACCGGCCGGTTCGGCGAGACGAGCAGATTCGGGCCGAGTCGTCGCGGCGCGCCTACGTTCCCGAATACGACTCACGGCGCGCAGACAGCCCACGCGTCTACAGCAACAGCTACGCTGTGGGCCGCCGGTATGTCGAGCCGCGCTTCGTGAGGCCGACGGTCATTCAGGTCCTTCCGTATCGGCCTTACGTCTATCGTCCGAGCTTCAGCATCGGCGTCTACTACGGGTCGAACGGCTACTACCCGTATGGGTACACGCCACGCGGCTACTTCGATCCGATCCCGGGCCGTTATTACGGCGGCGTGAGGATCACCGGCGCGCCGCGGGACGCCCGCGTCTTCGCCGATGGTTACTACGTCGGGATCGTCGACGACTTCGATGGGATCTTCCAGCACATCAACCTGGAAGCCGGCCCGCACCACATCGAAGTCGAAGAGCCGGGTTTGGCGCCGATCGCGTTCGACGTCTACGTGCGTCCCGGCGAGACGATCACCTTCCGCGCGGACGACGCGTACTTCAGACAGTAGTTGATAAGGGCGTCTGGGGTCGGGGGACGGAGCTCCCGACCCCGACTCCCGACACCCGACCGCCAACTCTCCCCACGGTCAGAATTCCCCACTCGTACTCATTCCCTACGAGTCATCCTGGGCCCCCGAGGCGACCTACCGAGTCCACTGGAAGGCGCTGAGCTTGCATGCGGTGGGGGTTATCCGGGGGAATTTCATGTTCAATCTCAGTGTGATCGATCACATTCGTCTGAGCTTCGCGAGCGTCGTCAACGCTTATGAGGGCCATACGGAAGCGGCGGTCAGGCTGTCGCGCTGGGGCTGGTACTCGAGGATCGCGCTTCTCGCGCTGCTCGGACTGTCGTGTGTCGCGGAGCTCGTCGCGCTGAAGGCCGGCCGTCCGTACCTCATCGCGGCGACCGTCATCTCCGCGGTGGCGTTCACGGTCTGTGCGGCCTGGGTAGCGCTGGATCTCGAGCCGCGGATATACGCGCATCGTTCGAGCGCCGCGAAGCTATGGCTGCTCGGCGAGCAATACCGTGCGCTCCTCGCGGAAGTGCAGGATCAGTTGCTGGACGCGCAGGCCGTCGCGCAGCGCCGCGATTGGCTCGCGCGCGAAGTACGGTCGGTGTTCGAATACGCGCCTCCGGCCGACCGGCAGACGTACGAGATTGCGCGGAAGGCCTTCGGCGGCGTCAAGCACGCGGGGTACTCGGACGACGAGATCGACGCGCTCCTGCCGCCGTCGCTGCGCCGGCCGAAGCCGGCGGCGACCTAGCGCGCGCGCCGCGCTCAGGATGCGCGGGCGAGATCGGCCGCCGCGCGCGTGCCGGCGATGTCGACCTTGCCGCACAGGATGGCGCCGTCTTCGACGGCCACCCGCGGCGCCGTGATATCGCCGTCGACGACGGCGCTCCCCCGCAGCTCGATTCGGCGATCCGCCACGAGCGATCCGTGCATCGTGCCGGCGACGATGATGCCGTCCGCCGTCACGTCGGCTTCGACGTGCGCGCCGGCTTCGATGGTGACGTTGTGGCCGGCCACGTCGATGGTCCCCTCCACGCGGCCCGAGACCGAGATATTCTCCCGCGCCGAAATCTCCCCTTTGATGAGAACAGTCGGTCCGATGTGCGCCGCTTGCTGCATGGATGGCCTCCGAAATGCGAGTTGTGGTGGCCTGCCCTGCGCAAGTCACGTACCAGCCGGCACGGACAGCGGGTGTTGATTCGTGACGGCGCCGGCCGGCTTCGCGATCACCATTGCGTCAGGCGATCGCAAAGTCGTAAGCGCGGCCCGCCCGGCTTATTGACCGACCGCCGCCGGCAGGGAGAGCGGCGTCGACAAAGACTCGAGCGACAGCCATGCCGGAGGCGAGCCAAAAGGATAGGTCCCGAGAATCAGAACCGGCGTCCCCGGAGTGAGCACCTCGCGGCGGCTGTCGTCGAGGCTCCATTGTTCGCCCCAGCCGTAGAGCCACTGGGCGTCGCGCAGGAGCAGCCGAACGCAGGCATGGCTCGCCGGGTAGCCGGGCAGCTCGAAGAGGTGGAACGACACGCCGCGTTCGTTCACGAAATTGAAGTACCACTCGAGCAGCCAGTCATGGTTGTCGGTCGAACGGCGGCTGCGCGCACGCCACGTGAGATTGAACGACCCCTCCGGCGTCGGCATCTCTTTTCGTCCCGTGCTGACCGGTCCCCATCGGACGAGCGTCCCGGCCTCGTAGACGCCAAACGCCTGCGCTGCCTGGTGCACGACGATGATCTTCGCGTGAGCGGCGGCCGCCGGCCAGCTGCGAGGGAATGGACTGTACACGATCGGATCGTCGCTCCACTCCGTGGGCACGACGATGCCGGGTGTCGGCGGGTCTGGCCGCAGCAGGTGCGTGCGATCGCGGCGGTTCAGCATCTCGAGGATGTCGATCTGCGCAGGGGTGAAGCGCTGCGCGAGTTCCTCTGCCGTCCTCGGCCGCGGTTCGATCCGGTACGCCGCCGTTGACGGCGGCCCGGACGCGGAGCCCGCCCAGGCCGCCGCTGCCAGCGCGAACGCGGCTGCGACCGGCCTCACTTGTAGCGGACGCCGTGCTTGATCACGATGTCGACGCGCTGCAGCAGGACGATGTAGCGCAGCGCGTCGCCGCGGACCGCAATGATGTCGGCGAACTTGCCGGCGCTGACGGTCCCGACCTGGCCGTCAACCTTCATCGCCACCGAGGGCCAATACGTGGCCGCGCGGATCGCCGTCATGGGATCGACGCCGAGCACGTTGACCCACGCATCGAGCTCGCGCCACGTCGAATGGCTGTGGAAGTTCATCGGAATGCCGCTGTCGGTTCCGATCAACTGGACGACTCCGGCTTCCCGCAGTTGCTTGAACTTGGTGGCGAGCGTCGGCCGCCTGGCCGCCGTGAGCTGAAAATATGGCAGGCGATCCGGATGCTCCAGCGACTTCCGGATATCGGCGACGATCGCGTCCGGCAGTCCCTCGTGCCACGCCGGATCGTCGAGCGCCTCGGGATTGTCCCGAAGGTACTCGTAGTTCAGGAGACCTTCGATCGTCGGCGTCCAATAGAGGGGACCGAGGCTCATCTTCGCGGTGCGTTCCCGGATCGCGGCGATGATGTCTTCGGGATATGCGGGCGCGGTCGCCAGGCCCGTGTGCTCGAAACAATCCACGCCGGCCGCGAGCCCGCGGCGGATCTCCTCGGGGCGATGCGCGTGCGCGACAACGGGCTTGCCGTGCGCATGCGCGGCTTCCACCACCGCCCGCACTTCCTCCATCGTCATCTGGTCCTGATCGATCAGCTTGACGACGTCGACGCCGGCGTCCGCGATCTTCTTCACTTTCGCGCGGCCGTCGTCCGGTCCCTTGACGCCCCAGCGATACGCCTCGGTGTTCGGATAGGGCTCGTGCTGGATGAACGGGCCAGCCACGTAGAGCGTGGCTCCAGGGATCTTCCCAGCGTTGATCCGATCGCGGACCGCGATGCTGGCCTCGAGCGGACCGCCGAGATCGCGCGCGCTGGTGACGCCCGCGCTGAGCAGTTGTTTCGCCGCCGCTGGCATGATCACCGACTCGAACTGGGGCATGTACGCCTGGTCCCAGTGGTCGTAGTCGGCGTGGCCGACGATCATCGTGTGGACGTGCATGTCCCAGAGCCCGGGCAGCACGGTCATCCCTTCGGTCGAGATCACCTCGGCGCCGGGCGGCACCGGGAGGGTGCCGACCTGTCCCACGGCGGAGATCTTGTCCCCGTCGATCAGGACGACGCTGTTCTGGATGGGCGGCCCGGCAAAACCGTCGACGAGCGTTCCGCCGACAAGCGCCTTCACGCGCCCGGACGATGGTGCCCCGCGCTGGGCATGCGCGGTGACGAGGGTCGTTGCGAGAAGTCCCGCAGTCAGGATGCGTCGCAGCTGTCACCTCCGATGGAGCAGGATGGTACCATGCCGCGAAAGCGAGCGAGCGCAGCGATGCGAGCCACGCGAACGGAGCGAGCCGGCGAAGCGGCGAGCGAGTAAGCGTGTAGGGGGGTCCGGGGGCGAAGCCCCCGGATCAAGAAAGATGCGCGCGGATCTGCCTGTTCAAATGGTGAATCTGGCGGCGAACCGCCTTCAGCGTGTCGTGATTGTGCGCGTCGAGGGCCTTGTCGCGCGCGGCTTTCAGCATCTTGATCTTCGCCTTGATCCCCGCCTTGTCGATCCCTTTCACTTCGTGGTGCTCGTGGGTGTCGATGCCGAGCGCTTTCGCAAGCGCGGGCAGCAGATGCTCCTTGTTCATCTGCGAATATCCCTGCACCGCGTCCTGGTTCTCGACGCCCTTGGCGATGTCGCGGAGCTCGGCGATCGTCTTTTCCTTCAGTTGATGGTAGGTGTATGCGGCCATCGATCCTCCTGCAGCGGAAGACGATCTTAGATCAATCCGGGACCGCTTGACGACAGAGCGCATCCACCGTTCACGAATCCTCTCACACGGCCTGAGCG
>DATJFE010000072.1:0-14643 GCA_035495955.1 Vicinamibacterales bacterium | reverse complement strand
CCCTCGGCGTTGACGTCGAGACCGCGCTCGATCAGGGCGCGCGCCGCGTCCACCGGCTGCGCGTCCGAGGCCGCCGTCAGCATCAGCATGTTCAGTCCGGATGGATGCAGGACGTTGGGGTCGGCGCCCGCGTGCAGCATCGGGATCGTCGCCAGCGCCGGGCCGAGCGGCGGTCCACCCATCGCCATGACGCCGCTGAGCAGGTCCTTCGGCGCATCCTTCAGCAGCAGGCCTACGCAGCGATCGCAGCGCGCCCGCATGGCCAGGCCGATAGGCGTCGGCGCGGTCAGCTTCGCGCCGCGTTCGAGCAGCAGCGCGATCATGTCGGCGTCGCCGGCCAGCGCCGCTTCGCCGAGCGGCGTGATGCTGCCGGCGACCCACGGGCCCGAGACGTTGGCTCGCGCGCCGCGATCGAGCAGGAGCTTCAGCACCGGCGCGGATCCGCGCCGCGACGCCGCGATCATCAGCGGCGTGCGGCCGTCGCTCGAGCGGGCGTTCACGTCGGCGCCCGCGTCGATCAGCCGCTGCGTGTTCTCGAGATCGGCGACCGCCCACATCAGCGCGGTGGCGTTGGCGTCGTTCTGGACGTTGGGATTGGCGCCGGCCTCGAGCATCAGCCGGACGGCTTCGCGGTCCTCGACCAGCGCCGCGTACATCAGCGGAGTCGATCCGCCGGGACCGCGGCGGTTCAGCGCGGCCGGATTGGCGGCGACGAGCTTCGCCAGCGCGGAGCGGTTGCCGGCGCGAACGGCGTCGATCGCGGCGGTCGCGTCTCGGTCGGTCGGAAGCCTTGGCGGATCGCCCGCTGCGGCGTCGGGCCACTCGGCTCCCTGATCGATCCACGCCTTGATCGTCTCGATCTGATCGGGAGTGAGATGCCCGTCCTTGGGCATTCGCTCGCCGAACTGCGTGCCGATCAGGCGGAGATACAGACGGCTCGACGCCGAGCTGCCGCGGCCGATGACCGCGACCGTCCCGCCGCGCATCGCCTCGTGACGGCGGTCGAGCCGCAGCCCGTTCATCTGCTTGTCCGCCCCATGGCACTCGTAGCAGTGCTGCTGGAAAATCGGCTGCACGTCGCGGACGAAATCGATTTTGGTGGGATTCGCCGGGGCTTGCGCCGACGAGTGAATCGAGACAAGGCACGCCGCCGCCAGCGCGGCCATCAGGGACTGCCGCATCCGCCCTCCTCCGGTGATGGAATGACCGGAGGAGGTTACACCATTTCCTACTCTTCGTGCTCCTTATAGTCTTCGGCCGAGGCGGGGTCGAGCTCCCATCGATGCCGGTCGCGCTCGATGATCTTGTCGGCGGCCTTGAGCTCCTCGTTGTCCTGGTACTCGATCCCGAGCGCGCGGCCGATGTCGTCGACGCGGTCCTGATCCGGCGTCGGGTTATCGCCGCCGGGCGCTTCGTCGCCGACGGCGTAAGCGTCTTCCCAGTCGGCGTCGACATCACCGCCGGTCATCGCGGGACTGGTTTCGGTGTGTTCCTGTTTTGCGTGGCGCAGCGCGGCGCGGCCTGTGCGGACGGCCGATCCGTGGCGGTCCATGTTCAGACTCGACGGCGGCCCCGGCACGCCTTCGTCGATCTCCCGCAGCCGCCGGCGCTCCCGCTCGAGGGACGGAATGCGCCGCGAGTCGCCGGCCCCGGACGGAGTGCCGGTCGAGCGCTTCGTCGGCATGGGATTCGTCGGGCCGCGAACCGAGCGGCCGGTCTCGGGCGTCTGGTCGAGAGTGGCTTCGCGTCCGGTCCCCCCTCTCTTCGGCCGCTTCGGAGAGGCGGGCCGCCGGGCGGACCTCCGCGTCGCCGGCCGCTTTCCGCGTCCGGGGGCCGCGCGCCGCGTCCGCGCGGCTTTGGCCGTCGTTCTCTTTCGCGCCGCCGAACGCCGCTTTGGGGCAACTGACCTCTTCCGCAGGCCCGATTTTCGTGACGCTTTTGTCCGTTTTGGTGACTTCGCTTTCCGCGCCGGCTTCCTGGCCATTTGAGGTCTCCGTTTCCCTGTTCCGCATGGTCCGCGTACTGCGGCGGCCGTCTTGCGCGGCCGTCGTCCGCGGCGCTTGACCGAACGTCCGTAAGTGATGGATAATCTACTGCTTATCGCAAATCAAGCGAGAGCACATTCACAGCCCGCCGGAGCTGCGATCCCGGCAAGTACGTGCAGGAGGACCCGCTGAGCATGGCGCAAGCAGACGACACGAAGTTCAAACACAAACAAGGAGGTGGCGCGACCGGGACCGCTGAGAAAACCACGGGTTTCTCCCCGATGGACGATCAGGTCGATCCGCAGGAATACGCACGCCTTCTGGATCTTTACGATAACAGCTTCCGCAATATCGCGGAAGGCGAGGTCGTGAAGGGGACGGTGCTGAAGGTCACGCCGTCGGAAGTCATTGTCGACGTCGGATACAAGTCCGAAGGGATCATCCCCGTCGACGAGTTCGTGGACGAGAACGGCCACATCACGGTGCAGCCCGGCGACATCGTCGACGTGCTGCTCGAGCGCACCGAGGACCGCGAAGGCTACGTGGTGCTCTCGCGTGAAAAAGCCGAGAAGATGAAGATCTGGGACGAAGTCGAGAAGGCCTATGCCGAGCGCAAGGTCGTCATCGGCCGCGTCATCGAGCGCATCAAGGGCGGCCTCGCGGTGGACATCGGCGTCCGCGCGTTCCTGCCCGGATCGCAGATCGACGTGCGTCCCGTCCGGAACCTCGACGCGCTGCGCGGCCAGGAGCTGCGGATGCGCGTCATCAAGGTCAACAAGAAGCGCGGCAACATCGTGCTCTCCCGCAAGGTGCTCCTCGAAGAGGAGAACGCTGAGAAGAAGAAGCACACGCTGGACACGCTCGCCGAAGGAAAAGTCCTCCGCGGTGTCGTCAAGAACATCACCGACTACGGCGCGTTCATCGATCTGGGCGGCATCGACGGACTTCTGCACATCACCGACATGTCGTGGGGGCGCGTGACGCACCCGTCCGAGCTCTTCCAGGTCAACCAGGAAATCGACGTCATCGTGCTGAAGTACGACCCGGCAACCGAACGCGTGTCGCTCGGTCACAAGCAGTTGATGAACGATCCGTGGTCGAACGTGATCGAACGCTATCCGGTCGGCGCGCGGCTCTCCGGCAAGGTGGTCAGCCTGACCGACTACGGCGCCTTCGTCGAGCTCGAGCCCGGCGTCGAAGGCTTGATCCACGTCAGCGAGATGTCGTGGAGCAAGCGCGTCAAGCACCCGTCGAAGATCCTCAACGTCGGCGACACGGTCGAAACCATGGTGCTGGGCGTGGATCCGGGGGCGCGCCGGATTTCCCTCGGCCTCAAGCAGGTCGAGAGCAATCCGTGGCACGAGCTGTCGGAGAAATACCCGATCGGCACGACCATCACCGGCAAGGTGCGCAACCTGACCGAGTTCGGCGCGT
Organism: Vicinamibacterales bacterium; assembly: GCA_035495955.1. GTDB lineage: Bacteria > Acidobacteriota > Vicinamibacteria > Vicinamibacterales > 2-12-FULL-66-21 > JAICSD01. The sequence goes on along the minus strand of DATJFE010000072.1, from coordinate 11,224 downwards.
TCGTCGAGGTCGAGGAAGGCATCGACGGCCTGATCCACATTTCCGACATGTCCTGGAGCAAGCGGCTGAAGCACCCGTCGGAGGCGCTGAAGAAGGGGGACACCGTCGAGGCGATGGTCCTCAACATCGACGCCGAGAACCAGCGGCTCTCGCTGGGCCTCAAGCAGCTCCAGACCGACATCTGGGACGAGTTCTTCCAGCAGCACCACGTCGGCGACACGGTCGAGGGCAAGATCGTGCGCATGACGAACTTCGGCGCGTTCGTCGAGCTCGCCGAGGGCATCGAAGGCCTGATTCACGTGTCGGAGTTCGACGACTCGTCGCAGAAGGGCAAGGAAGGCAAGCTCGATCTGCAGGTGGGCGAGACGTACCAGATGAAGATCATCAAGCTCATTCCCAGCGAGCGCAAGATCGGCTTGAGCATCCGCGCGCTCAAGAACGACGAGTTCCGCGCCGACTGGGAGGCCTACACCGAGTCCACGGGGCGACCGGAAGCGACGCTCGGGGATCATTTCAAGCATCAACAATAGGTGCTCGAGGTGCGTGAGGTGCGCGATGTGCGAGAGGTGCCGAGCAGCACCGCGGGCACCGTTCGCACCGCGCGCACCCCTCGCACCGGGGGGAGCCAATGAACACCGGCAGCATGACGAAAGCGGAGCTCGTCGAGGAAGTCTCGCGGGTTTCGGACCTCACGAAGAAGCATTCGGAAGTCATCGTCGACACGGTCTTCAAGAGCATCATCGACGCGCTGCATCGCGGCGAGAAGATCGAGCTGCGCGGATTCGGCAGCTTCCGGCTGCGGCGGCGGGAGCCGCGCAAGGGGCGCAATCCGAAGACGGGCGACAAGGTGGACGTGCCGCCGAAGAAGGTTCCCTACTTCAAGCCCGGCAAGGAGCTGAAGGAGCTGATCAACCGCGAAGCCGAGGCCTCGACGCCCGCCTTGCCTCCGGACGTCGCCGGCGTCTGATTTTCGATTGGCGGTTCGCGATTGGCGATTGACAATCACCAATCATCGCTCCGTCGATTGGCAATCGCCAACCGGCGATCCGCGATCGGCAATCGCCAACCGGCAATCTGCAATGGAACACCTCTGGAGTCCGTGGCGTCTCGCCTATATCACCGGCGCCAGTCCGAGCGCGGGTTGCGTCTTCTGCAGCGCCCTGACCGATCCGGACGCCGAGTCGCTGATCGTCTTCCGAGGCCGAAGCTGCTTCGTCATCCTGAATCTCTTTCCGTACAACAACGGCCACCTGATGGTGGTTCCCATGCGCCACATCGCGACGCTCGGATCGGCGACGCCGGAGGAGCTTTCCGAGCTCATCGAGCTGACGCGGCGCGCCGAGATCGCCCTGACCGAGACGTACGCGCCCCACGGCCTCAACATGGGCATCAACCTGGGGAAGCCCGCGGGCGCCGGCATCCTCGATCACGTGCACATGCACGTCGTCCCGCGCTGGAATGGCGACACGAACTTCATGACGGTGGTCGGTCGTACGCGCGTCCTGCCAGAAGAGCTTCCTGACACCGCCGCCAGGCTCCGTCCCATATTCGCGCGCCTCGCTGACTAGCGCGGGACTATTGGTGAGTGGTGAATTGGTGAGTGGGTGAATTGAATTCGCGAATTCACGAATTCACCAATGGTCCTTGAGGAGGTTGTCAGTTCGGAGTCATCTGGCGACCGCGATAGGCAATCGCCGTAAACCGGATGGCGTTCGAGAGCAGATTCCATGCGATCTGAAGGAGGCGATCGGGATCGCCCATCACGGTCGTTCCTTCGTCCAGCGCGGCGTCCAGCACCAGACCTTTGGCTTCGGCAGCGAATCGGACCGTCTCGATCGGGTCGCGCACAATCGCCCAGATAGCATTCGCTTGCAATCATCGTCAGGATGATCAGCGTCGTCGCATCGAAGCTGATGCCCCCACGTGCCCAGCAGCAGCGCGTACGCCGCGGCGGCCAGCCGTAGCGCAACGCCCAGGATCCGTACCACATCCGCATGGCTGCCGCGATGATGGCGCAGTGGTGGCATGCGGGAGGACGCATAACATAATAGAAGGATGATCTTCGACCTGACCGATGCGCAGGCCGCGTTTCAAGCGGCGGCCGAGCGGTTCGCAACCGAACGGGTGGCCCCCCGCGCCGCGGCCATCGACGAGGATGCGCGGTTTCCGCGCGAGTTGATCGCCGAGGCCGCCTCGCGCGGTCTGCTCGGAGCCACGATTGCAAAGGAGTGGGGCGGCGCGGGTGCGGATGACGTCAGCTACGCCGTAGCGCTCGAGGCGCTGGCAAAGGCGAGCGCCGTGGTATCCGCGATCGCGAGCGTGAACAATTCGCTCGTCGCCGAGCCGATCGCGGCATTCGGAACCGACGCGCAGAAACAGACGTGGCTCCGTCCGCTCGCGTCCGGCGAAGCGCTCGGCGCGTTCGCCCTCTCCGAGGAGCATGCGGGATCCGACGCGGCCAATCAGCAGACGGTCGCGCACGTCGACGATCGCGGCTACGTCCTGGACGGGCGGAAAGTCTGGGTGGCCAACGCCGAGGTCGCGGACGTCGCGATCGTCTTCGCCGCAACGGATCCCGCCGGCCCTCCGACAGACTCAGGCCGTCCCGAGCGGACGGAGCGAGTCGAGCGACGCAGCGTCGGCGCGTTTCTCGTCCCGCTCGATACACCGGGCGTTTCACGCGCGGCGTCATCCGATTCGCTTGGCGTCCGCGGCCTCGGCTGCGTCGATCTCGAGTTGAAGGCCGTTCGCCTGGGCACCGACGCGCTGCTGGGCGGCCCGCGCGACGGCTTCCAGATCGCGATGTGGGCGCTCGACGGCGGCCGCGTGGCCATCGCCGCCCAGGCGCTCGGCGTCGGCCAGGCCGCGCTCGACGCGGCGATCGCCCACGCGAAGCGGCGCGAGGCGTTCGGCCAGCCGATCGGCAATTACCAGGCGATCCAGTGGATGCTCGCCGACACCGCGACCGAGCTCGATGCCGCGCGGATGCTCGTGCTGAGAGCCGCCGACAGCCGTGCGCGCACCTCCGGGGCCGCGGGACGGCCTGCGCGCGCCGGCGGGCGCCGCGACCGGCTGACGCTCGAGGCGGCGATGGCCAAGCTCGCCGCATCGGAAGCCGCCCATCGCGCCGCCGATCGGGCCATGCAGATCCTCGCGTCGCAGGGCTACCGCCGCGGCTCGGTTGTCGAGCGTCTGTTCCGTGATGTCCGCGCTACCGAGATCTACCAGGGAACGTCCGAAGTGCAGCGCATGGTGATCGCGGAGCAGGTGCTGGGGTAGAAGCTCGCTCGAGTGGCGATTGCCGATTGGCGATTGCCGATTGGCATTGTCGATTGACGAGGGTCGATCGACGTATTGTCGAGTGCGGATCGGTTGTCGAGTGCCGATCGGTTGTCGATTGTGGATCGGTCGTCGAGTGTGGATCGGTTGTCGAGTGTGGATCGGTTGTCGAGTGTGGATCGGTTGTCGAGTGTGGATCGGCTGTCGAGTGTCGATCGGCTGTCGAGTGTCGATCGGCTGTCGAGTGCGGACTCGGTTGTCGAGTGCGGATCGGTTGTCGAGTGCGGATCGGTTGTCGAGTGTGGATCGGTTGTCGATGGTCCGCCGCCTTCGGATCGCCGCTGCACACCGCTCACAGCCGCGAAATCGTCAATCTCCTAATCGATATCACCCAATCGGAATCACCCACAATCGACAACCCACAATCGGCAACCCACAATCGACAACCCACAATCGGCAACCCACAATCGGCAACCCACAATCGGCAACCCACAATCGACATTACCCACAATCGGCAATCGAAAGTGCGTCGATCTGAAATCGACAATCGACAATGTCAATCGGCACTCGCCAGTCGCCACTCCCCAATCCGGTCTTTGTCATCAGCCAAGAAGCTGCTTGGCGATCGTCTGGAGCTGAAGGTTGGACGTGCCTTCGTAAATCTGCCCGATCTTCGCGTCCCGGAACAGCTTCTCCACCGGGTACTCCTTGACGAATCCATTGCCGCCGAACAGATTGACCGCGAGCGACGAGACGCGCTCGGCGACCTCCGACGAGAAGATCTTGCAGATCGCCGCTTCGGTGAGGAACGGCCGACCCGCGTCGCGCAGGCGCGCGGCGTTGTAGACGGTCAGGCGCGCCGCCTCGACGTCGACCGCCGCGCGCGCGATCTGGTGCTGGACGGCCTGGAATTCGGCGATCGCCTTGCCGAACTGCTTGCGCTCCTTCGTATAGCGGATCGTGTGATCGAGCGCGCCGGCTGCAAGGCCGAGCATCTGGGCGCCGATGCCGATGCGTCCTTCGTTCAGCGTCTCGATGGCCGTCTTGTAGCCTTTGCCGACTTCGCCGAGCACGTTCGCCTTCGGCACGCGGCAGTCCTCGAGGATCAGCTCGCACGTGCTGCTCGCCCGAATCCCGAGTTTGTCCTCCTTTTTCCCGACGGTGAACCCGGCGAACCCGCGCTCGACGATGAAGGCGGTGATGCCGCGATAGCCGGCGCCGGGATCGACGGTGGCGAACACGAGAAAGACGTCCGCTTCGTTGCCGTTGGTGATCCAGAGCTTGCGGCCTGTGATCGCGTAGCCGTCGCCGTCCGCTCGAGCCCGGGTCGCCAGCGCAAAGGCGTCGCTTCCGGATCCGGCTTCCGAGAGCGCGTACGCGCCCACGCTGCCCGAGGCCAGCTTCGTCAGGTACCGGCGCTTGACATCGTCGCTCCCCCAGCGCAGGAGGGCGTTGGCGACCAGCGTGTTCTGCACATCGACGAGGACGCCGATTGACGGATCGACGCGGGACAGCTCCTCGACGGCCAGGACGGCGTGAAAGAACGTGGCGCCGGCGCCGCCATACGTCTCGGGGATTTCGATCGCCATGACCCCCAGATCGAAGAGCTTGGCCACGAGATCTCTCGGGATCCCGGCGTGTTCGTCCATTTCGCGAACGAGCGGACGAACCTGCCGCTCGGCGAATTCGCGGACGCTGTCGCGGAACAGGAGCTCATCTTCGGCGAGAACCGTCAGCGGCTGGACGTGCTCGATCGTCTGTTCGGCCATGATCTGAATGTTATCATCGGGGTATGGGACTGCACGCCCGTCTCGCCACAGCCGCGGTCATGATTGTCGGCCTGTGCGCGGCGGTGCCGGCGCAGCAGCCCCCGGTGCAGCAGCCGCCGGCGCAGCAGCCTCCGGCGAGGCCGCCGTCCACGCCGCAGACGCCTCCCCAGGGACCGCCCGTCATCCGGAGCGGCATCAATTTCGTCAGCGTCGACGTCATCGTCACTGACAAGAAATCCGGCGAGGTCGTCCTGGACATGAAGCAGGACGACTTCGAGGTCCGCGAAGACAAGAAGCCGCAGCAGGTCCAGACGTTCGACGTCGTGAAGATCGATCCGCTGACGGCCGAGGGCCCGGCGCCCAGAGCCATCCGCAGCACCTATGACGAAGAGAGCGAGGCGCGGCAGCCCAATGTCCGGCTGTTCGTGATCTTCCTCGACGACTATCACGTCCGCCGGGGGAACGACCTGGCCGTCCGGCGGCCGCTCATCGATTTCGTGCAGAACCAGCTCGCCCCGCAGGACATGGTCGCGATCATGTACCCGCTGACGCCCGTCACCGCCCTGACGTTCACCCGCGATCACGGATCGCTGATCAGCGCGATCAACAAGTTCGAGGGGCGCAAGGGCGTTTACGAGCCGCGCAACGAGTTCGAGGAACGCTACGCCTACTACCCCGCGGCGACGGTCGAGCGGATTCGCGACGACGTGACGCTGACCGCGGTGTCGGGCGCGGCCGTGAAGCTCGGCGGCATGCGCGAGGGACGCAAGACGATCGTGTTCGTGAGCGAGGGCTTTACGGCCACGCTGCCGCCGCAGCTCAACGATCCCATCGCCGCGCTGCCGGGCATCGGCAACCGCGCGCAGCCGGGCGCGCAGGCCAACGATCCACGCGCGGACTCGCAGAACTTCTTCAATCAGATGGACCTGACGAGCCGCCTGCGGGAAACCTACGAGACCGTCAACCGCAACAACACGTCGATCTACGCGGTCGATCCCCGCGGCCTGGCCGCCTTCGAGTACGACGTGAACCAGGGCGTCGCGCTCCAGACCGACCGGCAGAACCTCACCGCGACGATCGACACGCTGTACGTCCTCGCGAACAACACGGACGGACGCGCGATCGTCAATCGAAACGATCTGGCGGCCGGCATGAAGCAGATTATCCGGGACGCCAGCGGCTATTACCTCCTCGGCTACACGTCGGCGAGCGCGCCAACGGACGGCAAATTCCACACCATCGATGTACGCGTGAAGCGGCCGGGCGTCGAGATCCGGGCGCGCAAGGGGTATTGGGCCTATACAGCGGACGACGCGGCGCGCGCGACGGCGCCGCCCAAACCCGGCCCGCCGCCGGCCGTCTCGAACGCCCTCAATTCGATCGTCGAGCCGACGCACGGCGGACATGCCGCGCGCTTCTGGACGGGCACCGATCGCGGCCCCGACGGACAGACGCGCGTCGCCTTTGCGTGGGAGCCGTTGGCGGCACAGGAAAACGCTCGCCCGGGCGACGCCGCGGCGCGGGTCGTCCTGACGGCGACCGCGGCGGACGGCCACCCGGTGTTTCGCGGCCGTGTGCCCGATGACGCCGCAGGCGGCGCCGCGCCGGACGCCGGGGCCGCGCCGGCGGCATCGACGACGGTGTCAGCGACGAAGCCCGCAGCGGCCGCGAGCGTCGCGTTCAGCGCGCCGCCCGGCGCCGTCGAGCTCAGAATCATCGTCGAGAACGCCCAGGGGCGGGTGATCGACTCGACCAGCGAAACGCTGACGCTGCCCGACTACGCGCAGACGCAGGTCTCGCTCTCGACGCCGCGCGTGTACCGTGCGCGCACCGCGCGCGAAATGCTGCAGCTCCGGAACAACCCCGACGCCCCGCCGATCGTCACGCGCGAGTTCAGCCGCGCCGAGCGCCTCCTGATTCGCTTCGACGCGTATGCCGCCGGCGGGACGCCGCCCGAGGTGACCGCCCGTCTGCTCAACCGCGCCGGCCAGCCCATGGCCGACGTGCCGATCCAGGCGACGGAAGGCAAGCCGCTGGTGATCGATTTTCCGCTCGCCTCGCTCGCCGCCGGCGAGTACATCCTCGAGCTGAACGCGAAAGCGCCGTCGGGAACCGCGCAGCAGATGATCGGCTTCAGGATCGGCGGGTAACGCGGCATTCACGAAGTCACGAATTCACGAATTGTCGTCGGGAATTGTGTTACTGGGTCCGCAGCGCCGTCGAGGGATCGACGCGCGCGGCGCGTCTGGCCGGCACGAAATTGGCCAGCGCCGCGGATCCGAGCAGCACGCCCACGGCCGATCCCCATGCGGCCGGATCCCAGGCGCCGACGCCGTACAGGCCCGACGCGATCGCCTTCGCGGCAATCCAGGAGAAGAGCAGCCCCGCGGCCACGCCCACGCCCGCCAGGCCGAGACCCTGCCGCATAATCATGCCGAGGACCTGCCTCGGCGCCGCGCCGAGCGCCAGTCGGATTCCGATCTCGCGCGTCCGCCGGCCGACCGCGTAGGCGATCACGCCGTACAGTCCGACGGCGGCGAGCAGCGTCGCCACAAGGCCGACGAGGCTGAGCGTTTGCGCCGCGACGCGCGCGGGAAGGAGCGCGGCGTCGACCTGTGCGTTCATCGTGTGGCTTTCGAAGAAGATCATGTTGGGCTCGAGCGCGAGCAGCTCGCGCCGCATCGCGGCGAGCAGGGCGCCGGCGTCGGACGACGTGCGCGCGATGAACACGTTGCCGGTGAACGCCCGCTGCGCCAGCGCATAGTGGATGTACGGCGTGGGATGCTCGCCTACGCTCTGGACCTTGTAATCACCCGACACGCCAACGACCTCGTATTCCGGACCGTCGGGTCCGAGCCGCCGGAAGTGTCGTCCGAGCCCGTCTTCGCCGGGCCAGTACCGGTGGACGAAGGCTTCGTTCACGATGGCGACACGCCGGGCGGACGCGGTATCGCCCCTGTCGAAGTTGCGGCCCCGCAGCAGCGGAATGCCGAGCGTGGCGAAATAATGCTCGTCCACCCATGTCGCGCCGATCGACGTCCCGCGGGGAAGGGCGGCGGCGCGCTCGGGAAAGAAAATAGTGTTGTTGGTGTAGTTGATCGAGAGCGGCTGGCGCACCGCGCGCGACACGCTGACGACGCCCGGCATGCCGCGCACACGATCCGCCGCCGCCTCGTACAACCGTGTCGCCCGCGCGTCGTCGTAGCCGACAAGGCTCAGCTCCGCCGAGAGCGCGACGACGCCGTCCGTGCGGAAGCCGAGGGTGATGTCCTGGGCCTTCAGGATGCTTCGCGTGAGCAGGCCCGCCGCGACCAGCAGCACCAGCGTCACCGCCGTCTGCAGGACGACCAGCCCGTCCCTTAGCGACCAGCGCCATCGGCCTTTTCCCGCGGGCGCATCCCCCTTCATGTCCGACGACAGGTCGATCCTCGTCGCGCGGAGCGCCGGGGCGAGTCCCGCGGCCACGCCTGCCGCGGCGGCGATGAGCGTCGTGAAGAGCAGGACGCGTCCGTCGACGCCGAAGTTCAGCGCGAGAGGGATTGGAATGGGAAGCGGCGCCGTTGCAAGAAGCCGAAGCGCCCACGCGGCCAGCAGCGCGCCGCCGACGGCCCCGAGCGACGCCAGGACGATGCTCTCGGTGAGCAGCAGGCGGATCAAGCGAGCGCGGCTGGCGCCGATCGCGAGCCGGATTCCGATTTCCTTGCGGCGCGCGGATCCTCTCGCCAGCAGCATGTTGGCGACGTTGGCACATGCGATCAGCAGCACGAGCGCGATCGCGACCATCAGTCCGCCGGCGACGAGGCGCAGCCGCCCGTCGGCATCCGGATGGATTCGGACGTTCACCGCTGTGGCAACCGGACGTCCTTCGTTGGTCTTCGGAAATGCCGTCGCAAGCTGCGACATGATTACCTGGAGGTTGGCCTCTGCACTCGCCGGCGTCGCTCCTTCCTTGAGCCGTCCTTTGAGGAACAGCCATCGCTGTCCGCGGCGTTCGATACGGCTGTCGCCCGGCGACGGAACGGCATCCTGAATCCCCGCGGGCTCTACTTCGTCGACCCACGCCACCGGCAGCCACAGCTCCGGCTGCAGCATGGGAACGAGTCCGGTGAACGCTGCCGGCGCGACACCGACGATGAGATACGGCTGTCCATGAATCAGGAGCGTCCGGCCGAGCACGGATCGATCACCGCCGTACTCGTGCTGCCAGAACCGGTGGGATACGACGACAACTCTCGGGGCGCCGCGGCGATCGTCGTCGGGAAGAATCGTCCGTCCGAGGGCGGCCGAAATCCCGAGCACCTGAAAGTAGTTGCCCGTCACCACTTCGCCGAGCGCCATGCGCGATCGATCGCCGGCCTTGAGCGCCGCGATTGCCGGACTGAACCCGACCAGATCGCTGAAGACGTCGTTTCGGGCTCGGAGGTCGACGTAGTCGGGGTAGGAGGTGGTGGAGTACTTGTCGCCGCCGCCGCCGCGAGTGTAGACGCTGACGAGGCGGTCGGGACGCGACACGGACAACGGCCGCAACAACAGCGCGTCGATCAGGGCAAAGAGTGTCGTGTTGAGCGCGATGCCAACGGCCAGCGACAGAACGGCCACCAGCGCGAACCCCGGGCTCCGCACCAGCCATCTGGCGGCGTACCGCGCGTCGGAGAGTCCGTCCGCGAGCATGCCTGGACATACGCGCGCCGACGTTCTGGAGTTCGCCGGGGGGCGGTTCCGGACCGCCGTTACGCGTACATGCCGCGCATCTTCGTCACCGTCGCCACCCGGTTGATTGCGACGATGTAGGCGGCGGTGCGCATGTCGGTCTTGTAGCGGATGGACGTGTCGAGGACGTCCTTGAACGCCTCGCACATCTTCCGCTCGAGGCGCTTGTTGACTTCTTCCTCCTCCCAGAAGTAGCCGTGTCGATCCTGGACCCACTCGAAGTAGGAGGTCGTGACGCCGCCGGCGTTGGCGAGGATGTCGGGAATCACGAAGACGCCGCGGTCGTGCAGATGCTTGTGCGCGTCCGGCGTGGTCGGTCCGTTCGCCCCTTCCGCCACGATCTTCGCCTTGATGGCCGGCGCGTTCTCCATCGTGATCTGGTTTTCGAGCGCCGCCGGGACGAGCACGTCGACGTCGAGCCCGAACAGCTTCGCGTTGTCCAGCGGGTCGCCGCCGGGGAAGCCGTCGATCGACTTGTGCTGCCTGGCGTAGTCGATCATCTTCTGGATGTCGAGACCCTTCGCGTTGTGGACGGCTCCCTTCCAGTCGCTGACGGCGACGATCTTCGCGCCGAGCTTCGACAGCAGATCGGCCGAGACCGATCCGACGTTGCCGAACCCCTGAACCGCGACGGTGGCGCCGTTCATGTCGAGCCCGAGGTGTTTGGCCGCCTCGCGCGTGACGATCATCACGCCGCGTCCAGTCGCCTCCCGCCGTCCGAGCGATCCCCCCATCTCGATGGGCTTCCCGGTCACGACCGCGGTCGCCGTATGGCCGACGTGCATGCTGTAGGTGTCCATCACCCACGCCATGATCTGGTCGTTCGTGTTGACGTCGGGCGCGGGCACGTCTTTTTCCGGTCCGATCGCGTCGACGATCTCGGCGACGTAGCGGCGGGTCAGCGCCTCCAGCTCGCGGCGCGACAGGCGATTCGGATCCACGATGACGCCTCCCTTGGCGCCGCCGAACGGAATGTGCGCCACCGCGCACTTCCACGTCATCCATGCCGCCAGCGCCGTGACTTCGTCGAGCGTGACGCCGGGGTGGTACCGGATACCGCCTTTGGCGGGCCCGAGCGTGATGTTGTATTGGACGCGGTAGCCGGTGAAGACCTCGATCTCCCCGTTGTCCATCTGGATCGGGCAGGAAACCGTGATTTGCCGCTTGGGGTGCGTCAGGACTTTCCACACGCCGGGGTCGAGGCCGAGAAGGCGCGCGGCTCCATCGAACTCCTGGAGCATGGCGTTGAAAACGCTGCCCGACGATTCCATAACGGACGAAAGTACTGTTGGCCGCGACTCAAGTCAAGGTGCCCTATAATTGCGTGTCAAAGCTCGTTAGAAGTGTCCCCGGTTTCCGCTCGTTAGAAGTGTCCTCCTGTTGAAGAAGTTGGCTGTGGGCGCTGTGCGAAACGCGTTCTGTGCGTTTTGCAAGGAGCGGTGGACGCGTGCTCTCCGCGTCCACCG